>NC_004722.1:2083333-2763750 GCF_000007825.1 Bacillus cereus ATCC 14579 | reverse complement strand
AGCAATGATAATTAGTTTTTTAGAGGAAGAGGCAACGATTTTTTCACGAAGTAATGCACCGCCACCGCCTTTTATAAGTTGTAAATTTGAATCAATTTCATCCGCTCCATCAATTGTAAGATCAAGACTTTGTACGTCGTTTAACGAAATTAGGGGGATATTTAGTTGCTGTGCTAATGCTTCAGTTTCCTTTGATGTTGGTACAGCTTGAAATGATAATCCTTCTTTTACACGCTCACCTAATTTTTGTATTGTCCAATATACAGTAGAACCTGTACCAAGCCCAATTTTCATGCCATCGTTTACAAAGTTAGCAGCATATTCGCCAGCGAGCTGTTTTAAATTCATCGCTTTACTCCGCCGGACGTGGCCCAGCATCAAGACCTGAATTTTCAACTGTAAGTACCGGACGAACGACTATATCTTTATGTACACGCATTTGACAAGATAATCGTAAATGATCTTCAATTCCTTTTTCCGTCATTGCATGTTTCTCATTCGCACTCGCTTCACAGAAATCACCTGCTAGTATTTCTACTCTACAAGTTGTGCAACGTGCATTCCCGCCGCAACGATGAAGAATGTTGACACCGCTATCTTCAATTGCTAATACTAACTTTGTTCCTTCTTTCACATCAAAAGTTCCCGCACCTTCAATTGTTAATTTTGGCAAATTTGTTCCTCCTCACGTAAAATTGTACATAACATATTTATGACCGCGAATTATTGAACATAAACATTATTTTTTTATATCCCCGTAACTTTTTTTAATGTTGAATCGTTTATTAAGTAAGCGCTGAAAAGGAGTGGTTATTTTGTGCACAAAAGTAACTCATGTTTTAAAGAACCATATCGATATGAATCATTCAAATATAAACTTTTTAATTGAACAATATGGAGAGTTAAAAAGATACTGTACTTTTTTAACGAAAAACAAATGGGATGGGGAAGATCTCGCCCAAGAAACAGTGTGTAAAGTGCTTCAAAAATATAGAAATAAAGATATTTGTATGACACTCGTCTATAAAATAGCAAGAAATCGTTGGTTAGATCAGATAAAGTCTAAGTCTGTTCATGAAAAAATAAGAGAACAAATCACTTTTGAAGAACCACATGAGAACATTGCAGATTTGCATGAAATGGTAGGGAAAGTATTGTCTTCATTAAATGTACAGCAATCCGCAATTTTATTATTAAAAGATGTTTTTCAATATAGTATCGCTGATATTGCTAAAGTGTGTTCTGTATCAGAAGGTGCAGTAAAGGCTTCTTTATTTCGAAGTAGAAATAGGCTGAAAACTGTAAGTGAAGAAGGGATTGAGATAGTCGAATTCACAGAGGATATTGAAGTTGTTGTAACATCTATTCGTGAGGAAAGACCAGAATTGTTAACGAAACTTCTTCCGACAATAGATTTTACTAAGTTACCATCTAAACAGCCAGTGTTATTATTTAATGTGAAAAACCCTTCTTCCTACAGTTGTATGCTTTGCGCAGCATAACAAGTATTGGAGGAATTTAAAATGAATACAATTCCATATGTAGTAGAACAAACAAAATTAGGAGAACGTTCCTATGATATATATTCAAGGTTATTAAAAGACCGCATTATTATTATCGGCTCAGAAATTAACGATCAAGTAGCGAGTAGTGTCGTAGCGCAATTATTATTTTTAGAAGCAGAAGATGCAGAAAAAGATATATATTTATACATCAATAGCCCAGGAGGTTCAACGACAGCAGGTTTTGCAATATTAGATACGATGAATTTAATTAAACCAGATGTGCAAACGCTATGCATGGGCTTTGCGGCATCATTCGGTGCATTGTTATTATTATCAGGAGCAAAAGGAAAACGGTTTGCGCTCCCTAACAGTGAAATTATGATTCATCAGCCGCTTGGTGGTGCACAAGGGCAAGCAACAGAAATTGAAATAACTGCGAAAAGAATATTAAAGTTAAAGCATGATATTAATAAAATGATTGCAGAAAAAACAGGCCAACCGATTGAAAGAGTAGCACATGATACAGAAAGAGATTATTTTATGACTGCAGAAGAAGCGAAGGCATATGGGATTGTAGATGACGTTGTTACGAAAAAATAAGATGAAAAAGGCTAGAGGATATGTTAATTCTCTAGCCTTTTTATTAATCCTTTACCCATTCATCAACTAATGCTTGATTTTTTTTAATCCATTTTCGCGCAGCCTCTTCAGGATCTTTTGTTTTATTTAACATGACCATTAACGTACCGAGCTGTTCATCGTTCATTTTCCATTTATCAAAGTATTTTATAACATCTGGGTGATCTTTTTCGAAACCTTTACGAACGGAGTAATAAATGTCATCTTTTTCACCATATACTTTCTTAGGGTCTTTTAAATATTTTAAGTCAAATTCTGAAAAACCCCAATGCGGATTCCAAAGCGTAACAGCGATTGGTTTCTTTTTTGTATATGCTTTCTTTAGTTCACTCATCATCGCAGCTTCAGAAGATTGGACAAGTTTTAGTTTTATATCATATTCTTTCATTGCTTTATTCGTTAAATTCATAAGACTACTACCGGGTTCGATACCGACAATTTTATTATCTAGTTCATTTTTATGAGCATTTAAATCTTCGATACTGTTTATGTTTTTCATATAAGAAGGGACGACTAAACCTAGTCCAGTACCTTCGTACCATTTTGATTTTAAGACAATATCATCTTTATAACGATCGTTTAGCGGTTTATCTGTAACTGGTAGCCATACTTCTACATTCGCATCAACATCGCCACGAGCGACACCAGTCCAAATTGCGGCTTTTTCTAAATACATGAGCTCAACTTTGTAGCCTTTTTCTTCTAATAAAACTTTCCACATGTTTGCAGTTGCAATATTTTCTTTCCAACTTGTTACACCAAGTTTAATTTTTCCTTTCGAATTTGCATTTGTTGCATTACATGAAGTGAAAATCATAGTAATAAATAATGCAAGGCATATAAACCAAATTTTCTTTCGCATCGAAAACCTCCTAAGTAACGTTTGCCTTATAAAATAAGTGTATAAGTAAGCATTCTTATTATGAACGGAAACGAGAATTTTAAAGAAATCTTATGAATGTCATTTTTATGTAATATTTCTTTGTAAAATCGCAACACTATGTGAATAGATGGGTAGAAAAGGAGTAGTGACATGGATAATACAAAGGTGCGTGTTGAAAACGTAACAAAAGTATTCGGGAAACATCCGCAAAGAGCCCTTTCCTTATTAAAAGAAGGAAAAAGTAAATCGGAAATTTTAAAAGAGACAGGAATGAACGTTGGGGTGAAAAAAGCAACGTTTGAAGTTTACTCTGGAGAGATTTTCGTTATTATGGGTTTGTCTGGTAGCGGGAAATCTACGCTAGTTCGTATGTTAAATCAATTGATTAAACCAACTGCAGGTCATATATACATAGATGGTGAAGACATCGCAACGATGGGAAAAGAAGAGTTACGGAGAGTAAGAAGAACGAAAATGAGTATGGTATTTCAGAAATTCGCTCTATTTCCGCATCGTACAGTTATACAAAATGTTGCATATGGTTTAGAAATACAAGGAGTTCCGGTTGAAGAGCGAGAGAAAAAAGCGTTAGAATCGCTACAGTTAGTAGGACTCGATCATCATAAAGATAATTATCCAAGTCAACTTAGTGGTGGTATGCAGCAGCGCGTTGGAATCGCAAGGGCACTAACGAATAATCCAGATGTATTACTAATGGACGAGTCATTTAGTGCATTAGATCCACTTATTCGAAAAGAAATGCAAGATGAATTGTTAGAGTTACAAGATAAAATGGAAAAAACGATTATATTTATTACGCATGATTTAGATGAAGCGCTTCGAATTGGAGATCGTATCGCATTAATGAAAGATGGAGAAATCGTCCAAATTGGAACGCCAGAAGAAATTATGATGAGCCCCGCAAATGAATTTGTAGAAAAGTTTGTTGCGGACGTGAATTTAGGAAAAGTAATTACGGCTGAGTCTATTTTAAAACGACCAGAAACTTTATTAATTGATCGTGGACCTCGTGTGGCTCTTCAAATTATGAGGAATGCAGGCGTCTCAACTGTATATGTTGTAAACAAAAAGTATGAGTTTTTAGGTATATTAACTGCGGATGATGCGAGTAAAGCAGTACAAAAACAGTGGCCGATTGCTGATTTATTACTTAATGATATTCCGCATGTGTATTTGGATACTTTACTGGAAGAGACATATGCAAAAATGGCAGAGATGAAATATCCCTTACCAGTAATCGATGAGAAGAAAAGGCTAAGAGGAATTATTAAACGTGAAAGTGTCATTCAAGCTCTTGCAGGAAACATTGAGGAAGAGGTGAAAGACGATGAATAGTATACCACGTATTCCATTAGGGGAATGGGTCGACTCATTTGTTGCAAGTTTATATGAGCACTTTGAAGGCTTATTCCGAGGATTCTCTTATATTATTGGTGGATTCGTTGATTTACTCACTAATTTTTTAACAATAATACCTGCCATATTGATGATTATTATCTTGTGTTTCTTCATTTGGTACACAACGAGGAAATTATCTTTAGTCATTTTTACGCTTATTGGATTATTATTCATTTTGAATATTAACTACTGGGCACAAACGATGCAAACATTAGCACTCGTACTTACGTCTGTTATTATTTCAATTATTGTCGGAATTCCAATTGGTATATTAGCATCTCAAAATGAGCGTTTCTCAAAATTTTTAAAGCCAACATTAGATTTTATGCAAACAATGCCGGCATTCGTATACCTCATTCCAGCGATTACATTTTTCGGAGTTGGTGTAGTACCTGGAATTATTGCATCGGTAATCTTTGCAATGCCACCGACAATTCGCTTTACTGACTTAGGAATTAGACAAGTTCCAGAAGATTTAATTGAAGCAGCGAATGCGTTTGGATCCACAGCATCACAAAAACTATTTAAAGTACAATTACCACTTGCAACCGGAACGATTATGGCTGGTGTGAACCAAAGCATTATGCTTTCGTTATCGATGGTTGTAACAGCATCACTTGTAGGAGCTCCAGGGCTTGGAGTTGATGTATATCGCTCTGTAACACAAGTTAATATCGGAATGGGATTTGAAGCTGGATTAGCTATCGTAGTAATCGCAATTATATTAGATCGAATTACACAAGGGTTCCATACGAAAAGAAAATAATGACCAAAAAACACACTTTTATAATACAAAGTGTGTTTTTTATTGTATCTAGATTACATATGAACGATAACAGAACCTCCAGCTGGTGCACAAACTTGGTTTTGTTGTTGTTCCATTGATTTGATGAATTGATTATTTTCCTCGATTAATGAGATTAATTTAGTTAATTGACTTTCAAGACTTGCGATATGATGCATCATATATTGTGAATCATGATGCAATGTATTCCTTGCGGGATGGGGGGAATAAACATACTGTTGATTTATATTTGGATTCCAATGAGGATACATTTGAATTGTTCCTCCTTCAATAAATTACGAAGCTTTCTTATAGTAAATGCCTATGTATAATTAATAGTTACTTGAAAATTTTTCAATATAAAAGGAGTATGTACAGAAAATGGAAAATATTATATGTGAAGTTAAAGTACATTTTTTTGAAATGTTCAAGTGAGATAGTGAATATATTAATACATTCAAGTAAGTGTATGTTGTTTAGCGAGAAATGATGGGAGGAGATGCAATTTTAGCTAAAAATAAAAAAAGAAATGATGCTTTGGCAATAGGTATTGGTATAGGAGTTGTAATCGGTGTATTCCAAGGTTATTTTACAAATAATTTAGTAATCGGAATTGTGATTGGGATCGTAATTGGGATTGCGTTTTTGAAGAAATAATGAGGTTTAAATTCATTTCAAAAATTGCTGTATCAAAAGAGTGAATCTTCGGAATATAAATCCTGTTTTTCCTTTTTTTATGATATTATATATGAAAAGGATGGTGATGAATATGTCAACGAACGATCAAGTAAAACTAAACTGTTTTATTTGTGAAAAGCATAAAGGAAATATTATAGTTCCAGGTGGAGCTATTTACGAAGATGAACTGCTTTACGTTGGACATGTCCACTGGGATAGTGAAGAAACATACTTGGGTTATGTAATGATAGATATAAAAAGGCATGTACCTGGCCTCGCTGAACTAACAGATGAAGAAGCGAAAGCGTTCGGACTTATAACAAGTAGAGTAAGTAAAGCGCTAAAAGAAAGCGAAGGTGCAGAGCATATTTACACTTTTGTTTCAGGGAATGGTGTACCACATATGCATATGCATATCATACCGCGTTATGCAAATACACCAAAAGAGTTTTGGTCACCAACCGAGATAGCGAAATGGACCGGCGCACCATATGGTGAAGCAGCGAAAATCAAAAAACTATGCGAAAGAATACGAGAGTATATGGTGAGTGAATATGCATACAACAAATAATAGACAACATTCATGGGTTGGAAGTAGAGAAATGTGTTTAGACGAAATTTCGGTAAAGCAATATGGTGATATCGTGCTCGGTGCATATGGTGGGAATATTAGTGCCGGAGCAAAAAAGAACGAATATGGTGCGTTAGTTTGGTCAAATGGTGATTGGGAATTTGCAGCTATATTAGATGGACATAATAGTGCAAAAAGTGTTGATTTAGTAGTAAATACAATCGAAAAAGAATATGAAAATATAAAAGTAATTTTGAATGAATCAATTAATACAGTGTTTCAATCTATTGAAAATCATATACTGACAATTTTTCAGTCATCTTCATTAAAGGAAAAGTGCAAAAAAATTAAAGGTGAAACAGCTTGCTTACTATGTGTAAGGAAAGAAAATTATATATGGTGGCTTTCTATCGGTGATTGTTTAGTGTATGTATTTCATGAAGAGTTACATAAGTTAGGACAATATGCATTAAATCAACGTCATTTTTACGAATGGATTGGAAATGTAAACACATTTGATTTACCTGTGCCTTGCTATTCATCAGGTATTCGTGAATTACGTACTGGAAAGAACCGAATTGTAATGGTGACAGATGGTGTATTAGAATGCGGGGAACGCCGATATGAAACACCTGTAAATTTGTATAATGCTATGAATAGAAATGATAAAACACTTAAAGAAAATATTCACAATGTTTTAGAACACGTGCATCATCAGTTGGGACGTGATAGTGCGACAATTATTAGTTGGGACGTAGAAAATAAAAGGCATGCTACGTATCCGAGTGATCAGCCGGAGAAAAGGTAAAGGAGGAAACATCACTGTTTTGGGTTAAAGGAATTTTATTAATAGTATGGATTATATCCTTAGTTGTTTTTGAAAAAGTAGTGAGGAAAAAACTAAATATACCGAAACAAACAGACTGGAATAGTAAATATGTAAACAACTTTCATAAATGGGGCACTAGGGCTCTTATTATTTCTTATATAATTGTTACGATGATATGTGCTACTTTAAATCCCGTTTATATTAGTAATTTACCCATTTTATTTTTAATAACTTTATACTGCCTTCAATCATTTATGGAGTGGAAATTTGATAAAGAATCGAGGGAATATGTCATTTCTTTAGGAGCGGTTCCGCTATTAGTAATAACAGGAATTATGCTTAATCTTTTCTTTTATACCTAGTGGATTTAATTATATGTGGAATGAATGGGGAGACAAAATGAAAAATCCTAAATTACGTGCTGAAGCAATGATTTTAAATGAAGATCATTCTAAAGTACTTGTACAATGCGATGAAAATGAATCATTTTATCGTTTTCCAGGTGGCTCTATTGAATTTGGTGAAACGTCAAAAGAAGCAATAATTCGAGAGTTAATAGAAGAGTACGATTTGAAAGTTGATGTTCAAGAGTTAGCAATTGTAAATGAACAGATTTTTGAGTGGGACAACGAAAAAGGTCATCATTGTACATTGATACATTGGGGGACTGTTGAAAAAATCATTACAAATGAAATAAGGCATAAAGAGCATGAGGATATTATATTAATTTGGAAAAGTCTAGAGGAATTACAGGAGAAGCTGACATATCCTGAAGGCATCATAAGTTATTTAGAAGGGGATAACCGTAATATAGTCCAATTTATTTCAAGTAATTAAATGAAATAATAGGAGGGGTGAAAATGGGAGCTTCTACTTTTTGGATTATAACTATTGTTTTTTGTATAGCTATCTATTTTCTCGATAAGTTTTTAAGAAAAAAATTGAATATGCCCAAGGGTGGTTTTTGGGGATATAAGAAACATGTAAATAGTTTACATAAAAAATTGGAAATAGGACTACTTTTTATTTATTTAATAACTAGCTTTATATTTATCTTTAAATTTGAAAGTATTAATATTGCTTATGTCATTTTTACTTATTTAGGTGGGACGTTAATCTTAAGAGCATTGATGGAATGGAAGTATGATAGAGAGTCGAAAGAATATATATTTTCGGTAATTGGGGTATTCACGTTTATTTTTATGACTTCGATACTATTTTACTTCTTTCCACCTGCTGTATAATAAAAATTTGATAGTACAAATAATGAAATAACTAATAAACAAGAAACCATTTACTACTAAATGGTTTCTTGTTTATTTAAACATTTATTTTAGTTAATATAGATGTAATGAAATTAGTTTTATCCTCTGCATACTTATGTTTATCAGTAGGATTAGCTTGTGAAAGTTGAATTTTTAACTGTTCATACTGCATGCGTGCAGTTTTATTGTCTATTAAGTAATCACGAAATTGTAATTGTTCTATTAAATATGTATTCCCTTGTTCATACATATGAATTTGATGAGTTCTTGGTTCACCTTTATTAAAATAGTATCTTTCGGGTAATACTTCTTTTCTATATTTATAGTTTAGTAGTTCTAACTTTTTAATACAATGTATACCGTCCGTATAATTTTCTAATTCAATTGCTATATCAATAATGGGCTTTGCACTTAAATATGGAATAGAAGTACTACCAATATGGTGTATCGCTAAAATATGTTCGCCAATTTGTTCCTCAATGAGTTGTTTCTCTTTCATAAACTCAATTTCCCATTCTTCAGTCCACGGCACTAAAAACACTTTCCCATACGGTAAACCTAACATTTAATTAGCATCCCTTTCAAAATAGTTTTCAAAAAGTTGATTACATCTTCTTAAAGCTTCTCAAAACAAGGTATTCCCACAATTTCCAAGGAAGAATCTTCTTCGCAAAAATCATAAATTTCAAACCTTTACCGATTGGATATCGTAAATTTGTACGCTTAGATTCAGCAATTTCAACAATTTTATTAGCAACATCTATCGGATTACCAAATGTATTACTACCGCTATTAATATGTTTTTGTATTTTATCCATATACTCTTTGTAAGGAGATGTTGTATCAGATTGGTTTTCAGCTAGTTGTTTCCCAACCTCCCATATGTTTGTGTTATAAGAACCTGGTTCAATTAAAGCAACATCTATTCCGAAAGGTTTTACTTCTAAGCGAAGCGATTCACTCCAGCCTTCTAATGCATATTTTGAAGATACATAAGGAGATAAACCAGGGAATCCAACTTGACCGCTAATGCTGCTTATATTAATGATTTTTCCACTTCTTTGTTTTCTCATATACGGTAAGACAAGCTGGGTAATTGATATAGCTCCAAATAGGTTTGTTTCAAATTGTTTACGGTATTCCTCTACTGGAATTTCTTCTACAAAGCCGCCATTTGCATATCCTGCATTATTAACAAGAAGGTCTACTTTTTGTATTTCTTTTAAAAATAATTGGAAGTTATGTATAGAATTTTGATCGGTTACATCTAATTGTTGAACTTTTATATTTTGCTGTAAGTTAAGTTGAGTAACTTGAGATATTAAGCGCACTTGTTTTTCAAGGTTTCGCATTGTAGCGATAACTAAATAATTTTTTTTTGCGAGTTCGAGTGTAGTTAATAGTCCAAATCCACTTGAGGCTCCTGTAATTATTGCGATTTTTTTATTCATTTTTCGCCAGCTTTCTTTTTCTTTTATCATAACGAGTTATGATAAGAAAATCTATTATTCTTACATTCAGTATGAAATCAATTTGTATGCAAAAAAGGGGATTATAGGGAATGAGCGTATATAGAGTAGTGTATATTAATATGATAATGAAATGAGGGAAGAAAAATGGTCCATGTGAAAGATGTATTAGCAGATCAGTTATTAGCAAATGCGAATGATCCCAGTTGGTATATGCCATTTTCAGATGCAGTTAAGGATTTATCTGAGAGGGAAGCTTTCTGGAAACCGAATGAAGAGTGTAATAGTATAGCCGAAATTGTACAACATTTACTGTATTGGAACTCTACGTGGCAAACTAGGTATAAAGAATCACATGTTAATGCAGTACCCGCTATAGGAGATAATAATAAAAGTTTTATGCTTTCAGATAATCAAACTTTCGATGAATTACGGGAAAAACTACTAGAAAAACTGCTACAATGGCAAACTCTCATAAATGAAGAAAAGGTTGAAAGTGATGTAGTGGGATTTCCTGTTTCTGCAAAATGGTGGGAAGTGTTAGCGAATGTAACAACTCATAATGCATATCATATTGGGCAAATTATTTACATCCGAAAATTACAGCAGAGCTTTGATAATAAATAAGATAATAGTTCTCAAATTAGGTGAACAAAAGTGGACAAAACGAGACAAATGTCTCATTTTGTCCACTTTTTATTATGAAAGAAAAGCGAAAACCTATTAAAGCAAGGATTAGAATTTGGCACGGTACTTGCAATATAAAAGACGAACAAGAAAATAGGAGGGCTGGACATGTTAAAAACAACTGAAAGTAAAGGGAATGAAATTACGAAAGAACAAGCTCGTTGGATGTACGAAAAAATGTTAGAGATTCGTAAGTTTGAAGATAAGGTGCATGAATTGTTCGCGCAAGGCGTTTTGCCTGGTTTCGTTCATTTATACGCAGGTGAAGAAGCAGTAGCAGTTGGTGTATGTGCCCACTTAACGGATAGTGACAGTATTACAAGTACACATAGAGGTCATGGACATTGTATCGCAAAAGGTTGTGATTTAAATGGTATGATGGCTGAACTTTTCGGGAAAGCGACAGGATTATGTAAAGGAAAAGGCGGTTCCATGCATATTGCCGATTTAGATAAAGGAATGCTAGGTGCGAATGGCATTGTAGGCGGCGGTTTCCCACTTGCTTGCGGTTCAGCATTAACAGCTAAATATAAAGGAACAAAAGATGTAAGTGTTTGCTTCTTCGGTGACGGAGCAAATAATGAAGGGACATTTCATGAAGGGGTTAATTTAGCGGCGATTTGGAAGTTACCAGTTATTTTTATCGCAGAAAATAACGGTTACGGTGAAGCAACTACATTTGAATATGCTTCAAGTTGTGATTCTATTGCTGATCGTGCAAAAGCTTATAATATTCCAGGTGTTCAAGTAGATGGAAAAGATCTTCTAGCTGTATATAAAGCTGCTGCAGAAGCAGTGGAACGTGCGCGTAATGGTGATGGTCCAACAATTATTGAATGTATGACATATCGTAATTACGGTCATTTCGAAGGTGAAGCGCAAACATATAAAACATCAGAAGAAAAAGAAGAACATTTAAATGAAAAAGATGCAATTGTGAATTTTCGTAAGCATTTAATTCATGAAGCTTTATTAACTGAGTCTGAACTTGTGGATATGGAAAAGCCAGTAGATGAGGCAGTACAAAGATCAATTGAGTTTAGTGAAAATAGTCCGTATCCAGATGATGAAGAATTATTAAAAGATGTTTATGTTTCTTATAAATAAGAGGAGGGTGAAAAATTATGACTAGAACAGTAAGTATGTCAACTGCAATTAATGAAGCGATGAAAATATCGATGCGCCGTGATGAAAATGTAATTTTAATAGGAGAAGACGTTGCAGGTGGTGCACAAGTTGATCATTTGCAAGATGATGAAGCATGGGGCGGTGTTCTTGGTGTTACGAAAGGACTTGTACAAGAGTTTGGTCGAAATCGTATATTGGATACACCAATTTCTGAAGCGGGTTATATGGGAGCCGCGATGGCAGCTGCTGCAACTGGGTTACGTCCGATAGCTGAGTTAATGTTTAATGATTTTATCGGTAGTTGTCTTGACCAAGTATTAAACCAAGGTGCGAAATTCCGTTATATGTTTGGAGGTAAAGCAAAAGTACCTGTTACAGTACGTACGATGCATGGCGCTGGTTTTAGTGCAGCAGCTCAGCATTCACAAAGTTTGTACGCATTATTTACGAGCATACCAGGTATTAAAGTTGTTGTTCCTTCCACGCCGTATGATGCAAAAGGCTTATTATTAGCAGCAATTGAAGACGATGACCCAGTAATCTTCTTTGAAGATAAAACACTTTACAACATGAAAGGTGAAGTGCCAGAAGGATACTATACAATTCCATTAGGGAAAGCCGATATTAAACGGGAAGGTTCTGATGTAACAATCGTCGCAATTGGAAAACAAGTTCATACGGCGCTTGCAGCTGCTGAGCAATTATCGAAAAAGGGGCTTGAAGTAGAAGTAATCGATCCACGATCTTTATCACCACTTGATGAAGATACGATTTTAGCATCTGTTGAAAAAACAAATCGTCTTATCGTCATTGACGAAGCAAACCCAAGATGTAGTATCGCAACAGATATCGCGGCAATTGTAGCGGATAAAGGATTTGATTTGCTAGATGCACCTATTAAACGAATTACAGCACCACATACACCTGTTCCGTTTTCGCCACCACTTGAAAAGTTGTATTTGCCAACGCCAGAAAAAGTAATTGAAACTATATCAGAAATGATCGGAGACCAATCTTTATTACATGTGTAATGGAACGATGAGAAGGGAGAGAGCAGTATGGCTGTAGAAGTTGTAATGCCAAAGTTAGGTATGGCGATGAAAGAAGGTATTATTACGAACTGGAATATTAAAGCAGGCGATAATGTAGCAAAAGGAGAACTAATTGCTAGTATTAATTCAGAAAAAATTGAAACGGAAATTGAAGCGCCAGCTGATGGTACGGTGCTTGATATAGCTGTAAGTGAAGATGAAGGGGTGCCGCCTGGTACTGTAATTTGCTACATCGGTAAACCGAATGAAAAAGTAGAAATGCAGGAAAGCACACATGTGGTAGAAGAAAAAACATTTAATATAGAAGTACAAAATGTACAAAATCAAGAACCAAATGGGAAAGAAGTAGCCAAGCAAAGAATTAAAATTTCACCTGTAGCGAAGAAAATTGCAAAGTCTGAAAATTTAGGTATCAAGGTGTTAGTTGGTACAGGTCCTGGCGGAAGGATTACAAAGGCAGATGTATTAAAAGCACTTGAGGTAAGAGGAATCGTTCCGGAAATATCTGAACAAGAAGAAAGTAACGTGATTCCTGTTACTGGTATGCGTAAAGCGATCGCAAATCGTATGCACGCAAGCTTACAAAATAGCGCACAATTAACGTTAACGATGAAAGTAGATGTAACAGATTTAGTTGCTTTACATAAAGAAATAGCGAAAGTTGTACAAAAAAGATATGATAATAAATTAACCATTACGGATTTCGTCTCGCGTGCTGCTGTATTAGCACTTGGAGAGCATAAAGAAATGAACAGCGCTTATATAGATGATGCAATTCATCAATTTGAACATGTGCATTTAGGCATGGCAGTCGCATTAGAAAAAGGGTTAATCGTTCCAGCTATTCGCTTTGCAAATAATTTATCTTTAGTAGAATTGTCTAAAGAGATTAAGAATGTGGCACAAAAGGCGCGAGCAGGTAGCTTAAGTAGTGATGATATGCACGGAACGACATTTACAATTAGTAATTTAGGTAGCTTTGGTATTGAATATTTCACACCTGTATTAAATACACCTGAGACTGGCATTTTAGGTATTGGCGCAATTGAACATGTTCCTGTATATAAAGGGAAAAAATTAAAAAAAGGTAGTATGTTACCTTTAAGTTTAACATTCGATCATCGTGTACTAGACGGTGCACCAGCAGCTGCATTTTTACGCACAATTAAACATTATTTAGAAGAACCTATAACAATTCTTTTATAAAGAGAAGGTGAGAGAATGAGTAAACTAGTTGTAATTGGAGGCGGACCAGCTGGATATGTAGCGGCAATTACCGCGGCTCAAAATGGCAAAGGTGTCACTCTTATTGATGAAGCTGAACTTGGCGGAACGTGTTTAAATGTTGGTTGTATGCCTACGAAATCACTATTAGAAAGTGCTGAAATACATGACATTGTGAGAAAAGCGAATGATTATGGAGTTACGCTTAATACAGGAAGTATATCAATTGATTGGAATCAAATACAGGCGAGAAAATCACAAATCGTAATGCAACTCGTCCAAGGAATACAATATTTAATGAAGAAAAATAAAATTAAAGTTGTAAAAGGAAAAGCGAAATTCGAAACGGATCATCGTGTGCGAGTTGTACAAGGAAATAAAGAAGAAGTAGTTGATGGAGAGAGCTTTATTATCGCATCTGGTTCCGAACCTACAGAATTACCATTCGCTCCGTTCGATGGAAAATGGATTTTAAATAGTAGCCATGCCATGTCTCTTGAGAGTGTACCATCTTCATTGTTAATCGTTGGCGGTGGTGTAATAGGATGTGAGTTTGCAAGTATTTATAGTAGACTTGGCACAAAAGTATCGATAGTTGAAATGGCACCGCAATTACTACCTGGTGAAGATGAAGATATCGCGAATATTTTAAGAGAGAAATTAGAAAAAGATGGTGTGAAAATTTTTACGGGAGCAGTTTTAAAAGGATTAAATAACTATAAGAAGCAAGCTTCATTTGAGTACGAGGGAATTACTCACGAAGTAACTCCAGAATTTGTTCTTGTTTCTGTAGGAAGAAAACCACGAGTGCAACAATTAGGATTAGAAAAGGCAGGGGTTCAGTTTTCAAATAAAGGGATTTCTGTGAATGAACATATGCAAACGAACGTATCGCATATTTACGCAGCTGGTGATGTAATCGGTGGAATTCAGCTTGCTCACGTTGCCTTCCATGAAGGAACGACAGCAGCATTACACGCAAGCGGAGAAGACGTGAAAGTAAATTATCACGCTGTGCCCCGTTGTATATACACAGCTCCAGAAATAGCTAGTGTAGGGTTAAGTGAAAAAGGTGCAAGAGAACAATATGGTGATATCCTCATCGGAGAATTTCCTTTTACAGCGAACGGAAAAGCTCTTATTTTAGGAGAACAAGTAGGTAAAGTAAAAGTCATTGTAGAACCTAAATACCAAGAAATTGTAGGGATTTCTATTATCGGTCCTTATGCAACTGAACTTATTGGTCAAGGAACCGTAATGATTCATACAGAAGTTACCGCTGATATAATGAGAGATTATATTGCAGCACATCCAACTTTATCTGAGGCGATTCATGAAGCGTTAATGCAAGCAGTAGGACATGCTGTACATGCTTAAATAGAAATATGATAAACCACTATTCTCTAAATGAAAGAGAGAATAGTGGTTTGAATTTTTATAGAAGAAATTAAATATCTTATTACTATTTAATTTCAATCGCTGAAGTAATATCGTTCCAATCAGCAGCTAAATTAGCAGTTTTACCGTACCAATCAGCATGTTTAAATAAAACGCCTTTTCCATATCCTTGTGTTGAAGTGTGCTCCCAAAGTGTAGTTGAATAACTTGCAGAAGGTGACGCTGTACTTACAGAAGAAATTCTGTCATTCCAGCTAGATGGTAAGTTTTTAAAGCCGCTACTCCAGTAAATATATTGTCCACCTTTATCTTTATGTTCATAAAAATCAGTACTACCAGCACCGCTACCTAAAGGATTAATTTTATTTTTAATTGCTTTTTTATCCTTTTCAATATACGCATCTAATGTTTCACGGCTAGTAAAACCATAAGCTAGCCAATCTCCATTTTCATTTTGCTCTGGTAATACCATAGTAATTTGGATATCTTTTTTATCCTGCTCACTTAATTTTGCAAATGAATTAACATTTTGTTCATCCACTTTTAAATAATCAAATGACTTAATTGTGTTACTTTTTTCTTCAGCACTTACCGCACCTAGTCCTCCAGTTAGTGCAAAACCCGCTACTAATGTCCCTGCTACTAATTTCTTCAACATATAACCATCCCTTTTTGTTTGAATTTTTGTACAGGTGAATCTTGTACAGCTAAAATGTATTCTAATTTTATACTTTTGTAAATATTCTGAAGTTTTAGAAATAATAGGCGGAATATTTACAGTTTTACATTTTTTCTTTAGAAAGAATGGTTATTGGAATGATATAATAAGTGGGTATATTGTTTTTACTGGATGTAAAGATGTTTTAGGAGAGGTGTCATTGAAATATTTTACAAGAGATTGGTATAAAGAAATGCAAGTTTTAGAATTTGTAAGTTTTATAGATTCTATAAAAGAATGGTCGGAAATGGATATAGAAAGTTTAAAGGAGGAAATTGAGAAAAGGAAAATAGATTTATTAAAGTTCCTTCCTGAATCGATATACTCAATTATACAAAACATCACAACTAATTCAGAATACCCATCAGGTGAACTGAAAAAACGTATGCGAAAGTGGTCAACAGATTATGAGAAAAGAGTGGCACAATTAGATCAATCATACGTAGAATATTTTAATTCCATTGAGAAAAAACTTCCGTCAAATGTCGTTCAGTTACACAAGGCATCATTACACGACAGTGTAATTAAAGTAGTAAAGAGAAAGTCAGAAGATACTTTGTCTATCGTATTAGATTGCAGTGGTACTTTTAGTGAATTTGATAAATTTGAAGTAACCTTTATAGGAGTAGCAAAGTGTTCTATGCCGGAAAACTTTGAAAATGCTTGGTGGTTATATCATGAAATAGCTCTTACTGAAGATGGTTTTGAACTAGGTGTTTTATTCGACTGTCCATTTAGAGAAGTGACGATTTGTGCGACAGATGTATTACTTGTGAAGAAATAATTTTTTATGGAGCATTACAAACGTTTGACATAATAAAAAAATAAAGTTATTGTAGATACATGAAGTCTACAATAGGGGCTGTACTATGAAATATTCTAAAGCTACAAATTATGCTCTTCATACAATGCTTTTTCTGGCAAAGGCTACACCAAATAAGTTAGTTAGTGTTCACCAATTAGCAGAAATGCAAAATGTTTCACCAACGTACTTGTCTAAAATACTAACTAAGTTGACGAAGGAAGGGATGATACATTCATCATCTGGTCCAAAGGGCGGTTACTCGCTTAGTAAGAATTGGGAAGATATTTCATTTTTAGATATTATACATGCAATTGAAGGTAAAACATCATTGTTTGAATGTTGTTTACATGACAAACCTGGATGTTTAATTAATGAAGTAATGCTTGCAGCAGAAGAGAAAATGGAAGAAGAGTTACGAAATCAAAAAATCGTAGATCTTGCGAAAAAAATAAAAGTGGATTTTTAATCTGCTTTTATTTTTAAATTAATTAAGGATAAAAAGACTCTTTGATATCTTTAATTGTAGTTAGAAAATGATATGAAGAAGGAGAGAAGATGATGACTAAATTTTGGAATGATCGATATAAATCAGATGAATATTTTTACGGGGAAGAACCTAATACATTTATTAAAGAACAAGCATTTCGTTTAGCAAATCACAATAAAGTAATAGCTTTTGCGGAGGGAGAAGGTAGAAATGCTGTATTTCTAGCAAGACAAGGGAACGAAGTAACAGCTATTGATTATTCGGAAGATGGATTAGAGAAGACAAAAAAATTGGCAGAGAAGCATAACGTAAACGTGCATACAAAAAAAGTAGATTTATTAGCTGATAGTTTGCCAGAAAATGAATATGATGCAGCAATTATGGTATTTGGACATTTTCATGATGATTATAAAAAAATGATATTAGGTAAAATGATACAAACGATAAAGCCTGGTGGTTTAATTATGTTTGAAGTTTACTCAAAAAAACAAATAAACTATGGTACTGGTGGACCAAAAGATGTTGATATGCTGTATGATCCAATTGATATCCTTACTTGGTGTGAAGAACATAAGGTAATTCATTTCTTTAATGGCGAACAAGAGCGAATTGAAGGGAAAGGGCACACTGGTTTAGCTGATGTTATTCAAGTTGTTATTAGAAAATGAATATAAGTGTTAATGAAAGTTAAATGTATGAATGTAAAAGACCAGTCATGTAAGACTGGTCTTTCTATTTAGATACTAAATTATCAAGCTTCCAATATGTATCTGTTAACGGCGCTGCTTTGCTATCTATGTATAAATACATATTATTTAAATCTTTTGGTGAAGTTTTCATATTAAATTCAATGTCAGTAGTTAAAGAAAATTCAGATGGAATTTTTTTAGCATTTTCATTTTGTATAACTTTACCTTCGTATTTTTCACCCGTTTTGTCATCTTTTATGAAATATTTTATTTCTGAAAGATCTATCGTTTGTCCGTCAACACGAGCGTTATTTATAGTAACGCGAGCTGTGAGACGCCACTCTTTGTCTATTTTTTCGAATTTAGCATTTTCAACAGTTGCTCTATAGTATTCGTTTTTAAATATTTCCCCATAGTGCATTGCATTCTTTTCGAGAGCGCTCTTTTCTTGTTTTGATGTAGTATTGCTATTACATCCTGTTAATATTCCAGTAAATAATAATGCTGTACATGTCGTTTTGATTAATGGTTTCATAGTAATCCCTTTCTGTATTAAAAAGTAAAACATAGGAATAATTTTACATCAATAGGAAGATGAATGGAAGTATTTTTTCATAATATACAGATATATATTTATTCGGTTGTCAAGTTAACAGGATAGAAAGAGGGAGAAGACTGTATAAAACGGAATAAATAAGAATTGAAAATATTGTAAAATGGAAGAGGCATGCATATAATTAAAATAAAGTTTAAGTTTCTGAATCTTCAATAACGGTGGTGATGACATGTTTACTGAAGAGCGTCGAGAGAAAATTTTAGAGCTACTTAATACAGATGGAAGAGTAGTCGCAAAGGATCTTGCGGAAAGATTTGATATGTCTATTGATTCTATAAGAAGAGATTTGTCTATTATGGAAAAGGATGGTTTATTAAAAAGAACGCACGGAGGTGCAATTGAACTTACGCGAGTGAGAAACTTAGCTGCGGAACCAGCTAAACGTTATAGTGATAGCTCAATATATGAGGACACAATTGCAAGAGTTGCGGTATCTTATATACAAGAAGGTGATTCAATTTTTATTGGTGGGGCTTCCGTTCATAATGCGATGCTGAAATATTTACCAGAAGTATCATTTACGGTTATTACGAATTCTATAGAAATAGCTGGTTATCTACGAGAATATAAGAATATTGATACGTATTTAATTGGCGGAAAAGTAAAACCTTCAGGGAATATTACTGATACACTTGCCTCTGAATTGATAAGTAGATTTTCTATTGATCTTTATTTCTCTACAGGTGGAGGCATTTCATTACAAGGTATTAGTACTGCAACACCTGAAGTTGCTTATTTTAGTAAAAGAGTAAGTGAAATTGCTAGAAGAAATATTTGTTTAGTTCCGCATAATAAACTTGGAATAGATTGTTTTATAAGAGGAGAGTCTCTAAAAGAAATTGACATTATTATAACTGACGAAGAGGCTAGTAAAGAAACTGTTCAGGACTTTGAGAAACAAGGTAAACAAGTTGTAATAGCGCCATTATATTCATTTGAAAGGAGTTTGACATGATTGTAAAAGAGCAAGAGTTTTATATAAATGGATTAACTTATACAATTCGTTCTGCAGCTGAGAAAGATGCTGAGCAGTTATCGAAAATTAGAGTTCAGATTGATGGAGAAACTGAAAATATGGATAGAGATGCTGGAGAGGGATTTATAGATGACCTAGGGTTTCAAAAAATAATAAAAACAGATAGTGAAGAGACTAAGAATCTCTTTTTAGTTGCAGAAGTGCACAATCGAATCGTTGGATTTTCAAGATGTGAAGGATCAAATTTTAAGAGATTATCTCATAAAGTGGAGTTTGGCGTTTGCATTTTAAAAGAGTTTTGGGGATATAGAATGGGGAAGAGCCTATTACAACAATCTATTAAATGGGCTGACGAAAATGCAGTGAATAAAATATCTTTACAAGTATTAGAGACAAACGAGAAAGCTATTCATCTTTATAAAAAATTAGGTTTTGAAGTAGAAGGCATTTTGAAAAATGACAAAAGACTATCGGATGGAAAGTATTATAATACGGTAGTGATGGGAAGATTTACCAATACTTTTCATGAAAGAGGTGAAGAAGTATGTTTTACAGAAGGAAGTACTATGTAGTGAAAAATGAATTTATAGAAGTATTTAATGATCATTTCAATAATACGAACTTACCTAATCAATTAAAGCATGGTTCTAGGCTAATAGGACGCTGGATGAAAGATAATAAGAATGGTACGTCTGAAGTATTTGCCATATGGGAATATGATAGTTATGAACAGTATAATGAAATAGAATCGAAAATTAGAAGTGACGAGAGGCATATTAAAGGAATACATGAATGGTATGAAAACCATGGCGGGAAAGAATATGTTTTACAGGAGTACATAGTAGAGATAAAAAATGAAGAGTTAGTATGTACTGTAAAGTAACAGAGGGGTGAGGGATAATAGAAATTAAAACAAAATTATATTTTAGTTTAGCATCCGCTATTTTATTTGCAATAGCCGTGATTGTTTTCTTTATAAATGGTAATCCACAAAAGTGGTTTTGGTTATGTATTTTCTTTGCATCCATTATACAAAATATAGTGCTACTAAAAAAGAATAAAGAAGTGCATTAGGATATTCAAATTATTAACATATTTGTGTCGTATTGCTAGTTGTATTGAAAACGCTTTTATTCAGTTTTATAATAAAAGTATGTTTTATAAATCTCCAAAACAATTAAAAGGGAGATGATACAATGTTAGCTTCACCGTTTTACTTACATACATGGAAAAAGTTTGTTAATGAAGGTGTTCTTGATTCAAATCGCATAAATCAAAGAATTTCAGAATCGTGGCATCGATGTAAACAGGCTAATGTTAATCCTCATATGAATAAAGGTCAGAAAGTTTTGTCTTCTAATATTTTTCGAGAACAAAAGAAAAAGAGTGAAATTTTCCTTGATATAGCATTACCCCAAATACAAAATATGAGAAAAACCATTGATGAACTACAAATGATGGCATTATTAATCGATCCAGATGGTTATGTCCTATCCTTAAGTGGAAATAAACAAACGTTAAAGCGAGCGAAACATATTAATTTTATTGAAGGTGTAAAATGGACGGAAGCAGCTGTGGGGACAAACGCAATAGGAACAGCGTTAGAAATTGAAGAAGCTATTATGATAAGTGGTACTGAACATTACTCCGTGGTATCTCATAGCTGGAGTTGTGCGGCTGCTCCTATTCATAACGATGACGGGAAATTAATTGGTATTCTAGATTTCTCCTGTCCAATTGAATTTTCGCATCCATATATGCTCGGTATGGTAACTTCAATTGCACATGCGATTGAACGTGAATGTAGCATAAGAGTTCATCAAAATGAATTACACTTAATCCATCGTTTTTTAGATGTCATTGATAGTGATGAACAAGTAGTTATTTGTAATCATCGTGATGTTATCGTTTCTGCGAGTAAGAGCGTTCGGGAACGAGTAACTAATTGGTCAAGAATGAAACTTGAAGATTTAGTGCACCATGGATTGGAAACTAAATTAGAGATACCGGTATATAGTAATGAAAGAATGATCGGGAAATGTATGTATTTAAAGGAAAACAAACAAATGAATACATATTCTGCTTTCACATTTATAAAAGGAATTACTTTTCCAGGAGTTACCGGGACAAGTAAAGCATTTCAACACACACTAGAAGAAATTAAGCTTGTTTCACCGACTGATGCTAGTGTGTATGTATGTGGTGAGACAGGAGTAGGAAAGGAATATGTCGCGAGAGCGATTCATGAAAATAGTCCAAGAAAAGACGGACCCTTTATAGCTGTTAACTGCGGTTCTTTGCCTAAAGAATTAATGGAAAGTGAATTGTTTGGTTATGCTGAAGGTGCGTTTACAGGTGCGCGACGTCAAGGATATAAAGGGAAATTTGAACAAGCGAATGGAGGAACACTGTTTTTAGATGAAATTGGCGAAGTACCACCAGAGATGCAAGTAGCCTTATTGCGTGTTTTACAAGAACGCACAATAACTCCAATAGGAAGTTCAAAAGAGGTACCAGTAAATATTCGTATTATTACTGCCACACATAAAGATTTACTAAGGTTAGTAGAAGAAGGGAAATTCCGTCAAGATTTATATTATCGTTTGCACGTTTATCCGTTATATGTTCCATCGTTAATAGAAAGAAAAGAGGATATCCCATATTTTATACAACACTTTTGTGAACGGAAGAATTGGAATGTTGTATTTCCAAAGAGTATATACAATCAATTTTTACAACATACATGGCCCGGAAATATTCGGGAACTAGTAAATGTATTAGAACGTATTTACATTTTGTCGCAAGGACGGGGAATATGCGAAAAGCAAGTCGCTTTTTTGATACAAACAATGACGGGAAATCAACAACAACTTGAGTTACAAGTTGAAAATAAAACAGAACATACATTGAATTTTCGCGAAAAAATACAGCGTGATAGCATGATTGAAGCGTTAGAAAAGACGAACGGAAATGTTTCGTTAGCCGCAAAACTGTTAAATGTTCCTCGAAGTACATTTTATAAACGAATGCAGAAATATAAGCTATAAAGTAGATTTTTGTAATCTACTTTTTCTTTGTGGGCTCATGTTCTGTCGGAATGTGCGCTTACCGGGGAAATAATAGAATTGTTAGAAAATAATTCCCGGAAGGGGGACTTATGTGAAGTATATTGAAATTGGCTTCGGAAATAGGTGGTTCGTTCGAACAGAAACCGAAAATAAAGATGGAACTGAATTTGAAGAACGAGGAATTATAAAACCTATTTATTTTGAGTCACTATATGTACGAATGTGGTTTCGGAAAACGTGTTTAATTTTTGATACGAAAGAAGGATTTAAAAAGATTAAGAAGAAGAGGATTGAATATAAATTTATAGTTGGAATTGTAAGTAGACTGAATAAAGAAAAAGTATGCTAACATACATAGTTATATTGGCCAGGAAATTCTATTGACTTATATCAAACTCATAAAAAGTAATTTTACTAAATATAAATTGTTAATAAAACCACTAAGGAAACTTAGTGGCTTCTTTTTTTATAGGAAGGATTTTCATATGAATAGGATCTTAACGATTGTACTTGCAATTATTGTAATGGGGTATTCCATTTATAGTTGGAATGATGTTTCGGAACAGAGTATGCTAATTTTACAAACGCTTATAGGGATTATGTTAGTTAGTTTAGGAGTGCAAAATTTAAAAAATAACGAAAAAGAAAATAGAAGTATAGGGATTGCTTTACTACTCGTGGCTTTGTTTTTAATTGTTGTATCTTTAATAAAATATTTTGTATGAATAAGTTTTTAAATTAATAAAAAATGATTATTTATTGAATCCCCCTCACAATAAAAAGTTAAAATTCTACTTGTATTTCACTATATAAAATATGGCATAATGATTTAGTTAAATAGAAATGGATAGGGTATTTGAGAGGGGCAGTATAATGAGTTTTGCAATTGAAATAGTAATAAAAGCACCAATGGATATTGTATGTGACTATATAATAGAAGATGAAAAAATAAAAGAATGGAATACGTTTATAATAGAAAATCGCTATCCTTCAAATATGGATAAAGAGAATCCACGTGTAGGAGATAAATATATTACTGTTCAAAAAGTCGGTAAGAAAATATTCGAGGCTGAAGTAGAAATCCTTGAATACGATGCACCGCATATTATTTCACTTGGTAGTGAAATGAAGCAAGGATATTCAGCAATGACTTATATGTTAGAAGAAGATGAGGAAGGTACAGCACTAACATTAATTTCAGAATATGAACCTAGTAATTTTTATTATAAAATGATGTATAAGTTAACAGGCTGGATATCACGAGGTTTAACTATGGAACAAATGGAGCGTCTAGCAGAATGTGTAGAAGCTGCTTATCATAAAGAAGATTAATATTAAAAATATATTAAGGTAAAAGCGTTACTCAATCTCATGAGTAACGCTTTTACTGTTTGAAGATTTTTCATTGAAAATCTCAATAGCTCTTTCATATATTTCTTTATCAACACAAAACCTTTCTGTTATCCAATAATTAAGTTCAGAAGATGTAATGATTTGTTCTCTTTTCTTACCTTGGAAATATTGTTTTAAAACATTATCATTTATAGAAGTCGGAATGCCATTGATATAACCGAAAATCTGAATTTTCTTTAATACAGGAGATGTACGCCAATCGTTAGACCTTGAAATAAGTTCTTTCATATTTGATAAGTGTATTGGTTCTATGTGTAAGGTTTTTGTGGGACCTGGATTTCTAGTAATTTCAATCTTATTATTTGAGACTTCATAAGTGAAAGTTTCTCTTACATTACTTACTTGAAATGATTCATAAAGTGGGTAAGCTTGGAATAAAGGTGCACAGTAACCAACATCAACATAATAAGGTTGGTCTAAGTTAACCCGTAAGCATAAATGTCCGGGGTCCATATACATATATTGAACATCAAAACCAAGATTTGATAATAACCAATGGAATCCAATCGAGTGAGTCCAACAAGTACCGCCCAGACCTTTTGTTGTAATACGGTTTATGTATGTCTCAATGGAAGGAAAATAATTACCTGTTTCATTCCCCTTTTCCCAGTCAATTATTTTAGTAAGGGTTTCCCATTTTATTTTTTCTTGATGAGCTTTAATAAGCTCATTTAAAAACTTTAAGTTAGTAGGCTGTTTTGTCGTACCTAAAAATGATAGAAAGCTATTTACTAGTTGTACTTGGGTCATTTTCTTATCCTTTCTATATAGAAATTGTTATTGGTATTATTATAGAATATATGTCAGAAAATACAGTTATTCATTAATGGAGTGGGAGAGAATTATATGTCGATGTCGCTATATTATAAAAAAATCCGGGAGCAATTAGGACATGAACTAATATTCATGCCAAGTGTAGCTGCAGTTATTAAAAACGAGCAGGGAGAAATCTTATTTCAATATCCTGGCGGAGAATACTGGAGTTTGCCAGCTGGAGCAATTGAGCCTGGAGAAACTCCAGAAGAAGCGGTAGTTCGTGAAGTGTGGGAAGAAACGGGTTTGAAAGTGCAAGTAAAAAAACAAAAAGGGGTATTTGGAGGGGAAAGGTTCCGTCATATATATCCGAATGGCGATCAAGTAGAATATATTGTTGTTGTGTTTGAATGTGAAATTACTAGTGGAAAACTGAAATCGATAGATGGTGAATCTTTAAAACTACAATATTTCTCATTTTCTGAAAAGCCTACTTTAGCGCTACCATACCCAGTTAATATATTTTTATAGATGTAAAATAACACACCTTCCTTATTGAAGGTGTGCTATTTATATAACCCGGTCGTATATATCTCCGTTAACGTATACACAATTTCCTCTAAGTTAATCTTTTTGTCATTTTGCGTAATAGTCCAAAGAAACGATTCATTCATCGAGAACCAACCGCGTGCTACAATCTCTTTATTTAAATTAGGTGGTGCTAATCCACTTTCTTGAGAGTAAGTAATATCCTGTTTAATGCTTGTTATAAAACGTTCCCGAATCTCATCCCATTTTTGCCGTATTTCTCTTGATAATCCTATCGCTTCCTCTACAACTTGCAAAATAGCGCGTTCTTCATTTGCTAATTGCAGGAATGCTCTAACTTGATTTTGGATCATTATACGTGCTTCCTCTTTTGTTTGTGGAGAAAAAGAGCGCTCAGCGATATTATAAAAACGATTCATAACATCTTCCATTAAACTAATTAGGAGATCATCTTTGTTTTTGAAGTATACATATGCTGTTCCGTAACCAGTTTCTGCATGTTTAATAATTTGTGTAATTGTCGTTTTTTGAAATCCATTATTTATAAAAATAGTGTAACCAGAGTGTAATAGTTTCTTCTTCGTTTCTAAGGAGCGGTGTTTTCTTGATGAAAGAGTAGAGTTTTTCAAAGAATCACCTCTTTATACTGAAATATCTGAAAATATAACTGTATTGTAAAAGAAGTTCATATATAAAGTCAACTGACATAATATCATTGACGTTGTATCAATTAAGGTGATATATTTCAATTAGTTAGAATAAAAAGAAAATTAAGAGAAGGTGACACCATGTATAAAGAACCATTTCAACCAACTTATGAGTATGCGCTTGAATGTGATAAACATGATGAACTGAAAGATTTTCAAACTGAATTCTATAAAAAAGAAGGTACTATATATTTAGATGGAAACTCATTAGGGCTACTTTCAAAAAGAGCAGAGAAATCATTACTTACGTTGCTAGATTCGTGGAAAGAGTATGGCATTGACGGCTGGACAGAAGGTGAGCACCCGTGGTTTTTCCTTTCAGAGAAATTAGGTAAACTTACAGCCCCTCTTATTGGTGCTTTACCGGAAGAAACTATTGTAACCGGTTCTACAACTACAAATATACACCAAGTTATTGCGACGTTTTACGAACCAAAAGGAATACGTACAAAAATACTTGCGGATGAATTAACTTTCCCATCAGATATTTATGCACTTCAAAGTCAAATTCGTTTAAAAGGATTAGATCCAGAGGAGCATTTAGTAAGAGTGAAAAGCCGAGATGGTAGAACACTTTCTGAAGAAGATATTATCCATGCGATGGAAGATGATATCGCTTTAATTTTATTACCTTCTGTTTTATATAGAAGTGGTCAAATTCTTGATATGAAACGTTTAACAACGGAAGCTCATAAACGCGGCATTCACATTGGATTTGATTTATGCCATTCAATAGGATCTATTCCGCATCATTTCAAAGATTGGGATGTCGATTTTGCTGTTTGGTGCAATTATAAATATTTAAATGCAGGACCGGGTAGTGTTGCAGGCCTTTATGTAAATAGTAAACATTTTAATAGACTGCCAGGATTGTCTGGATGGTTTAGTTCTAGAAAAGATAAACAGTTTGATATGGAGCATACATTAACAGCTGCTGATCATGCAGGTGCTTATCAAATTGGTACACCGCACGTATTAAGTACAGCACCATTAATTGGTTCACTTGAAATTTTCAAAGATGCTGGTATTGAACGTTTACGTGAGAAATCTTTACATATTACGAGATACATGCTGAATTTAATTGGACATGAATTAAAAGATTTCGAATTTACAATTGGAAATCCATTAGAGGATGAAAAACGAGGCGGGCACATTTATTTAGAGCATGCAGAAGCAGCACGTATATGTAAAGCACTAAAAGCAAATGGAGTAATTCCAGATTTTAGAGCGCCAAATGGGGTGAGACTTGCGCCGGTCGCTTTATATAACACATACGAAGAAGTGTGGAAATCTGTACAAATATTAAAGAAAATTATGAAAAATGAAGAGTATAAGCAGTTTGAAAATAAGCGAGAGGTTGTGGCATAAATATGAAAACATCAGAGTGGATTGATATTTCACAACCGCTAAATAATAATATTGCAACGTGGCCAGGAGACACACCGTTCTCGTATGAAGTTTCATGGTCAAAAGAAGAAAGTGGCTCAGTAAATGTCGGAAAGTTAACGATGAGTATTCATACAGGCACTCATATTGATGCACCATTTCATTTTGATAATGATGGAAAGAAAGTATTGGATTTAGATGTTCAAGTTTATGTTGGCCCAGCACGGATTATTGACGTTTCTAATCTTGAAAGCATCGG
Organism: Bacillus cereus ATCC 14579; assembly: GCF_000007825.1. Classification (NCBI taxonomy): domain Bacteria; kingdom Bacillati; phylum Bacillota; class Bacilli; order Caryophanales; family Bacillaceae; genus Bacillus; species Bacillus cereus. The sequence continues at coordinate 2,735,793 of NC_004722.1, read as the reverse complement.
GAAAAAGGAATTAGAAAGCTTTCATTTAGAAGGTGTAGAACGATTATTATTACGTACATCTTCACATGGAAAAGCTGAAGAATTTCCAGAGGTGATCCCTCATTTACGTGCAGACATAGCGTCGTTTCTTTCAGAGAAAGGTATTCGTTTAATCGGAGTAGATGTACCATCAGTTGATCCGCTAGATGATAAAGAATTAGCAGCGCATCATCAATTATTTAAACATGGAATTCATATTTTAGAAAATGTCGTACTAGATCATGTAGCAGACGGTGATTATGAACTTATTGCATTACCACTTGCATTAACTGATGCAGATGGAAGTCCAGTTCGAGCCGTTATTAGACCAATATAAGTAGAATCATATAAAAGGGGCGTTTGGCTAATATGAAAGAAAATGAAAAAGTAATTATGGAAAAAGGGATTCATACGGATTTTAAAGAGAATATGACGTATGGGGAGTATTTACAATTAGATAGTTTACTATCTTCTCAAAAAAGATTATCGGACCATCATGATGAAATGTTATTTATCGTTATTCACCAAGCAAGTGAGCTTTGGATGAAGCTCATTTTACATGAGCTAAATGCGGCGATTGAATTTATTAAACAAGATAAATTACAACCAGCTTTTAAAATGTTAGCACGTGTATCAAAAATTCAGTCTCAAATTATTCAATCTTGGGATATTCTTGCGACATTAACACCATCAGAATATATTGAGTTTCGTGACTCACTCGGTCAAGCTTCAGGTTTTCAATCGTATCAATATCGTATGATTGAGTATGCACTTGGCTATAAAACGCCACACGCATTAAAAATTTATGAAAAGGATCCAGAATTACATGCACGACTTCATAAAGCGCTACATGCACCAAGTCTATATGATGTCGCGATTCAAGCATTAGTAAAAGAAGGATTCCCTATTCATAAAGATGTGTTAAACCGTGATATTACGCAGCCTTATGAAGAAGATGCAACAGTAGAAGCAGCATGGTTGGAAGTGTATGCGGATGTGAAAAAATATTGGAATTTATATCAGCTTGCTGAAAAATTGATTGATATTGAAGACTGGCTACAACAATGGCGTTTCCGTCATATGAAAACAGTAGAAAGAATTATTGGACATAAAATGGGTACAGGTGGATCCTCCGGTGTTTCTTATTTAAAGCGAGTACTTGATCAACAATTCTTCCCGGAGCTTTGGAATGTTCGTACAAAATTATAAAAATAAACCTGTCAGTTCATTATGGCTGACAGGTTTATTTTTATTTGAGCACAATTATGTTTAAAATGAAGGAACAAGATATAATAAATGGAGTAACTATTTAAATGGAGGTAAAGTTTTTGGATTTCAAGCAACTAGAAAATAAATTCGAAAAGAAAAAAGTGAATACATTTCTTGTTTATCAAAAAGGGGAATTAACAACTGAGTATTATAAAACACCCGAATGTGCAAATAATTTATATAAAATAAATTCGATTACAAAAAGTATCGTATCTTTATTAATTGGTATTGCAATTGATAAGGGCTATATAAATGATATACATACATCAATTACAGAGTGGATTGAAAATGTACCTGGGGAAAAACATGATTTAACGCTATATCACTTATTAACAATGACTACTGGTGAGGGCTGGAAAGAGTTTGGGAATGGAGTAGTATTCCCAAATGACTTTGTAGAATCAGAGAACTGGGTACAGTACATATTAGAGAAGCCAATAATTGAAGAACCTGCTACAAAAATGAATTATAATTCAGGTTCTTCTCATTTACTGAGCTATATTATTCAAGAAGCTACTGGAATGTCGACAGAGCGGTTTGCAAAGAAATATTTATTTGATCCATTAAAAATTAACGAATACGAGTGGCAACAAGATCCGCAGGGTATATATGTAGGTGGCTTCGGTATGAAAATGAAATCTACCGATTTATTAAAATTAGGAAAATTATGTTTGCAAAATGGATATTGGAATGAAAAAGAAATTGTATCAGCGAAATGGTTAGAAGAGTCAAGTAGGGCGCAATTTGAAACATATGAACATGTGGGCGCATATGGATATCACTGGTGGGTATTACATAACGAAAGATTTCACATACCGTATTGTATATATTTCGCTATGGGATACGGCGGACAATACATCGTTATCATTCCTCAATTAGAAGTAGTAGCTATTATAAGTAGTCATATGCCAAAACGTGGGCTCGTTCCGTTAAAATTATTTATTGAGCATGTACAGGGAAGTTCTAATTATATATAAGAAAAGGAGGGAATGTATGAAAGATGAAAAAATTTTATCTTTATTTAGACTATGTTTAAGCCTTCTAGCATTTAGTACAATCATTACGCAATTTATAATACGGGCACAAGTGAAACCGTTCAACCCAGTTAACTTTTTTAGTTTCTTCACTATCGAAAGTAACATTTTAGTTGCATGTATTCTCCTTTTAAGTAGTATCGGAACAGCTACATTTGGTCGCTCAGAACAGTTTGGTATACTTCGTGGTGCAGCAACGGTATACATACTTACGACTGGACTCATTTATTTTTTATTATTAAGAGGGTTAGAAGAATCACTTCAAACGGCAATACCATGGGTAAATACTGTGCTACATTATATCATGCCGATTACAATGCTTTTAGATTGGATTTTAAATCCACCTATTAAGAAAATCACTTGGAAACAAGCTGCAAGTTGGCTTTTATTCCCATTTTTTTACGTTGTATATAGCTTAATACGTGGTCCAATCGTGAATTGGTATCCATATCCGTTTTTAGATCCGAGAATAGGTGGATATGGTAAAGTACTTTTATACAGTATAGGGATAGCAGTTGTAATTGGTGCTATTTGTATATTGGTAAGATTTTTAGGGAATCGAAACTTTAGAAAAGAATTTTAGAAATGCAAGAACCCCCACTGTGTCTGTTTTTAACAGTGGGGGTTTCACTTTATCCAGCTATTTGTCGGGCTGCCCGTAAAAGTCCGATTGGTGAGGGCTGATGATCAGTGGGAGATGAACAAAACCCCCACTGATTAAAGTTTCACTTTATCTACTCGTCTTCTGAAACGACAGCTTTATAAATTTCTCCGTCTTCGTTTCAAATTCCACATCAACAAAAACACCATATTCTTTTCCGTCTTCACGTAGCCACAATTTGAATTTTTCAACTGTTATTTGAACGGTTTTTGGTTTTCTACCTATATGAAGGTAATCAATAATCTCTGCTTTTGGGTACTTTTCTTTCGTTTTCTCTACAGCAAGCTTACCCCATTTTGCATACGGCGGCTGCGCATGAACAATTGATGAGCCTGTATATACATTTGAACATGTTGTTAGGAACAGAAGGACGAGTGCGACACGCTTTAACAAATTCTTCATGATGAACTCCTTTTATCCTTTTTTTATATTGTTTACATTTTCTTTCTACGATATTAGTTTGGATTTTTTTGTCTTCTTTACATAAAAGCGAGGCTTTTACAAAACATAACCAAGAAATCATTTACATAATTAAGGAGGGAAAATTATGCGCCAAAAAGCTATTTTTAAAATAGCGGTTTTACTTGCGTTCATAGGACTGTCTTTAATGGTCAGTAGTATACAACTAAAGAATGTAGAAGCATTTTCTAATCAAGTCATTCAAAGAGGAGCATCGGGCGAAGATGTCATTGAACTGCAATCTCGTTTAAAATATAACGGATTTTATACGGGAAAAGTAGATGGTGTTTTCGGATGGGGTACATATTGGGCACTTCGGAATTTTCAAGAGAAATTTGGATTACCCGTTGATGGTTTAGCTGGAGCTAAAACGAAGCAAATGCTCGTGAAAGCAACGAAGTATGACAAGTCAACTGCTAATAAAGGGACGACAACGAATAAAGGAAATAGTGGTGGCACTGCACAAGAGAATAAACCACCTCAAAATAAAGGGACAAATGTTCCGAATGGTTATTCTCAAAATGATATTCAGCTTATGGCAAACGCAGTATACGGAGAATCACGCGGTGAACCATATTTAGGACAAGTTGCAGTAGCTGCTGTTATTTTGAACCGTGTTACAAGTGCGTCATTCCCAAATACTGTTTCAGGTGTAATCTTTGAACCTAGAGCATTTACAGCGGTAGCCGATGGACAAATATATTTAACACCAAATGAAACAGCAAAAAAAGCAGTTTTAGATGCGATTAACGGATGGGATCCAACAGGAAATGCTTTATATTATTTCAATCCAGATACTGCGACTAGTAAATGGATTTGGACTCGTCCACAAATTAAAAAAATCGGTAAACATATTTTCTGTAAATAGAGCGGAGGTGGGACAATGTTACGAGGTATTATCATTGTATTATTAACAGTCGGTGTAGTAGGAACAGGCTATTGGGGCTATAAAGAGCACCAAGAGAAAAATGCGGTTTTAATTCGAGCGGAAAATAGCTATCAACGTGCATTCCATGATTTAGCATACGAAGTCGATTTATTACACGATAAAATTGGCACAACACTTGCGATGAATTCACGATCATCTTTATCACCTGCATTAGCGGATGTATGGCGTTTAACATCTGAAGCTCGCTCAGATGTAGGACAACTACCTTTAACATTAATGCCATTTAATAAAACGGAAGAATTTTTAGCGAATATCGGTGATTTCAGTTACCGTGCAGCCATTCGTGATTTAGAAAAAGAGCCGTTAAATGAGCAAGAATATAAAACGCTACAAACTTTATATTCAAATGCAGGAAATATACAAGATGAACTAAGAAAAGTACAACATCTTGTTTTGAAAAATAATTTACGCTGGATGGATGTAGAAATGGCACTTGCATCAAATCGCGATCCAGCAGATAACACAATTATTGATGGATTGAAAACTGTAGAGAAAAACGTAACATCATATTCTTCTACAAACTTCGGACCGACCTTTACAAGTGCGCAAAAAAATAAAAAAGGTGGATTTGAAGCGGAAGGAAAGGCAATTTCTAAAGATGAAGCGGCGAAAATTGCCAAATCGTTTTTGAATTTAAAAGGAAATGAAAAAGTAGATGTTGAGAAAAGCGGAAAAGGTGCGAAAGAATCCTTCTATAGTGTGAAAATTAAAGATGAAGCAACGAACAATGAGTTCTATATGGATATTACCGGAAAAGGCGGATATCCAATTTGGGTTATGAATAACCGCGAAATTAAAGAACAGAAAGTTAGTTTAAACGATGCAGGTAGTAAAGGTTTGAAATTTTTAAAGGACCATAAGTTTAATAATATGGAGCTTTATGATAGCTCTCAATATGATAATGTTGGTGTATTTACGTATGTAGTAAATGAAAATGGAGTACGAATTTATCCAGAAGCAATCCAAATGAAAATTGCTTTAGATGATGGTTCTATCGTTGGGTTCTCCGCAAAAGAATATTTAGCGTCACATCAAAAGCGAACAGTTCCATCGGCAAAGCTAACTGCAGCAGAAGCAAGAAAGAAAATCAATCCGGATGTAAAAGTCATGGAAGAACGTAAAGCTTTAGTAGTCAATGATTTGCATAATGAAGTGCTTTGCTATGAATTTGTAGGCACTTTAGGAAAAGATACGTACCAAATATTCATTAATGCTAATAGCGGGGCCGAGGAAAAGGTAAAGAAAATGCAAGCTGTTGAAAAAATTTATGATTAAACCTTAATAGTGAAGTGGTGAAAATAATGAAAACTCTAATATATATATTGATGCTTTGCTTCGTTATAACTGGATGCAGTATTGGAAAAAAAGACAATCCAAACGAAAAGCCGGAACAAAAAAATGTTTCAATGAAAAATGTTAATTATACGAATAAATCAAATAAGCCAAATGAAAAAGCAGCAGATCATTTAGCATCTTTAGCAGCAAGTGTGCCAGGTGTGAATGATGCAACAGCGGTCGTTGTTGGAAAATATGCTATTGTAGGTATTGATGTAAAAGCAAAACTTGATCGAACTCGAGTTGAATCAATTAAATACTCTGTTGCAGAAAGTTTAAAAAATGACCCTGACGGTGCTAATGCAGTCGTTGTAGCAGATGTTGATACGTATGAACGCCTCAAACAAATCGGAAAGCAAATTAAAAAAGGAAAAACAGGTGAAGGTATACTAGATGAATTAGCCGCTATTGTGGGCCGAGTAATGCCACAAGTTCCAAATGATATGATAGAAAATAGAGAAACGAATCCAATTAAAGATAATGATAAACAATTACCAAAAGATGAAGAACAAGAGTTAAGAAAAGAACAGGATGATCAATACAAATAATCATTTGAATAAATGAAATTAGCCTCGTACTTAATTGTACGAGGTTTTTAAATATAATATTAAATATTCAGTTTATTTTTAAGGGAATATATGGTTTAATTATCATGGGAGGGACAACTGTTATGATGAAAAAAAGCGCATGTATATTGTTTAGTTTATGCTTAGGTTTCAGTATGACAGCGTGTGAACAGAGAAAAGAAGTGAAAAACCAAACAGCAACTTCTTCTACTGTGATGGAAAGGCAACAGAAAGAGTCTATCAATATAAATCATTTCTCGAGTATAAATGAAGGAATGACTTATACAGAAGTGAAAGATTTAATTGGTTTTGAAGGAGATTTACTTATAGAAGAAGGGGGAGAGCATTCTACACAAATTAAACAAATTTTTGCTTGGAAAGGGAACGATCCAAATTCATTTGTTGAAATTACCTTTTTAGATGGAAGAGTGCATTCAAAAGCACAGCAAGGTATAAGTTAATAAGCTGAAAAATGGGAGAGTTTAGCATGAACATACACACAGGGGAAATTCAATTAGCTCCGTATAAGGAGAAATATAAAGAAGTTATACAAACATTTACTTTACCAAGTGAACAAGTTCAGTTTACATCAGATCCAAGCGCATTACTGGAGAAAGCAAAAAGTGATTATACAAAAAATGTGATTGTTATTTTAGATCACAATGGGGTACCGGTGGGTCTTTTCGCATTGGAAACGGGAGATAGAGTAAAGGAGTTCACAGATAATGAGGATGCTTTACTTTTAACGTCATTTTCTATTAATCACAATAGACAAAGAAAAGGATTCGCTAAAAAGTCATTGTTATTATTAGAAGAGTTTGTAAAACGTTATTTTCCAATAAAAAATGAAGTTGTACTTGCTGTGAATGAAAGAAATATTCCTGCACAAAATTTATATGCAAAAGTTGGTTTCCAAGATAAAGGTTTTAGAAGAATGGGACCAATTGGCCAACAAATAATAATGCATTTACCTATAATGAAATAATGAGATAGAAAACTTACTCTTGAATATTCAAGTAGTAGGTTTTTTTATTTTAACAATATATAATATATGTATATAAAATGAAACAGGAATGAAGGATATAAAAAATGAATCAAGATAGAAAATGGAATATCGTTGGAGGAAGAGTGATTAAAACTGGAATTGCAGTTTTTCTTACAGTGTTAGTTTGTGATTTTTTTAACATCCCAACTATTTTTGCTGTAATAACAGCAATTGTTACAATTGAACCAACTGCAACAGACTCAATAAAAAAAGGACTTATTCGCTTTCCGGCCTCAACAATTGGATCGGCATATGCCATGACTTTCACATTTTTCCTAGGCCACCAAGCAATTTCTTATGCATTAGCTGCAATGTTTACGATCGTAGCATGTCAAAAACTAAGGTTACATGCGGGAACTTTAGTTGCAACTTTAACTGCCGTAGCAATGATTCCAATTACGGCAAATCATTATTTTACTGCATTTTTAATTCGTTTAGCTACTACATCTACTGGTATTATAGTATCTACTTTAGTGAATTTTTTCATTTTTCCACCCCACTACACGAAAATGATTTTTGGATGTACAGAGGATCTATTTGCTAAAACAGCAAATATTATGGAAGAATGGATTACTGCATTAGTTGCAGGAAAAGGTGTGAAAAAGGAGACTGCTCAGGATTTATCTAAATTGACTTTATTATTGCATAAGGCGATACAATTTGTTCAATATGAGCAGAAAGATTGGAAATATCATCAACATACAAAGAAGGAAATGAGAAGTTTTTTAACGATGCAGAAGCAACTTCATATATTACAGCAAATCATTTACCATATAGATAATTTAGCTCGGGTATCAATTGAGACTTGTGACTGGTCACAAAGTGAAAGAGAAATATTACAACGAACAATTCATTCTATAATTGCTATATTGAGAAACCGTTGTAATGAAATTGATGAGGAACATTTCAAACTTATTGCTGAATTAGACAAGCAATTTTGGAGTTATAAAAATGATTTAAAAGATTATAAACCAAATCATTATCATCACCATTTTTCAAGTGAATCTATTATTTTATTTGAGGTATTATCTATTCATGATATGTTAGAAGAATTAAAACAAATATCCGAGAAATATGAGTGGGAAAACCGATTCAATTGATAAGTTCATTTTACTGTGGGGGGGATAATATGACATTTTATATTGCATTACTAAGAGGAATCAATGTCGGTGGCCATAAAGTAATCAAAATGGCTGATTTAAAACGAGTGTTTGAATCAATAGGGTTAAAACAAGTGAAAACATATATACAAAGTGGTAATATTGTGTTCGAATCTGAGGAAGGTATAAACTTTCTAAAGGACCAAATACAATCTGAAATAAAAAAAGAATTTGATTTCGATGTTCCAGTCATGCTAAGAACACATGATGAATTTATAAATATTATTAAACAATGTCCATATGAAGTTCATTCATTGTTAGAAGGAGAAAGTGTTCATATTGCTTTTTTAGCTAATGTACTTTCTGAAGAAGAGAGTAGTCAATTGCTTACATTTAAAAGTGAACTTGAAGATTGCTATATAGATGAGAAGGTCGTTTATTTATTTTTCAAAAATAGCATTCGAAATTCTAAATTAATGAACCAGTTTCAGAAGTTACATACACCAGCTACAGTTAGGAATTGGCGGACTGTGAATAAATTAAAAGCAATTGTAGAGATTATGTAAATATAAAAAGATGAGGTTTTCTACATGTAGAAAACCTCATCTTTTTACTTATATTGTTTTGCAACTATGAGTTCGACAATAGGATAAATAAAGAATGAAGAGCAAATTGCGATGAACAGGGGGAGGTTTTTTACTCCATCTAAATTAGCCCCCATAGAAAATCCTTCGGAGAAGATTAATAAAAGGAACATTACAACTACAAGCACAAAATACGCAATTTTAAAGCTTTTATATGTAATTTGTTGTCCCATCTCATCTTGACTTTCTTCTGACACACCGTGGGGATCTCCCCAAGTAATGTGATTAATTAAATTACTAAGTATTAACGAAATAGCAAAAATCGTACCACCTAAAATAGAACCTTCAGTTATGTATTTATATGTGCCATGTACTAGTATTGCAATTAATGCTAAAACAATGATTATAAAAATAGTTTTTTTAGTATTCAATAAATAATTGCCCCCTCGATTGTAAAAAACTCTTTACAAATATAAGTATAAAATTGGAAAAGTGTCATGTCAAATACTTTTTACACACAATATGTAAGTATGCAATATTTTGTTTTTATGATAAATAAAAAATTACAATACATTTGAATGTAAAAGAATGGGCTCGCATATATTTGGAAGGGATGTCAGATTAATTTAGGGGGTAGTTATGTCTATACTTTTAAAAGCTGGTGCAGATGCAGGAAACAACGGTTTGAAGTTAATGGTGAAAGGGCAAGACCCTATTTTTATTCCGAGTATTTATTCTTTATATATAGGTGAGCCTACAGGACTCTTAGATGAGGTAGATGTTTCATTATCTGAATTAGAAAACCACATTGATGTGACTATAAGTTCGCCATCGTTAATGCTAAATAATGTACGATACATCGTTGGAGAAAAAGTTATTCAAGATCAATTAAAAGGTACTGAGGTAGAGAAGAAATCGAATAAGTCAACGGATGAGTTAATGGTTATTACAATACTATCAGGTTTGGCGGTAAGCGCTATGCGTCAAAGTCCAACTTCTAGCCATATTAATATTCGTTATGATTTATCTGTCGCTCTTCCTATGCAGCTTATTACACAAGAAATAGCTGCTGGAAATGCAAAACGTTATATGGGAAATCATAAGGTTATTTTCCATTATCCGAACGGACGCGATGTGACAATTAATGTTTCAATTGAGTATTGTAAATGCCTGCCTGAGGGCGCTTCTGGTACGTGGGGCATTGTATACGATGAAGAAGGAAATGTTGTGAAACATAAAATAGAATGTGAGCAAAATCAAGTTTCTGAAATTGATTTTGTAGATAAAACTCTACTCTCTTTTGATATTGGTGCAGGGACGACAGAAGAAGTCGTTTCATTAGGGGTGAATTTCCGTCCGCAACTAAGTAAAGGTTTATCTTATGGTGTAAAAGAGACGTTACTACAAATCATTACGAGATGGAACCGGAAGTATCCAACTAAAACGATTGATAGTATTACAGAATTCAATCAAATTTATTTAAATGATAAGCATCCGAGAAATACCTTATTAGTTGAGGAATCACAGCCAGCGCTATTAGGTTTAGCAGCACGTGTTGCAACAGATATTATAAATAAAATTGATGATATGAAAGACGATCCATACGTGTTTATTTATGGCGGGGGTGCAGTAATTATTAAAAACAGTTTAAAAATGATTTTAAAGCAAAAAGGACGACTCAAAAATGTAATCTTTGTAGATAATCCGTTATTTACAAATGCACGAGGATTATTAGTTTATACTTGTTCGCCAAAATATAGAGAGCATAAGCAAAAAGAGTTAGGATTTACAAACTTAACGATAAGTTAGTTGGTGGAAGTATGCGATCTAGGCGATATAAACGTGGTGATCGAGTAAAAATCAATATTCACAAATCGGTATCACCTGAAATGCTTGCGTGGCTGAATAAACAATCAAATCCAACTAATTTCTTCTTTTTTGCTGCGCAGCAACTATTTAAACAAGTTGGAGATATTGACGTTTCAAAAGCTTTACCAAGCAGCCATGTTTTCTCATTATATGTGGAGCCTTCATCCTTATTAAAAGTCGAAGTAAACCCTTTTAAAAACATGACACTAGACACAAATACATCCACCGAAAATGCAAAAAAAAAATTATGGGAATCTGTTGATCAATTAGATTGTCCATTTTTTTAAACATAGAAAAATATAAAAAGTCCCCATCACTATACATACGAATACAGTGATGGGTTTTTGTTTGTAACTAGAAGGGGACACAATTTGTGCCCCCTTCCATTAGTTATTTATCTAAATTTTAGATGTATGTTTAGAAACAGCGTTAATTATGCTTTCCCAGTCATCTGGATGGTTTTCATGGCCTGCCCCTTTAAGGGTTAATAGTACTGAGTTTGGAATTTCATCAATTAGTGCGAGGCCATGTTCAAATGGTAGTGCTGTATCGTCTGTTCCGTGAATAACTAATGTAGGTGCTTGTATGGATTGAAGTACACCTTCATATGCATCATCACCTTGAAGTAAAGCGTGATTAAACATACTTAATAAATTGTTTGCGCGTTCTATTTCTTGTTTTACTTGTTTATAAACTCTATTTTCATCAAATATTCGTTCTGATCCACATAATAGACGAGATCCTGAAACTAAATACTCTGCCACATCATTTTTATTTGCCCAATCTATACTTGTGCCATTTACATGATGTGTTAAAATCCTTTCATCCATTGGAGGTAAATCGCGAGTATTGTCATCAGATCCTATTACACTAGTCGCTAGTAAAGTCAGCGTCAAAATTCTTTCGGGATGTTTTACAGCAGCAATTTGAGCAATCATACCACCTAATGACATACCAAATAGGTGAGCTTTATCAATATGATAAGCATCTAGTACTCCAATTGCATCTTCAGCCATATCTGTTACTGAATAATTTGAAGTGCCAGGTTCATATGTAACAGAGCGTCCAACATCGCGATTATCAAAGCGAATAACAAATTTTCCTGTGTTCGCCAACTGTTCACAAAATTCTTCATCCCAATATATCATTGAACAAGTAGCTCCCATAATTAATAAAATAGCGGGATCATTAGAGTTACCGAAGCTTTCTGTACATATATCAATACCGTTTATTTTAAATATCTTTTCACTCATAACGTTAGCCCCATTTCTTTTGAATTTAATTAATAATATAGTTTTGAATCATTCTAAGATGTGTGTAAGATTCTTTTTGAAATTCATCCCGCTATTTGCCGGGCAGTAAGAGCCCGATTGGTGAGGAATGATTAAAGTTTCACTTTATAATGCTTTTTGCATAATTACCCCCAAAAATAAGTATATGGTAATTCAAGGCAAAAAATTTTGAGAAATAATTGTATGTTATTAAAATAAACAGCAAGGAGGAGAGGAAATGAAAGCAATCGTTATTGATCGATATGGCAGTGTTGAAGAATTAAAAGAAAGACAAGTTTTAAAATCGGTTGTTAAGAATAACGAAAAAGCTCAACAATAGATAATATCCCATACTATACATTTTCATTTGCGGGCATTATTTATTGTTGGCTAATGTGATATTGCTTCTAACAAATACTTTTTCGTATTGTATCATGTAATTTCTCTAATCCAATTTCCATATCTTTCTCGTTTAACATTGAATAGCTAATTCTTAATTGGTTATCATTTGTTTCGTAGTTTAATAGACAAGCTGTTCCTGGTAAAAAAGAGACATCTACTTCATTTGCTTTTTGTAATAAGGTAAAGGGATCTATCGAATCAGGTAGTGTCACCCATAAATTAAAACCTCCATTTGGTATTTCAAAGTGTAGTTCTTTTAATGGCGATAATATATCAATTGTTAAATCACGTCTCATTTGTAAAGCTGTACGTAATTTTTCTAAATGGTTTTTCATACGTTCTGCACGTAAAAACGGTAGAAGTGCCTTTTGTGTTAATAAAGGACTACCGATATCCATTGAACCTTTTACTGCATATAGCCATTCAAAAATAGGACCATCGGCAATAAGCGCCGCGATACGCAGTCCTGGTGCTAACGTTTTACTAAATCCTTTTATATATATTACGTGGCCATCCTTATCAAAACTTTTGATTGGGGGCGGGATTATAGCATCTTCAAAATATATTTCTCCGAAAGAATCATCTTCAATGATAAAAAATTGATATAGCCCCGCTAGTTCTATAAGTTCCATTCTTCGTTCTTTACTCATTACTGTACCTGTCGGGTTTTGGAAGGTCGGATTCGTATACAATAAAACGGGATTTTTACTTTGACAAATATCATCAATTAAGTCGGAGCGAACTCCATGATTATCAAGAGAAACAGGAATGATTTGAACACCTTTATTGATGAAAACATCAAGCGCGGCACTGTAACACGGACTTTCTACTAATACAGTATCTCCAGGTTTTAATAATGTTTGAGCAATTAAATCAATTCCTTGTTGTGCTCCGCTTGTAATTAATAATTGAGATGGGTCCGTCACTAATTTCTGGTGTTCATTTAAGTAATTTGCTATTTCAACTCGCAATTCATAATCGCCTTGAACTGGCCCATAAGTTGCTAACAACATCGGATTTTTATCCAGCAATTTATGCATTTCGTCTGCCAAAAATGGATTTGGTAACAGACGGGGATACAGAATTGCTTGTGAAAAATCATAATATTTACGGTGTTTATTCATTGCATATTGAGAACGCATAACATTAATAGATCTTGATTGTTGCCATTTATACGGTATCGGTTTGAAATCTTTCTTTACACGTTTATATATGTAAGCACCTTTTCCTTGTTCGATGCGTATATACCCTTTCGTTTCTAACTGTTTATAAGCTTTACGAACAGTTAATACATTGATTTGTAAATCTGTGGCCATACAACGTAAAGAAGGAAGGGATTCACCATGTGAAAGCATACCACTTTGTACTCTTTCAACAATTTGCATATATATTTGCTTGTAATACGGTATGTTTGATTCTTTACGCAATACAATCTTCATAGGTTCACCTATTTTTCTTTTTAATTTAATTAAAGCGAAAAATATATAGGGAATCAACTACAACTTGAAGTAACTGTTATATGTACCGATACACTGTTATACACCATAGCCTCTATACTCATTTTAAGAGTAAAAAGGAGGAAGTAAAATGGTCATTTTTAATTACATTTTAGTATGTATTATTTTCGGGACAACATTTTTAACGATTAAAATTGGAATTGAAGCAGGAGCACCACCGTTGTTTTCAGCAGGAATTCGTTTCTTTTTAGCGGGTATAATCCTTATGATTATTTTTAAATTAAAGCGAAAAGAAATTATGCCACATATATTTTCAAAACGTATTATGTATGCTGGATTTTGTTTAACATTTATGACATTCGCAAGTTTATATTGGTCAGAACAATATATTTCTTCGGGATTAGCTGCTGTTCTTTCTGCTACGGGACCAATGATGATTTTATTAATACAAGCAAAGAGGAATAGGGAGAAATTACAAAAGGAACAACTCGTTGCTTTAGTTATTGCACTAATAGGTGTTATATTTGTTTCTTTACCAGGAATGCATCAACAAGTAAGTTTCATATGGAGTATTGCTTGTATTGTTTTAGTTATAGGGGAGCTATTTTATGGAATAGGCTCTATTCGTTCGAAAGAAATACTGTCAGATTTATCAAATGTATCACCATTTCTTATTAACGGTATTCAAATGTTTTATGGAGGGATTTTACTACTCATCGCATCTATTATTGTAGAACAACCAAATGTAACCGTATTAACTTCATGGAGTGTGCAATGGCCTATTTTATATCTCATATTTATCGGATCGATTGGTGGACACGGATTATATTACTGGCTCTTATCAAAAACAAATCCAGTATTTCCATCGACGTGGTTATATGTATCACCATTAATTGCAATAATTGTGGGATATATCATTTTAGGAGAGCCCTTAAATCCTACAATGGGAATGGGGGCTTGTCTTATATTGATTGGTGTATTTTTGGCCAATCGTTCAACACTACGGACTTATTTCAAAAAAGGGCGGTTATTAGAGAAGGAGATGTAGTTTAATAAAGCAACAGCCCTGTATATTACAGGACTGATAAAATCAAAAACACAGTTGGAAAAATAACCAACTGTGTTTTTGATAGTTAATTCACTTTTTTAATAAAGCCTTTATAATGACGTTTTACAAGCTGGCTTTCTAACGTCTTCATAGTTTCTAGTGCTACACCGACAATGATAAGTAAGCTTGTACCACCAATTTGAGCAGAAGGTGGTAACGTAGCAATTTTCGTGAATACGAGCGGTAATATAGAAATTGCACCTAAGAAAATTGCACCGATAAATGTTAAACGGTATAAAATTTTAGTTACATATTGTTCAGTTGCTTTACCAGGACGAATACCAGGAACATATCCATTTTGCTTTTTCAAATTCTCAGCCATTTGTTCAGGATTTACTTGAATAAATGCGTAGAAGTATGTGAAAGCAACGATAAGACCGACATAAAGTGTCATTCCAATTGGATGTGCGAAATCAAGATTTGCAACTAACCATTTTGATACGCTTGAATCAGGGAAGAGCTGCGCAATTGTACGCGGCGTCATTAAAAATGCAGAAGCAAAGATAACTGGTATAACACCAGCACTATTTACTTTAAGCGGTAAATGAGTGTTTTTTGCTCCTTGATATTGATTGTTTCCTGAAACAGCTTTTGCATATTGGATCGGTATTTTACGTACAGCTTGTTGAATGTAAATAACACCAACAACTATCGCTAAAATTACGAGTCCAATTAAAACAATTTTTATTATGTGCATAAATAGCTGATCGCCAGCATTTTGGAATTGTTGTAAATAAATTTGATTTGCAACATTTGGAATCGCGGCAACGAGACCTGCGAAGATAATCATCGAAATACCATTACCAACTCCGTTAGCGGTAATTTGTTCGCCTAACCAAAGTAAAAATGCAGTACCTGCAGTTAAAACTATCGCAATAAATAAGTATGTAGTCCAGCTTTGATCTGTTATTAATTGTCCACCTGCTATATTATTAAAGCCATAAGACATTCCGATGGCCTGTATGAATGCGAGAATGATTGTAAAGTATCGAGTGAATTGAGCTGATTTCTTACGGCCCATTTCTCCTTGCTTTGCCCATTCCGAAAATTTAGGTATAACATCCATTTGTAGTAACTGTACTATGATGGAAGCTGTAATATATGGTGTAATACCTACAGCAAAGATTGAGAAGTGTTGCAATGCTCCTCCACCAAATACGTTTAACATACCTAGAACGTTAGCTTGATCTTGTACTTTTAATACCTCTGCGTTAGTATGAGGAACTGGAATAAACGTGCCAATTCGAAAAACGATTAACATCGCTAGTGTAAAAAGGATTTTCCTTCTTATCTCAGCTACTCTCATGAAATTTGAAATCGTACGAAACATTATGTCGCCTCCTATATTTTTATCAGTAAAAAACTGATTATTATACCCTATGAAGTAACCACAAACCTCCTTCCGCACTAAATTCATTTGACAAATGGATTTTCATACACTTTGTAGTTTTCACGGATATAAAAATATAAGGTGTTATATAAGCGACCTATACACTTTACGTAATCATTCAATACCCATAATATATCGAATAAATTAACAAATGTACATACATACGCATTAAAAATGAATAAATAGGGTCATTTTTTACATTTATTTAATGATAAATTGATAGGACATTATTATTCAAGATTGTTATACATGTTATAAAAATAAAAGCGAGCCATTATGATTTATAACTAATATTCATTCAAATGTGTCAGCTAATAGCGTCTCCCAATCTTTAAAGGATAATTTATCAGTTATATGTTTTAGTGCGTTAGGTACAACAATATGACAAATAAGTTCTAAGCTATTACCATCTGGATCAATAAAATAAACAGATGCATTACCTTGATGTGGACGGACAAAGGGTTCAATAGATTCATTACTCCCAAACGGAACAGCTTTAATTTGAAGTGAGTGTAACCAATGTAATGATTCTTTTAAATCCTCATAGGAAACTCTAAATGCAATATGACGTAAAGAAGGATGATATTTTGTTTCGTATTCAGAGCCCGCCCATAATCCTAGCCAACTTTTCCCTTCCTCAATCCAAAAGAATGCTGTTGATTCATCGCTCCAGGCTAACTTCAACCCTAGTTTTTCATAAAATTCGATAGATTGTTGTAAATTACTCACTGGTAAATGCGCTTCGTATATTCCTTTAATCAATTAAAATCCTCCACCTTTTTATTTTCTTACAATTAATATATCGATTTAAAAAGAATGTAAAATCAAATAAAAGTATGAAAGTACATACTACTTTAGTAGTAATAGTAATTAATTATATTTCAATTCAAATTCATCTCCCGCTGATTAAAGTTTCACTTTATATGATTAGAGAATTCTTTTTATTTAAGAAGGAATAAATGTTAAAGAAAGCTAATTAAACAGTGTACATATTTATAGGGGAGAAGATATAAATGAAAGTTGTTATAAAAAAATTACCACCATTAGAAGTAGCGTATATAAGACGAACTGGTAGCTACTTTGAACCGCAAGATCACTGGGGAAAGTTACTGAATTGGTCAATTGAAAATAAACTGTATCCACCAGAGCAATCATTTATCGGAATATCATTGGATAATCCTGAACTTGTTGCAAGTCATAAGTGCCGGCATGATGCATGTATTACGATTCCTGAAAACTTCGATAAAGAAAAGTATCATACTGTGCAATTTAAAAGATTAGATGGAGGTACATATGGTCTATTCCAGTTCTATGATGAACCTCATAAATTAAGTGAAGCGTATCAATACATGTATGCAGAGTGGCTACCAAATAGTGAGTATGATGCAGATTATGATAGAGATAATTTAGAGTTTTGCTTAAATAATGTTGCTGAAGATCTAGACGGAAAGTTAAAGGTTGATTTATTTGTGCCAATTAAAAAGATATAAAAAAACAAATAAGTTCATTTGTGGCTTTAAAATAAAATTGGAATAGTAGTGAAAGAAAAACTTTTTTTGAAGATAATATCTCTAGCGTAGAAATTTAAGTATGTAGGTTGCAATGAAAGGAGAATCCACATGGATACATTTGTAAATGACAAGTTTTATGAAACGAGAGATCAATTATTTGAGGAAATTACTTTGTTGAGTGATGCTCAATTTAATAGGAAACCAGATAAGGATAAATGGAGTATTGCACAAGTTTGTCATCATTTAGTTTTATTAGATGAGAGAGTGATAACAGTTATTTCCTCAGGGTTAAAAAAGTTAGATAGTACCCAAAATGAGCGTAAAGAAATTCACACTATTTTATTAGATAGAACGAAAAAGTTTATAGCTCCAGAAATGATTGAACCAAGTATAGAACCATTTGAAGTGGAGCAAATGCTCAATATGCTAAACGAATCAAGAAAAGAATTGATGCGTTTCCTGAGTACAATAGAAGATGAGTCTATATTAGCGAAAAAATCAGTGATGCATCCAGCTCTTGGAGAATTATCCCTTGATCAGTGGATAGAACTGATCTATTTGCATGAACAGCGTCATATTTCACAAATAAAAGAGATAAAATTGCTTTGTGAAATTGAAAAGTAAAAATTATTCCCTATTTATTGATACGTATTATAAACAGGGGAAACGGTTGATTCATATTGATTCAGAAGAAAACAAAAATAGAATGAAATTAGTTGAAAGTGACCAATAAGCTTAAGAAAATATGAAACTATCCGATTTTCTGTATAAGTGTAACCCCGTCTTAAATGAAGAGCGGGGTTATTTTTTTGAAAATGTTTTTATTTAGAAGGAGATAAATCAGCAACGAAACTCAAAAAATTAATCATCATAACATATTGTATATGCCCGTTTTAATAAATTGAAATGATGATTTTTATGATGATAAATGATATGTCCTTATTTTGAAAGTACACTTCACACTCTTAAGGAAGGGGTATTCTGTCAGGAAATGATAAAATACAATTCTGTTAGAGGATGTATGCAATTTATTCTCTTTATTTTTGCAACAGAACCACCTTCAAAATTATCTTTTGTAGTTGAAGTTTCCTGAATAATAAGTTACATTTTTAAAGTTCAAGCAACTTTATGAAAGTACAAAAAGGGGAGAAATATTATTATTATGCAAAAAATGAAATGGAAGAACTATGTATGTTACTTTGTAATTCTATTACTGTTTGGAACGGCAGTAATAGTCAAACCATCTATCTCTAAGGCTGAGGAATCTGAAGTTAATATCACATTGTTAGGTACTGCAGATATTCATGGTAGATTTATGCCTTGGGATTATGCGCTTGATGGAGCAAATATGAGTGGAAGTTTGACGCAGCTTTATACGGTTATAAAGAAGGTCCGTCAAGAAAATCCAAATACCATATTAGTAGATGCCGGGGATACAATTCAAGGAAACTCAGTAGAATTATTCAACGATAAGCCACAATCGCCAATGATGGTAGCGATGAATACAATGGGATATGATGCCTGGGCATTTGGAAATCATGAATTCAACTTTGGATTAGATACATTGGAAAAAAGTTAGTGAGCAATATAAGGGAAAAACGTTAGCAGGAAATATTTATAAGGAAAATGGAGAGCGCTTTCTTCCTGCATATACAATTGTAGAAAAAGGTGGAATTAAAGTTGGGATTATTGGTATGAATACACCAATGATTAGTGATTTTGAAAAAGGGACAGATCACTTAAATGGTTTAGTGGTGAAAAATCCAGTAGAAGAGACGAAAAAGGCAATTAAGGAATTAGAAGGTAAAGTAGATGTAATGGTAGGAGTTATGCATATGGGATTAGAAAATGAGAATGGTATCCCTGGTACTGGTGTTCAAGATATTGCAAATGCTTGTCCGGAACTAAGCGCTATTTTTGCGGCTCATATGCATAAACTTGTAAAAAAAGAAGTTGTAAATGGCGTAATTATTACAGAACCAGATAAATATGGAACACATATTTCACGTATTGACCTTACTTTTACAAAGCAAGATGGGAAGTTGGCTTTAAAAAATAAAACTGCTACCGCTATACCTGTAAAAAATGCTGATGGGACAACGATATTATCCGATCCTACACTTGAAGAAACATTAACACCTTTTCACGAATATGCGAGAGGAGATGCAAATGTTGTAGTCGCTCAATTAAAGGGTAGAAATCTTGTTCCTGAAAATGAAATAAAGGGTATTCCAAGTGTTCAGATTCAAGAAACACCTTTATCAGATTTCTTTCATGAAGTTATGCTCTACTACAGTAAAGCAGATGTAGTAGCCCATCAAATTGATAATGATTATGCCCGTTTAGATACAGGCCCTATTAAGAAAAAAGATATTGCGTACAATTACCAATATGCCTTGGGAGAAATTACAGTATATAAGATTTCTGGAAAAGATTTAAAAGACTATATGGAATGGGCAGCAGGATATTTTAACTCATCTCGTGCCGGAGATGTAACCGTTAGCTTTGATAAAACCCGCCGTGCATCTAAATACAGTACGAACGATTTCTTTGGAGGCGTAAAATACGAAATTGACTTAACAAAACCATATGGAAGCAGAATTACAAATTTACGCTCTATTCGTACAAACAAACCAATCAAAATGAGCGATGTTATGACGTTGGGAATGAATGCATATAGAATGGAGGCTCTTCAGGCAAAAGGTGGAGCTTTAGAGGGGCGTAAGTTTGAACAAATTTGGTCATCTAAACAAGAGAATGCATTTGGAGAAACAGGCGGAACCATTCGTAACCTTGCTATTACATATTTAAAAGAGGTAAAGAACGGTGTATACACACCAAAAGTTATGCATAATTGGAAAATTACTGGTGTAGATTTACATTCTTCAGAGCATAAGGCGGTAGTTGATCTTGTGAATAAAGGGATTTTAGAAATTCCAAAAACAGAAGACGGAAAATACACAAATATAGCATCTATAAATACGAAAGACTCAATTTCAAAAGAAGAGATTATATTACTCTCACAAAAAGCAAATATTAATCCAAATCAGTTTAATCATGTAAAGACAAAAGGTGAATTTTACAAAAAACTTAGTAGGATTACTAAAAAAATATAAATTATAAAATTTCTTATAGTAATTGTTATTTTAATAACATTAAACCCACTCTTACAATAGTAAAGAGTGGGTTTTTATGTTGTTATTTAGAGGTAAGTATACTTTTATTACAATGAATATAGATAATTAATAACTAACCAATTGGGTGAGCACCTATAAGGACTCTCTTTTATTCAAATTAATGTACATATGTGTTCCGTTCATTATTTATAATATTGACCACAATTTATGTAATTTTGCATAATGTTACATAAATTGTGTATTTTCTCTTTTTTTAGACATTAATAGACAGTATACTTTGTACAAGCTTTCTATTTCAAAAATTATACGAGGTGAAATAATGAAAAACAAAAAGACATTAACTAAGGTAGCATTAACAACAGGATTAGCTTTAACAGCTGTGGCACCATATGGGGTAGGTCATGCAGAGGAAACAGATCAACTACAAGTTCAAATTCAGGAGGAATCGTTCCGTTCGGGTGAACTTACACAGCCGTCACAAAAGGCACCAGAAAATGTAGTAAAGGATGCACTTAAGGAGAAAACAGAACAAGCTCTGTCCCAAAAACAAGTCAATGGAGAAGCAGGAGTAGATTATAAAGTCCTTCAAAAACGTGGTTCGTATGATGGAACTACACTTGTGCGTATGCAGCAAACATACGAAGGAAAAGAAGTATATGGACATCAATTAACTGCACACGTAGATAATAAGGGTGTTATTAAAAGTGTTTCAGGTGATAGCGCGCAAAATTTAAAACAAGAAGAATTGAAAAAACCTATTAATCTATCAAAAGATGAAGCAAAACAATATATTTATACGAAATACGGGAACGATATCAAGTTTATTTCTGAGCCAGAAGTTAAAGAGGTTATTTTTGTTGATGAAAATAATGGACAAGCTAAAAATGCATACCAAGTTAAATTTGAAGCTGCAACACCAAACTATGTTTCTGGTACTTATTTAGTAAATGCACAAAATGGTGATATGTTAAAAAATATGGTACAAGAATCTAACTTAAAGGCCAGTGACAAACTAGTTGGAGCTTTAAAGAAAAGTAAACAAAGCAGTCTTACATCATTAACCGGAACAGGAAAAGATGATTTAGGTATTAATCGTTCATTTGGTATCTCTAAACAAAGTAATGGCAAATATGCTCTTGCTGATTATACAAGAGGGCAAGGCATTGAAACATATGATGTGAATTACAGAGATATTACTAAAGAAGAAAGCTATTATCCTGGTACATTAGCGACAAGTACTTCGGCAACATTTAACGATCCAAAAGCAGTAAGTGCTCATTACTTAGCAACAAAAGTATTTGATTTTTATAAAGATAAATACAAGCGTAATAGCTTTGATAATAAGGGACAAAAGGTAGTTTCAGTTGTACACGCTTGGGATTCTGAAGAGACGAATGATCCGAAAAATTGGCAGAATGCATTAAGTGCTAATAATGGAAGTATGCTTGTATATGGCGATCCTATTGTTAAAGCATATGACGTAGCTGGACATGAATTTACACATGCTGTTACTTCTAGCGAATCTAATCTTGAATATTACGGGGAATCCGGTGCGATTAATGAGGCGCTATCTGATATTATGGGAACATCTATTGAGAAATACGTAAATAATGGAAACTTTAACTGGACAATGGGAGAACAAACGGGATCTGTTTTCCGTGATATGGAAAACCCAGCTTCTGTTCCATCTTCACTTGGAGTGCCTTATCCAGATGATTACAGTGAATTTAACGATTTTAATGGATGGGATCAAGGCGGTGTTCATTTTAATTCAAGTATTATTAATAAAGTTGCGTATCTGATTGCAAAAGGCGGAACTCATAACGGAGTAACTGTTAAAGGAATTGGTGAAGATAAAATGTTTGATATTTTCTATTATGCAAATACAGATGAGTTAAACATGACTTCTAATTTCAAAGAATTGAGATCAGCATGTATTCGAGTGGCAACTAATAAATATGGTGCGAATACAGCTGAAGTTCAAGCAGTTCAAAAAGCATTTGATGCAGCAAAAATTAAGTAATTTAGAAATATAGTTATCATTCATATATTAATACATTATGAAAAACAGCTAATGTCATTTTAAGGATATTAGCTGTTTTTTACGTGGCAATGTATCGTTGAAAATAAACTGACTAAGCAATAATGAGGCACTTTATCTGTAAGAAGTTGTGACAAATAAATAAGGTTTAAAATATATAAAAACAGAAAATTAATAATATATTGACCTCTTGATAGAAAGTCTATAAAATGAAAGCGATAACAAACGATTGCTTTAAAATGTTTTCCCTGATCTTTTAGTATTTACAAATATATGAAGGCATAAACAAATCTATTTTTTTAAGTACTAATGCAAACGTTTTCGTATTAAAAGGTCATTGAAATACATACGTGAAAATAGCCGATATGGAGGTGAAGTAAAAGAGATTTCTAGATTAATTTAAGCAGTGTTATTCAGTGTAAGCATAATAAATCGTTAGTAATATTTGAAGAAAGGGTGTATGTGATGCAAATTACAAAAAGATTAATTAACAAAACAGTTTTATTACTTACTTTAATCGTTATGTTATCATCTGTTTTCTCCTTTCAGAGTGTGAAGGCAGTTTCAAATTCGAAAACAACTGAAATTATCATTCATTACAAAGAAAAGCTTGGAAATACAAAAGACTGGAATCTTTGGTTATGGGGAGAAAATGCAAATGGTACATCTTATCAATTTACTGGTGAAGATGAATTTGGAAAATACGCTAAGATAAAAATAGACGGTGACTATAATCGTGTAGGATTTATAGTTCGAACAAATGAATGGGAAAAAGATGGTGGGGATCGTTGGATTGAAAATATAAAGGACGGTCGTGCTGAAGTATGGATCCTTTCGGGTGATGAAAAAGTATATAACTCTAAGCCTTCATCGGATCTCTCAATTCAAAAAGCAACTATTGATAGTTTCCATGAAATTACTGTAACGACTAATGTCCCGTTTCATATTAAGGAAAAGAAAATTGAAATTGAAGGCATTAAAATTAAGAATATTACTCCTTATGATATAAACAGTGGCGATATTACTAATAAGGTCAAAATAATTACGGAACAGAAAATTGATTTAAAACAAACATACAAAGTTAAAATAGAAAACTTAGCTGATACGAATACTGAAATTGGTAAAGTCATTCGTAGCGAAGAATTTGATAATTTATTTTATTATGGTGGTAACGATTTAGGAAATACATATACTCCGCAACATACAAAGTTCCGTTTATGGGCTCCTACTGCAAGCGAAGCGAAGTTAGTTACATATAAAAAATGGAACGATAAAATAGGTACTGAAATAAACATGCAACAAGGTGAAAAGGGAACTTGGACAGCAGAACTAAAAGGGAACCAAAAAGGGCTCTTTTATACGTATAAGGTCAAAATTGGTGATAAGTGGACTGAAGCGGTTGATCCATATGTGCGTGCTGCTTCTGTAAATGGGGATAAAGGTGCAGTCGTTAATTTAGAAGAAACAAATCCGAAAAAATGGAAAGCAAACAAAAAGCCAAAATTTAAAAATCCGGAAGATGCTATTATTTATGAGTTACATGTACGCGATCTTTCCATTCAACCTGAAAGTGGTATTAAACAGAAAGGGAAGTATTTAGGTGTAACAGAAAAAGGAACAAAAGGGCCAGAAGGTGTAAAAACAGGACTTGATCATATAAAGGATCTTGGTGTTACTCACGTTCAGTTTTTACCGATATTTGATTATGCTTCTGTAAATGAAGAGACTTTAAATGAACCACAATATAACTGGGGATATGATCCTAAAAATTTCAATGTTCCAGAAGGCTCCTATTCTACAAATCCTTATGAGCCGACTGTGCGAATAACTGAATTAAAGCAAATGGTTCAAACACTACATGATAATAATCTTCGAGTGGTGATGGATGTAGTATATAACCATATGTATAACGCTGCTGAATCTAATTTCCATAAGTTAGTTCCAGGTTATTATTATCGTTACAATGAAGATGGAACATTTGCAAATGGAACTGGAGTAGGAAATGATACTGCTTCAGAAAGAAAAATGATGAGGAAATTTATGATAGATTCCGTCACATATTGGGCAAAAGAATACAATTTAGATGGATTCCGTTTTGATTTAATGGGTATTCATGATTATGAAACGATGAATGAAATACGTAAAGCTGTTAATCAAATTGACCCTTCTATTATACTACACGGAGAAGGATGGGATTTAAATACACCTCTTGCAGCTGAGCTGAAAGCAAATCAAAAAAATGCAGAGAAAATGAAAGGGATTGCTCATTTTAACGATAATATACGTGATGGGTTAAAAGGTAGTGTATTTGAGGAAAAAGAAAATGGTTTTATAAATGGAAAGGAAAACATGGAAGATCGTATTAAAAAAGGTATTACGGCAGGTATTGACTACGATACAAATTCGTCTACCTATCAAGATCCAGAGCAGGTGCTAACTTATGTGGAAGCACATGACAATCATACATTATGGGATAAACTTGAGTTAACTAATCCAGGTGACAGCGATGAAGTGCGAACACAAATGCACAAATTGTCTTCTTCGATTTTATTAACATCACAAGGAATTCCATTTTTACATGCAGGGCAAGAGTTTATGCGGACGAAATACGGTGATCATAATAGTTACAAATCTCCAGACTCAATTAACCAGATGGATTGGCTGCGCCGTGCAACGTTTAATAATGAAGTAGATTATATGAAGGGTTTAATAGAATTACGCAAAAAGTACTCAGCTTTTCGAATGACATCTGCAGAGCAAATAAAAACACACGTATCATTTATTGATGCTCCAAAAAATACTGTAGCTTATATAATAGAGGGGAATAAACATGAATACTTTACAGTGGCTCACAATGCAAATAGAGAAGCGGTTGAAATAACACTTCCATCGAAAGGGCCTTGGAAAGTACTAGTAGATGGCAAGCAGGCGAGAAGTAAACCACTTTATGTTGTCCATGACAATAAAATTAAAGTTCCTGCATTAAGTTCCATTGTTTTAAAATCAGAAAAAACGATTAAATAAAAGCGAAGAGTGTAGAAATAAATACTGAATTGAGCAAAGTTAATAAGGATTGCAAATGAAAAAGCGAAGTAAAAACAACCTTTACTTCGCTTTTAAAATTAATATAGCATAATTTCACATACTGTAATTAAATTACAATTCAATAAAGAACAAACAAAAAGAGAAGAACTCATTAAGGTTCTTCCCTTTTTAATGTTTCATTAGGGGATCTTTCATTTTTTTATTGTGTATGGATTAGCATGACAATGATTTATATATGTAATTGGTTAAAATGAAACATTACAAGTATAAGATTATGTGCTTAGTAATCTCGCGATTTAAGGCACGACATTAGATAAGTGCGGGGAGTTCAATCGATTTTGAATAAAATTAATAGTATCAGCTGCAATTTTTTTACGTTTAAGAACTATCCCAGCATGCCCACATGTATAAATATATCGTGTAGGTCTTTCCCAAGATTCCCACAAGTAGTCTGTATCCTCAGAATACACATATAAATCACACTTACCTGAAATTAATAAAATATTTTCTTTTTTTACTTTTGGCAATGCTTGACTCGGTTCAGTGATTTTCCAATAATCTATTAAATCATCATACGTAACACCATGATGTTCCAAGTCTTCTCTAATAAATTTACCCGGAATTGTATTCCAAATAGAATAAGAAAGTCGATTTGCATAGAAAATGGATGCTAACACATCAATTTCTTCTTCAACAAGAGAGGTTAAGTTAGTAATAAATCCGCCTAAACTAATTCCTATTAGAATCAGGGGCCCATTTTTATTTGTTTTAATCCATTTAATCAAAGCTCGTAAATCAGCTACCGCTTGTCTAGTTGCTTGTACTGTTCGTTCAATATTTGCACTTACCATATACTCTCCACTGAATAAGGATTGATCGGGTTTTCTTTCAAAATGATAGGGTAGAGTGAAATAATACATATTCCACTTCAGGCTGGTCATATGATCGTGGAATATTTTTTTCACACGTTCGTTAGAATCCATTCTCCAACCGTGAACAAAGATAACATGAGGTGCATTTTCATTTTCATGTAAGAATAATTCCCCAGTTACAGAGTCGTTGCGTGAATCACCGGATTGAATCGAGCTTTTATAGTTGAATTGTCCAAGCATGTATTCATTTTCCTGCTTTGAATGCTTAATGTCAAAATGAATATGTGATGGTTTTACTTTATAAAAAGATTCTATGTCCTTTATATTTAATGAAGTGTTAGAAAGGGAAGTAAACTGAAACGCTACACTTCTTTTTTTGTGTAAATCATATAAGGCGTACCGATCAATGAGTTTTGAAAAAATCAAATTAACCTCCTCCAAAGTACATATTGTTTAAAACATAGACAAAATTTATGTTTTAAATTAATTAGGAAATATTCTCTTTTCCTAATAGTAGGTGCTTGAATTATAAAAACAGGTGATAAATTTGCATATTATATTATAAAGCTTACAATAAATAATTTATACTAAAATTTAAGAAGCAAGTTAATATTTTTATCCATATAAAAGAATGTTAACTTGCTTCTTTTCGTATTAAAAGATGTAATTTCTATGAGGAACAACTTAAATTCCCATATAGATATTCACAAATAGGTTCTCTATATTTATTGTGTGGAAATTATATAATAAATATATTTTTTATGTTACATACATTAAATCAATCTTAACCTCTCTTTTTTCTATAAGTTCCTTAAATTGACTAACTTCTTACCAATATTCAACAACGACTGCATTTTTGAATTTGTTTTCTAGCTTTTCTTGAACAGGTGAAATTTGATTTATCATAAAATCAAGCCATAATCAAAATGGTCTCCCTGTACTGAATGTTAAAATAGTTTGTTGTTCCCGTTTTAATAATATTTGAAAAAGAACTTGTAAGATATTCTACAGGTTCTTTTTATTATAATCGGTTACTTATATCATGGGATAATCACACATAAAAAACGGGACATTACCTAGATGTATGACCTAAATATCGTCCCGTTTACCTACTCTGTATAGTTATTGCAGAATTAAACCTACAATCATAATTAAACTAAATACTATCATCCAACCAAACGCACAATAGCCAAAAACTCTAATCCATTTAGGTAATTGATGCATATTAATTTTATTTGTGGGAACTCCTTGCATAGAAAACATCATTTTTTGATTTCTATCTCTATTATTTTGTTGTTCATACATAATATCATCACCTTTCCAGAACTATTGTGTTTATAGTATATCAGCCTAAATAAAATTATGTACAGAATAAGAGGGGATAACATATATATTATGTGGTGAATTTTATAAATAAAGACATTTAATTGCCATGGTTCTAAGCGCTAATCCGTTATAAATTCTGAAAAAGAGCCCTACATAAATAGGACTCTTTTTCTTCAAACATTAAGTTGCTGGATATACATCAGAACCAAGGTAACGTTCTTTTATAATTTGAAGATGATGAAGCTCATGACCAGCAATGATGTATGCTAATGCACGAACTGTAACTTCAGAATTATTCGCATTTCCTCTTTGTGACCAAGCTTCTTTATCTAAGCTTCTAAGTAAATACAGGGTAGATTGGCGAACAACTATTAAATTCTCAAGAAGATCTTGCATAGATTGCTTATCAAAAGCAGCTTTAAGAACATACATATCATCGTTATAGCCTGGAAGTTCCGCTGTCTCGCCTCGAGCAATAGATAACAAGCGATATGCCATAATACGTTCTGTATCTGCAATATGGCCGATTACTTCTTTTATACTCCATTTAGTAGGAGCGTATCGAAAAAGTCCCTCACTATCAGAAATTCCCTTTAATAAAAGATTTGTTTCCTTCATTTGTTGTTCTAGAATATATATGATATTTCCGTCTGATACCAAGTTGGTATACGTTGCATAATAGGAGTTATATTCACTTACCTTTGGTCTTATTTGCATATGAATCATCCTTTATATTTAATCTTTAAGTACAGCTTATCACAAAATACCTTCGAATTAATCTGAAAATTAGAAATTACAATTAAAAAATTCACCTACTACCTTAGTTGAAATCGTGTACTTTCACATCAATTAACAAACAGAAGAAGGATTTTTGATTTAACTCTTAGAATATCGTTCTATTATGAGTTCTTTGATATGAATTGTTTTTTTGATTACTTTTGATGATTACTAGGAAATATAGAAAGGTTGTGAAATGATTTGATGGGTTATAAAGCGATGCTGTTTGATTTAGATGATACATTACTTGATAGGGATAAAGCAGTAGAGGCATTATTTTTAATTGTTTTAGAAAAGTGTTATGAAAATGTAGATGGTGCGGCTAAAAGCAACATGTTACAGAAATTCAAAGAATACGATAAAAGAGAATATGGTATAAGTAATAAAACGACAGTTTTAGAATCATTGTTTGATGAATTCACGCCAAGGTATAGATTGCCACGCAATTACATCCAAGATTTTTGGAATAATAATTTCCCTAGATGTTTTTCAATAGACCAAAATACTATTCATTTCTTAAATCAAATAAAGAAGCACTGTAAAGTTGGAATTATAACAAATGGCTCAACTCAGAGGCAAAAAGCTAAAATATTTAACACGAATTTAAATAAGTATTTTGAAACAATCATTATTTCTGAAGAAGTGGGATTTAGTAAACCTGATAAACGTATATTCGAACTAGCATTAAATAAGTTAAATTTACAACCGGAAAATACTTTATTCGTTGGGGATGACTTAGAAAAGGATATTGCTGGTCCTCAAAATGCAAATATAAAAGGTGTGTGGTTTAACCCTCAGAAAATCAAGAATACTACCAAAATACAACCATATGCCGAGATTAACACTTTGGATAGTTTGTTAAGTTATGTTACTCCACAATATTTTTATAACAAGTAAAAGTAATCCCATATATATATTAAAAAATATAAAAAAGAGAAACTATCATTAATTTCATTGACCGTATTAGTAGTAAAAAATAGATGTTTACAACAAAAAATAGAAGCGATTTTAATAGCTGTGGCTAATTTAATCTATGATTAATACGAAGTTTTGTAAAACAATTTTACTCATACTGTGTAAATTATAAAGGGGTGGTGTATAGTGATAATAAAGTTATTGAATTTTGATTAAAAAAGATAAGAGCCTTACTACATTCTATATGCAGCAAGGCTCTTTAAAGTTGTTTCAAATTATATCCATCTGCTTATGTAATGCTTAAAAAATGAATAATAAAGTTGTTTACTTCTTATTAAACTAACGCCCCCGTTAGTTTAAGTGTAACTCTTCATAATTATTTGATATTATATAGATAAATAGAAATATAAATCAGAATTTAGTTTATAGTTATAAAAATAAGTTATTTATACCCTTATAATTCTTCAGAAAGGAGAGTGTATGAAAAAGACTATTGTTTTTGTATTAACGATATTTATATTATTCTCAGGATTCGCAACACAAAGTTATGCGTTGTCAGATTCGAAATCTGTGGCAATACAAGCATTGCTAGATGATGCCTGTCGTACGTCAGGTGTGCCTGGAATGTCACTCTCAATACTTGCTGATGGTGAAGTGTTCTACTTTTCTTCTGGGTATGCAGATCTTGAAAAGGGACTGTCTGCAAGTGAAAATACACTCTATGAGTTGGCCTCGGTGAGTAAAGCTTTTACTGGTATGGGGATTTTGCTATTGGAAGAGCAAGGGCTGCTATCAATGACTGACCCTATCCAAAAATATTTACCTTGGTTTACGTTAAAGTATCAAGGTAAACCTGTTGATATGCAAAACCTTACACTAAATAACTTTCTTCACCATACCAGCGGCCTAACAAATATTAGACATCTTCAAAATATTCCACAAGGTAATACGCCTGATATGTTGCAAAAGACTGTGGAAACGCTGGTAGATGCAGAATTGGCGTTCTCTCCTGGTGAACAATATAACTATGGAACCGTTAATTATGACGTATTGGGTTTGGTTATTGAGATTGTATCACGACAAAGCTATGAAGACTTTATGAAGGAGCAAGTATTTCTACCCTTAGGTCTTCACCAGACGTATGTTTATAAAGAAGATGCTCAAGCCACTGGACAGTTAGCACAGGGTTACCGTTCTTCCTTTTTTATAACAACTCCATTTAACGCTCCGTATTATACCGGGAATAAACCTGCCGGCTATATCATTTCTAATACAAAAGATATGGCGCGTTGGATGGGCATACAGATGGGTATCGTGCAGGACATACCCGAAATATTTCACAGGGCCATCGAAAAATCACATAGAGGTGATATGTCTGTTTCGGCTGTCAATGATATGTATTATGCGGCAGGTTGGTCGGTAAACGCCGAACAAACGTTTATAGAACACACTGGGGGTAATCCAAATTTTAGTACCAAAGTAGCATACTGCCAAATGAAAGAACAGCCATCTGCTTACTGAGCAACGGCGCAAATACCAATATAAACCTGGTACTACAAGTTAAAAATATATTAAACGGCAATCTAACTCAGTCATATGAGATAAGTGGCACACAGCTTTTGGACATCATTTTGTCGTCTACCACAATTATTCTTTGCCTATTAGCCGTTCTGTTATTTTTCTTAGGATTAAGAAAAGGGAAAACGAATGAGCAGCAGCCAATGACAAAAAAGAGAACAATCGTAACAATTATTTTCCTAATCGCTACTATTGCCCAGTGTATAATGTTTTTTGCCTTCGATTGGTCAACGATACTTATTTGGCAAACATATAGTGTTCTTACAGCTTTAATTTCGTCAACATTATTAACAGCAAGCATTACTTGGTTTGTATATACTCACCGATTAGATGCCTCGGTCCGAAAATAAGTACAATGTTAAGTAAATAAATCTTAATTTATCGATATCCTTAATTTAAAAAACAGAAGACACCTCGGTATCTTCTGTAATGTCATCGACACTTCTCCTAGTTAAACCCACTTGCTATTTCTTCCACTAACCTGCCTCGTTAGTAGAAGAAGGATTTTTAAACTACTATATTATTTTTTAAATGACTTTATTGTAAATTAAACAACTTTATTATCTCTGTACAGGTGGGACTATGGAAATAAAGAAAGTAGTAATCGATGGAATCAATATTGCGGTCATTAGAAACGATAAGGTATTAATATCGGATGTTCAGTCTGCATTAGATACTATGGCAACAGTTCAAAATGAGGTAGATGCGAAACATATTATTATCCATAAATCTTTAATAAGTGAAGATTTCTTTGACCTAAAAACACGGCTTGCGGGTGATATCCTTCAAAAGTTTATAAACTATAAGGTAAAGATTGCTATTGTTGGAGATTTCTCTATGTATACTAGTAAAAGCTTAAAAGATTTTATTTATGAATGTAATAAAGGAAATGACATTTTTTACTTAGCAACTGAACAACAAGCAATTGAAAAACTAAGTACATTAAAGTAATAATTATATCCTGCTAAATTCCCCCATTTCACTTAGTTCATAATTATATACGATATAGAAGAACTGATGTTTGTGGTAAACTAAGAGATGAATAAAGGGGGAGTTTTTTTGAACAATTTTAATATTATAATCCAAAATTTAAATAATATAGTTTACAAACCTAACAACTTAATGATTACGAATCTAAAAGAAGAAAAGCAAAACGCAGAATATGCCGGATGTTTATTCCACTTAAATAACAAAACCATTCGTTTTAGAAAATCAAAAGTTACACCTAATAAAATTGGTCAATTTGTTTCTTTTTGGGAGAAAGATGAAAATATGCGAAATAGAGCTTTCTCTTATGAAGCTGCTCCTGATTTATTAGTAATCACTTGTATTGCTGATAATAAACTAGGGCAATTTATTTTTGCCTAAAGAGATTCTTCTTAAAGAAAAAATATTGAGAACACAAAGTCAAACAGGGAAAATGGCAATGAGGATTTATCCTGTTTGGGATACCACTGTTAGTAATCAAGCTAAAAAGAGCCAAACGTGGCAACTTCAAATATTTTGTTGATTTAAGTGATAGTAATAATTTGCCTATAGATAAACTATTAAATTTATATTCGTAGCTTTTGATTTGCCCCAAAAAGAAGTGATTACAAAAAACATGTGTAATGACACCTCCTATGTGAATCGTAATTTTTGTACCGGTACAGTTAAATGAAATGTACATTGTTACAGTGCCCCTTAAAATTTACAATCAGCATATATTATTTAAACTTATAAATTTTTAAGGGGTGCTAAATATGACAAGTTTACAAGATCAGCTTTTCACAAGATTAAATCTTAAAAAACGTAATGATGTAACGTTTGAAGAATTACCTACCATACTCTTTTCGTTTGCGCATACTATACCATTTGAGAATTTAGATGTTATAGCACGAAATACGAATCAAATCTCTCTGGAAAACTTACGAGAGAAAATTTTAACTAGTTCCCGTGGTGGACTTTGCTACGAATTAAATACTCTTTTTTACTATTTCTTAAGAGACTGTGGCTATGATGTACAACTGGCATTAGGTACGGTGTATAAAAACGATATAAATGCATGGGCACTTGAGGATGGCCATATAACAATTATTTTAACTTATGATAATGTACAGTATTTAATTGATATAGGTATAGCTTCGTTAGTACCTCTTGTTCCTGTACCTTTTACTGGCGAGTCGGTTTCTTCAAAAAATGGTTCGTACCGGGTGAGACGGAAAGATACGAATAAAGGAAATTATGTTTTAGAAAGAATAGATGCTGCTGGAGAATGGAAAGTTTGTCATGCTTTTTATAAACATATTATTGATGAGATAGTAGTAAATGATGTTCAAAGAAGAGTGATAGAAGATGAGAAGTCTATTTTTAATAAAGGACCAATTGCAGTAAAGTTGACGAACTCTGGCCATATTTCATTAACGAATACAAGTTTAACCGAAATTATTCATGGGGAAAAAACTAAGCGTGAAATTACAGAAGATCAATATAAAGAGTTTTTATATACTTTATTTGCTATTAAGTTATGAATAATAAAGATAGCCGGTTCTTATTCAGAAGCGGCTATCTTTATTATTTTTGGTGTAAATGGTTTTCTTCTAATATGTTTCGGAAACTGCGGTATAGTTAATGTTTTTAATGTTTCCTCAGCTTCTTCATATGTATGAAAAATTGGTTCTTTTCCATCATCCCCTTGTAAAACTAGCCCTTCATCTCGGATTACATATGGCATAAAACCACCCCATCTAGTAAAGAATTATGTTCTTTTGCAGCAGAATAATACGATTTAAAGTTTGATTTTCTTAATACATATAATACACTAGAACAGTACGAAAAAGTATGTACAATGAATTTTGAATGTAAAGGAAGATTATTATGTCAGTTATTGATAAATTGAAACTTAATAAGTATACAAATATGGTCGTTATTAACGAACCAAGTGATTATGACATTTTTACAGGTAAAGAAACTGCATTCTCAAAAGAACACGATGCTATCTTTATATTTGTAGAAACGCTTGATGAAATGGTGAAACAAACGAATTTTATTATTAGTAATGAAGAATTACTAATTGAAAAAGGTTACGTATTCTTCGCATATCCGAAAAAAGGTAATGCTCGTTATAGTACGTTTATTCACCGTGATGAGATGTTTCCGGCATTAAACGTTGGAGAAGATGGTTATGTGGGAGAAAGCGATATTAAATTTGCACGAATGGTAAGTATGGATGAAGTCTTTACTGTTGTTGGTTTAAAACGTGAAAAGAAAAAAACAACAAAAACATCTGCTATGAGTCAATGTGTTGCCGATTATGCAGATCGAATTAAAGATGTTGAAGCATTATTAGCTAATCATCCGAATGAACTTAAGTTTTATCAAAGTTTAACGCCTGGATACCAAAAAGATTGGGCACGTAATCTTTTTTCTGTGAAACAAGAAAAAACACGTGAAAAACGTCTAGAGAAAATGATAGAAATCCTTTCACAAGGCTACAAAACAATTGAATTATTCCGTAAGAAGAAAAAATAATGATTAAGGAAGTCACAATGCTGCAACAATTAATTGTGATGAGTACATTGAAAAAAGCATTCCTTCCATTATACTAAGGAATGTTCTTATATTTATATAATTAGCAAAAGAGAAAAGGTGTTTGAAATGAAATCGTATATTGTAGTTGGATCAGGAATTTTAGGAGCGTCTACTGCTTATCATCTTGCTAAGGCAGGTGCGAATGTTACTATCGTGGATCGCCAACAATTAGGGCAAGCAACCGATGCAGGAGCAGGTATTGTATGTCCATGGCTATCACAGCGCCGTAATAAAGCATGGTATAAAATCGTTAAAGGCGGTGCACGTTACTATTCTTCGTTAATTCAGCAATTAGAAGAAGACGGTGAAACTGACACAGGATATAATCGTGTAGGTGCAATTAGTTTACATACTGACGAGAAAAAGTTAGATCAAATGGAAGAGCGAGCTTATAAACGACGTGAAGATGCCCCGGAGATTGGTGAAATAACTCGCTTATCAGCTGAAGAAACAAAAAAATTATTCCCAGCATTATCAGACGAATATAGTTCTGTTCATATTAGTGGTGCTGCACGAGTAAATGGAAGATTATTACGCAATGCATTAATAAGTGCTGCGAAAAAACATGGTGCAACTTTCATAAAAGGCGATGCTATATTAGTCCGTGAAGGAAATCATATTACGGGAGTTACAGTAAACGATGAAACAATTTTAGCGGAAAAGGTTATTGTAACTGTAGGCGCATGGGCGAATGAAATCTTGAAACCATTAGGAATTAATTTCTTAGTTACATTCCAAAAAGGACAAATTGTTCATCTGCAAATTGAAAATACAGCAACAGAAAATATGCCAGTTGTTATGCCACCAAACGATCAATATATTTTAACGTTTGACAATGGTCATGTCGTAATTGGTGCAACACATGAGAATGATACTGGTTTCGATCATCGTGTAACAGCAGGTGGTTTACATGAAGTATTCCATAAGGCATTAGCAGTTGCACCTGGCTTAGAAAATGCTACAATGCTTGAAACGAGAGTTGGATTCAGACCATTCACACCAGGATTCTTACCTGTTATCGGACCGCTACCTAACTTTGAAGGAATTCTCGTTGCGAATGGATTAGGAGCTTCGGGTTTAACAGCTGGTCCATATCTAGGAGCGGAACTTGCTAAACTAGCGCTCGGACAAACGATTGAATTAGATTTAAATGATTATGATGTTGCTGGCGCAATTGAATAATATAGGGTACTGCTAACATTTAGGAAAAACCATGCTAAACAAATTCGACAAGAAATAATCAGTTTTTCCTCTGTTAAGAGTAAGCCTGTTTATGAAAAATAAAATTATTTAAAAATAGAGGGCCGACATTATAAACCTGCACTAATAATGTAGAATTGTGATGGCGGCTCTTTATTCATATTGATTTAAAACTTATTTTCGAGAGGAGGTTAAGTAATGAGAGCGCCATATCAAGTATTGATATTTCCTTATATAAAAACTGCCGATTCTATTCAATATGCCATTTTTAACCGAAGTGATTATGGTTATTGGCAAGGAATAGCTGGTGGCGGAGAAGACGGTGAGATTCCTATTGAATCAGCAAAACGGGAAGCGTTTGAAGAGGCTCGTATTACAAGAGAATGTCCATATATACAATTAGATTCTGTGTCTTCACTATCAGTAGAAGATGTAGTTGGAGGATTCCTTTGGGGAGAAGAGGTTTATGTAATAAAAGAATTTTCTTTTGGAGTTAAAGTCCCTACAAAAAACATATCATTATCTAAAGAACACTTCAATTATAAATGGTTATGCTTTGAGGAAGCAGTAACGTTTTTGAAATGGGATAGCAACAAAACAGCATTGTGGGAATTAAACAAAAGACTATTAAAACAATAAAAGTTTTAGCTAACAAAGATAGTAGTGGAACAAGAATTGAACCATTAACAAACCTTTGCTACACTTCTAAACAATGTTTTATAGATTTGGCATGGGTAATGAACGAAGAGAACTTGTACTAAGAAAAGCCCTATACAGTTGACTCTGAAAAAATGAAAATAATTAGAAATATTTTTATATCGTACGGTTTTTGGCTATGAATAACGGAATAAATATTAAGTATTCAACAGTTTAAATAAAACGAGTTAGCTTTTTATTTTAAGAAGAAAGATGACTCGTTTTATGCTAAAATTCGCTTAGTGTATATTTTCGTTAAAATGTGGGTGGGCCCCCTTTTAGCAAAACCGGAGTGGGAATGATGAGTATAAATAGTTTTGTGGGATTGATAAATGACGAATTATTAAAAGAGGTAAGCATCCGAAGTGAGGATGAATTCGAGCCTGTAGTAGTTAAAGATATTCCTAGACTTTGGAAGTGTTTAGGAACAGGTAATTATGCCGCAGTATTCATGCACAGAGAATACAAAGATTGGGTAGTGAAAGTTTACGTGCGAGAAGGAGAAGGAATTGAAAAAGAGTCAGAAGTATACCGAAGAATTGGAAATCATCCTTCTTATTCAAAGCTTATATATAAAGGAGAAAATTTCATAGTATTGAAACGTTTAAAAGAAATTACCTTATACGATGCTATTCATAAGGGTATTAAAATTCCTAAGCAAGTAATACTTGATATTAATGAGGCTTTAGAGTATGCGAGGGAACAAGGGTTAACTCCTTGTGATGTTCACGGGAAAAATGTGATGATGGAAAAAGGAAGGGGATATGTAGTCGATGTATCTGATTTCTTAAAAACAAAAGAAGATAGTAAGTGGAGAGACCTAGAAAAGGCATATTTCACCTTTTATTTTCCTTTCATATATAAATTACCTTTCCCGGTTAAAATACCGTATTTTATGTTAAACATTGTTAGACGTTCGTATAGAAAATATAAGAAGCTTAAAAAGAAATTCAAATTGTAAAAGGACCACATACTTATCTTTAAGTTAGATAAGTGAATCAATAGTAAAATTAGTACCGTATATTTCAGATATGTCTAATATGTACGGTACTAATTTTATAACTTCATGAAGTAATCAGTAGGCTTTATTTTCTTCTTCAAACTCTTTATTCTTTTTCTCTAACTTTTCAATTATTGACTTTAATGTAAAATCAGCGGTAGTCTTTGACAAAAAAATAAAGTACTAGATTGCTGCTGGTTAACTAGACTAGCGTAATCACTTATCACTTATCATTGTTTCACATTCATTATTTTATCTTCCATATCCTTATCCCGAGTATTGGTATAAGCGACATAACTGTATTCTATTTTGCTCATTTTTAGCTCCGTGTTATGTGTAGTCTGCTCCTCTCTCTTTGACGAACATCCATAATCCAATTGCAAAGAAAAACAAAATATAGGTGATATCTATCGCTAACGACATAAGTAAGCCAACTAATTCCGATTTATATTGTGACGTGCTCCAATAGACACTTAAATCATCATGATGAATGAATAGAATGTGTGTCCATGATGTAGATAAGAGACTACCTCCAAATATCATTTGTAAAAAGTATAGCACTAAGCTACTGCCTACTGCGATAGCAGCTAATCTCGTCCACACGCCAATCAAGGATGCTAGACTTGCATATAGGCAACATTGCAATGCGATTGCTCCAATAGAATATATAACATCCGTCATGTCGCCCCATTGTATGTTTTGGGGAGCCATCAGAAGATTCGCTAACAAAGAAACAATGCATATATTAACAATACCCGTAATGATGAGCAAAATCATCGCAGCAATTTTTGCAACATACAACCGTGAGCGCGAGGACGTATGCAGGAACAGTTGTTTCAAAGTTCCATATTGATACTCATCCGTCCAAATAAGAGGTGACAAAACAATCGCCCAAGGTAGAATAACAAGCATTCCCGATAGGCCAAGCAAAGCATTTACTATTTGAGCCACCGTATCATCAGCCTTGAGATCACTGGTGTATGCCCAAGATAACAGTACCGTCATCACAATAAAACCAATGTGTGAAAGAATAAAGATTCTTTTATTCACTATCTTCAAACATTCATTCCATAACAACTTAACTCACCTCACCACGCGCAGTTGTCCATTTTAAAAACTTATCCTCTAAACTCGTATGTGTCGACAACACCCGATGAACTTCCACCCCGGCAGCACACAATGCTCGAATCAACATTGGAACTTGCCCTTCATCAATAGCTACTGTTATAGTATGCACACCGTTAGATAATTTCTCTGTCTGCATATAATCCAATGCATGATGATCTTCCCCAAACAAGTTAACCAAAACTTCGCTTGTAAGCTCAACATTATCAATGTGAAGAGTGATACAGAATTTCCCATCATTTAAGCCATCATCAATCCTTTGCTCTGTCACTAAGCAACCATTCTGCATAATAACCACTCGACGTGCCATCTGCTCAATCTCAGACAGTTGATGACTGGAAATCACAATTGCTACGCCCAAATCTGTCGCAATTCTATTTAAATAGTTCCGGGTTTCACGGACACCAGCAGGATCAAGTGCATTCATCGGCTCATCTAACACAAGCAACTTTGGCTTTCGCAGTAGTGCTTGTGCAATTCCCAAGCGTTGTTTCATTCCCATGGAATACGTGCCTACTCGCTGATCAAGCGCATGTTCTATGCCGGTTAGACTGGCTACCTCCAGCAACCAGTCCTTACTTGCATTTTTGTGCAAACGCTGATATTGTCGTAAATTTTCATACCCACTCAAATAAGGATAGAATGCAGGTGCTTCAATCACAGCCCCTACATTGAGGATTGCTTTAGAAAACTGACTTTTAATACTGTAACCTGCAATTTGCACGTCCCCGGCACTTATTGTGCTTAGACCAACTATCATCTTCATCGTGGTTGTCTTGCCCGCTCCGTTCGCACCAAGTAGTCCAATAATTTCTCCCGCTACCATATCGAACGATATGTCTTGTACAATCAACTTGCCCTTGATTTCTTTCGTTAGGTGTTGCACCGATAGTACTGTTTTCGATAGTCCCACTCCTTACAATATAAGTACAATCCCATTTCATGAATTCATTAAGAACAGCCTGTAAAGAAAAATCAGATTTGTCGCAACCGCACCTTTTGATTGATAAAATTTCGTTAAACCTTTTACTTCATTAACACTCATTTTCATATCATCTTATTTGTTTTCTTCTTATCCTTACTATAGAAAAAATTGGCGAATGAAACGAGTGATTTCCCTTACAAAATAGTTCGTTATCTTACAGTTTTGTCATTTTTCACATCATTTTGTGATACCTGGGATACTATCCACATCGTCATCAACTTAAGAAATTGATTCTTCCCCAAAACGGAAAAACGAGCCGAATTCTCATAAATAATTGTGAAAATGTAAAGTTCTCGTTAAGGGGGTGTCTTAAAATCTTAGCTTACTGGGCATATGGTGTTACCTCAAAAAATAAAAAGATTAGGAGTGAATCCTAATCTTTTTATTTATACATATTTTTGTTAGTTATATCACTATCAATTCCAAAACGGGATATTTTGAATAAATGAAACCGTCAAAATAAGTGTTGATGCGGAACCAGCAGTTACTAAAGTTACTATTTTTCGTCCATTCTGTTCTTTTGAAGGTTTTATAAGTTCTGTAATTAACAAAATCCATATTATGATAGATACTATTGAAATAATATTTATAGACATATGTAACACATCCCTTCGTGTTTTTACATAAATATTTCTGCTTTTATAAAATAAAAGCAATTTAACAAGAAAATATGTAACGCATTACAAATCAATATTTTCCTGTTAAACCACCTTTTTTAAATAGAAATACGACTGATAAAACGATAACAACAGCCTTCAAACTGCCCCAATATGGATAAATAGCATGATCTGTTAGACTAGCATATTGAAAAATATTCTCTAAACCGAAAATTCCTATCATGACTGATAAAATGAATGAAGCTGATCCATACGTCCCGTTATGATAGAGGGTAAATAAATAGACTGCGAAAATTAGTGGTAAGATGATTTGTAGTACGATTATCATAGTTCGTCCCCCATATTATTTATAATTATATTATATACAAAATTGTAATAAAAAGGAATGCGACTTATTTGATACTAACAAAACTACTCTAATCATATTCTTCTATAAAAAGAAGAAAAAGGGGTGTACAGTTAATTGACAAAAGTTAAAGTTAGTTTACGACCCATTGTTCATAATATAAATTTACCAACCGTATTGAAAACAACAATACTTCCAGGCGAATCGACCGAAAGACTATTTATCGCAACCCAATTAGGAGAGATTTTTTACATAGGGAATGGAGTTATAAAGATATTTTTAGATATTCGTCACCTAATTATTAAATTAGGTACATTTGAAGAAGGTGTTTCTAGTAGCGGTTATGATGAACGCGGATTGCTTGGACTTGCGTTCCATCCACAATTTTATCAAAATGGGTTATTTTATCTTCATTATTCAGTAGCTGGAACTCAAGGGCCAGGTGCATTTTCTGAGCAATTTAAACCGAATCCTTGTGACCCTAAAACGCTAAATTTAAAGTGGGTTAATAGAAATACGCAATATGATCACATTGATACAGTAGAAGAATGGACTTTACAATCTAATGGTCAAGCTCAAAAGCGACGAACATTACTGAATGTAAGAAGACCATTTTTTAATCATAACGGAGTCAATAGTTTAAACTTTTCACCTGAGACTGGAAAACTTGTTTTTACAAATGGAGATGGCGGATCAGGTTATGATCCATTTAATTTAAGCCAAGATGATTTAGAAATAGCAGGTAAAATAATTGAAATCGATGTAAGTAAAAATACATTTATAAATAACCCTCCTGTAGTTACACGCTTCGATGAACTTCCTTTATCTATACAAGAAACACTTACAGTAATTGCAAAAGGAGTACGTAATATAACCGGCATTTCATTTCAAAGGTTTTATAATCAATATATCAAATACGCCGGAAATGTCGGACAAGATATTGTAGAGTCTATTTTTTCATTTGTTCAATATAAACCTATACCGGTTACAGAACTTGTTCAAATGCATTTTATGAGGTTAACTCCCAATCAAGATGGGGTTATCAATTTTGGGTGGCGAGGATGGGAAGGGGATTTACCTACTTCTTTTATACGACATTGTTCTGAGAATCAGACTTTGGATGAGAGAACAATGGTTTATTATGATGAAACAATACAAACTTCAGTCAAGCGTATTCTGCCTCTACTTAGTTATTTTCATAAAGATTCTAGAACAGATAAGTTTGGAGGAACTTCACTTACAGGAGTTCAGCCATATATGGGAAATGCAATTCCAAATTTAACAGGTAGCGTAGTGTTTACTGACCTTGCTAAGAAAGAAGATTCTCGACCGCCAGTTAAAGGTGTTTTAGCCTATACTAGAGCAGGTACAGACGGTAAACATGCTGACTTTCATGCTATTGAAACCAATTATGATTTTGGTACGCAAGCAGCTTATTATATGAGTTTAGGAACAAATTTGAATCAAACTAAATTATATTTAGGAGTTTACAGTTCTATGAAAGTAACTGATTTTAATAAAGGTACCATTTTTGAAATTATTCCCTGATACGATACACACTCGTAGTTTAATAATCCAAGGAATTTATATTGTTTCAAAACGCACAATTTATCCCCCTAAAAGTCTTTTATTATATAGTAATTCATAACAAGTAGAAAGCAGCTCATAAACCACTAGTGTATGAATAATATAGAAAGTAATGAATGCGGCATCTTTAGGGGGAGATATTGATGAATTGGTTTGTACGTTATTGGTATCAACTGATGATAGAACATGATACGAGCTTTGTTCATAAAAGAAAATTGTCCCTTGCGAATAAGTTAGTACTTACAGCTTTGATGAGTACATTAGCCACCATGTTTCAAGCAGCTGGGAACTTAGTTCCTGGTATAGGTTTGCTCATTAGTCCATTTTCGACATTACCGATTTTTTTTGCTATTTTCTATTCTATTCGTGAGGGAATACTTTCTTATATTCTTACTATTTTTCTATTATTTATTATTGAGCCAAGTGAACTAATTGTCTTTCCTTTTACTACAGGCTTATTAGGTCTAGCCTTAGGAGTATCTTTTTTAAAATTAAAGAGGAGAATTTGGATTGTTTCCTTTTCAGCAACT
Organism: Bacillus cereus ATCC 14579; assembly: GCF_000007825.1. Classification (NCBI taxonomy): domain Bacteria; kingdom Bacillati; phylum Bacillota; class Bacilli; order Caryophanales; family Bacillaceae; genus Bacillus; species Bacillus cereus. The sequence goes on along the minus strand of NC_004722.1, from coordinate 2,692,418 downwards.
TGTCTAATTATTGGTATTATGATTGTTCTCGATGTTTTCCGTTTTCCGGTACTTGGTCCTGCTGTTCATACAACTATGGATATAAAAATTATTTTATCAATATCTATAATGAGCTTTCTATACTGTTGGATTTATGCAGGTTTTTGCAGAATAATGATGAATAGATTATATAAAGTGTTGTATTAACAATGGCATAATGAGGATTGGAGATTGAATTCATGACTAACGTTGCAGTTAGAAGACCGAATTTGAATGATGTAGATGAACTATATTTATTTTTCCGTATCGTTATTACGAATACATACAAAAATGAAGGATTGTCACAATCATTGGATGACATAGAAAATGAAATTAACTCAAAAAAGCAGTATTTGAAAAGTGATTTTGATAGTAACGGAGAAGGTCGTTACTTTTTATTAGCAATTGATACAAGTAACGATAAAATCATTGGAACAATCGAAATCGGTCCAGCAAGTACATTGATTAATAGTTGTACAGGTGGTGTACTTAAAAATTTGTATGAAATAGGAACTGTATTCATACTTCCGGAGTATCAGAGAAAGGGAATAGGGAGTTTATTACTACATACAATGTTTCTTACATTACTTAGCAGAGGGATAACAGAATATTGTTTAGATAGTGGATATAAAAATGCGCAAAGTATATGGACGAAAAAGTTTGGAAAACCTAGCTATGTATTGAAAGATTACTGGGGAGAATCCAGCGATCATATGATTTGGAAGAAAAGTTTACATGATACACCTATAATATTTGAATTATAAAATGAAATATGCCTCTGAACATAGCTTTTCTTACTTATGTATGCTATTATTTATCTTTATAATAAAAGAGGACGTGAATGAACTTGATTAAAATTAATATTCCTGAAGCTGATGTTTCAATTACTGAACGTAAACAAGTTATTAAAGGAGACGAGCCAATCATTACTCCAATTAATGGATTTATCGATTTCCACTTGTTCCCTAGAGATAAAGGCGGCATTTTTATGTTTTACAATATTAATGACGAACTTCTTTTCGTAGGTAAAGCTCGTAAAATTAGACAACGTATTAAGAAGCATTTTGAAGATAATGTTTCACCAATTAAAAATCACCGTGATGAAGTATACCGCATTGATGCATGTATCGTAGAAGATCCAACAGGAAAGAGAAATTTACGAAACATATATCATTAATGAATACAAAGCGAAATATAACGTTGATAAAGTATTTTACAAATAATCAACATTAATAAAAAGCAATCCTAGCTAATATGCCAGGATTGTTTTTTATTTAGATTTATTCTTCATATCTTTCTCCTTTTTTCAAATGATTAGCAGCAACAAAACAGATTACACCTATAAATATAAGTATAATACCAACCGTTTTATGTTTTCCCTCAAAGAAAGGAATATCTGAAATAACATTTGTCATACATAGTCCTAAAAATACAAGGATAGGGCCCACCCAAAGTAATACATTACCGAATTTTGTGTGCTTCCACATAATAACCCTCCTTAACCCTCTTTACATATATATCCATAAATGAAAAGTAAATTCATAGAGAAATATAGTTTTTTTCATATCGAAAATTTAACCCTCATATATTGGTACAAGCAAAAGAGAAAGGAGACCATCATGAATTGGTTAGAAGCTTTCATACTAGGTATAATTCAAGGTTTAACAGAATTTTTACCAATCAGTAGTACCGGACATCTTTATTTAGGAAGGCATTTGTTCCGATTAGATGAGGCTGGCTTATTTTTAGATACGATGCTGCATATTGGGACTTTACTTGCGGTTTTTATTTATTACAAAAAAGAATTTATATATTTAATTAAAAACCCATTTTCAAAGCTCATGTTATTACTTATCGTTGGGACAATACCCGCAGTTGTTATTGGTTTATTGTTTAAAGACTTCTTTGAAGATATTTCAAAAACAGGAATCACGATCGGTTGGGAGTTTTTAGTGAGCGGATTCTTTCTCTACATGGCAGATAAACAAAAGAATGGTCGTAAAAAAATGGATGACATAACATATAAAGACGCATTAATTATCGGTTCATTTCAAGCTGCTGCTATTTTTCCAGCCATTTCTCGTTCTGGAATGACAATTGTCGCTGCATTATGGAGAAAATTAGATCGTGAAACAGCTGCTTACTTTTCTTTTTTACTTTCGACACCAGCCATTGTTGGAGCTATCATTTTGCAATTTGTAGACGTTTTTCAAGGGAAAGCAGAATCTATTTCTAGTACATCTTTAATTGTCGGAACGTTATCAGCAGCATTTTTTGGATACATAGCCGTTTCATGGATGATTCAATATTTAAAACGTCACTCTTTAAAAGTATTCGCGTATTACGTATGGGGATTAGGTATTTTAATTTTAATGTTGCAATTTACTGATGTATTTTAAGTATAATGATAAAGAAGTTAATTAGTTTAAGATCCTGTTTCATACAAGGCAGGATCTCTTTTTATTAAGGGGGAAAATATGTTTAATAAGGCTATCGTTATTGGTGGAAGTATGGCAGGAAAGTTTGCAGCAAAAGCATTATCAACTTCTTTTAAAGAAGTAATCATTATAGAAGCTGGTGAAAGGTGGGATGGAAAGTCTTCGAGAAAAAGAGTTCCACAAAGTAATCATCCTCACGTGTTATTAAAAGGTGGAGAAAACGCAATTGAAGAATTGTTTCCTACTATTACGAATGAATTAATAGAAGCAGGTAGTATCGTAAATAACTTTACTCGTGATTTAAAATGGCATCAATTTGGTTTATGGAAACAGCCATTCATAGGGGAAGTACATATGATTCAACAAAGTCGTCCTTTGCTAGAATGGCATATTCAAAAACGAATACATCAAATTTCAAATATTACTATTAAATATGAAACATTGGTTAAAGGGTTATTGGTAGATGAAAAGCTTAACAAAGTGTGTGGAGTAAAAGTTAAATATTTAGAGACAGACATACAAGAAGAAGTTCATGCAGACCTTGTAGTTGATGCGAGTGGATTTGGCTCAAAAAGTATAGAGTGGTTACGAGAATACGAAATTGAAGTACAAGAAGAGAAAGTTCGTATTGATTTATTTTACGCAACGAAAATGTTCAAACTTAAAGAAAATGAGAAATTAGACTGTTGTAATATGTTAATGTCTCCGAGTTTCCCTGATAACCCTTATGGCGTTCTTATTCAAACGATAGAAGATAATCGTTATTTTGTTACTTTCAGTGGATACGCAAACGAGAAAGCACCACAAACAGATGATGAGTTTTATGATTTTGCTGAAAACCTATCAATTTCTAATGTTACAGACTTCCTAAACAAGGCTGAGGGAATTACTGATATAAAGACATACAAAATTCCTTATCAAGTACGCCGGCGATTTGATTTAGTGAATAATGTACCAGAAGGCTTATTAGTTGTTGGAGATGCGCAATGTCGTTTTGATCCCGTTTTCGGCCAAGGCGTATCAGTTGCTGCTATGGAGGCTCACCAGTTGCAATTACTTCTGCAAGGTAGAAAACAACTTGATAAAACATTTACACAACAATTTTATAAAAAGGCAGCTACTATAATAGAAACCCCATGGGATATGACAACAACGGAAATATCACGTCATCCGCAACTAAAGAGAGAATTAACTACAAAACAAAAATTTCAGCTATGGTATACGAAACAAATATATCGACTATCCGCAAGTAATTCTGATGTTTATATTCGGTTAGTACGAGTTATGAATTTAATTCGTAGTCCATTTCATCTTTTTCATCCGAAAGTGCTACTATCTGTATTACTTAATCGAAAGTAATAGCAGGAATATAATTGATTAAAAAAGAATGTATAACAGTTAGTAAATCTAGAAGGAGAATACGGGATGGAAATATACATAGAGCAACTAAAGAAACAAGATGCTAAGGATTTATTTACGTTTGAACTTACGAATAAATCTTTTTTTGAAACAATGGTACCAAATCGTGGCTCAAAATATTTTGAATTTGAATATTTCCAAAAACTACTAGACGATTTATTAATAGAACAAGCAGATGGAGATTCTTATTTTTATTTAATTCGTAATGAAGAAAAAGAAATTGTAGGGCGAATTAATTTAGTAGATATAGATACGGAAACTCGAATTAGTTCGTTAGGTTATCGGGTCGGAGAAAAATTTACTAAAAAAGGAGTTGCAACAGCAGCCGTAAAATTAATTTTAGATGTAGCGAAAAATAATGAAATTACTGAAGTTCATGCTAAAACAACGACTAATAATCTCGCATCACAAATTGTACTAGAAAAAAGCGGATTTTCTTCTTACCAAAACGAATCAGATATAACATCTGTAGAATTACATGGAGAACATGTGAAGTTTGTACACTATATTTGGAGAAATACTTCGCGCTTATAATAAGGAGGACTTATTCATGAATGATTTACGTTATCCAATTGGCCAATTTACATACAAACGTCCTATAACTGAAGAAATGATTGATACATGGATTCAAGAAATTGAAGATTTACCTAATGAACTAACGAAGGCAATTAAAGATTTAGATCAGAAGCAGTTAGATACACCATATCGCGTTGGAGGGTGGACTGTCCGTCAAGTAGTTCATCACGTCGTTGATAGTCATATGAATAGCTACATACGCTTTAAATTAGCACTGACAGAAAAGAATCCCACTATTAAGCCGTATAAAGAAGAGAAGTGGGCAGAGTTACCCGATTCAAAATTACCGGTAGATGTTTCACTAGTAATGCTAGATTCATTACATAAAAGATGGGTTAACCTTTTATATTCTCTAGAAATTGAAGATTTAGAAAAGACATTTAACCATCCTGAAACTGGTGAAACAAAACTTGCTGTTGCAATAGGACTATACGCATGGCATGGTCGTCATCATACCGCTCATATTACTTCTTTAAGAAAGCGGCTGAATTGGTAACATGGATATTATATTAGAGAAGGCGACAGAAACTGATGCAGAAGTTATATTTCAAATGCAAATAGACTCATTTAGCCCTTTATTACATAAATATAAAGACTATGAAACAAATCCAGCAAATGAAACTATCGAAAAAACTATTTGTAGAATAAATCATGTAGACGGTGGCTTCTATAAAATAATAGTGGCAATGAATCTTGTTGGAGCGATATGCATTTCACCAAAAGAAACACCCTCTAAATTTTGAGTCCAATGTTTATTCACCCGAGTTATCAAGGAAAAGGAATTGCCCAAAAGGTACTTACATTAATTGAGGAAATGTTTCCTGAAGCAACGAGCTGGGAACTTGCTACTATTTTAGAAGAAGAGAAAAATTGCTTTTTATACGAAAAGATGGGTTATAAAAGAACAGAAGTTATAAAGAAATTAAATGATGAACTACACTTATTTATTACAAAAAAGAAAGGTAAAGCATATAAAATACGCTTTACCTTTTTATGTTATTTTAGATTAAATATACAAAAATAATGTATTTTCTTCCAAAATACTCGGGTTAGTAATTTTAAAAATGAATAAAAATACAAAAACCACTACTTAGTCGTAAAGGTTACTAACGCTTTTTGAATGCTTAAAATACTATCGTCACCTTTAAATTCTTTCGTAATTGGATCCTCCATACTAGACACCCAAATTTTAAGTTCTGCATCTAAATCAAAATGCCCAGCCGTTTCGATGCTATATTGTGTAATACTTTTATAAGGAATAGAATGGTATTCTGTTTTTTTGCCAGTTACTCCTTGTTTATCTACTAAAATAAGACGACGATTTGTAAATACGATTAGATCACGAATTAATTTATAAGCATGCTCTACTTTTTCATCGTCTAGCATAATCTTCTCTAAATCACGTTCTACACTTTCAGAACTCGTATTTGATGCATTTCCTAAAATACCGCTAAATAAACCCATATTAAATTCCTCCTTTAATATATGTGGAATGAATTACTTATATTGTAACATGTTACTCACAAAGATATTATGACATTACTTTAGTAGTTTCTGGTTATTGTTGTAATTAGTTTATATAACCTCATCTTAAAATCTTATGCTAATATGAAATTAAGAAAAAAGAAGCAGAGGGATATAGCATGAAGAATATTGGTTTAGTATTAGAGGGCGGAGGAATGAAAGGTTTATATACTGCAGGTGTACTCGAATATTTCATGGAAAAGAACTTATTCTTTCCGTATGTAGTCGGCGTATCAGCTGGAGCCTGTATGGGAGCAACCTATTTGTCACGTCAAAAAGGTAGAAATAAGAAAGTAAATACAGAGCTAGTATCAGATTACAGGTATATATCTTATCGAAACTTAATTCGAAAACGTGAATTATTCGGAATGGATTTTTTATTTGATGAAGTACCTAATAAAATTGTACCATTTGATTTTCAAACTTTCTTAAAATGTAATGAACAGTTTGTCATAGGGACGACTGATTGCGAATCAGGGCAAGCCATTTATTATAATAAAGCAGAACACGGAAATGATATTTTAAAAATCATTCGCGCCTCAAGCTCTGTACCGTTTATAGCACCTGCTGTAGAATATAATAATCGAAAATTATTAGATGGAGGGATTATAGACCCTATACCAGTTTTAAAAGCCCAAAAGGATGGTTATGAAAAGAACGTTGTCATTATGACAAAGCCAGAAGGATATGAGAAGCAGCGAAATAAATTTTCAGGCCTGGCTAAAATTTTATATAGAAAATATCCGAAAATCGCAGAGAATTTAGTAGACCATTATCGTTTTTATAATGAGACGATATCTTATATGAATCGAGAAGAACAAAAAGATAATTTTTATGTAATTCAACCAAGTGTACAGCTTCCTATAAGCGGAATAGAAAGAAATAAGGAAAAGCTCGTTAATCTATATAATCTTGGGTATATCGATGCTCAATATCATTATGAAAACTTATTAAATTGGATAGAGAAATAAAGGGGTGGAAAGTTGCTATTAGGTAAAAAGGTGATTTTTAATGAATTGCAGAGAATGCATAGTCCACTGCACAAATCGTTTCCTTATCGTGCTACAGCAAAAATGCAGCTAAACTTAAAAAGTGAGTTTACCAAAGATGACTGTATAAACGCTGATTTTAATCATTATTGGATGTATACAGCAGCTACTTTAAATTCTGTACTAAATGGAAACGAACAGAACATTACGTTTCAACAAATAAAGTGGTTAAGAAAATCGTTTTTCGAGTGGTTTCCGCAATATCGTTTTCTAGAAACAGAAATTGTGAATTATCCTATTTTGTATAGAGATTTCATAAGTTATGAGAAGACCAGGAAGCTATTACTTTATTACCTTACTGAATAAAAGCGAAAACGTACAGGTTACATTACTTGTACGTTTTTTTGTTCATAAAACATTCAATATTAACAACTAGTTTATATAGGAATTCTAATGAGAAGAAAGAAGTACATATAATAGAATGCTACAGGGGAGGAGAGAGGAATAGCTGTTTTACTTTAAGTTATTGTCCAACTCGAATACAGTTAGTTATTTATGTTAAAATATTTCGAGTGAAATCAAGCTTTTAAGGATTTCATTAAACATTAAACAAAACAAGTTAGCAACGTAGAAGGGATAACATTAACATGAAAAACGTATCAAATATAGATAAAGTAGAATCAATAAAATCTTTACAGTCAACAATTAGTAAACTTGAAAATGCCTTATCACAGATGACTCAAAAAGGATCAAATACTACTTTAGTGAAAAAAAGACTCAAAGCAGCTATTATCGGCTTAGCTATGTTAGAAAGTGTTTGGAAGCAAGAAACTCATCATTATACTCAGGAAGATTTAGCAGAAGCTCGTAATGTTCTGATTGGTTTGCTTCCATCAATTGAAAAGATTTACGATAAGTCAAAGCTTGGGAGTCCTCAAAGAACACTTTTAGAAAGAAGAATAAAATCATTGGAACTTTCTATTCAAGCGATTGATAATTTTTCTAATCAATAACTTCTCTAAACACATTACTTACGACTACTTTTATATAGGGATTCTAATGAAAAAACTACATATAGAGTACTACAAAAGAGGAAGAGAGGTGACTTCGATCATTAGTCATAAGTTAGAGCAGCTTAAAAATCAATTAAAGAATGGAAACGAAAAAGCTCTTTATACTTTTTTGCATGAAATCAAATCATACACCACTAATAGAACTATGCCCTATAGATAATCAGTATAAACTTATAACGTATATATGGTTAGGGGATCAAAATACTGAAAATGTTTATGTATTCGGTAGTTTTCCTGGTTGGGATCTGTCTGTAAATCAATTACAACGATTGTTACAGACAGATATTTGGTATGTTACGTTTAGAACAAATAAGAGTTTTATTTCAACTTATTATTTTACAGTAAATGATTTTTTCGAAAATAATTGGATAAAGCGTAGTGAACAGTATCGATTAGACCCATTTAATAAAAATACATTTGGAGAAGGTACCAATAAAGCGTCTGTGTTAAAAATAAGTATGGACATGCAGTATAGCAGTCGTTTCCCTTCAAATCATTATCCATCTGGGAGAATTGAAACATATTCTTTTCATAGTTCGATTTTAAATAACACACGTAAAATTCATATTTATACGTCTCATGATTATTCTCACACTCCACATCTTCAAGAACTTCTCATTGTATTTGATGGGAATTCATTCATTCAGAGCCTTTCAATTGAAAAAACACTTAATTATTTAATTTACGAAAAAGAAATCCCATCTTGCATTGCTGTTGCTATAGATCCTGTCGATCGATTAGAAGAGCTAACTTATAACGATAAAATGAATGCATTTTTAACGAAGGAATTACTTCCGTGGATTCAAGCTAAGTATCACGTTTATCAAGAAAAGAATCATACAACAATTGCTGGTTTCAGTCTTGGTGACTTAGCAGCTTTTTATGCAGTACTTCAAAATCCACATATTTTCGGAAATGTGTTGTCAATGTCTGGATCCGTACATTGGAAAAAGGATAATTATGAAAATACAATTCCTTGGATTGAAAATCAAATTTCATCAATAAATTCTAATGCGACTCATCTACATTCTTACATAGCAGTAGGTGAACTCGAAAACGAACCTCTTTTAACGGCTAATAGACGGCTATATAAAGCTTTAGAAGCAAAGAAATACCAAACCACTTACGAAGAGTTTCAAGGTGGACATGATAGCGTATGGTGGCGAGAAAAGCTATTCGATGGATTAAGGGCATTAGAATTTACAAAAACGACATTAGAAAATAAAAAGGAGAGAGAATCTATGAATCAAGAAGAACTAGATAAAAAACTAAAAAAACAAGAGATTTTAGTAAAAGATGAGAAAGTTTGGTCTTATACGTATGAGGATCATATTAGTTCTATCGTTAAACAAGCAGAACAGAAAGGAGCTTTTGATCATTTACCTGGTAAAGGGAAACCTCTTAATCTTGATAAAGATCTTTCGTACAATCCTGAAAAGCAACTTTATAGAACTTTAGCAAATAATCATGTTTTACCTAGGTGGATTGAGCTTTCAAAAGAAATTGATGATTTAAAAGAAAAGCTAAAAGAAAATACAAATACTGCAGAAGCAGCGGATTTAATTCGAACTATTAATAAAAAGGTATTAGAACATAATCTACTTTGTCCACCAAGCGCGCAAAAAATGAGGGTGAAAATGGATTTTTAACGATTTTCAATTAAGCTATCGCTTACTATATAATTAAGTTAGGCATTTTCAATTCATTACTAAAAGGAGGCAAATATAGTGAAGAATACGTATCAACTTCAAATTCCGAAAGAACTAGAACAGTATCGTAGTATTTTAGAAGAAAGTGTGAAACCGTATGTTAAAGTGTCTGGAACATTAGCAGAGACAACGCTTTTTGAAAGTAAGTTTGGTGGTTATCCGTATTTACCTATAGATCAAGAGCATCCTAAAGACTCAAACGGACAACCTATGATGCTACTTGCGCAGTTAAACCTTGAAGAAATACCAAACATTGAACATATGCCTCAACATGGAATGTTACAGTTTTTCATAAGTGCTGAAGAAGATCTTTTTGGAGCAGATTTTGATCATCCCACAAGCCAAAAAGACTTTCGAATTGTTTATCATTCTACAATCACAGCGGATTTAACTAAGGTGATTACTGATTTTAGTTATTTAAACACTTTAGATTTAGAGAATTTTATCATACCCAAAGCAGCAAAACTAAAGTTTGAGTTGGCATATCAACCAGTAACACCAAGAGATTATCGATTTGAAATGATTTTTAATGATAACATTGATTGGGAAGAAATTGTTGATGAAGAAAATAATACAGAATTAGGCGAACTGTATGATGATTTATGTAAGGATCAAGGACATAAAATTGGTGGTTATCCATTTTTCACACAGACAGATCCAAGGGAATGGGAAGAAAAATACCAGCAACATGACATATTATTGATGCAAATCGATACAGACGATTCATTAAATATTATGTGGGGTGATTCTGGGGTTGCTAATTTCTTTATACGTAAGGAAGATTTGTTAAATCTAGATTTTTCCAATGTCATTTACAATTGGGATTGTTACTAGAAGATATAAATAAAATAATAGCAAACAAAAAATCTTCCTGAAGGTGAGGAGGATTTTTTTATGTTAAAAATAAGCGTTATGTTAACTAGAATAAAAAACAATGAGTGTAATGAAAGTCAAGTCTAAATGACAGAAATAACAACAAATAATGTAAAGTTGTAAAACATGTGCAAATAGCAATTAATTCATTAAGTAAAACATAAAATAAAATTACTAATTTATATTTTGTATAGAAATAATTTTTCTGTATAAAAATTTCTTGCCAATCAAAAATGTTTTTAATTCGTTAAATCTTAAGCGATTATTGATTAAGATTTGCTGTGATGAATTTATAACAAATAAAAACGATAAAAACTGAAGAAATTTGTTTAGATAAGATTTAATGTAAATCTCACCAAAAATCTCCGTTTCGTCTCATTAAGTATAGTTTACTTGGGTTTTGATACCTGGTATTGCTTTGTTTCTATAACTACCTATAATATATATTATGTTAACTAACTTTAAATAATAAACTTATTATAGGTAAGTTAGTTTTTTTGTGATTAGCCTCCCCTCGTTCTTTTTAATCATTCTGTGTGATGGATTGTTTAGTTATTTGTTTTATAAGTTGTTGATGAAAATGTCTCCAGATATAAATTATATTTAAGACAATAAAAAATGCAATTCGTTTTAACTGAACACATTAAACGAATTGCATTGATATGATTCATAATAAGTTTTTAAAATTAGTTTGCTACAGCAATTGCTTCGATTTCAATTAAAAAGTTATCGTTAATTAACTTTCTAACTTCTACAGCTGAACTTGCTGGTGGATTTTTAGTATCAATGTATTGATCTCGTATATCTCTAACAGTGGCCATTTGAGAAATATCTGTTAGGAAAAATGTTAATTTTACTACATCATTAAATCTTAATTCCGAAGTTTCTAATGCACTTTTAATATTTTCGAAAACTTGTCGCGTTTGTGTAGCTAAATCACCAATGCCAACTATTTGACCATCAGTGTTAATCGCTACTTGTCCAGATATGTAAATTGTTCGTTTAGCGTTACTAACTTCCACTACATGTGAATATCCAGAAGTTGGTGGCATCGTTTCTGGATTGATAAATTTCTTTTGCAAGGTGTCTCTCTCCTTTTTTATCAAGACAATTGTAAAATCTATGTATTTACTATATTCAATCAATAAAATTAAGAATCCTTTATGATTTAAAAATAAAAAACCTTAGAATAGCTATCTTCATACCTATTCTAAGGTTTTTTAGGATTTTATATTTAGTTATCGCTAGTGGACATTGTTAAATTAATCTTTTCATAATCTCTTTTAAATTGATTATCATTTTTTAGCCAACGTTTGAAAGCCGATTCGCTTATTTCTAAATTTGAACAAGTTATAGCATTACATTTATTTTTCATATATTCTTCAAGGAAACTTTGTTTTCTTTGCTTAACAGCAGTTTGAGTTTGTTTTAATTTTCGATCTTGTAATTGATCTAAACTCAGACTTTCTTTCTGAAACACTTCATATTTTCTATGCAAATAAATATCTTTGTCTTTATAAATCCAATTTGAAAATAGTTGTATTGATTTTCTTCCAGATAAAATAACACGATAATGTTTGTTTTGATTTAGTAAATCGGCTCGTAAATTGCGATTTTGAAGAATTTGATGTAAAGAATTCATAAAGTTATATGATCCACCTACGAAATTAACTGTATAAGTTTCATACTTGACGTAACCATCCCCATCAAAATACCCACGAACAAAATGATGCAAATATTCTTCTGGTACAAAAGGAAATTCGATGTTAAATGATTTACATGGCATAATTCCGTGTATGTTCATAAGGTCGTCTTTTATTGTTTTGCTATTAATATTTAGCATATATACGCCTGTTTTTTTGTTTTGATAAAGTGGCTGGTTTGTTTTTAGTTCTTTTTTTATATCTTCTAAAATATAACTTTCTTTTTGAGATATACTGACACATTGATTTTCTTTCTGTATAACACCATCTGCTGCTATAAACCCTAAAATATAAGCCATATTGTTTGACCACGTTTTAAAATAATCTTCTGTTATGTCATACTTTCTCTTCCAACTCCCTATAGCGCGCCTTGGTACGTTATTGTCTGATAAAACCATACGAATATACCTTGCAGACACATTAGCAAGCATGGCGATTTCTGAGGTGCTCTTCCCTTCAGTATACAAATGAATGATTTCCGATTTTGATAGTTTACATTTTGAGTTCTTTTTTCTCTCTATTTGCACTTACGTCCTCTCCTTCCTTTCTTTTATTAGAGACATATTTTCTTCTATAACATACAACGAAACGTATGTTCTTTGTTGCGTATAAGAAGGAATTTACTAAATAAAAACAATTTACATGTACTTAATATTTGTTTTAGCTGCCACTGTGCAATTTGTACTTTATAGATACAAATAATGAATTTGACGAATTTATGAAATACAAGGCAATTTAGATGAAAGGTAAAATAATATAGTTTAAACTACAAATAGCTACAATAACAACATACGTAAATTGTTAATCGTAAAAAGGAGAACGAATGAATAAGAAATATACAAATCAAATTCATACTGATATGAGTTTTAAACCGAAAGATATTATAAGTTTAATGACGGATTACTTTAAAATAAAATCAAAGCTGCGTCCTATAAAGGATTTGCCTATCGTTTTATCAAATAAAGATAATGAATCGTTAGAGAGTGTTACATGGTTTGGCCATTCTGCTTCTCTTTTGAAAATAGAAGGTAAAAAACTATTATTAGACCCTATGTTTGGAGATGCCTCTTCCCCATTTCCTTTGTTTAATAGTAAACGCTATAGTGGTACTTTTTCTTTAGAACGTGATGACCTTCAAGAAATTGATGCGATTATCATTTCTCATAATCACTATGATCATTTGAATTACAAAAGTATTATGCAGTTAAAAGATCGCGCAAAGCACTTTTATGTTCCAACTGGAGTTGCGCAATATCTTATTAAATGGGGTGTTTCGCCTAGTAAAATTAGTGAACATAATTGGTGGGACGAAATTACGTTTGATAATATTAAGTTAGTATGTGCGCCTGCAAGGCATTTCTCGGGACGTGGTATGACAGATAGAGATCGTTCATTATGGTGTTCATGGCTTATTCTTGGTCAAGAGACTAAAATTTTCTTTAGTGGTGATAGCGGTTATACCCCTCACTTTAAGGAAATTGGTGATAAATACGGTCCATTCGATCTTACATTAATGGAATGCGGGCAATATGATCCGAGGTGGTCTGCTATTCATATGTTGCCTGAAGAAACGGTACAAGCTCATATTGATGTTAAAGGAGAATTACTTCTTCCGATTCATTGGGGTGCCTTTACGTTAGCATTACACGAATGGAGTGACCCGATAGAACGTGTTACGAAAGAAGCTAACCGTTTAGGAGTTAAAATTACAACGCCTCAAATTGGTGAATCTATTACGTTAAAATCTACAAATTATCCTTCATCCGCTTGGTGGAAGGAAATTTAATTTTAAAATATAAAAAGAGCGAATCCTCTTATAAAGAATTCGCTCTTTTTTCTGTATTTAAACTTATTTCACAATATTGGATTTCCCACTATCTAAAACTCTATTTGCTGGTACACTGGACATTTCAACCACTGTAATTCATACTCTTATCAGTCAGTTCAATGAGTTCGGTTTCATGTTTTATTTTATTTAAATCCCAAACCATCCCATGAAATTCATTATGCTGACCACTTACTTTTATAATGCTTTTTGTTTTATTTGAAGGCTGTATTTGAAGATTTGTAAATTGATTCCCACTAATTTCATTTGGCGTAGTTACTTGACTATCCATATAAATCATATTTACACAGTCTTCTAAAGAAAAGTTCATAAAACGATTGGCATTTATCCAAGCTTGTCCGGTGCTCGGTTTTTTTGCTACTAATTTTAGTCCGGTTTCCATTCCTACAATTTTAATGTTTTCGAAGTTAACAAACGAAATTTCATTTTCTTTTCCAGCAGAGTATAAAGAAATTCCGGTACCTTTATTCGTTTCCGTCCAATTGATAATATTTATATCTTTTATTTGTGTTTTGTTCCAAGTGTTATAATATTTATTTTTACCGTCTAAATAAATAACTTCAGAGTTAAATTTAGGATCGTCAATAGCTATATACGCTCCTTCAATGGATGCGTTGTTCTCCAGTTCTAGAACTCTAAAGTTTCCCTCAACTACAAATTGGGATCCATAACCAAATAATAATTTCACACCTTTTTTAACAATGATTGGTGACGTAATTTTATACTTCTTATCATCAAGTAATACCGTTTTAATTTTACTAGATTCTGCTTTATTAATAGCAGATTGTATTTTTATTGAATCATTTTCCCCTTTAAAGTTTTCTACATACAAGTTAGTACTTTTAGCTGCATAGTTTTTTTTGTTGTATTGATAAAAAGCAAAAGTAATTAAAACTATACCAATGAGTAAAACAATTATTTTCTTCATCATACTCACCCCATATCGATTAATCTATGGCTTTTATATTGAGGTTATTATTATTTTGCTTTGTATTTCAGATTACCATTGCTGCTTTGTCTATGATTGAATTATATTATGTAGGATTTAGTAAACTGTTTGCTTTACTAATACATCATTCTTATAATGTATTGATTTATGATTTCATAAATCAATAGTCTGCTTGTACATAATGTAATTCCTTCCTCTATCCCTAATACGCTCTTACTGGTGATATAAGATGTACTGCTGCAGATTGTTCTCCTGCTTCAATCAATATCGGTCTCATAGAACCGCCAAAGCTTAAAGTAATCGTTTCTTCTTTTATTGCTCGTAAAGCATCAACCATAAAACGCCCATCGAAAGATATATTTAATTGTTTTTCACCTTGAATCGCATCTATTTGTTGCGTTTCGGATATTTTCCCAATTTGAGAAGCGTTTGAAGAAATTTTAATTGTGGATTCGTTTATGATTTCTAAGTTAACATTGTTATTGGCCCATTCACTTGCTAATAAACTTGATCGGTCTACACCTTGTAATATCTTTTTTCTATCTACGTTAATAATCGTTTTAAAATCATTTGGAATAAGGTTAGAAATATTAGGATATTTCCCTTCAATTAGTCTTGAATATAATGTAGTTGTTCCAAACGTAAATATAATATGACTCTCCGAAAAGTAGATATATACGAATTCCGAATTGCTGTTCATTAATTTTAGAAGTTCATTAATGGTTGCGCTTGGTACAATACAATTTGCTTTTACATCTGAGGAAAGTAGCGTTTCACGTATCGCTAGTCTATGTGAGTCAGTTGCAGCACAAATTAACTTATTATTAGATAACTCTATATGCACCCCAGTAAGAACAGGTCTAGATTCATTTTTTGCTACCGCAAAAACTGTTTGTTTAAATACTTCAATCAATTGCTCTGTCTCTACTTTGATTTCTGCATGATTGTCTATAAGTGGTACATTCGGAAACTCATCTGCAGGAAATCCATTTAAACTTAATGTGATTTCTTCTGATTGTATCTTAATAATTTGCTCATTCTTACTTTTTATTGCTATATCACTTGGCATTTTCTTTATTATTTCAATGAAATACTTTGCAGGTACAACAATAGTTCCTGCCTTTAAAATAGTTGCAATCTTTTCGTCTTCAATTAAAACAGGAATGAATTTTTCAATAAAAATATTCGAGTTACTTGCAATTAAAGTAATTCCAGATTGATCTGCAGTTATTTTTATACCAGATAATATAGGAATTAAAAATTTTGTTGATATTGCTTTGTTGACTTCTGAAAGTGCTTGAGTGAATTGTTTGTGATTAACGATAAACTCCATGTTTTCCCCGCCTTACATGAGATAATATTTTTATGAAGATTGAGTGAAACGAATTGGTTCCGGTTAAAAAAATAAGGTACTGTTTCTTTCTTTTGTAATAAATCTAGTAAATGTTCTGGTATGCGTAAATATGGAGCTGCTATATGTAATTCCATCCAAGTAATCTCTTCAATTTCTTTTGGCCTTGATATATATGTCTCTCCGCCAATTATTTCACCTAGAAAATTAAAGAAAATTGCATGATGATCTCTTTCCTCGAAAAAGGCTTCGCTGATAGAATAAATCCCTTTTACGTTTATATGTAACCCTGTTTCTTCTTTTACTTCTCGAATTACTGCTTCTTCCAATGTTTCTCCTAATTTAACTGCGCCACCTGGTAATGTATAATAAGAACCATTTTCCCCTTTGTTTTTTACCATTAAAATCTTTTCATTAGTTTTATCGTACAAAATCGCGTATGTAACATTAACTTTTTTCATATGTACCTCCTCTATTTTTAATAAAAGGAATTTTCTGTCTTCTATTCATTCTACCATTAACTCCTTTTAATATATATAAGTTAGTTAAGTCTTGCCTTTACCACTATTGGTGGAGTTAATAAGAATAGGCTACTGATATAAAAAAAGAACGTACCTTAGGAAGAGTATCCAAAGTACGTTCTTGCAGTTTTAGAATAAAAATTGATCCAATTAATACTGAAATTAATAATAACCTCGCCCTTATTGCATTTGTATTCCAAATACTAATGTTAACAAATTCTATATACTTTTTAGCCGTTTTTCTAAATAATAATGATTATGTCCTTTCGGATAATCTTCACTTACTCCGATTACTTTATATCCATGCTTCTTATAAAAATCAGGAGCTTGGAAACTAAAAGTATCTAAATTGATTAACCTGCACTCTTTTTCAATTGCAAATTCTTCAATAAGTTTTATTAACTTGGTTCCATAACCTTCGTGTCTATATTCTTCAGAAACCCACAGGAAATCAACATGTACGTGGTGCCAAAATGTAATTGCAGTTATTCCACCTACAATTTTCCCCTTTTCATTTCTCACTATAAAACTAATTTTTTCTGAAGGCTTTTTCTCTTCATCTGAAATATGTTTTTGGTTATATTCAATTACTTTTTCTCTTATGTAATCACTATCTTCTTGGACCCATTGTTTTACTATTTTCATTTTAATTATCACGCTCCTTTTACGATAGCTATTCAACTTCATAATGCTAATGTCCTGTCTAAATAATAGTCGTAGATCACTAATACAATTGTTTCATTTCACTAAAATAAAAAAAGCCCTACTACATTTCATCTGTAATAAGACTTATATACGTTGTGTAGAATCTAATTAATTTCAATGAATATAATTGCTCAAAAAATATTAAAATTGTTCAATTCTTTTTTATGAAAACTTCCGTTATTTCAACACCTTAGGAGAATAGTCCAATTGTACCACTACGAAAAAGAATGAACATTCCTAAACCAATTAGAACAATTGGAACAATAATATGACAGTTTTCCTCAAGTACTTTAGCTAGTATAGGAGCTTTTATCAATTTGTAGCTAATAAAACACCATATCGCTATCATGGAAAAAAAGATAACTAATGTAACGATATTTGTTTCTAGAGTTTGACTAGCAAACATTGGTATATAAATCGAAATATTGTCAGCTCCATTAGCTAATGTAATTGAAGCTACTTTAAATAATGAAACAGTAACGTTATCGATAACTTCATTACTTTTATAAGAACGAAGTGACAATAGTCCTTTAACCCCCATATAAATTGGCACGAATCCTAATAATCCAATCCACGAAACAGGAATGAAAAAAGAGCTTAAAGACCCAATGATACTTAGAAAAATAATCATACTAAATCCTAAATATTGTCCAATAACAATATAAAGTTTTTTTCTCGTAGCTTTTTCGCGGACAGCTCTTCCTTCTTTCCTAATTACTTCTGTTCTTACTTGTGAAAATAAAACAAGTAGTATAAAAATGTCATCAATATTTGTTGTAGCGAATGCCACAACAGAAGAAATTATGGTTGTAATCAATAAAAGCCAACTACTTTCATTGTAAACTGATAAGAAAATAATGGTCTATGAATGAAGTGCACGTTCCATCACAAAGTTTGTTAACTGTAATTTTCTAAATGTTTTTAGCAACATGTTAGTTCCTTTATAAAACAATATGAATATTCTAAGTATCTGCTACTCATTTCATTTTAAATTAAATAACTCTATTCTCTCTACACAAAAAATGTTTTGTACTAAAAAGAGCCCTATATTAGGACTCTTTTTAGTATTACGCCACTTTCCGATGTAAATGTTTTAGTTCCTTTTTCTTTTCTACATTTGGTGGACGGATTAATATTGAAATAATGAAGGAAATAACACTTAAAACACCGATTATAATGAAAGTTGGTTGAAATCCCCCGAGTATCGCTCCAATAAATGATCCTGCAAGCGCACCAAATCCGAAACCTTGGTAGACAATCCCGTAATTTGTACTATGGTTTTTTAATCCAAAGAAATCTCCGACAATAGCTGGGAATATAGTTATATTACCGCCGAAGCAAAAGGCGACACTTGCTACACAAGCAAAATAGATTCCGTAATTTAGCGGAATAAAACTTAAAGTAAAGACTGACAAACCTATAATAATAAACGTTGCAGAGACAATTTTCATTCGCCCGATTTTATCTGATAACGTCCCAAGAATGATTCTACCTACTGTATTAAAGATTGCAATCATAGCAACGGCGTTTGCAGCGGTTGCTGCGCTAAGTCCAACAAGTTGTACGCCGATATCTTTTACCATACTGATTAAATACAAACCACCCATACACGAGGTGAATAACATAAAAAATAGCAGATATACTTGTTTCGTTCGCATCATTTCACGCGGAGTATAGTCATTGTGTAATGTTTCAGTTACAGCATTACTTACAATTGCCTCACGTAAGAAGAACGATCCGATTAACACTAAAAGTAACACGATAATACCCCAATATAAGAATGCTTGTGATACACCAAGGTTATCGATAAGATTTCCGTTTATATATCTAAAGATTAAGCTGCCCATTCCATACGCTGATACAGATATACCTGAAATAAGCCCTTTCCGATTTGGAAACCATTTAATTAAATTAGATAGTGATGTAATATAAGCTGTTCCATCCGCATAACCAACAACGACACCAGCTAATAAATATAATAGTGGTAAGGAAGAAACTTGTGAACTAAGTATTAAGCCGAGTCCTAAAACAATTCCTGCAGTAGCAATAAGTTTCCGAAGTCCTAATTTTTTCTGTAACTTTGCTGCAAATAAAGTTGAGAATGATAAAGAAAAACTTGTTATGGAGAAAGTTATCGCTACTGCATTAAGATTCCATCCAAACTTACTTACAAGGGGTTGATTAAATAAACTCCATGTATAAATTGTTCCAAGGCCAATTTGAACAATGATTGTACCTAGAACAATTAGTAACGAATTTATAGAAGTTTGTTTCATACTAACTGTCCCCTTCTTTTATCTTGACATGAATTTTCACAGTTAGTATATCCATCATAAATTGCAAGATACTGTACGGAAAATGGTAATTAAATTCATATACACAAAAAGACACTTCATAAAGAAGTGCCTTTTGCAGGTTATATCAGATATTTCTAAAGAAAGCTTTGTTAAGATAAGACATTTTCAAATGCTTATGTATATATGTTATCAAATAATTTCTTAAATGTTATGAGACTTAAGACGTATTTTTCATTCATCATATAGTCGGATGAAAAATTAATATTCGATTTCATCAAAATCTTTCGGCTGCGGTACAGTTTGCATATTAGCTGCATCTTTAGGATCGCTATAAATTGCATTTTGCTCTGTATTTACATCTTTTATATTTTGCTTTTTATTTTTGTTCACTTTATCTTTCACTTTCAATCACCCCTTTTCGTTATAGGAGTAATTATGCCCTATTACCGTTACTAAATGTATCTGCGACTAAATTACTAAATTCACGTAAATAATATAAGTAATTATCACCACCGTAGTTATATCTTTTGTTATACATTTTTGCAACAACTACATTATATTCAGGTATTACTAAAATGGTCGATCCAGTAATCCCTAATATTTGATACGACCCTTTTGGAACACGTTCACCAAGTTCGCTTAATTGCGCAGGCTCATTTTGGATGAACCAAAACAATCCATTTTGTGGTAGCTCTTTGTTTATATATGTTGGACTCTGCAAACTCGTAGCGATTTTTATAACTTCTTTTGGAACAATTTGTTTACCATCTATCCCACCTTGATTTAAATGAAGATTGCCCCACTGCGCAAATTCTCTAGCTGAGACAAACAAATTTTTTTCAGTACCGTCATCTACCGTACCAATTTCACTAATTGCGTCTTCATTTGGATTATTAACAACGTCAACTAAATTTTCATCTCGCTGAACTCTCCAACCTGTTTCTTGAAAATTAGCAGGCTTAAACACACGCTCCTTTAACAATTCAGGAAAACTTTTGTTATATAGCTGATAAATAAGACGTGTCATCATTCTTACATTAATATCTCTATACGCCCATGATTGCCCCGGTGCAAATTCACGAAAAATTGTCCTGTCATTCGTTTCTTCTAATCCGTGCGAATGTGTTACTAAATGTCTTATCGTCGTTTTACTAAGCAATGCAGGATCAAAGTCTTTAAAATATTTTATCGCTTCATCATCAATAGAGTTTATTTTCCCCTCATAAAGCGCATACGCTATCATTAATCCTAAATAACTTTTTCTAGCAGAAGCAACGTTAAATTGTGAAGATGCTGTTACTCTCTTGGTTGTAGATGTATTTGAGTGATAACCACTATAATGCTCTAGTACGATTTTATTATCTTTTATAATACAAAGTGCTGTAGCAGAACTATGATTTTTTTCTTTTATATCCTCTACCCAAGAAATCAACTTATCATATGTATACAAATAAATCCCCCTTAATACACATCAAAATTACAGCATGAAAGAAAAGTGCAAAATAGTTTTTACACCTTTCTTTCATATAAAATAACTTGAATTTTCTATACTTAAATAATCCACCAGTTCCAGCAATTAAAGCAACTGAAACATCCTGCGCATCTTATGCATCCGCCGCAACGACCTGCACAACCACCACATCTACCGCCACATCCACCGCAACGTCCACCACAACCGCCACATCCGCCGCAACGACGTGCATCGTCTTGAATGTAATAGTATGGATATTGACTTTGTTGTTGATCCCAATACACAACATTGCCAGTTTGATAATCATTAAGGTTTAATGATTGTAGTTCTTGTTGAAACTGATTCATTATGAAACCCTCCATTTATAAATGTAAATTCCGTCCAAATATTAAAGTTAATAAATTCTTTTAAACAAAGTAGAAACAAGACTATAGACTAAATGCGTACATCAACAAAATATGAACTTACACTAGGTGATGTACCTTGTTTTTCAGCCTATTTTCTTTATATTCATTCGATGGACGTATTTACTATAAATAAAGTGATTTAAAAATTACTAATCCAACAATTTAGTAGTTCATCACTTAACTTTCTTTCTAGTAATTCCTTCACTAAAGGCATTGGCATGATTTCATAATGATTTAAGGCTTCTTTATTATAATCTATCCAGTGAAATGCTAAATGAGACTCGCTAGATTTCGGTGTTAAGTCCGTATGTAAATCTTGTGACTCTACTTCAAAAATGTGGTTAATTTCATGATGAAGCACTTCTTTATCTTGCCATTGATTTTCTATGACGCCTAAAAATTGTTGTATACTACAGTTTACTCCAAGTTCTTCTCTTAACTCTCTTTTTAATGCATTCTCTGCTGATTCTCCAATTTCAACATGGCCACCAGGTAAAAAATAATGATGGCCGATATATTCAGCAACTAATAATTTTTCATCTTTTATCATGACTGCTCGTACAATATGATGAAATTTACTTTTCAATTGATATTCCTCCTAGTTATTTAATGTATAGTTTCTCAAAATAGTCATTTAGTATTGGTATAATATAAATCATAGGTGTTTCATACGGATGAATATCATTAATAACTTCAAGAGCATCTTTTACAAGTTCTCGTTTACACTTTATTTCAACTTTACATTCTTGTCCTTCGCATATTTGACCAATTTCTCCATTAAAAGGAGATGCCTCTTCTAAAGGTCTCCAATATCCTTTCACTGAACTATAGGAAAGACAATGGTCATATTCGCCCGTTTTACATGCTCCAATTTTATTTAATTCATCCCTTAATGTTTCAATATATTCTTCAGGAATGAACACTTCAATTTTCACTTCAGTAAATTGCATATTTCATTTCACACCTTTACTTCTTAATAGTTAAACAAATAAACGGTATACTTGCTCACCATCATACTCCTGTCCTAATGATATGAAACCATATCGTTCATATAATTTCTTTGCAGAGAGATTATCTTTATGTACGGTTAATCTTATTTCTTTACACGATTTAAAAGTATTTTTTATTATATCAATACTTTCTTGTAATGCTGCTTTTCCATAACCATTACCTTGTTGCGATTGATCAATAATAAATCCGTTAATCCAATACATATCCGATGTCTCTATTACAACAGCATGCATAACAAAACCAACCATAAGGTCACCATCGTATATAGCGAATGGTATGTACTCTACATTGTCACCATCTGGTTTTATATATACTTTAGCAAGTGAAACTGCTACAGCGGGGACAAATTTTCTTTGATCTTCTTTAACTTGTAACTTTAATGCATCTTCCCAATTGTCTCTCGTAACAACCTTTAACTGGACATTCAATATTGTAAGCTCCTTTATCTAGAGGATGTATTTTTATATTCAACGCATTGAAATAATTCCCTTTTTCGACAGCAACTTATAACATAATTTTTATAAAATCTTGAATGAATTTTTCTGCATCTATTTCTAAAGCTATACGGGCTCCTTCAGATTTAGAGTTAGGGCGAAAATCAGCAAATGTTTGTCCTTTCGTATCTCCGTATGTATCTACATTTACTGTACGATGCACAAATTCAAAAAAACTTGGATTTACTAATCCGCTTATTGCAACCACATCATGTAGCAAAGGTCCTTCCATAGATGGATTAAGTTTTTGGTATGCGGATAGATAGTAGTCATACATTGGTTTCATTATCATATGAAATGGATTCTTTGCATTAGCTTGAATATAGTTAAATACATTTGGTGTTAACACAGCTTTGTTTGTTACATTTAAAGGGAATATGAATAAATTCTTTGCTTGATGGAAAACAATTTTACTTGCTATCGGATCTCCATACACGTTTGCCTCTGCTAATGGCGTAACGTTTCCTACTTCTAAAAAAACACCACCCATGAAATAGATTCCTTTTACATTTAGCATTAAATCATTCCATAAATTAAAAGCAATTGCTAACGAGGTAGATCTTCCTACATCAACAATCGTTAAATCTTTTCCGTACTTTATAAGAATCGCAGCAATACTGCCGAAATTATATATTGGAATAGATAATATATTTTCTGGAACATGGATGGGCCCTAATCCTTCTGCTCCGTGAATTTCAGGATAGTACGTAGTGATTTCTTCTGTCAGTGGTTTTGTTGCACCACTAATGACAGGAATGTTTTGTCTATTTGCTAACTGTAAAATATACGCTGCATTATGTGCAGCATGTATATGCTCAACATTTCCGTATCCGGTTACAATACCGACAATTTCAATTTCGGGATGCAGTAAACCATACATAATGGCAAATGAGTCATCAATACCTGGATCTCCGAAAAATAATACTTTTTCCAAGAAATACTCTCCCTTCATAAAAACATAGAGTCATCAATAACTATGTATATGAAAAAAGCAAGTATATCTATGCGAATTTTAGAATGGATAATGTTTTACAAAACATTAAAAAGGAACTAGCGAATGCTAATTCCTTTCTTCAGTAACCATTCTCAAATTTAATTAATTATCGTATCCTTCATAAATTGCATCATTTATTAGATTTTGTGTTTTTTTATCATCAGGTACAGGCTTCCACCAATTTCCTGTAATAAATAACATAGTTAATAAATTATAACTATCACTAAAATAACTTTCTCTCTTATTCTTCATCCAATCCCAACCACTATTTACCCACTTTTGATTATTGCTACTCGTTATACTTGCAGCAATAAACGGTGAAACAAATACAGCAGTTGGATAACTACCAATATTGGATCCATTTAATTGATAACCATCCACAATTTTAGAAGGATTTCCATTCGTTTTATTTTGAATCCATGAAGAGACTTTATCAGAAATGACTTTACTTCGCTTCTCGCCGTACATCGCATAGTCCATTACAATTCTTAAAGGTACTCGACTAGCATTATAATAATATGCATTTGTATATTCTGACTCATCTAAGAAGTCTTTAGGTGCGGGTTGTGGTGGGTTTTTTACAACGAAATCTGAAATAAGTCCTGTATTTGGAGAGTACTTATTACTAAATTGCGTATAAACATCGGACAAATTATTAATAACAGTAAGCCAAGTTTTATCACCTGTAAATTCATAAAATGCTCTAAGGTGTGACATCATCCAATCAGATGGTCTCGTATCAAGTGAACTTTTAGAATCCCAATCTCCTAAATTTAGTCGGTTATTATTTGTAACATTACTAGCTTTAATACCTTTTGTAATCATGTCTTGTGCTTCTTTCAAATAATTAACTGTTCCATTAGATCCCCACTGCTTATGAGCAAGAAGAAGAGAATACGCAATATCTAAATCTCCATCAGTAGCAGAACCAAAATGACCTTGTGCTTTTTTACTATCTGCGACAACCCATCCCATTAAATTAGCATTTTGAGAACTTTTAAAAGTTCTTGCTGTTTTAAATAAACCGTCATAGATTTTTTGAGCATTCGAATCATAACCAGCCATTAATACTGTAATTATCATCCCATACCCTTGACCTTCTGAAGTTCCAAGTGGCTTAAACCCATCAGCATCACCTGTAATCTCTCCTTTTACATAATAACCACCAGGTAAAGAAGATAAATCATTTTTCAAATATTTCTTTTTCCAATTATCGTAGTAACTTCTTACAGAAGCATTTAAACTTTCCTGTGTAACATGATTCGGTTTTATAACACCTGCATAATTAACTTGCTGGGGAAATGGTTTCATTTCCTTTGCAGCAGCTACTTGTTGATTAACTACGGGAATAGAATTTTGTATTGAATTGTCCGTTACACTTGCTGCGAAACTAGAATTAGAAAAACTAGCTAGTCCGATTCCTACAATAGAAATACATGTGAAAATTTTTCTTTTTCCATTCATTATGTTGTCAGCTCCTTTTAAAATGCTTACTACATAAAATGTAACATACAATATTTAACTGAAATACAAAATATTATATTTATCAACATAAGAAAGAAACTATATAAAAAAGTATCATAAAATTATTATTGAATTACATTATACGGATTGATTATTTGCTAAATTCCTATGTTTTTCTTTTCTTAATACCGGTATATGAGCAATCACAATTCCAAGTATAGTAATTCCTCCGCCAATTATCGAAACCAAAGTTGGCACTTCTCCTAACCATATCCAAGCAATGAAACACGCAGTTATTGGCGTTAAATATAGAGAACTTGTTGCTTCAGAAGCACCAGCACGAGATATAATATAGGCCAATGCAATATACGGGAGTACTGTTGGAAAGACACCTAAATATATAACGCTCAAGTTAACTTCAAGTGGAGCTGCTAGTATTTCTTGATAAACTCCGGGTAAGAAAATAAGCATACATACAGTACTAGACAAAATTGTATATATGGTAAATGGTAAGAAGCCGTATTTTTTTAAGTAAGATGTTTGGAAAACGAAAAATAGACTTTCTGAAATCGCCGCTAATAATATAAATAATCCCCCGCTATTCAATTGAATAGCATCGCCCTGGCTAAATGAAATTAAGGCAATTCCTGCAAAACTAATTACACCACCAAGCCAACCATTTAATTTCATTTTTTCATTCAAAAAAACAGAAGCAAGAATTGCCGTCACTATTGGAGTGACTGAAATGATTAAACTTGCAGATCCAGCATTTACTGTTTTTTCGCCGTAGTTTAATGCGATGTGATAAATAGTAAATCCTAGAGCACCAAATATAAAAATTGCTGGGATATCCTTTAAATCCGGTAGTCGTAGTTTGTATATAAATGAAAATAACAAAAGTATAAATGAGGCGATTAATAAGCGTAGTAAAGTAAGGTGTTCAGGCGTATAAGATTCAAGCCCCATACGAATTGCTGGAAAAGCAGTTCCCCATATAAGAATTGTAAAAGCGTGAGCACATATAATACGTAAATCCCATTTTTTATTATGCATATTTTCTCTCCTTCCCTAAAAAACCAACCATTTTTAAATTACCAATTATTTCTTTTTATCATATTTAATAGTTGATACAATGTCTTCAACCAGTTATTTATCGGAAAAACCAACCACTTTGAATCTTTTAAATAAACGAAGGAGTTTTTTATATGACGACCGATAAAAAAGTGCCCAAATATCAGCAGATAATAGACTATATGAAAGAAAAAATTGAAAACGGAGAATGGCCAATTGGAAGTAAAATCCCTAGTCAGCGGCAGTTAGCAAAATTATTTCATGTAAATCGAAGTACTGTAATTACTGCGCTAGATGAACTTATAGCAGATGGTTTAATTCAAGGACAAATCGGAGCAGGAACAATTGTAACAAATAATACATGGTCATTATTAGCAACTAATCCTCCGCCCGATTGGAGTGAATATGTAAAAGCCGGTATTCATAAACCAAGTAAGTTAATGGTGCGAGAAATAAATGAAGCAGAAGCAAATAAAACGCTTATCCATCTTAGTAAAGGTGAACTTGCACCTCATCTTTTCCCGCTCGAAACTATGCAATCTATAATAAAAAACGTCAGTGAGGAATTAGATTATTTCGGATACGAAGAACAAAAAGGTATTTATCCGTTACGTGAAGCAATAAGCAAATATGTAAGATCATTTGGAATACATGCATCACCGGATTCTATATTAATAGTCTCTGGTGCACTCCAAGCATTACAATTAATATCGATTGGTCTTTTACATAGAAAATCAACTGTTTTACTTGAACAACCTTCTTACTTATATTCACTTCATATTTTTCAATCAGCAAATATAAATTTATCCGGTATATCAATGGATCATCACGGTATTTTACCTAACGACTTATTAAAACGAATTAAATATAGTCAAAAGAATAATATTTTATATTCAATTCCTTGTTTTCAAAATCCAACGGGGATATTGATGTCCAAAGAGCGAAGAAAAGAAATATTAAAAATATGTGAAAAAGAGCAATTGCCTATCATCGAGGATGATATATACCGAGAGTTATGGCTTGATGAATCACCTCCAGCTCCTTTAAAGTCGATGGATAAACATGGACATGTATTATATATTGGTAGTCTCTCTAAAACACTTAGCCCAGGACTGAGAATTGGATGGATAATCGGACCAGAACCTGTTATTGATAGATTGTCAGATATAAAAATGCAAACAGACTATGGATCCAGCTCTTTATCTCAAAGAGTAGCTGCTGAATGGATAAATGAAGGTTTTTATGAAGAACATGTAGCAAATGTAAGAATGCACCTGAAAGAACGAAGACAAATAATGATACGAGCTTTAAATAAATATTGTGCAGATATTGCATCATGGGATATTCCTAGTGGTGGATTTTTTATATGGCTAAAGGTTATACATAACATTCCGATGAAAAAACTATTTTCAGAGGCACTATCAAAAGGAATTCTTTTAAATCCGGGACGTATTTATGAAGAAGAATCAGATCAGTACATTCGTTTATCATATGGATATGCTACTCCAGAACAAATGACTAACGGAATTAGATTGCTCAGTGAATTAATTCGGAAGTTAACGGCATAAAAAAAATCCTCTTTTGTTTTTGGAGGATTTTTTATGTATCTTATTTACCACAATTTCATTTCCTGCCCTAATAAAATAAGCTCTTCATAAGGATCTCCGTCAATATTTAATACTTGAGCAAAAGCAGGTTCTGTTTTTAAACCTTGTTCCTTTAAGCGAATAACTTCTTCCCTTATATGGGGATGCTGCATTAATAGCATGTGTTCCACTATCATGTGTCTATATGCATTTTGATTACGCACTGGCTTCGGTTGAGCAAATAATTCAAATTCAAAACCTTCGAATTCAAAATTCACCTTTATCGATTCAGTACCTTTAATTTTTTTCTTTTTTATGTTGAACCCTCCATAAGAACCATATAAAGACCTCATTTCCTGCTCAAAAACATCAAAATTATATACTTCCATTACAATATCTAAGTCAGATTGAGGAGTATCAATTCTTATAGGGATTGTCCCGCAAAGAACGGGATTATATAAAGCTAAATCCTCCATTATGTTTAGGCTATTCAAAACATCATATATTTTTTGTTGTTTCTCATTGCCCGATTGTAAATATGTAATAGATGTAAACATAGAAGTCTCTCCTTCATTTAACATAATAATCATCTCACTAAATATTTAAATCATTGGGTTTTGTTCTAGGAGTACCTTTATTTCAATATATTAAGCCGAACTAACTATATTTTTCAACTTTTCTCCTATACTGCAATACTATAAAAATAAAAAAGGAGGAATTATTATGAGCATTTTTAACATTCTTTTAACCATACACATCCTATTTGGAACAATATGCTTAATCACTGGTATTGTAGCGATGGTTGCCCAAAAGAAGAAAGGAAAACATACCGAATGGGGCGAAATATATCATGCATCTTATGTTGTCATTACCCTTACGGCAATAATATTATCCATTATCAACTGGGATAAAATCGCATATTTATTTTATGTAGCAATCTTCTCTTATTCATTTGCGATTTATGGATACCTTGCACGAAAAAAACGTTGGAAAAATTGGCTCCATCACCACATTAGAGGCATGTTAGGTTCTTATATTGGTGCAGTCACCGCACTTTTAGTAAATGTCGGCATCCATATTCCCATTATAAATTTACTTCCGCCAATATGGTTTTGGTTTTTACCGACCTTAATTGGTATCCCCCTCGTAGCCAGTGTATCAAAAAAATATAAAAAGCGTAGTTGAAATTAATTACATTTTGATTACTTTCTGATTATTAGAATGAAAAATTATACTCTATGCATCACGAATGATATTATAAGTGCTCGCCCTATGAATATTTAAAATAAAGTGCCGCCCAACTGGACGGCTCTTATTTTCACTTTACAAACGTAACATATTCACCAGAAACCCATTGATTTCCACCAACATTATACCAACCATCTTTATATCCAAACGATTGATATTTTTCACCTTGATACACGTTTTTCACAATGCCGTAATTTGTTCCAGGGCCGGTACGAACACGCAATACATCCGCGATTATAGTAACTACACCTACACCATCATTTGATGATTGTGAAGTTGCTGGTACATTTCCTCCCGTATAACGGATGTATGATGGATCGTTATAAACCCACTGATCGCCACCTAGATTTAACCAACTATTTGTTTGTCCAAATACTTTGTAGGACTCTCCTTTCCCTAATTGACGAATAACGCCATATCCAGTACCAGGTCCTTTTCGTAAATTTACATTACTACCGTTAATATAAGCAACCCCTACATTATCATTCGACGTGGGAGGAGTCACTACGTTTTGAGCACCTTTTCCAAAAGTATCCGTTCCATACCCTTTGTAGTTATATTGCAAATGCGGGCTATCCACAAATCCTTTCCAGTCACCGCCCCATTCGAAACCAATTTGTTTAGCATAACGAATTGCTGAAGCCCACGGTTCTTTATTATAGCCATTCCAATCTTCTGTACCATTCGACTGAATTGGAACAAAATCTAATGCCTGTCCTACTAAGTGATATGAGCGCATCGTTTGTGATGCTCCTTTACGAACATATTCACGTTGTTGCTCGACTGTACGGATTGTTTCATAAATTAATACTTCAATTCCATTGTCGATACAGTACTGATACCACTTAAAAGCTGCAGCTTTCGTATTATCCGCTAATTTATTCAGATTACTTACATTTCTATTGTGGTATTTCAATATGCAACATCTCCTTTTCTATTATCCTATGCAAAACTCGTCTCACGGGTTGTACATATACCTAGAACGATACGAAGTACAAATACATAGGAAGCCAATTCAGCTAAAAAGATTTTCACTTCTAGCTTCAAACTTTGTAAGTTGAAATCGAAGCAATTAAAAAACCACAACCTAAGTCTTCAAGTTGCGGTTTTTGGTATTTTCTTTTTATATGCTACATGCCTTCTTGCATTGATAATCCTAATATACAGGTTGTGTAAATTTTTCCTTTATGAATAACACTTCTTATTCATGAATTTTCAAATCCAATAATATTGAATGTAAACGATCCGGATAATTAGTAAACATCCCATCGACTCCCCATGAAAGTAACTTTTTCATATCTTTTTCATTATCTACTGTAAATGGATGAACTTCTAATCCGTTTTTCTTTATTTTCTTTACATAATCTGAATCAATATATTTGTAATTCATACCAAGACCTATGCAGTACATTTTATACTTTTCTATCTCTAATTTTGTTAATTGAACTGCTTTTTTATAAGGTAATAATTGTACTAAGGATATATTACTATTTAAGCTATGAATCTTTTGTAGACTTTCTTCACTAAATGATTGAATAATCACTTTATCCTGTATTTCGTAGTGATTAATAATTTCTAATAATTTTTCTTCCATTCCTGGATATTCATCAGGTGTTTTTGTTTCGATATAATAGTTCGCGTTATGCCCAAACGTTTCAATAATTTCTGTTAATGTTGGGACTTTTGCATTTTCAAATTCTTTCTTGGCTAAGTTCGGATATTTTTCATTAAAAAAAGAACCTGCATTTAGTTGCTTTACTTCTTCTAATGTATGCTCTTTCACTAGCCCTGTACCATTTGTTGTACGGTTTAAGGTTTCGTCATGCATAGCCACTAAATATCCATCTTTTGTCATTTGGAGATCAATTTCTATATAATCTCCATTCATTTGTTGGCCTAATCGATATGCTGCTATTGTATGTTCAGGCGCGAACGCAGAAGCACCTCTATGTGCGATATTTTTTATATGATTTGATTGATTCATAGCTTTAGTATACTTATGTTCATTAATTTTCTGAAAAACAAAGATACTTATTATTATAAAGGCACAAATTATTGTAACGAGATATATCTTTTTCATAACGATTTATAAGCTCCTATATAAAGACAATTTAACTAGAATGATTTACTCAATTACATGTCGATTTTCCAATACAGTCATTTTGCCGATAGCTTGAAATCCCGATTTTTTATAAATATTGATTCCATCGGTTGAAGCTTGTAATACACAATACGTATTTTTAAATTTTTGTGCTTCTTGCAGAAGGAAATTGAACATAGTAGATCCGAATCCTCGTCCTCTCATTTCTTCTTTCGTTGCGATGTCATAAATACCAATACTATCTTTTGAACATATCAATGAACCAACAGTTACGATTTCACCTTCATAAAATCCTAAAAATAGTTTCATATTCTCACTGTTCCATAAATCAAGATTAGAAATTTGATTATAGAATGCTTGTACATGTATAGCTTCTTCCGATGTGCCGAATAGATTAGCTAACGTTTCTCCAAATTTTTTTATTAGTCCAGGTGAAGATGCTTGTTGAATTGTAAAACTTACTGGCATGTTTATTGTTGGAGAAATTGTTTTTAAGTCTGCTACCATCGCAATATTTTGCTCCGCTTCTTTTAAACCGATTTTATTTAACTCGCTTTTTATATCCCGCTCTTGCTCCTCATCCCATAACCAAACACTCATTGGAAATTTCTTTTGATTATAGTATTCTACCTCCTTATATAATTTCTCGACCCCTTCCGTTAAATTATTGTTCAGTAGAGTGATGATATTGAATGTATCGGCAGGTAATCCGCAATCAACAGCAATATAATCTTTCGTTTCTTTTATACTCATTCCGGGCACAAATTGCGCAACATATGAAGTTTTAAATGCAAAGTTATCTATTAGTAATTGTTTATAATTCATCAATAGTTCTCCTTTTCATAAAAAGTAATACTCGAATCCCTCTATATTAAATATAACATATTAGAAATTTACCTTTTTTTATAAAAAGTACCTCTTTAAATTGTGCTCTATAGTTTAAAATAATTAAAAATGATATAACGTTGTCGGAATGAAAAAAGTGGTATATAATAAATATTAACATTACTAGTAATTATTTTAGGTATTCCTAGAATAAAGGAGCGATACATATGAAAATTACTATTTATTTCGGAAGTCATGAAGATCAAGATGTTCGTACTATGGACTGTCATTTAGATGTAGAAGATACAGAAGAGATTGTTTCTGTATCATAATATA
Source organism: Bacillus cereus ATCC 14579 (assembly GCF_000007825.1). Taxonomy (NCBI): domain Bacteria; kingdom Bacillati; phylum Bacillota; class Bacilli; order Caryophanales; family Bacillaceae; genus Bacillus; species Bacillus cereus. Next base: position 2,659,419 of record NC_004722.1, on the reverse strand, counting down.
AATAGTTAGGGTAAACCCTATTCCCTACAGCGTTTAAGGCACCTTTTATAAGGTGTCTTTTTTGTTATATTTTCATCAAAAACCCTTTACTTTATAGCGTTTTAATAGTAAAATATAATTATACGAACAAACGTTCTATTTTATTTTAAACGTACATGAAGGGATGATTTTAACAATGGCTCCATTAAAGCGCAGAGGAAGAAAAAAGCAAGCACCTATTATTTCAAATACAGGCTTTATCGGCTCTGTCTTTATTGATACATTGGAGTTACAAAAGAAATCCTATTATTTCGCTCGTAAAAAACTTCAAATTGTTCATCACGTATTAGATGGTCTCTCTGGAGCAACAAGCGCTTTGTTTAAAGAACATAACATTTCAGCATACATGTCATGTGTGTATTTACATAAACAAAAGAAAATTGGTTTTGTTCTTTCAACGAAACCATTTGAACAAAGTGATGGCGTTGCTTATTTTGTAAATTATTTAATCGAAAAGAATTTTTACGGCGGCCATGACGAAGATGTAGAATATCAAGAAGTATTTAATACAGGTTTTATCGGTGTAGTATTCGCTGATTTATCTAGTATAGATCGCTTTAATTTCGAGTTTGAAATGGGTATGCTAACGAAATTAATGAAAGATATGATTATTCCGGTTAAAGAACTCTTTTTACGCCATAATGTACCGGCTTACATCTCCACTTCTCACTTAGAAGAACAAAACAAATTAGGTTTCGTTCTCTCTGTAAAGCCATATGACGAACGCGCTGAAGCAGATTTATATTTTGAAGCATATTTAAAAGAACGCGGATTATTTATTGGTGATGAAGAAGATGATATTGATAAGATTGTCATTAGAAAAACCGCTGAATTACGATAGAAAAGCGCAGGATGCTAATCCTGCGCTTTTTAAGTTACGTTAAACACTATAATCTTTTGAATGAATTTCTAAATTAAACTTATTTGCTAAAATTTTATTCAAAGTAAAAAATACAATCCCCCCTGCAATGGGAAGCGTGTAGGCTGGAATGAAATTTAATAATAGTCCTGATATTGCAAGTGCTATTGGTTGCATTATTTTACCTAAGCTTAATCCAATACTAAGAACTCTTCCTCTATATTCTTCAGGAATCTCATTTTGCATGAAATACATTAAAGGAATATCAATTTGTGCTATCATAAATCCTAAAAAGAACATAATCATGCAATACGTAGTAACATATACCAAATTATTTACTACAATAGATTTAAATAAAACAGGTATCCCTAAAACTATCATAAAAATTGCCAACATAAAACTTATTTTTTTCAATAGATAAGAATAAGAATAACAATCAGTTATCTTTTTCACTAATATTGCACCAACTATCATACCTATCGGAAAAGTCCCTTGAATCATACCAAATTGCTTAGAATTAAGATTGAGAACTGTGTTAATAATGTATGGCAACGGAACGGTTACAGCAAAGCCTAAAAAGAAATTAAGGGAAATTAAAATACTAAAAGTATTTTTTAAGCTTTTCCGCTCCAATAAGTAAGAGTATCCCTCCTTTATATCTTCAATAAAATTAATTTCTCTAATTGAACATTCCTCATTTATGTTTTGCTCGCACAATTTAAAGTTTATAAACAATATGGATATAGCCGAAAGGATAAATGAAATACCGTTAATAATTATAAAAGTTTTCATATCAAAGACTGCAAAAACAATGCCCCCTAACATAGGCCCTAAAATTAAAGATATAGAATCGATAATTTTACTTATAGAATTAATACTCATTAACCGTTCTTTAGTAACCATATTCGGTTTTACGGCCTCTAATCCTATTCCAAAACACGTTGTAAATACGGTCATAAGAAAGGTAGTAGTATAAATAATGAATAAGTTTAATCCATAATAGTTGCTTAATATATAAACAGTTATTAATAAGCACCCGCTTAATACATCCATGCAAACGACGAGTTTCTTTTTATCAACCTTATCAGCAATGACACCGGCAAATGGATTCATAACAATCATTGGAATCGTTCCTAAAATAAGCGTAATCGCGAAATTTAAAGCAGATCCGGTTATTTGTAATACATACAATCCTAATGCGAAACTATAAATAGAGCTACCAAATAGTGATACTGTTTTTGCAATTGAATATAAACAAATATTTCTTAGTTCTTGGTTTCTATTTTTATTTTCTATATGTAATCGTAAACTTCCCATCATTTTCCCCCCTGCATAACTTTGTATTACGTACATTGTAAGTTCTTGGGTCAGCCCAATAGCAATATGTACGATTTGAAAAGTTTTAAGGGGAAATAAATAAAAGATGGGGTTAACCCCATCTTTTTCCGAAAAATGAATATGTATAAATTTCTTCACCTTGAACAAAGAAATCCTCGTACTTTCCGCCTCGTTTCAAATAATTTGAAGTACTTTCATCAATGGATTGAAACTGTAGATTTTGGAGTTCTTTCTTTATTTTTGAAAGTGTAAAATTTGCTCGAAAGTTAATTGTAATTTGGCTATTTGAGCTGAAATTTTTAAATAAAATAAATAAGCTTAATAAATAACAATTAGATTTAAAAAGTGGATTTAATTCGTGAAGTAAAAAATTCTCATGCTCAAAACTATAATTACTCGTACCAGAATGATCAATTACAATATCAACAGACCGATTCTGAATAGGGATGTTCAAAAAATCAGCACAGATAAAGAGAATGTTTCTTTTTGGATTTCTTCTCGCTAATACATCTTTTAAAAATAAAAGTTTATTTAAATCTCGATCTACTGCGATGTATAGGCAATCTTCGGGTAGTTCTTCATAAATGCTCCTCAAAAAGAACCCAAGTCCTGATCCTATATCTAGTATTAATTTGTTATTTAAATCTAAATGTATTAGTTTCTTTTTCGCCCATTCCCCTTCTCTATGCATATTTTCCAAATATGCATTATCAGTTTCATGAATATAATCCGAAATAATATTTTCAAGTGACGTTTGCTCATTTGCTTTAAATAATTTACCAGCAGATATAATTCCTGAAGTAATCATGTATTCTTCTCCACAATTACAAATTAACTTTCCTTCAATAATTTGATTGTTATTAATAATTCCATCTTGAAGAATTAATTTTTTGCTGCACTTAGAACATGTCAGTAAATGTAGTACACTTAAATCTATCCCTATAATTGTATTGGAAGTTTCATTTGTTAATAATAAATCATGTAACACTCCCTTTAATTTATCCCGTTTCTTCTCCAAAAGTTCTATTTCCTGTTCCATTTTGTCATATTTTAGTTTAAATAAAGATTGGTAAAAGATATCTTTTTCGTAATTCATAGATTTTGCTAAATTTTTATAAAAAAATAGTTCTTTGATTTCATTCAAGCTAAATCCTAGATCTTTGTAATGTATTATAAGTTCTAAATCTGATTGACAATACTCATCAAAAAAATAGTGTGCCCCCTTTTTTTCAGGAATAATGAGACTGAGATCTATATAATGTCTAATTGTATCAATACTTAAGTTATTTACTTCTCCAAACTTACCGATTTTCATAATATCCCTACCATTTAAATATTTTTTTATATAGATTTCTATTTTTACCTTTAAAAATCCTTTCTCTTTTTTTATCAACAGTATTTACGGAATAAACAAATGGTATTATTTATATTGTTGTGCCTAATAATATAACATGCAACTTTTGGTTTTATGTATGTTAAATTGTCAGTATCAAAATTATTAAACCTAAATAGATTTATTACTCTCTACTTAATGAAATGTACCTATAAACGGACATTATAGCATCGCTTTATTGAATTGTTGGAGTAGGATTACTATAGAAGGTTACATAGGGGGAGCGTCAGGAAAATGCCGATTTACAATGATAAGGGAATTCCAAATTAAAAAGCGCAATTTCTCTGTTTTGATTTGCAGAGAAATTGCGCTTTTTAATTATTTCATTTTTTTATTGAATTCATTAACTGGAAGAAGTATTCAGGTTTATGAGTCTTATTTAGGTTATACCATGAATGTAATGCATCTGGTGTAAATACATCTATTTTTTTCAGTACCTCCCTTGCAAATTCCAGAGGAGCTATTCCTGATGCAGTAACTAAATTCGCATCAGATACCGCAGATCCCAACTCATAAAACTTTTCTCCTTTATAGTTAGGACATACCATTTTAGTATATTCTAAGTTATTACTTGTATGCTTTCTAGTATCCAAGTATCCCATATTCGCTAGGGCATCAGTTGCACCACAAATTGCAGCAACAATAGTGCCAATCTTTAGAGCTTGGCCAATTCTTTCCAAGATAGGTTGATGAATTTCTTCGCTCCAAGTAGTCCCTCCTGATAAAATTAAAAGATCTTTACTCTCAAGAGTACATTCATCAAGGGAAATATCTGGTTTTATGCTCAGTCCTCCCATAGTAGTAATCATTTCTTTATTAGCTCCTACTGTAATTACTTTTAAAGGTGCTAAATCTTTTTTGAAATATCTTCCTGAGTTTAGTTCAGCAATTAAATATCCATATTCCCAGTCCGACATTGTTATTAAATACATATAGAAAAACTTTTTTTGTTTGCATCCAATAACACTCCAATCACAATTTATATAGCTATTATAATATAACTTCCCTGACAGTTAACGTCAGGGAAGTTATCATACTTGATGAAATTTTATTAATTCCGACAGAACTTCAATAAGTCTTTTCTTAAGACTTATTGGCTCAATAACTTTAATAGATTTATTGTACGGTAAAAGTAAATAAGGTACATATGTATGTATCATATCTTTTTCAAGAAGAAAAACTGCTTGATTTGAAGTCCGTTCTTGTAAATAATGTCCTAAAAACCAATGTTGGCAAATATCAGCTAATACATTTTTATCCCCATTAATAACCAAAGAAATAATATCTTTCTTATCTTCTATAGTTGGAAGAAGACTTTTTATAAAAAAGTCCCGTGCTGAAAAATTTTCTGGCCGGTTAAACTTATTTTCCGTTAGCATTAAACTTTCAATTCGATCTACTCTAAAACTACGGATATCATTCCTAAGATGACAAAATCCAATCACATACCATTTATTATTCCAATAGATAATTCTGTATGGATCGACCAATCTATAATTTAATTTCTTTTCACCATTTTTATGGTAAAGAATTTTTACTGAGTACCCGTCAGCTACGGCCTGCTCCAACTCCTTCAAAAAAGTTTCTATAGAGAGCGGACTTAATCGACTTATTACTTCAAGACTAGTTAAATGTTGATTTATCTTTGTTTCCTGCTCTTGATTTGAGTATTTACTTAGTTTTGAAATGGCCCTATTTAACGCTTCACCTCCATAATACCCGGCTTCTTCTGCAAAAACAGCAGCATGAAATAGTGAAGTTTGCTCCTCAAAATCAAAAAAAAGAGGGGCTTCAATAAAATTGTTCAATAAAGTGTATCCGCCGTTATGTCCTGGCTCTGAAATTATAGGTACTCCACTAGTTGAAATTGTATCAATATAACGATACACAGTCCTTATATTCATCTCTAACTTTTCTGAAATTTGTTTCGCAGTAATTTTTTCACCTGAACGAAGCATCCAAAGAATTGCTAACATATTGTCAATTTTAGGCATATAATTTCACCTCTATATGAAACTTATTTTCTATTATAAATTTCCGATTTTCGGTATAACTCATCAATTGTTCCTTAAACTTTTTCTTGAAAAATAATATCCATTCTGATTTCGTTCAGTTGCTGAAATTGCCTTGAAGAATTCTGGTTAATTGAACTGACACGTATAATAGCATAAATGGTACTGCAAGCGTAACTAGTTTCCTTACTTTTATATTAACCTTTCCCCTTGAAACTAAAGATATATCTTTTATATACTATTGGTTAAATTTGGATGTATGAATATTATTTTATATTGAAAAAATAAATACGTCAAAATTATTTTACGGAAATTATAAAAATCATATTATATATAGATTAGTAAACTACTGAAACAATGCCCCCTAAAAGCGAAAAACGTGTTTCTATCTGTGAATTTATAAGAAAGGATGACATTTTTATTTCTATTTGTATGTGTGATAAATTACACCTATTTCCTTGAGAATTTTAAAAATCCTCATCCCCAATACCATACGAGTTGTTGCTACGGGTCTTGGTTTTGTACAAAAAATCGATAGAAACCAAGAAAATGATTTTATATCTTTTTATGTTTAGAGGAATTAAAAAATCACTACACCTCCTTCATATACGTGTAATATACAGGGATTTATAACTTGATATAGAACATAAAAAGGAGATGTTTATATTATAAATAAAATGATATACATAAGTGGAGGGTTAGAAAATGAAAATTGCAATAGTCTGCTTCGATAACTTTACTGATATAGATGTTTTTCTACCATGGGATTTATTAAATCGTGTACGTTTAGTCGGTGGTCTTTCTGATTGGGATGTACAGCTTTTAGGAACGGAAGAAACTCATATATCTATGTCTGGCTTGCGTATTCCCATGACAGGAAGCATATCTGATATCCCTTTTGCCGACGCTGTAATATTTGCAAGTGGTAAAGGTGTAAAGGATTTATATAAAAATCAACAATATATTAATAGCATTCATGTAGATCCTCAAAGACAATTAATAGGATCTATGTGTTCTGGTTCACTACTATTAGGGGGTAAAAAATTACTAACTGGTAAAAAAAGCTACTACATATCCCTCAGCAGTAGAACAACTTAAAGAATTTGGTGTAGACGTTATTGAGAAAAGTTTCGTAAACGAAGGAAATATCTCGACTGCTGCAGGTTGTTTTGCTGCTCAAGAACTATCAGCTTGGATTATAAGGACCCTACTTAATGAAGAAATGGTTGATATTGTACTAGAAACTGTTCAGCCAGTAGGAAAAGGTTTATATTTTTAATCTCAAATCAAGTCAAGAAATTGTGGTTGCTCCCCAAAAATGATAAAATAAGATTTTTGTTTCGAGTTAACACAAATTTCGTTCTAGAGCGCTATAAAACTTCAACTTGATGGTGGCGTGGTATGCACCATTTATAAATAAAAAACCCGCGTATCATTCACGGGTTTTCTTCTTAATAACTAATTGCTATTGTACCTTCACCTGCATGAACCGCAAATGAAATTGGTAATGGATATAATTTGAAATCCATTTCAGGGAATGCTTGTCTAATATCTGCAATCCATTCTTCAGCTCCATCTTTATCATTAGCATGGAACATGTGAAGTACTTTTGGTAATTCTTTTTCAAGTTCATTTTTAATATATTCTCGACATTTTTGGATTTTACGAACTTTCTTTTCAAGTAAAAGCTCTCCACCTTTTACTTCTAATATTAAGTTAACACTTAATAAACTTCCAAGTAAAAATTGAATGCCCTTTACACGACCACTTGCATAAAGGCCTTTTAAACTTTTCGGGAATACGTGGAAAGGTCTTCTTTTTTCATCTACTAATGTTTTGTGTATATCTTGTAAAGTCATACCATCATTGTATAACGATTTCGCTTTTCTAATTAGTTCATCCATTGGATAACTTGTTGTTTCACTGTCTAATACCGTTAATGGAAAACCTGCCATTTCTGCAGCTAGCTTCATATTTTGATAGGTTCCACTTACTTTTCCGCTAATAGCAACTGCAAATCCCTCTTCATATTCTTCTTTGCATTTCGAAAATAAATCTACCATTTCCCCTATGTTAGGCTGTGATGTAGTGACAGTTTTACCTTCATTCAAAGCATTATAAACGCGCTCACGCACACCTTCTTCACAATCTTTGTACGACACACCATCAATAATAACTTCAATTGGGATAACAAAGTTATCTCCTTCTGTTTTAAAACTCGCAGTTGTACTATCAGTAATCCAAGCAACACGCTTCATGTTGTTCCTCCCTTAATTCAATTCCTCTTTTCTGACTTTTCTATATATTTATGTTACGAAAAGAGAATATCCCTGTAATAGTAACAGGACTTTATTGTTTTGGCTATAGTAGATGCATATTAATTGTGACTATTTCTTGTCTATTTCACAAATAAAAAAGAAAATCAAGGAATTTGCTCGATTTTCTTCTTATCATATACTATTTAAAAGTTTCATTATCTAAAATTACTACATAATCATTCGTTAATCGTCCAGCTTCTTTTGTATAACTAACAAGCCTTTGTATATTATCACAGCAAATTTTTGCTCCCCATACGAGTAACGGTACGCCAATAAAATCAATATGGAACCTTCTAGAAAACAGCCCACCGAAAGTCATCGGTAAAGGCACTGTTGGTGATGTATTAGAAAATATAATCTTTTCATGGCTTTGATAATGTTTTTGCAAGATTTCTCCTAAATGCTTCATCGCAGGTACAACAACTTTTGATGCGCCGCATCCAATCGTATATACAGGATGACCATGTTCATCGATTCCATGAAAAATAATTTTTCCCATATCTTCTGTTTTCAATTTATTAAAGTAATCTACATTCAAAATTTCTTCTTTCGTTAACTTACGATCCGTTGGTAGTTTATTTAAATGATACGCTGCAGCTAGTGAGGTAGTATGTGTTCCACCAAAATCTGTGTAAATGTATATCATATTATCATCCCTTGTTGTAAAAGTTCAATGTTAATTAGTATTACCGTTCTTAGCAATGTTAAACAAGGGATGTTATTTGTCCCATATGAATAATGGACTGGATTGTTACAAAGCACAACAAAGCCGGAATGAGCCAAATACGGTTTATTTTCACTTTTCGTTCTTTACTTTGCATCAAAACAATAATAAGAACAACAAGTAAAATATCCATTTAGAATCCTCCTATAAACTTGCTTATCTTTAAAAATTATATTCTCCTCTTTTCACTCCATACTTGAAATACGATAGCTACTTTCAAGTGTAAGATGAAAAATGTGATTTCTCATCAGCCTTAAGCATTATTTATAAAAATAAAAAAGACGTACTTTTTACTCGTACGCCTTTAATAACTCGTTTAAACTCCTATTTATCAACTAATTCCACACCTTTAGAATTAGTTTTACCCAATACTCGAATGTTAAATTTATTAATGGCTTTTAAAAAGATATTATAAATACAATATCCAAAAATAGAACCTAGAACATTACAAATCACATCATCAATATCAGTAATACGTCCCACTCCACTAAATAAAGACTCAATTAATTGTAGCAATTCAATACTAGCTGATATAGAAAATCCTAATAAAATTGTATTTTTGAATTTCTTATATTTATCCCATAGGATAGGTGCTAAAAATCCTAAAGGCATTAATAATAAAATATTCCCGCCTACATTTCTTACAATTAGCCCAATCATAAATAGGGCATCTCCATCATAAGCACTACCAATTTGATTGATGTCTTTAATAATTGATGCAAATGGTATTATATTGACCGAGCGATTCAGATTTTCAACATTAGAAGGAAAACCGATTGGTAAAGGGAATAAAGTTACTGCAACAACCATACAAATGTAAACCACGAATAAAAAACTTACTATTTCTTTCCACCAAATCACATGTTTTTTATTTTTGGTACCAATTAATATTCCACGTACAATTAAATAACAAATAACCCCTAAAATAATAAACAAACTACCGTTGATCATATACAAATTGTTAACACATCCTTTCATATGAATTAATAATTTAAATTTACAATTATATAGTAATATTTTTTAATTTAAAAATCCATATAAACATATGTAATTGTGCAGAATTACAAAAACCCCTTATTTAATAAATAAAGGGTTCCTCGTTAACTAAAATATTTTTCAGAACAGAAACAATCATAAACCCGTTTAAATTATTTTCGTATCTCTTCTTTTATATCCATATAATTAAAAAGCTCTTTCTATTTCTGTCATTAATTTTTCAGGTCCTGCCTCTTTATTCGATGGAATAACTAAAGTGATTCCTAATTCTGGATATATGGCCGAGCGAAAACTGACGCCTGGATCATATCCCATTACATGATATTTGAATACCTTGTTTTCTCGTGTTTCAATCCATATTCCATATCCGTAAGACTGTTTATCATTTACATAAATGTGGGGAGTTAAAAGTAACTTTGTATATTCCTTTCCTAAAATTTCATTATTAAATAGTGCCGCCCAAAATTTCAACATGTCTGGTGCAGTAACATATGCACCTCCATCAGCCCCTCCTTTTATTGGTATAGAGTAAGCGTTTGTTCTCCAATTTTGGTTGGTTTCGTCCTTTATATATCCTAGAGCTGTATGTCTTGGTAATTTATCTAATGAAAAATAGCCAGAATCATTCATGCCAATCGAATTAAAAATGTTTGTTTCTATATACTCCGTAAATTTAAGTCCCGTCTGTTCTTCTATTATTAATCCAAGTATGATAAAACCTGCGTTGTTGTAGTGAAACTTACTCCCAGGTGCAAACATCATATTATTGTTTTGAAATAATGGTAAAAAGTCTTTTAAGCTCTTTAATAGATACATAGGTGTTTGTTTCCAAAGATCCTCGAAGTTATCTATAATACTTTCATCAAAATAATCTGGTATACCAGAGCTATGCGTTAGTAGTTGATGTATTGTAATATCTTCATCGAAGTTTGGAAGTTTTATCTCTAGACAATCCTTTAATTTTGTATGAAAAGAAATAACACCTTTTTCAACAAGTTGACAGATGCCAATTGCAGTGAAGATTTTACATCCTGAGGCAATGCCAAATCTTGTTTGTATCGTATTGTTTATACATTCACTTTTGTTTGCGTAACCCAATGCTGTTTCATAGACTAAATCTTTTTCTTTTTTTACTAAAACTACTCCAGAGAAATCTATTTTCTTTTGTATTTCTTTTACAATTTTATCAATTTCATCTTTTGTTTTTATCACGACAACCACCCTTATCTTTCGGTATTGTTCTTTCCTCTTATTAATTTTTCCATATAAAGAGGAAGGAACCCTCTTATTAAATACGATAAATTATTAATGAAAACACAAAGTCCATTTCAAATTTATCCCGCTATTTATGAGCAGTAAGACCCCCACTGATTAAATTTTCACTTTATTGACTCAGTAGAATACAACTTAGATTGTGATGGGAATAAAGTAAACACACACAAGACGATAGTAATAAATAACATTATTAATGACCCTACAATAACTACAAGTTGTATAGAAATGAACTGAGTCGCAACACCAGATAGTATTGTAATAAAGATTGTTACTAACGCAATAACAAGTCCATATATACTCCCGATCCGTCCCATTATATGAACGGGAACATTATTTTGGTAAAATGTATAAAATCCTGTATTTGCATATGCCATAGAGAAAGATAAAATAAAGAATCCAATAGCAGCTATTAAAAATACATTTGAAAAAGCATAAATTAAATAACCAATTGCGATGAATAATGATCCTATTCCAATTAGAAATGAAGGTGCTAATTTTTTTGATAAAATTGTATTTGTTATGGCACCTAAAATAAATCCTGCACCAGCTATACTAACTAGGAAAACCATATTCACTATCTGTTAGTAGTAATACATCTTTCGCAAACGATAGTTCAAGTGAATCAGTAGCAGTTGCTAATACGAACATACTTTGAAATAAGAAATACACACATACGACATACACATGTTTTCTACTAAAATTTATAACAGTGTTCCAATCTTTTTTTAATACTGTAAGTGATAATGTATTACTAGTTGTATCCAAATCTTCTTTCTTATCAAGATTCGGTAAAAGTAATGTAATGAATCCTGATAAGAGAAATGCTATAGCATTCATATATATAGCAAACTCTGGTGTACCTGCAATTAATAAAACCCCCGCTATCGCTGGACCAATTAAAAATGCACCAGATCCTATTAAACTGCGTAATGAGTTGAAACGTTGTCTTTGCTCTACTGGAATTAATTTCGTCATATATGTCATAGCAGTTGGCTCATAAATTGCACTGGCCATACTTATAAAGAATACGAATACATAAACAATCCAAAGTGACGGAAGTAAAGGTAAAATAGCGATAAATAACGCACGATATATATCGAGGTGAATCATTAATTTCCGTTTATTTAAACGATCAATCATACTCCCAGACCAAGCGTTTGTAAATAAAGTGGCTAATGGTTTTATTACATATAAAGTAGCAACAGCTAAGGCTGAGCCACCCATATTATAGACAAGTACATTCAGTGCTATTAAGTAAATCCATGCCCCTAAATTCGCAATACCAACTCCGGACAATAGTAATAAAGGATATTTCCAATCTTTAAGTAAATTTTTCATTTTTGGCCCCCGCTTTCAAAATTGTTTTACAACAATAAAAAAATCCCACCCCCAAGACTTTTAATCTTAGGGACGAGATTTATCATCGCGGTGCCACCCTAGTTTGTTAATATGTCACCATACTAACCTTATTAGGTACTGCATTCTAATTCATGCTTATACCATAGCTCTATAACGGGAGCTCCCGTCACACCATCCCCTAATAATAGGTTCTGATGTGCTGCTCAGAGGCTTGGTTCAATAAAGAATTTTTACTCCTTTTCAGCTACATGGAGCTCTCTGTGAAAAATTCATTTTATTTACTCTTCTCTTCACTGCATTTATTTTTTCCATATTATCACATATGTATTTAACTGTAAATAAAAAATAATCAGATATTTAACAACTTATCATTTATTATTTTTTCTAAAAATTACGGTGCGTGAAATTACTCGCAACTCTAAAGAAAGAGCTATTTGCATATAGCTCTTTCCAAATGCCTGGATTAATTCGTATTCGCCTCTGTTAACGGTTGTAACGGCGGTTCTAATTCTAGTTCTAGTGTATCTCCTTCTTGTAAATCTTGTCCTTTTTCAATACTTTGACTCGTTACATAACCCGTACCAGAAGTTTTCAAATCTAATTTCAAAAGTTTGGAGAAATACATAATATCACGCATGGACCAACCTTTTACATTTGGCATTTGTGCGTTATTCCCTAATAAAAATATACGATCACCTTCACTCATTACCTCGCCAGACTGTGGATATTGTTTTATTATTTTTCCTTCTCCTAAAATTACCGGCTGTAGCTTCTCTTTTTCTACACTTTTCTCTATTGTATCCATCGATTGATTTACATAATTTTGTACTTTTAATTGAGATTGTTTCATTGCATCAGCTATTTGTTTTTCTGTATACGGTTTCACCTTTAAATATTCAAGGCTGTTTTTTATAACAGGTTTAAATATTTCAGCAAGAGGCTGAGCTCCATACTCATCTCCTTTTAACTTTGGCTGCTTAATAGCTAAGTATACGATTAACTCCGGATCATCAATTGGAGCCATTCCTAAAAAGGAGAAAATGTAATTCTCTTTCCCTTCCATATATCGGCCGTTTTCAGGATTCGGTATTTGTGCTGTTCCTGTCTTACCTCCAATTGGATAACCATCCACTTTATACATTGTACCAGTTCCTTTTGAAGATGTTATAACACGCTCCATTAAGCTTCTAACTTTGTCCGCTGTTTCTTTTTTTATCGGATTCCCAATTTCTTTCGGTTGATTTTCCATAATAACTTCCTTGTTTGTTGGATTTACAACTTTATCAACGATATATGGTTGCATCATTTTCCCGTCATTTGCTATAGCAGTAGCCGCTTGGATTAATTGAATTGGAGTTACTGTAGAACCTTGACCAAAAGAAGTTGTAACCTGTTGAATTTGCGTATTTAATAATAAAGTATTTTTACTTTCTCCAGGTAAATCTATTCCTGTTTTTTGATTGAATCCAAATTTATTCATATATTGCTTAAATTTATTTGGTTTCAGTAACTGATCTTCTAAAATAGAAAAAGCTACGTTTGATGACCTTTCAAAACCTTCATCAAATGTAATTGATCCCCATCCAAATCCACCATTATGATCTTTTATATCAGATGAACCAACGGAATATTTTCCAGATTGAAAATATTCTTTGCCGTTATATACACCTTCATTAATGGCAGCTGCTAACGTAAAAACTTTCATTGTTGAACCTGGTTCATATGCATTTGCAATCGGATCATTTAAAAAATATTCGATATCACCTACATTAGGATTGTAACTAGGTTTACTAGACATCGCTAAAACCTTTCCTGTTTTTGGATCAGCAATAATTCCAATTAACATAGACGGATCATAATGCTCTTGTGCTTTGTTCATCGCTTCTTCTAAAAAGCTATTAATTTGTTTATCAAGTGTTAAATATACGTTATTTCCATTTTTAGCAGGTTCTACTTTACCTATATCATTTGTAAGCGGAATCCCTCTTCGTGTACCCACATATTCTATATTCCCGTTTGTAGAGCGCAAATATTTATCCAAACTCTTTTCAAGCCCAAACTTTCCTTCCGTATTCCCTTTATCATCTGGTCTAGCAAAACCAAGTATATAGGATGCAAAGTCTTCATTCGGATACACTCTTGCTTTTTCCGACATAAAAGATACACCTGGTATTTTTAAATCATTAATTTTTTCCTTCTTTTCCCTAGATAAGTTCCGACCAATTTTCCCAATTTCAACTTGCGTACGCCCTTCATGAAAGTTTTTTAATACTTCTTCTTTATCAATTTCAAGCGCATCGGCTAATTGTTGTGCGGTTTCATCTTTATTTTTCACTTTATCTTTTCCTTTTAAATTCACAACAACTCGATACGTTGTAGAATCTTGTACTAACACCTTTCCGGTTTGATCATAGATAGTGCCACGATTCGCTTCTAAAACACCTTTTTTATTATGTTGTTCATTCGCGAGATCCTTTACATTCACATTATGCACGACTCCTACTGCCTGAATATAGAATATACGCAAAATCATAATAAGAAACAAAACAATAAAAGCAATCATCATATATCGAGCGCCTTTATTCGTTTGGAGTTTTTGCATACTTATCTCCTCTCTTTTGGAATGGATTCGTACGAAGATCCGTTTTAAAATTTGTAGTTTTTGTTTACGATACTATATGTTTCGAAGTTTTCTTTTTAATTCCTTTAAAACAATGCAAAACTAACTGTTGTTATTTTGTGTTATTATTTTATATATTTAAAATACGGTGCGTGAAATTTCAGAATATTAATTAGTACAACTTGATTACAGAGCACTCTAAACTCTTTTCGTATTTCCTATAAAAAAATTCCCCTCTGGATGTCCAAAGGGGAATTTTTTATAGGAAAATTATGCGATATGGTTATATTTCGCTAAGAAAGGAATTCGTCTCGCTACTAATGCATACATTTTGAATACAAGTTTCGCTATTGGTTCAAACATACGAGTACTTTGCATTACTAAAGCACTCGTAATAAGTGTTAAGAATGCTGCACCAAGTATATCTAAAGGATAATGAACACCTACGTACATACGTGATATACCGACTAGTACTGCCCATAATAGCACGATATATTTTAGTTTTTCTCCTCTAAGAATAAATACGAAGGCGATTGAAAATACAAGTACAGAATGATCACTAACGAATGATGAATCTGCTGCATGTGGTACTAATTGATGTACATCATGTGATACGAACGGACGCGGATGGTAATATACCGCGTGTATAAGAACATTTACTAATAATGCAATAATAACCGAAAGCGTCGTATATAAAACTGTATATTGTTTTCTAATTGCCTTTTCTTTCTTTCCATTATTAAACCATAAGATAAACATAAATAGAACGGCTACGTATGCAGCGCTATTTGTAATAGCAATCATTAACGTATCTAATAGTTTGGATGAATCAGCAAAATTATTAAACCACTGAAATACTGTGTAATTCATTAAACTCTCTCCTTACATACAAGTGTTCTTGATTTACACAGTATACAATACCATTATGAAAATAGGCTTAAACTTTTTTCATCTAATTCTCATTTTACTATTACTCATATGACAATTATTAAACAAATTTTATACGCTATTTATGTATAAAGCCGGTAAGCCTTTATAATAAGGCGGTTCGTATTTTTTTCATGTTTGAAATACATAACATATTCATTTAAATATACTAATTGCAAAATCATATTTTTTAATTCATTTGAAGTACAATATTTCCGAATTGTTCTCCATGTTCCATACGGCTTAGTGCTCGAATTGCTTCTTCTAACGAGTACACCTTATCAATAATTGGTTTAATTTGATATTTTTCAATAAACTTTATCATCTCATTAAATTCCTCACGGCTACCCATGGATGTTCCCATAATATCAATTTGATTGTAAAATAATGCGCGTAATGGTAATTCAATTTTATCTCCTGAGCTTGCACCAAAATTCACGATTCTTCCATTTGGTTTTAATACATCAAAATATTTCAAGAAAGTTGCCGGGCCTATACTATCTATTATTAAATCTACTTTTTCACCTTGTAAGCTCTCTTCCCAATTTCCGGTACTATTAAAAGAAATATCTGCACCATATTTTTCAGCAAGTTCCCTTTTATTCTCTACCCTTGAAGTAACACTCACTTTTGCGCCGATTGCTTTCGCGAATAACATGGCAAATGTAGCTACACCACCTCCTATTCCCGGAATTAAAACGTGTTCACCGCACTTCAATCTACCCTTTGTAAAAAGTGCTCTATATGCAGTTAATGCAGATAAAGATAAAACACCTGATTCTTCCCAAGTAAGATATGACGGCTTTTCTACTACATTTTCAGCTGGTACAATTACATATTCAGCAAACGTTCCATCTTTCGGCCCACCTAGTACTTCCGGTAACTCCGGTACTTCAGTAGCATGTTCCCATCCAATACTAGGATTAATAATAACTTCTGTATGTAGTGTAATATTTGAAACTCCTTCTCCTATTTCTGTAACAATTCCTGAGCCATCTGAACCTATTACTAATGGTAGATCCATTTCTTTTCTATTGTTTATAATAAATAAATCCCTATGATTTAACCCTGCAGCTTTTAACTTTATTTTTACTTCACCTGCATTAGGACTTATCTCAGGTGAAAATTTATATTCTAACCCCTCTAATCCTTTTTCATATTGATGTACAATAGCTTTCATTGCTTAATTCCCCCTTAATATTTCCAATGTACTAGAAATATCAAAATAAATAAAATAGTTTGCCTCCAATAATTAGAAATTATATATTTTGTTATGAAAAAAATCCTCTCCCTATAAAAAGTATAGGAAGAGGTTTCAAAACTAGTTAGATAAGAATCTATAAATTTATTGAATTCTAGCCAATTCTAATATTTTTCGAATAAACGGCGCTTTTGCCTTTGTATATGAAACACGATCAAAAGCATATGTAATAGCAAGCCTCTCTTTTAATTCTCTATATTCTTTACGTGCCCATTCATGGCTTATTAGAAAGTCACGAAATAAAATATTGTTTCTCCACTCATCACTATTATAAATATAAATATGCAAATGATGAGTACCCGCTCTCCATTTTCCCTTTCTAAAAAAACGCCAATTCGTTGCATCTTTTGGAACATACTCATATCCAATTTCCGATAGAACTTCAATCCACTTTTCAGCTATTTGCAATTCTGTTACGCCAATCATCATATCAATAAGAGGTTTAGCTCCTAATCCTTCTACTGCTGTGCTTCCTATATGTTCAACAGCAATTATTTCTTGTCCTAACAAGGAACAAAATTTCTCTTTTTCTTTTATATACTCTTCAACCCATTCTTTTTGATACGGTTTAATAACAATTTGTTGATCCATTGTATTCACCTCTCTATAAATATTTATCATTATATTTATAAAATTTTATATTATTAGCATAGGATTTCCATAAAATATGTCGAATAGTGGAATGTACAACTTAATTATATTAAATGTGAGGTAATCTATGAAAGATAATTCCGTGGAAATTCAGTTAAATAACGTAACATTCCAATTAAAAGAATATCATAATTTTGATTGGCTTATTAAATTAGGGACCGTATTTGCAGTTTTTGACCAACAAGATTCAGGTAATATAAGTTTTGGTGTAGAAAAAGATGGGCATAAGAAATTTATCAAATACGCAGGAGCACAAACAATTGCATATGAAGGAACAACGGGTGATGCTATTGAAAGGCTAAAAAATTCAGTTACTATCTATGAAGATTTAAAGCATAAATCGCTCATAAGATTAATTGATCATTTTCCAGTTCAATCTGGATATGTATTAATTTTCGATTGGTTTGATGGTGAGTGTCTTCATTCGCATTGGCGTTTCCCATCTCCTGAAAAATATAAAAATCCAAACTCACCATTTTATAAATTTAGACATTTATCTGCTATAGAACGAATTCATTCCTTACATTCCATTTTTTCTTTCCATAGTTATGTAGAAAAGAAAAACTATGTAGCAATAGATTTTTATGACGGTAGTATTTTATATAATTTTAATACAAACGAGACAAAAATTTGTGATATAGATTTATACAGTAAGAAACCTTACATAAATAGAATGGGCCGGCTATGGGGTTCCTCCCGTTTTATGTCACCAGAGGAATTTGAACTAAACGCAACAATTGATGAAAGAACAAATGTATTTAATATGGGAGCAATGGCTTTCTCACTTTTAGGCGGTGAAAAAGATCGTTCTTTTATAAAATGGGAAGCAAGTAAGGAATTATATGAGGTAGCGTATCGTGCTGTAAATGCCAATCGAGCAGAACGGTATGCATCAGTTATAGAATTCTATGAAGCGTGGTTAAAAGCGGCTAATGCGGAAAGGATATAACCCTAAATTATTAAAAGAAATATAGAGTTTATACTATTATCATGTATAATACATATGAAAAGGAAATTCAGAATAACGAGGCAAATATTATGGACTTTGTTTATATTAATCAAAACGTGTTAAATAATCTTCTATACATTTTATGTAGTATATTTGTTTTTTATTTCATATATGATAGCCGGCACTATTTAAAGAAATATAAAATACTACTGATTACCCTTTGTTCTAGTATTCCGCTTATTTTATGTATGCGATACCCTATCTATATGGATGAAAGTTGTATTCATGATTTAAGACAAATTCCGGTCATAATAGCTACGCTTTATGGTGGATTCCCTGTCGGTATCATATTGTTTACAATTTTATTAATTACAAGATTTATATTTTATGGATTTAATATGCTAACAGTCGTTGTTTACGGAATAATGTTCATCGTTACAGCACTCGCATCTTCAAAATTTAATACATATAATAGAAAACTTAAAGTAGCTTTTTCCCATGTTTTTAACCTTTTTCCTAGCAATATTTACAACTTTAATTGTATTAACTTTATCAGATTTTGAAGTGAATAATTTGTATATTATTTATTTCAATGGTATTACCGACTACTTTAATGTTATTTATTGTTTATATAAATGAAGTTATAAAGGATGCTGTATTAATGCGCTCTAAATTAATTAAAATGGAAAAAATGGAGATTGTTAGCCAACTCGCTGCAAGTATATCGCACGAAGTAAGGAATCCCTTAACGGTTGTAAAAGGATTTACACAGCTTTTAAAAACACAAAATTTAACTCCTGAATCAAGAGACGAATATATTAAACATATACTTGAAGAGTTAAATCGTGCCCAAGAAATTATCGATGATTACTTAACGTTTGCCAAACCTGCTCCAGAAAAATTAGATCAAATTTCAGTAAAACAAGAGTTAAATCGAGTTATTAATATGATATTGCCATTGTGTAATATGAATACGATACATATTACACAGGATTTTTCTGAGGCAACCATTGTTGGTAATAAACAGCACTTTCAACAATGTTTTTTAAACTTAATAAAAAACAGTATTGAAGCAATGCCTAGTGGTGGTACCTTAAATATTTCCTCATCTATCAATAATAGTAAAGTTGAAATACGAATTGAAGATAGCGGAGTTGGAATGTCACAGGAGCAAATACATCGATTCGGTGAACCGTATTTTAGTACAAAAACAAAAGGAACTGGTTTAGGTACAATGGTTGCTGTTAAGATTATTGAGACGATGCATGGAAGTTTAAAAATCCGAAGTATCGTTAGTAAAGGAACGACTTTAACGATTACGTTCCCGAAATATAGTGAGAATACGCATTTAAACAAATAAAAAAGGAGCATAGTTGCTCCTTTTTTATTTGTTTCGATACATAAGTATCTTCAATGTTTTTTTAGTTTACATTTGTGAAGACTAATTAAAAATTAGTATCCTCCGCCCCAGCAGCTGCATCCTACAATTATTAATAGAATGAATAACACAACTAGTAAAGCGAAACCTCCACCAAAACCACAAGAACCACCGTAACTCATATTTTCTCCTCCTTTTGGTTTGAAAACTAATAGGTAGTTGATCATTTTAACTGGTTCGTATTATACATTATGTATATATCCCTTTTTTGAGCATGTCTACATAAAAATAAGTAAAAGCACTCGTTTAAAGAGTGCTTTAAAATGGATACCAAAAGTTTTGAAATACGTTTAATTTTAAATATACCGCAACAATAAATATGAAAATACCGGCAAATAAAGCGATGAAATCTTCACGTTTCGCCTTACTTGTATAAAACCATGTACGTTTATCCTTCTTTCCAAATCCTCTTAAATCCATTGCATTTGAAACCGTATCTATTCTTTCTAGAGAATGAATGATTAGTGGCCAGAAAATTAAAACACGGTTCTTCATACGAACCCATAAACTTGCTTCTCCTTTTTCAAAAGCCACTCCTCTCGCTTCTTGCGCGTGTTTAATAATTTTATACTCAGACTGGATGTCAGGAATATAACGTAGTGCAATATTTATTGCATATGTAATCTTATAATGAATACCAAGTTTACTTAAGCTACTTACAAATTCGCTTGGATCTGTCGTGTAAATAAAAAGAAGTGTAAATGGTAATAACGTAAAATACTTTAATGAAAGTGTAGCTGCATAAAATAATGTTTCATATGTAATCGTTGCATATCCAACATGTAAAAACGCGGTATATGATTCAGTTAATTCAGATCCATGAGTTGGTGTAATAAATAAAATCATGACAGAGTTTAATAAACTAAATGTAAATATGACACTAAAAACAATTAAAATTTTACGAAATGGAATTTTAGCAATGCTGAGTCCGATACACCCAATAATAAATAATATTAGCAACACCCGAAAATCAAAAAACAAAAAAGTAAGCGTCATACAAAAAATAAATAAAAACAATTTCACTACCCCATCCATACGATGAAAATATGTACTATGCACCTTCCTCCCTCCTAGTACTGTCTAAATAAAGCTCCATGAATTTTTCTGGACATGCAATCCCACTAAATTTAATAAGCTTGGTTAAAGAACTCTCTCTTAAGTTGGCTCTTTGTAACGTTTCTTGATTGCCTAATACATCAAACACTGTATTATCCGCAATAATTTTCCCTTCATGTAGAACTACTGCACGGTCTGTATATTCTAGCGCGAGATTCATATCGTGAGTGATAACAACAAATGAAATTCCCTTTTTAGCTAGGTTTTTAATAAACGACATAAATTGTTTATAATGATAATAATCTTGTCCCGCTGTCGGTTCATCTAATATGATAAGCTTAGGATTTGTTGTTAATACAGATGCGATTGTTAGTCTCTTTTTTTGCCCATAGCTTAGTGCTTGAATTGGCCAATTACGAAATGGATATAAGCCACAAATTTTTAAAATCCCTTCTACTTTATTCTTAATTTCTTCCTTAGAAAAATTATGTAATGTTAATGTAAATGAAACTTCTTCAAAAACAGTAGGCTGTGTAATCATATGATTTGGATTTTGCATCACGTAAGATATGATTTCCCCACGTTTACGAATAGACCAAGAACTAATATCTTCACCTTTTAACGCAATTTTCCCATTTTTCATTTTGTTTATACCTATAAGACTATGAGCTAATGTTGATTTCCCTGCTCCATTATGTCCTAACAGTGCCACAATTTCTCCTTCATATATTAAAAGGTTTACATTTTCTAATACTTTTTGTTTATTAGGGTATGAAAATGATAAATTCTCCACTTTAAGTAATTCCTTGTTTTTAGCATTCCTTTTTAATATGACTTGTTTCTCCATCCACTCTTTTATAACGTTGCTTACCTTTTCTTTTTGAAGGTTTTCCATTGGATATATTACGTCATTATTACTATCAAAATGTAATCTCTTTAATGCTTCGATGTAAATAGGCTCTCTTAAGCCAATACGTGGTAATATATTTGACGCTAAGATTTCTTTTGGTGTTCCCATCGCAATGACTTTACCTTCATCAATTAATATAACTTTGTCTAAATCCAGTTTGAAAATTTCTTCTATCCTATGTTCGATAATAACAATCGTTTTATTATACTGCTCATGTATATCTTTCATAAGTTCTATCGTATGTATGGCGCTTAGTGGATCTAAGTTCGCTAATGGTTCATCGAACAATAATATATCCGCATTTGTTGTTAATAAACCAGCAAGAGAAACTGTTTGCTTTTGACCTCCTGATAATTCATGTGGACTTTGTTTATGAAACGTATGCATCTTCACCTTTCTTAATGAATCCGAAACAATCTTTTTCATGTTATCTTGCTTTACACATTCATTTTCTAAATAAAAAGCTACATCTTCTTCTACTGTCAGACCAATAAATTGAGCATCTTGATCTTGCAAAATTGTTCCTACCTGTTTACTTTGTTCAAAAATACTTCCTTCCCTTGGGTCTTTACCGGCAATTAAAACGTTGCCTGTGCTATTCCCTTCGTAAGAAAATGGGATTAGCCCATTTATACAATGAGCTAATGTCGACTTTCCTGAACCACTTCGTCCAGCAATTAGCACTTTTTCCCCAGGGTATATATGAAAGGTAATATCACTTAAAGTAGGCTGCGCAGCATGCCCATATTGAAAGGTGAATTGTTCAAACGAAATAATTGGTTGCATGTTAACATCCCTACTTTTCAATTTTTAAATGTGTATGTTTCTTATTGGATTTCGCCAAACCAATTGTAAGTGGCAATCCAAGTACTAAGAAAACGATGACATCGGAAATTGTTGCTCCTAATACTTGGATAACAATTTTGTCAAATGGTTCTCCCATCACAATAATATCGAATGCCCCAGCAAATATAATAGCGATGACAATACCAACTAGCCCAGTAATTGCTAAATAAGAAATATCCCCCTTGTTAAACGACCCGTTTTTCACACTAAAGCCAACTCTTTTTTGAATAAGCCCCATTGAAAAACCAATAATACCTGAACTAATAACCCGCAACTTATACTACCTTACAATATGTCCACCTGAGCAAACCTAGTAAAACATTGAGTTTCTCTAAGGTATTGAATTGGACACTTCCGTGAATGAAACATGGTTAAAATTAAGTAATGTACTTTATTTTTGTTACAAAATCTTCCTGTTTGAGTTGGACAGTTCTTTATAAAATTGATAGTTCCACATCACAATCAAGCTAAGAAAAGAAAATGACCCAAAACGAAAAAATCGAGCTAAATTCTCACATTTAACTGTTAAATAATAAAATTGTCGCTTTGTGGATATTTCAAAATACTAGCTTGATGATGATCAGCTCTAACCAGATCACCATTAATATAAGAGAAACTTGTATCCCAAAATAAAAAGTAAATTTTGTATGTTAAGCACCCCTTCTATATCCTTTTAAATGCCAGAAAAAAAGACAAGCAATATTTCACCTGCCTTTCTCTCACTTGAACCATCTTAATTTTAATAATATGTATTGGACTCTTATCTCTAATATCATTGTATAAAACTGATCGTCTCTGTTAGAGCGTTTCACAGTCCATGCTGCGATTAACAAGAAAATAATTCAAAACAAGAGAACATACTCTACTCTATAGATTGACTACGAATTCGCCGATTTATGGTAAACCAAGTGACTGTAAACAATATCATTAATAATATTATAATGATATATAATCCAGTTTGAGGTATCATGGTACCAATCATTATACCCATTAATCCTCCCATAGCTCCTGCAACAATGCCATTTAATATGAGGATCATATCTTGAAATGGAAAACTGATAATACCACTAATAAAAACACCCATCAGAAGTCCTAAAACATAGACCGTACTTAGGTTGTGGCTCATAATAGATCCAAAAACTATACAAACTGTCATTGTAGAAATCATCCCTAAGGTCATGGGAAGTGAATGAACGATTATACTAGATTGTTCATTGAATTTGTACAGACGATTTCGTTGCTTCCAAAGTGTATAAATAATATGACAAATGAGAAGCACACAAATAAATAAGATAGCAACAGCAAAGGGCCACGATATACCCATAGTGTTTATATGGTTCATTTCATGTCTCAATTACATTTCCCCCTCTCTCTTGGTATTTTGGGCAATATCTTGTGTTACTTAGGGGTCCTGTCTCTCCTATTAAATATATCTGTAAAACATTTGTGAGAATTGCTTTACAATTGCAATCGTTATTGTGTCCGCCATTTGTAAAGCTTCTACTTCAATTTTATCAAATACAGTAATACTAGATTTAAAATCACCTTGGAGCATAAGTACTGCCTCCAATTTAGTGAGTGCTAGATGTTCGAAAAACATTTTTTGAAATTCTTCTCTTGAAATAAAAGGATTTATTCTATTTAGAAATTGGGAAACTTCTGCTCCATTTACATACCATTTTCTCTCAGCAGCCGTTGCAGCCTCTTGATTACCAGCTTTTGCAGCTTTAACAAGCTCCGCAGCAATTACTAGGTGATCCCTTATTAAGTTGTTGTACATTGTTGCTATTTCACTTCCATAATAAGGTTTTAATAAATCCCCCATATCTACAGCATTGCGAAGTAGACGAGCGGTAACAACGTCTATATCTGGTAAACCAAAAGCTATGCTGATGATCGTCATCCTAGTCCAATAGACATGTTGTTCCCAAACTGAGCGCATAGAATTACTTAAATTAACTTTCTGTTGGGTATAAACAAGATTTCCTCCTCCATGACATTGATGATTATGATCACACCTACAACTTTCTCCACACCGACAATAGGGATTTAAACAAGCTGGATTGGAACAATTACGTTGATAATTAGGATAACCATTGAAATATCCTTGTTCATTTTGCCACATCTTTCAGCCCCCCTAAAAACTTTAATTCCCATAAAAAATACGCTCCCTTATAGGTATTTTGTAGTGTATTTATATTTACAATTTAGTAGTTTTGAGAGCTCATTATTTTTAACAAAAATTTCACTTTATTAGATAGTAGGGTATTTTCAGTATGTATAAAAATAGTTTACAAAATGCTCTTTTGAGCATTTAAGTAATAGATTTGTTTTCTTACTATTAATATTTTTAACCATAAAATTAACTCCTATGTTTAAAAGTATTAAATTTTGACAATAAATACTTATAGGTTTTATTTTAGGAGGTAAATTAAATGTCAATAATTTGTGCTAATGTGAAAATTTCAGGAACTAGACCACTCTTGTTTAATCGCTTTACCGAAGAGGCTATTCCCATAACCAAACAAGAAAAGTGGGGAGTTCCAGGAAATAATCCACAAGAATGGAAAAAAACTTTTCAAGCAACACCACAAGGACAACTTTATTTGGATCCCATTTATATTTTCTCTTGTTTACGCGCAGGAGGAAAATTTATATCCAAAGGAAGAGGAACTTTAGAACCAGACGTATCTTCAACTCTCCAAGTATTAAATAATAAAATATTAATTAACAGGTTTCTTCCACCTATTAGCGAAATAACAAGGGATGATAAAAGAGATGTGTATATTGATGTACGCCCTGTTTCAAGAAGAGGAGTTAAAAATATACGTTATCGTCTGGCTATTTCATCCGGTTGGAAAACAGAGTTCAGTATAATATGGGAGGGAACCTTAATTAGCCGAGAACAAATGAAAGCTATTTGCCAAGATGCTGGTGCGTATGCTGGTTTAGGAGACGCAAGAAAAGTTGGATTTGGTCGATTCCATGTCACTGACTTTAACATCATTCAGGAAAAAGCACATGCCTAAAAAAAGAACACCTTATGAAACTTGGAGGAAAAACATAAGACCAATTATATGGAAGAGAGATAATAAACAATGTATACGTTGCAAAAAGACAGTTTTATTAAGCGAATGTCATATAGACCATATAATTAGTGGGCTGCATGGGGACAATAGACTTCAAAATTTACGTACACTTTGCAGACGTTGTCACGTTCTACGTTCAGATCGCCTTCATCGCGGTATGATTGCAAAAGCTTTAAAAGATGGAGTTATAACAGCAGATTGGCGTCAATATGTTTGGGAAGAAGAATCACTATTGAAAAGATAAACAGAATACTTTTATATTCCCTAATGAAATAGTAATAATTTAGGAATTTAAATATAGTTTAATTAACATAGTTTATTTTATTATGCCAAACTAGATATATGGTACGATTTGATACGGATATAAATTAAATTAATTTATTCTAATAAAAATTCAAATAAAACCACTAAAAATTTTATATTACAAGAATATTCAATGAAAATTATGATTTTGTCGAAACAGTTAAAGCTGTTCAATAGGAGATGACCTCCCTATTGCTGAAGAGATAGGTCGTTTTAATTAGGTTAGGCTTGGTATGGTACATCCCGGCTGCGTTCGGTTCGGTGGCGTTTGGTATAGTACGGCTTGATACGGTAATTTAATAATTTTATAAGCCATTTTTAGTAAAATTCACTATTGAATACAATTAGATTCTCTTATTAACTAAAAATAATAGACCATAGTACCATTTATTATTAGTTTTATTTCTCATATAGACTAATCTATTAAATATACAAAAATACTTATAAGTTATATTTTTCGTTTTTTAAGCACTATAGTGTTCTTACATTCATTTGTACACTTCTCTAATCTGATAGAGAGGTGATACACTTGTCTGATTTCTTAAAATTGGTTGGAGAAAACATCCGCTTTTTACGAAAAAAAAGAGGATTGACACAAGAAGAATTGGCTGAACAAATCAATCTGCAACAAGCTTACATTGGTGGTGTTGAACGTGGAGAAAGGAATATTTCCATGCTTACTCTGCAAAAAATTGCTGTTGGCCTAGAGGTTTCACCTGATGAAGTGTTAAATTTTAGTAATGTTAATTTAATCGATAATCCTCAAAGAGAGGAATCTCTTAGTATTATTACTTCTCTACTGCATCAAAAAAATGTTAATGAATTGCAATTTATCCTAAAGTTTCTTTATAATTTCTCTGAATTCGTTGAAAGTAACAGCAATAAGTAGTGATTGCAACATATTTTCGGATACATATTCTAAATATTTACTTACAATACTACCATTATAAAAAAACGTTATCTTGGTTAATCTATCATGTTTAAAGAGATAACGTTTTTTATTTTTCAACTTAAGATATTCTTATCTAATAAAATAATTTCCTTCTAGTAAATCTTATAGAAATAGGATTTGTTAAATAGTTAAAAAACCTTATTGTTTTATTTTCGATTTCAAGAAAAAGATCTCAACCTCCGATATCTTTTCAACTTTAAGGAACCAAAGGAATTAATCGTTTTATTCGAAATGTTTAACATAATCTAATAACGTTTGGTATTGCTTATCAAGGGCATACTCATCTGTTCCAATTGGAGCTTTAAAAAAAAGGGAAAGATGTTCCATTATTCCTACCTTCCCTTCTCTAAGTGCATGCTCCATAAAACGGGACAGATCAATTATTAGAGGGGCAGCTAAAATCGAATCAATACCTAACCAATTAATTTTCATTGTCATTCGTTCTCCTAACCAGCCTTCAAAGTCAATGGTATCCCAGGCTTCTTTCCTATCTCCTCGGACAGGAAAGTAATCAATTCTTACTTTATGATCAAAATGACTGTACCCTAATATTTGTTCTAGCCCAATGGATTTCGAATCAATTTTTGTTGAAGAATGTGTTGGGTGTTCCAAAACTGCACCATCTTGATTCCCTAAGATGTTCGTACTATACCACCCGACAATATTCAATCCACGTTGTTTGAACATTTTTCCTAAAACGTGTTTATATAAAGTCTGACCTGTTCTTCCATCTTTTCCTGCCGTCGGAACAGCCTGCAGTTCTGCTAATTCCTGTAATGCTGGTATCTCAGTCGTCACACTCGGCGTAAAATTTACATAGGCACATTTTGATTTCATTGCCGCATATGCATACAGCATACCTGGTCGAATATCAGGTGAATTTTCCCTTAACCCAGTCTCAAATGCTTTTAATGACTGATATAAATAATGACTTTTTGTCTTTTCTTCTGTTGAAGCCGTATTTACCACAACAATTCTTTCAAGATTATATTTTTTTCTAAATTCTTTAATGTCTGCCTGAATTTGATTCACTGCGCTCATTAAGTTCTCAGGCTCTCCTGTCAGACTATAGACCCCTTTAACAAAATCATTTACATTAGCCAGTGGTGCTTGCCAAATAGGAACATCATTGAGTTGCATTTCAAATTTCTTCAAAATAGATTCCTGAATGATACCATATTTTTTTACTACTTCTATCAATGAATCCTTTTGTATATCCCATCCACCAAAAGCAATCTGATCGAGTGGAGTTAGCTGTAATGTCTCAAATTCTTTCTCTGTAGGGGTACCGCCAGCATTTTGGAAAAAAACCACGCTAAGAGTATACAAGATTTTATACAGTTTTTCGGCTAATCCAGTAACAAACGAGAAACCTAAAATCGCGCCATAATAGGAATGTATAAAAAGATGAATAGCTTTATAGAAAATAAAAAAGGGGAATCCTTCTGAGAGTAAGGATTCCTCTTTTTTATTGCTACCGATAATGATGCGTTATGTCGACTTGATATGTATGGAGTATTCAATCAAATCATCATAAAAATATCCTCCCTGATGAATAATAGTTGAGAGGTGATTCATATAAAACGGTTATTCTTTTTAATAATGATTTTATTATTTTCTTTTCCGATAATTGAAGCTAACGCACAACCCAAAAAATGCCCAGTATTAAGTGAATTAAAAAAAACATCCATTAAAGATAGAAAAGAGGTAATTGAAGCATTAAATACTTTGATACCCAAAACTTATGGAACTGGAATAGATGATTTTCCTGATATGTATACTAAATGGAATGTTGTAACTGCAAAACCTTTTCCTAAAACTATTGGTAATAAAGAAGAAAAAAACTATTTTGGAATGGCAAAAACCTTTTGTGGTAAAGAAATTGCTGAGAAATCATGGCTTGTACGTTTAGACTTCCCAAAAGCACCTGGAGCTGACCTAGCCCAAGGTCAAATATTTTTAGCAAAAAGTAAAGAAAAAGGATGGTTTGTTTGGTTTAGATATCATTAAACGAATCAGTCATTTTAATTTTTAGCTCTTTGCTAATCTTTTTTGTTGTTGTTTTACTACCAATAACGAAATTTATGGTGCGACAAGAAGTCGCATTCCCACAGGGTAGCTTCTGCTACTAGATTAGATGCAAAGTCTATCTCCATCCGAAACTGCGGACTTGGTAACGGGCTCGTGGGTTGCATGAGGAAATGTGGAAACAGAGAGTCTGTACATGACTCGGAATACCGCTAGGAGAAGACAGGTACGGTGAACGAGAGTGAAGGCTCGTAAGCTTCGTAATCGTTAGCTTGGGATAATGTACAGCTCTACCCAGGTCTTGATAAGAGGAAAGGCATTCTCATAATACTGCCGCGTTGCATCCCGCAACTTATCCGGAGTAAAGAGTCCACCTAACCCTGTCGTATCTGTGGAATGTGAAACTTGGTAAGCCCTATGTCATCTGCGCAAGCAGTAGGATGACTGTAAAGTCAAACGATGTGGCAGAGGGTAAAGGATATAAGAGAAAGCAAAAGCCGCTAGCCGAAAGGAAACAGGAAAGCATAGAAATATGTATAACTGAGCGGATATTGTCGTCCTTACGGACAAACCCATGACAAGCCTGAAAGGGAGCCCACTTCTTATAGGTCTTCAACATGGAAATACATTTGTAAGTTATCTTCTGACGAATAGGAGCGTGCAGTTATGAACACCTCAGAACGAGCGTCGGCGCACGTCTCGTATACAAACTGGAAAGCAGTTCAGATGTATGTGACGAAGTTACGACAAAGAATTTACCGTGCCGAACAGTTACAGCAACAAAGAAAGGTAAGAAAACTTCAACGCTTACTCATGAGAAGCGAAGCAAACTTACTGTTATCAATTAGACGAGTAACACAGCAGAATAAAGGAAAGCGAACAGCAGGTGTTGATGAACATACAGCCTTGAGTCGCAGAGAAAGAAATCTTCTCTATGAGCAACTCAAAAAGTTAAATACGCTACAACACCGACCAAAACCAGCAAAACGTATATACATTGTGAAGAAAAACGGAAAATTGCGACCGTTGGGCATCCCAACTATAAAGGATAGGGTATATCAAAATATAGTGCGAAATGCCCTTGAACCACAGTGGGAAGCCAGATTTGAAGCTATTTCTTACGGGTTTCGTCCTAAGCGAAGTACCCATGATGCCATACGAAGCATTTTCAATAGAATCAACGGGGGCACAAAGAAGAAATGGATAGTTGAAGGAGATTTTCAGGGCTGTTTTGATCATCTCAACCATGAGTGGATACTCAAACAAACTTCTTACTTCCCAGGAAGAAAACTATTGAAGCGATGGCTCAAGATGGGATACATGGAGCAAAGCTTTTTCGCGGAAACGCAAGAAGGTACTCCGCAAGGAGGAATTATCTCGCCACTTCTCGCTAACATTGCCCTTCATGGAATGGAAGAAACCTTGGGAATTACTTACAAGAAAAACTATAAAGCTAATGATAGTTATATTATGAATCCTGCTTGCAAATTTACCCTTATCCGTTACGCAGATGATTTTGTGGTCTTAACGGAGACAAAAGAACAAGCACTCTCTGTATATATGAGACTTCGTCCCTACTTAAAGGACAGGGGATTGGAATTAAGCCCTGAAAAGACGAAGGTTACACATATTGAGGAAGGATTTGAGTTCCTAGGATTCTTGATTCGGCAGTACCAAACTGAACAGGGGAATAAACTGTTCATCAAACCAAGTAAGGGCAGTAGACAGAAAGCGAAGAAGAAAATTGGAGATACTTTACGTGTCATGAGGGGTCAACCCATCGGAGAAATCATCCGAGTGCTTAATCCTATTATCAGAGGATACGGGCAATACTGGAAACATGTCGTTTCTAAGAAAATCTTTGGTACAATGGATAGCTATATCTATTGGAGAATCGGCAAACATCTTCGACAGCTCCATCCAAAGAAGTCGTGGAAATGGATATATGCAAGATATTACAGGCATCCACATCATGGTGGAAATGCTTGGACACCAACCTGCCCGAAAACAAATATCCAACTCTTACATATGTCATGGATTAAGATTGAGAGACACAACATGGTGAAATTCAAAAATAGTCCTGATGACCCAACATTGAAAGAATACTGGGAAAAAAGAGACCGTAAGGTATTTGATACGGAAAACACGATGGATAGAATGAAGCTGGCTAGAAAACAAGGTTACCGCTGCGCTATCTGCAAAACTCCACTACAAAACGGGGAAAAGGTAGTCGTAAAAGACATGCCTGTTCCGCAACACCTCATATTGTCTAATTTAAACTTAAAATTAGTTCACTTACCTTGCCTATACTAAAGGGACTGAAATCGGATAAAAAGAAGGCTTGAGCCGTATGATGGGAAACTGTCACGTACGGTTCTGAGGGGAGTTGGGGGCAGCGATGCCCCCCGCTTACCCGACTAAATAAGCTGTCCATATGGGCAGCTTATTTTACGTTTTGCTTATCGTGTTTTTTTTCCGAAATGCTGGCGGTACCCCATACCCATCAAGCTAATATTTTATAGTACCCCCTAAACGAAATTTTTATTTTTCTACATTTTGTTATCCTATAATAAGCGTTGATAATAAAAGATTCAAAAACAGGAGCCAACATAAACTAACTAACCAAGGTTTACATACGTAAAAAGGCTCGCTGTTGTTAAACAAGCGAGCTGATTAATTATCTTACATTTACGTGAATCCTGTGTTCTTAAGAAGTGTTTATGACTTCAATTTTATTTCATAATGTGATAGTTGTTTACCTTGATAGTCTTTATCATAAGTATATTGGAATTCTAAGGTCTCCAATACCTTTTTTGATTTATCATTTGTAATTTTAATTCTCGCAATCAGTTTTTTAATTTCCATCGAGTTAGTGGCATATTGTATAGATGCTTTTGCAGCTTCTGTTGCATAACCCCTTCCCCAAAATTCAGGATCTAAAAGATACATAATTTCAACTTCCTCTTCTTTTTGATCTACATATCTTAATCCGCAATGTCCTATAATTTCCCCTGTACATTTATTTAATACTGCCCATACACCAAAGCCATATTGATTCCAATGATCTATAAACTTTTCGACGTACACTTTTGTTTCTTCTTTTGTCATTCCTCTAGATGCTGCAAGCCATGTACCGACCATATCTTTTTTTACGATACTATAAATATCATCAATATCTTCTAAGCCTATTTTTCTCAAATAAAGCCGATCTGTTGTAATTGTTTTTTCGTCTATTTTTACATTCATACAACTCACTCCTTTAGACAGTAATCAATAATTCTTTTTCAGTCCATTTTTCCCTATAATAACTATTACTGTAGTTTCGAAATAAAGTTTACTCATTTTTCAGGCTTTCTTATTCTCTATTCGAAATTACAAATAAATAACTAATATTTTTACACCATTTAGCTAACGTCACTTGAACTTTGAATATATTATCTAAAAGTTTGAGATTTCTCTTTCGGAATACTTAATATTTCCCAGCCTGAACCTTTTATTTGTTTACCAATGTATAAAATTTGACCTAAATGATTGCTACAATGCGCTATTTCAATTTGAATTGCTTCTAGGACGGTTAATGGATTATTTCTAATTGTTATAGTCTTTATTAAGTCTTCTGTTTGTAACTCTTTAATTGCTTTAAATAAAAGAAACCGCCCATTTTCCCAAATTTCAATTAATTCTTTTTTTCAATGACCGTATCGAGAAATTCACCATCACGATCCCTATATTCTTTTTCGCCATCTGTTGTTAAGAAATTAGTCCACCTTGAATGCATATTTCCACTCAGATGTTTTATAATGATTGCAATACTATTAGATTCACTGTTAGGACGCCAATGTAAATCTCGCTCTGTTAACTGATCTATAGCTTTCTCAGCACGTTTTTTTATGTGCTCAAATTGAAAAATTACTGTAGATAGAAACTTTTCTTCTACTGAACTCATAAAACTTCCTCCTTTTGGTTATAGTAGTCAATTTTATTGATAAGTACTTATTTTTTTTGATTGTATCAATTAGTAACAGTAATTCTTTTAAATCATCAATTATGTATTCATCTGTAAATGGATTTTCCCAAAACGCATCTTTCTTCCATATTGCATTCATTCCCACATTTCGAGCTCCTATTACATCATTTTCTGGATGATCCCCTATGTATACGCTTTCTTCGGGGGTAACACCTAATCTTTCTAAAGCTCTCATAAAGATTTCAGCTTGAGGTTTTTTAATTCCCTCTTGTTCAGACACTAAAATGGTATCCATGTATTTCTCAATTCCTAAGGCTTGGATATTTAGGAGTTGAAAATCAGTGAATCCATTTGTAATCATGCCTAATAATATGCCTTTGTCTTTCAACTCTTTTAGTACATGCTCCATGTTAGAAAAAGGAATACAGTGATGTTGAAAGTTGTTTATGTAATCCTCTAATAATTGCTCCCATGTTAAATCGGAAATAGAATGCTCTTGGAGTAATTGTTGGTATACCTTGTCCTTCCAAACGTATCCCTTATTATCTAACTCAATAAATCGAGATACATATTGTTCTTCAGGTATATGTTTTAGTTTATTGATATGCCTCTTATATTGTTCTTTAATAAAGAGTTTAAGAGAACTATCCCTATCTAATAAAGTTCCATCTAAGTCGAAGATAACTGCTTTAATCATGTATTCTCCCCCTTTTTATCTAAATATAACATAAAAAGGTATTTTATCCCTTTTCTAGACTTTGTTTTCTCAAAAATAGTTTGGGTGAAATATTAAATAACAGAGAGAATTTATTTTTTAATCATTTTATTATTCTATTAAAGAGTGGCACCATCACTATCAGGCTAAGGTTTTACACTATCCATAAAACCAAAAAGACGTTATTCTTTCTGTAGAATTATAGGAAAAGATGGCGTATTTTATGGAGTTTTCGATTCATGACGAACTTCAACCGATTGCCGAAGAATTACAAAGACATATGTCTCCTCGTGTTCTAGAACACCTAGCTAAAGAAAAAGGGTTTGTTCAGCGAAAGAGTAAATATCAGGAAAAGGAATTAGTTGCTTTATGTGTATGGCTTAGCCAACAGGTTGCAAGTACATCACTCACTCAATTATGCAGCTATCTTGAAGTATCTACAGGTGTTCTTATCAGCCCTGAAGGACTTAACCGACGATTTAATGCTTCTGCAGTACAGTTGCTAGAACAAGTTCTAGCTAATCTTCTAACTCAACGAATTCATTCAACAAAAGAAATAATTCATCAATATACCACGACCTTTAAGCACATTCGGATTCTGGATTCTACAACATTTCAGCTTCCAGATAAATTTTCTTCACATTATCAAGGTTCAGGTGGAAGTAGCCATACGGCAGGAGTCAAAATTCAATTGGAGTATGACCTATTGAGTGGAAAGTTTCTGCACGTTTATGTAGGGGAAGGAAGAGAAAATGATAAAATATTTGGTTCAACAAGCCTACAAATTATTCGACCAAAAGACTTGTACATAAGAGATTTAGGCTATTTCGACTTACATGACTTACAGAAAATCCATGATAAAGGAGCTTACTATATCTCACGTTTGAAATTAAATTCTCGAATCTATTGTAAGAATGATAAGCCAGAGCATTTTCGAAATGGGACTTGTAAAGAAAGGATCACTCTATATTCAGTTAGATATGGAAGAACTCATGAATCAATTGTCTCCTGGTCAAACAATAGAGGTTTCAGAGGCATACATTGGACAGCACCAAAAATTACCAGCTCGTGTTATTATTCATCGATTAACAAAGGAACAAACAGAGAAAAGGTTGAAGGAACAAGCCAAAAAAGAAAAGAAGAAAGGTATTACATACAAAGAGCGAAGTAAGCGGTTGAGTGGGATCAATGTGTATATTACGAATCTTCCTGCAGAAAATGTTCCAACGGAACATATCCATGACTTGTATTCATTACGCTGGCAAATTGAAATTTTGTTCAAAACATGGAAATCTTTCTTTCAAATTGACAAGTGTAAAGAAATCAAGAAAGAACGCTTAGAATGCCATTTATATGGACAACTCATTAGTATGTTACTCTGTTCATCGACGATGTTTAAAATGCGTCAGTTACTCTTGGATAAGAAAAAGAAAGAGTTAAGTGAATACAAATCCATCTATATGATAAAGAATTATTATCTATTGTTTTATGAGGGACTACAGAAGGGCAGCCATGAATTATTAAAAGTTTTACTGCGTTTGTTTTACCTTTTAGAGAAAAACGGAAGAAAATCTCACCGGTACGAAAAGAAAACCGTCTTTGATATCTTAGGTGTTGTGTATGATTATATGTTGTCAAAAAGTTTCAAGGCTGCATAATATTTTTTAAAATGCCTAGTTAATAGGTTTATTTGTTATGCACATCTTTAGTGTAGTCGTAGAAATTTCAAAAAACACATTCACATATACCCTTTTGTCCACCTTAGGTTGATGGCGATGTGGCGATACCCCTCTGTAGAAATAACGCCCCTTAGTGGAGCAAGATTTTGATTGACTGCAAAAAGCCCAGAAATCGTTGTTGTTGCAACGGCACCTAGCACTCCGACAAATAACACACCCATCTGATATTTCATTTTTTCACCCTTTCTCATTTCCCGCAAGCTTTAGCAACAAGTCATGGACTTCGGTCGCTTCTAATGTATCTGGAAGTTCAAAATCTTTCCCCGTTACTACAAGTGACACATAATCTCCTTTATCCTTTGCTGGTAAACCGTGAGATCCTTTGATTCGCTCCGGTTCTAGTGGTATTTGGAATGTCTTTGGATTTACAAACAACTCTACCGGATCATAACCAGGCTTTCTATGAATATCTACATTGTATGCAAATTCTGGTGCCTGTTCATCGTTCAACCACCAGTGTATGTGGTTTGATCATTATTTACAAATTCTATTGCTATATGTAAAATTATGATAACGGCTATTTATCAACAATTATTTATGAAATTTTAGTTTAGACTTTTCTGTCTTTCTACACTTGTACAAGGACATAAAATGGATACTTTTTAGACGAGAAAGTATCCATTTTCATGAATATCTTTTGTTACTTATGTAGAATTAAATTAAATTTTAGTTGGATTTCACATTTAATTAGGTTTTACTATTTAGTTTTGTTTCAAATTCAGTTAAATTAGTTGAAGCCTTACTAAACTTTGGTCCAGAAAGTTTAGTAAGGCTTCGTACTTATGTCATTCTGTCTTCTATTGGAGCTACACCTCGTATCTCTTGTAATATAGAATTTGCTGCAGTTTCTCTATAAAATTCTTCAACTATATTTTTCAAATAAATACAATTTCTTTATTCCTTGAATAAAATCAATAACTCGGCATACAATATCTATGCATCTAGATTATTACCTCTGTATCGAGCAGTTAGACTGGGCTAACTGCCTTTTTGAGTTTTTCCGAATGAAATTCTAAATTATGTGTTCACGAGTAACGATAGTAGATAAAGAAACAGGAATTCATCATTTAATTAGTTTGAGTGGATATGCAGGGGAAATTACTCCGTTATTGTATAAGGAAGGAAAAACAATGATAAAATCAAATACTGAATAACACAATTCATCTTATTCAACTATATGGTAGCTTTAGTTCCACAAGAAAATAAACACCTTTATTATCTGTTTTGATTTCAGAAATAAAACTGAACTTAATCTTTTTTAAGAGGAGATACTACAATTTAAGCAGTGCCTCCTTTACGTTTTTATAAGTGAGTTTTAATGACCTTATTGTTTCTATTCATTATGTCTAATGCTATAGATGGCCTGATACAGCTTAATTCACAGTGACCTCTGTAATTTTGTTTTTCCTTTTCCTTTTCTTCTAGGACTGAGCAGTTAGTTTTTTGCTGGGTAATCTTTTATATTAACTTGCTTGTCACCATTTAAAGGGGCAAGCATATATTACGGATATGTAGCTATTAACTCATAGGGTCTTCTTTTAAAGAGCACTTGTACCTAGTGCTCTTTTTAGTTTCCTTATTTAGCTCATTTTTAACTTTACATAATATTTTTAATTCTGTTTATACTATAGTTGTAACTTAAAGTTACAACGTATTGTGGGTATCTTTATTGTTGGACAATAAAGCAGTTAGTTCATTGAGCTAGCTGTTTTATTATTTAAATAATAACAACATGAAACCTCCCCCTATAAATTTTTACTCATAACATCATTAGTTACTATATTTTGGTTTTATTTCCCGCTTTTCCAGCATATTTTTTAAGAAGGGTGTTTAGCTAAAAAAGTTACCTCCTTATCGATGAGCACTCACTTATGTAGTGCTCCTTTTCATGCTGTACAATTCTGTTTTACTTGTATAATTATATATAGTTTCTTTTTTGAACCTCCCACATTCTTTTTTTCAAGTTGCAATGAAACAGTTAGCTTTTTTCTAACTATCCTTTTTTTATTTTTCACTTTTTAGTTAAACGTACATATATTAACTTTGAACAATGGCCAATAGGATACTTAACCTACCTCTCTAAGAGCACATTTATATGTGTGCTCTTTTTTGAGTCACTTTAAAATAACGATTTTGTTTAGTTATCATTTGATTAATCATATTTAAAATTTTTTAACATATCTTAATTTTAACCAGGAATTACACTACCCCCCAGTAGATCTGTAGTTCCTGTAATTGAGCCTATAACTCTGATTAGAACCTGTTATAAACAACAGGTTCTATTTATCGTCATTCTTCATCCCCATCGTTGCGATAGGTAAGACTTTGAAGTTATCTCCATCTTTTGCCCCACTTAACACTGTACGTGCGAATTTCACTACATTCAAATACCTCTAGGCTACATTAAGCAATACAAACATTATTAATGTATTCATTTCTAGCTTGAAGATAAAAAAATTCATGATTCCACATATTTATATTCTCTATCCATTTTGGATACTTTAAAAATGGATACTTATTTTATACATATTTTACTTGTATGATTTTAATCAAAATGTGAGGTGGTCGTTTATGATAAAAGGCTATGCAGCATTGCTTATTATAGATGTACAAGTGGGTTCATTTAAAGAAGAAAGAATGCTATATAAAGGAATTGAATTATTAAAAAACATTCAATTGTTAATCCATAAAGCTCGTACTGTTCAAGCGCCTATTTTTTACATGAAGTTTAATGGGAAAACAGGCTCTTTA
Organism: Bacillus cereus ATCC 14579; assembly: GCF_000007825.1. Taxonomy (NCBI): domain Bacteria; kingdom Bacillati; phylum Bacillota; class Bacilli; order Caryophanales; family Bacillaceae; genus Bacillus; species Bacillus cereus. Next base: position 2,620,904 of record NC_004722.1, on the reverse strand, counting down.
TTAGAGCGTGGAAATCCCGAATGGGCAATTCATGAAACAAGTCTTCAACAAGAATTGAATAAAAGGGACATCGAACACATTGTGATTACAGGCGTTCAGTCTGAAATATGTATAGACGCGACGTGTCGACGTGCATATAGCTTAGGGTATAATGTTACTCTTGTTGAAGATGGGCATAGTACATATGACACTACATTATTATCGGCATCCCAAATTATTAAGCATCATAACGATATAATAGGTGAATGGTTTGCTAATTTGAAAAAAGCTCAGATAATTGAATTTTAATTAATCTTGAATAAGTTTTTCTTGATAGATATAGTACGAATCATTTAAATTTAGCTAAGGTATTAGTCCTGTTCCTCATTATTAAATATATGTTTTACTATATGCGATAATGTAATAATTATATTCTAAGAATTAAATACCCCTTTTAGGGCTACAGACACACCGCTATCAAGCAACAAAAATCTTATTTTTTCATTTTGGGGTAATTCTAAATTCTTAAGTTGATGGGCATGTGGTGCTATCCAAAAGTCAAAATAAACAAAGTAGAGAAACAAATGCAGTTTTATAAATCAACGCTTGTGTCCCTGGGATTTCCTTTAATGTTAATATTAACCGGTTTAAAATAGCCCCTTGTTACTATAAATTCCTTCCAATGATTAAGGAAGGAATTTATAGTTCAATTATACATGTTCCTTTTGATTGTTTATATGCATATCGTATTTTGACCAAAACTATATGCAAATGAGGTGAAAAAATGCCCATTACAAATAGATTTTCTACCACCACTAACGGGGCACTTGCGATTACAGGGAACACACTAGGTTTAAGTAAAATTAGTAACCAAAACCGTGCTGGTACTATCGGGGCAATTGGTGCATTCGTAACTACGAATACTGCTTTACAAGTACCTACTTTTCCTGCTGGTACAACGTTAAACTATACACAAAATAGTTCTACTGCTATTTTAAATATCCCTGCTGGTAGTACGATTCTTTACGCAGAACTCGTTTGGGGCGGAAACTACTTATCTCGTGATCAAAATATTACGAGTGTATTAGGCAACCCTGTTTCTTTTACAACACCTGTGTCAACATACTCAATTACCCCTTCAGCAGTTACAGCTTCTAATCAAACATTCGTTTCTGGTTCTGTCACATTTGGATTCTATACACGATCCGCAGATGTAACTTCCCTCGTTCAAGCTGGAGGATCAGGCTCTTATACAACCGGTTCTGTCCCTGGACTCGTTGATCCTTTAGATGCTTCTAACGGAGCTATCAATTCTTCTGGATGGACGCTTATCGTCGCTTATCAAAACGGGACATTACCTGCAAGAAACTTAACCATTTATGTAGCTGGTAATCGTGTTTCTGCTGATACTGGTAGTGCAGATGTAGCTGTTTCAGGATTTTTAACACCTTCAGGAGGGCCTGTAAGCGGGAGATTATTTTTAAGTTCTACTGAAGGAGATGCTGATTTAATTGGGGATCAGGCTCTATTCGGACCAAATTTCAGTTCATTAAATGCTTTATCTGGGCCAAATAATGCTGTAAATAATTTCTTCGGTTCTCAAATTAATAATGCCGCTGGAAACTTAGATACAACTGGGACATTTGGAACCCGAAATCAAAGTGCTTCTACAGGTACAAACATCTCCGCAGGAAGACAAGGCTGGGACATTACTTCTATTGATATTTCTCCTTATTTAACAAATTCCCAAGTCTCAGCTGCAATCCGTTTAACAACTAACGGAGATGCATATATGTTAAATACAGTCGGGTTACAAATTAATATAAACTCACCAAATATACAAGCAACGAAAAGCGTGAATAAAAGCGTCGCGGCAATTGGAGATGTTCTCACTTACACCGTTACGATCCCTAATACCGGGCTGCTTCCCGCCAATAACGTTATTTTTATGGACAGTCTTCCTAACGGCACTTCCTTTATACCTGGCACTGTAACGGTAGATAACGTACCACAAACAAATGCAAACCCAGCTGCTGGTATATCTCTTGGAACAATTAATAATGGTGCTTCTCGTACAGTAACTTTCCAAGCAACTGTCGTTTCTCTTCCAAGTCAAAATCCTATCTCTAACACTGCTAATATTACATTTCAATATACACCAATTGCCGGAGGAACAACTTTTAACGGTCTTGCAACAAGCAACTCTGCTGGAACACAAATTAACCTGGCAGATATTAATGGAACAAAATCAGTTAACAAACTTTTTACCGATATTGGTGAAACATTAACTTACAGTATTGCCTTAGCTAATATAGGAAATATCGCTGCAACAAATGTTATATATACGGACCCGATTCCTAGCGGGACTACTTTCATTCCAGGGAGTGTAACTGTGAACGGAGTTACTCAAGCTGGCGCAAATCCCGCTAATGGTATATCAATTGGATCCATTGCCGCAAATTCTACTACTACTATTTCATTTCAAGTATTCGTTCCTTCTATTCCGCAAACAAATCCAATATTAAATAGTGGTACAACAATTTATCAATACACTCCTGTACCAAATCAACCGGCAGTAAGCGGGACTGATACGACCAATATCGTATCTACTCAAGTGAATAACGCTACTGTAACAATGGCAAAAGCAGTAGATAAAAATTTTGCAGATATTGGTGATACACTAACGTACACCGTTTCCTTTACAGGTACAGGTAATACAAATGCGAACAATGTTATTTTTACGGATGTCATTCCTACTGGAACAACTTTCGTTCTAAACAGTTTAACAATAGATGGCACGACACAAGTGGGCGCAAATCCCGCTAGCGGTGTGAACATTGGATCCATCCCAAGCGGCACAATAAAAACTGTTGCATTTCAAGTAGTAGTAAACACAATACCCGCGTCAAATGTCGTATCTAACGGATCAAGCGCTTCTTATCAATATACCGTCAACCCTAGCCAATCTCCCGTTACAAAAAACATTTCTTCTAATCTCGTTTCCACTCAAATTAACAATGCGAATTTAACATTAACAAAATCAACTAACAAACAATTTGCCACAATTGGCGAAACGATAAGTTATACAATCCTTATTACAAACAGTGGAAATGCAACCGCTAATAACGTTCAACTAACAGATCCACTTCCAAACGGAACGATATTGACTCTTGGTACTGTAACACTAAACGGAGTTTTGCAGAATGTAGATTCTCTTGTTGCTTTACCTATCGGCACAATTCCTGGTGGAGCTACTTTTACCTTATCCTTTCAAGTAACAGTCATTAACATTACTGCCCAAAACCCTATTATTAATAACGCTTTCGCCTCTTATATTTACACTGTAAATCCAAGTTTGCCACCGACTTCAAAAACAGCAAATTCTAATTCTGTTACATCAACAATTAGACTAGCAAATCTCCATGTTAATAAATCTGTAGATAAAACGTTTGCGGAAGTTGGCGATGTATTAACTTACACCTTTGCTCTTACTAACGATGGAAATGTTGCAGCGAACAATATATTACTATCTGATTCAATTGCGAATGGAACCGCCTTTGTCCCAAACAGCGTTATAGTTAACAGTGTTACTCAGCCAGGCGTTACACCAGCTAGCATCAATATTGGTAGCATCAATGCTAATACTACAATTACAGCTTCATCCCAAGTAGTAATAACTAGCATTCCAAATCCAAATCTTATTTCAAATAGCGCTTCCATCTCCTATAACTTTATCGTTGATCCAAACACTTTACCTGTAAGTAAGAACTCTACTTCAACCTCTACATTTACTCAAGTAAACGATGCAAATGTCATTTCAGCCAAAACAGTGGATCGAGAGTTCGCTACCGTAGGGGATATATTAACTTATACTGTTACTTTGACGAATGCAGGAAGTGTTTCTGCTGATAGCCCTACTTTCGTAGATACGAATCCAGACGGTACTACTTTTATTCCAAACACTTTTCTTATTAATGGTGTACTCCAAAATAACGCAGATCCAAATATAGGTGTTCCACTACCTTCCATTGCTGCTAATGGCTCACTTACTGTCTCTTATCAAGTAACCGTCACCTCTTTACCAACACAAAATCCAACATTAAATTCATCTAGTACACAGTATAGCTTTATTCTAAATCCGGGCGATCCACCAACTATAGAAACATCTGTAAGTAACACTGTAAGTACACAAATTAATTTAGCAAATGTAGTGATTGTCAAAGAAGTAGATTTAACTATCGCCGATGTCGGGCAACCAATCACATATACAATTTCTTTAGCTAATCTTGGCAATACTACAGCAAATAATGTAGTCGTTACTGATATACTACCTCCTGGTACGACTCTCGTACCAAATAGTATTTTTATAGGCGGTGCTTTACAGCTAGGTGCGGATCCAAGTGTCGGTCTTCAAGTTGGCACAATTCCAGCAGGCGGAATTACAACTATTGTCTTCAAAATTAGTACGAATGGGATACCTTCACCAAATCCAGTGCAAAACAGTGCTGCACTTCAATATAGCTTTATCGCAGATCCAAATTTACCTGCTGTTGTGAGAAATGCTACTAGTAATATAGTAACGACACAAATTAATACTGCTAATATTGTTGCTACAAAACTCACAAGCACAAACTTCGCTGATGTTGGTGATGTCATACTATATGCAACTATTTTAACAAATAACGGGAATATCTCTGCTACTAATGTAACGTTTACAGATATCATTCCAGCGGGTACCCTCTTCATTCCTAATACTGTAACGATTAATAATGTCCCTGTAGCTAACGCAAATCCTGCCACCGGCATTTCAATTGGTACGATAGGAGCGAATTCATCACGCACCGTTGCATTTCAAGTTTTTGTACCAACTATCCCTGCTGTAAACCCAATTACAAATCAATCAAGCACAACATTCCAATATACGTATGATCCATCCAAACCTGCTGTGATGCAGATGGTTGCTTCTAACACTGTACAGACAACTATTAATAACGCCTCAATTGCCGCTACTAAATCTGCAGATAAACAGTTTGCTAACGTAAATGATATTATTACGTACACGACTACTTTAACGAATAACGGGAACACACTTGCATCAAATGTAATATTTACAGATGTAATTCCAAACGGAACATCGTTTATTCCTAATAGTGTTACTGTAAATGGGAATACACTGCCTAATGTCAATCCAGCAAGCGGAATTGCAATCGACCCAATAAATCCGAATGCAAATACAATCATCTCATTCCAAGTACAAGTAAATTCTATCCCGAATCCAAATCCAATCCCGAACCAAAGTAATACAACGTACCAGTATGTCGTAGATCCTAACTTACCTCCAGCATCCGCCAATACGTTAAGTAACGTAATAACAACTCAAATTAATAACGCTACTATTGTCGCTACTAAGTCTGTGAATACACCGACAGCTGCAATTGGTGATATCGTTACCTATACGATTGCAGTTACGAACACAGGAAATATTCCTGCTAGTGCAACTGTTTTAATAGATGGACTTGGTGCAGGGGCTTCATTTATTCAAAACTCCGTAACTATCAATGATGTTCCACAGCCAGGATTAGATCCATCACTTGGTATTCATTTGGCAGATCTCCCGCCAGGAAATAGTGTATTTATTACCTTTGAAGCACAAATTCTAGCAATACCACCTAGTGGTACATTAACAAATAATGCGCTTGTAAATTATGAATATACCGTAAATCCAAACCAATCCCCTGCTGTTGGTAGTACAATTACCAATACGACGGTTACGCCAATTGTTGATGCTACTCTATCTATAAATAAAACCGTCAATTCAACATTTGCTACTATTGGCGATACACTTACTTTCACTTCAACCATTACTAATTCCGGTAACACTACCGCAAGCGATGTTATTTTTACAGATGTCATTCCAAATGGTACAACGTTTATTCCAAATAGTTTTAAGATAAATGGAACAACCATCCCTAATACAAATCCACAAAACGGGATCAATATTGGTAACTTGAATTCAAATGCATCGGTTACACTCAGTTTTCAAGTAAATATTACAACGCTTCCAAATCCGAATCCAATCCCAAACCAATCATCGCTTCAATATAGCTTTATTGTAGATATAAATGAACCGCCAGACTCACGAACAGTTCAGTCTAATAAGACTTTTACACAAGTAAATTCTGCTTCCGTTATCGCAACGAAGACTGCAAGCAATGCCTTTGCTGCTGTTGGAGATACAGTTACGTATACTACTACTCTCACTAATAGCGGAAATACTACTGCAAACACACCTGTTTTTATCGATATATTACCACCTGAACTTTCATTCGTTCCTGATAGCGTACAAATTAATACCATTCCACAACTTGGGTTTAGACCAGATAGCGGGATTTCTTTAGACTCAATTCCAGTTGGAGGAACAACAACAATTAGCTTTCAAGCTATCGTTGGCTCAATACCAGCTACAAATCCAACATTGAACCAATCTAGTACAACATACTCTATCATTGTTGACCCTACCCAGCCGCCGGTGACAGAAACAGCTACAAGTAATCCAACGTTAGTTCAAATTAATGAAGCGATTATTCAAGCAACGAAAAGTGTGGATCGACTATTTTCTGACGTAGCACCTGGAAATTCATTTTTAACGTATACTGTTTTATTGGAGAATATAGGAAACACAACTGCTACGAATATCATTTTTACAGATCCAATTCCAAATAATACAGTGTTTATAGAGGATAGCGTTCGAGTAGGCGGGGTTTTATTACCTGGGGTAAATCCAACGAATGGGATACCGATTGGGGATATTATTGCAGGAGATTTTACAAACGTTACCTTCCGTGTGCAAGTAGTTAGCATTCCAAATCCAATTTTCACAATTGGACCTGGGGGGCCAAACTCGCCAGTTATAAATGGCGCTTCCATTGATTATCAATTTATGACAGGACCTAATTTACCACTCGTTTCAAGAAGTACGACCTCCAATCCGGTTTCGACACAAATAAATTCCGGAGAAATTACACTTGTTAAATCTGTAGATAAAACTTTCGCAACAATTGGCGATACAATTTCTTATACGATTACATTAAGTAATCCTGGAAATGTCACTTCACAAAATATAATTTTCACAGATATTTTACCTGACGGAACGACATTCATATCTGGCACTCTTACAAACGATTCTGGTACACAGCAGATCGGAAATCCAGCGAACGGGATTCAGATTGAAAATATAAACCCAAATGGAACGGCTGTGATTACTCTCAACGTACTTGTTACAAACATTCCAAGTATAAATCCAATTTCTAATTCTAGTTCTGTGCAATTTTCACATGTGGTCGACCCTAGCCAACCTTCCGTATCACAAACGAATGTATCTAATGCGGTTTCGACAACTATTAATAGTGCAATTTTAGCAACCCAAAAAAGTGCTGATAAATCTATAGTGTCAGTTGGAGATACAATTACGTATACAACTACTATTACAAATACAGGAAATACAGCCGCAACGAATATTACTTTCACAAGCGCTATTCCAGCTAGCACTACCTTTATACCAAATTCATTCACGATAAATGGCGTTCAGCAATCTGGTGCGCAACCAGCACTTGGAGTAACTATACCAAGTATCGCTCCTGGTGAAACAGTAACCGTTACTTTCCAAGCAAATGTTCTTTCTGTTCCCCCTTCAAGTTCAATTATGGGTAATGACACAATTTTATATTCTTATACTGTCGATCCAAACGGAACTCCTATTACAACTTCTACTTCAACGAATATCGTTACAAACCCGGTACTAGATGCTATGATAACAATGATAAAATCGGTAGATCAAACACTTGTAACACTAGGTGATACCATTACCTATACGACAATTTTAACGAATAGTGGTAATACAAACGCAACTAATATTACGTTCACTGACCTTATACCAGATGGTACAACGTTTATTACTGATAGCGTTACAATAGATGGCATCACACAAATTGGTCTTAATCCTAATACAGGTATAACGATTGGAGCAATTGCTCCAAATAGCTCAATATCTATAGCATTTCAAGTGACCGCTACTTCGACTCCTGTTCAAAATCCTATTGCCAATTCCGCTACTGCTTCTTACACATTTATCGCTGATCCAAATGCACCGATTGTTTCAAGAAATGTTACTTCAAACTCAGTATTCACTACAATTAATACAGCTACCATTCTTTCATCTAAACAAGTTGATAAATCATTTAGTCATATCGGGGACACACTCACTTATACTGTTACCTTAACAAACAACGGAAATTCATCTGCACAAAATGTTATATTCACAGATACCGTGCCGAGTGGAACAGCATTTATTGCAAACACATTTTCTATTAATGGCGTTCCTCAAAGTGGGGCGGATCCAACAAACGGTGTAAATATTGGGCCTATAACAGCTGGGTCTACAGTAAATGTTTCTTTCCAAGTAAACGTAACCTCATTACCAACCGAAAACCCAATTGTAAATTTCTCATCAACATCTTATCAATTAGTCTCACCGCCTGATGCAGAAACTTCAATTAGTAATCCCGTTTCAACGCTAATTAAAGAAGCTATATTATCCATGACGAAAAATGAAAGTGTCTCCTTTGCAGATATTGGGCAAACTGCTTTTTATACTACTTCTATTTCGAATATAGGAAATACGGATGCAACTAATATAGTATTTACAGATGCATTACCAAGTGGACTCACATTTGTTCCTAACACATTAACTGTTGATGGTGTTTTACAACCTGACGCGAATCCAAATACAGGTGTATTACTTGCAACACTTCCACCAAATGAAATATATAGTATCGTATTTCAAGTTACGGTTAACAGTATCCCACCTATTAATCCTGCACCAAATACAGCAGCAACGACGTATGAGTTTACTGTTGATCCTGTTAATCCTCCCGTTTCAAGTACAGCTAATTCTAACACGACGCTTCTTCAAATAAACAATGCAACTATTATTAGTACAAAAACAGTAAATCTTACTTTTGCCGATGTTGGTAATACAATAACATTTACACTTAACCTTCCTAATACCGGGAATGTAGCTGCAACTGATGTTACCGTTATCGATATTCTTGATAGTAACTTAAGTTTCGTTCCAAACAGTTTCACAGTTAATGGTCAAATTATTCCAAACGCGGATTTATCTACTGGTGTAAATATCGGTTCCATTAATGGTGGTAATACGGCAATCGTCACATTCCAAGCAACTGTCACTACACTTCCTACACTTAATCCAATTTCCAATTCTGCTTCTATCACATATCATTATGTTGTTGATCCTAGCCAGCCATCTCTTACAAATTCCAATCAATCTAATACGACGACTACACAAATTAATAGCGCTATCCTTACTGCACAAAAAAATTCAAATGTATCTACGGTAGATATCGGGCAAGATATTATCTACTCCGTTACGATTACAAATATCGGAAATGTTAGTGCGACAAATGTTATTTTTACCGACCTAATTCCAGACGGAACTTCCTTTGAACCGAATAGTTTTACACTTAACGGAACTACCATCCCAAATGCAGACCTAATTACAGGCGTTCCAATTGGTGATATCGCGCCAAACCAGTCTGTCATCGTAGCATTTCATATTAATGCCAATGAAATTCCGCCTATTAACCCAATTACGAATCAAGCTAGCGTTAGCTTTCAACATATCGTTAATCCAGCTAATCCACCAATTTCAAAGAATATTCCTTCTAACAACGTTACAACAAAAATTGAAAGTGCTATTTTAAACACGATTAAAATAGGGGATAAAGCATTTGCAACGATTGGTGATACAATTACGTATACAACTACAATTACGAATACAGGAAATATTCCAGCTAATAATGCTATTTTCTCAGACCCTTTACCAACATGGACACAATTTGTTGCAGGATCAGTTATTGTTGATGGTACTCCGTTACCATCCGCTTCTATCATTGACGGTGTTGGCATAAATACGATCATTCCAAATCAAACTGTAACAATCGTATTCCAAGTACAAATTGTAGGCAATCCAACTACGTTCACTCCTGAACTCCAAAACTTAGGATTTGTGAACTTCCAATATAACGTAGGCAATGCATTAGAGGCTCAGCCTGGCAATGTGGAAACGAACGTCTTCGTTACTTCTATTAATTCAGCAATACTTTCAGCTGTAAAAACCGCTAATACTGCCTTTGCAAACATCGGAGACACAATCACTTATACAGTTTTAATTCAAAATAGCGGCAATACAAACGCTACGAATGTAAATTTCTCAGACCTCATTCCAGCAGGAACGACTTTTGTTGAAAATAGTTTTACTGTAAATGGAAGTACCATTCCAGGTGCAAATCCAAATAACGGGGTTAATATCGGAACCGTTAGCGCGGGTAGTTCCTTACCTGTTACTTTCCAAGTCATAGTTACCTCTACTCCACCTGCAAATCCAATTACAAACGTTGCATCTATTCAATTCGCATTCATCGTTGATCCGACAGCTCCTCCTGTTACAGGCACAATAAATTCTAATAGTGCTTCCACACAAATTAATAACGCTACTGTTACAACTGTTTTAGAAGCAAATCGAACAATCGTATCTATTGGAGATATAATTACGTACACTGCAACATTAACAAACACTGGAAACTTCCCAGCAAATTCTGTATTACTCATTAACGGCGTTCCTGAAGGGGCATTATTTGTTCCAAATAGTGTCACGCTTAACGGGATTTCACTTCCAGATGCAAGTCCAACTCTCGGTATTCCCGTTGGTATTATCGCACCAAGTGATTCCGCTACTATTACGTTCCAATTTCTTGCAAGTTCTATTCCACCACAAGGAGCAATTATAAATCAAGCACTTACAAGTTACACGTATATTGTCGATCCAAGTCAACCTCCTGTTACAGCAACATCTTCATCTAATACGGTTACTACAGCTGTTGTTGATGCATCGCTATCTGTAATTAAAAATACTGATTCTCTCGTACAGTCCACTGACGGTACAATCACTTACACTGTAGTCGTTCAAAATAGCGGAAATACTACTGCAAATACAGTTACTTTAACAGATTCGGTCCCAGAAGGAACTGCATTTATTCCGAATAGCGTGAACATTAATGGCGTTTCAGCTCCAGGTGCCGATCCAAACGTAGGGATCTCATTAAACTCCATTGCACCTTCAGAAATCGTCACCGTCACATTCCAAGTTATCGTTCAATCCATTCCAAGCGTGAATCCAATTTCTAATATAGCCCGTATTGACTATACTTTTATCGCCGATCCAAACGCTCCTATCATCTCTCGAAAAATTACGTCTAATCCAGCCTTCACACAAATTTCGGATGCAAATATCCTTTCTTTAAAAGCAGTCAATGCACAACAAGCAACAACAGGGGATATTTTGACCTATACGATAACGCTTGAAAATACCGGAAATATTCCAGCTACTAATCTCATATTTTCTGATACGATTCCAGAAGGGACTACATTCGTAGAGAATAGTTTTACACTTAACGGAACAGCTATACTTGGTGCAAATCCAAATGTAGGTGTTACTTTGCCTAACCTAGCAGCAAACGCTATTCACCTTATTTCGTTCCAAATTCTTATTAACGATCCATTCTCGCAACAATCGATTACAAATCAATCCAATACAACCTATACAATCCAACCAGATCCAGGGCAACCGCCTATTACTGAAACATCTACAAGTAATATTGTCATTACAAATTTCGTGCAAGCACAATTGACAATTACAAAAACGTCCAATCCAATAACTGTAGATATCGGCGGAACTATACTTTATATTTCTGAAGTGAAAAATACTGGAAATGTTGATGCAATCAATATTATTTTCACAGATTCTATTCCAACTGGGACTACATTCGTTCCCGATAGTGTCACAATTAACGGTGCTCTACAGCCAGGTGTAAATCCAGAAAACGGAATACCAATTGGAACGATTCCACCAAATAGTTCCAAAACGATACTATTTCAAGTACAAACAAATAACCCACCTACTGAAACCGAAATTATAAATCAATCTTCAGCAACGTACCAATATGTAAGTATTCCTACAGCTCCACCAGTGAATCGCTCTGCAACTTCTAATATCGTTACAACATCACTTCAAAATGCAAATATTATTTCTGTTAAAAGCGCGGATGTAAATTTCATATCAATCGGGCAAATGATTACCTACACAAATACACTACAAAATATAGGAACCGTTCCGGCTAACAATACCGTGTTCATTGATAACATTCCAGAAGGTACGATATTCATTGAAGATAGCTTATCAATAAATAATGTCATTCAGCCTGGTGCGAACCCTGAAAATGGCATAACTCTTGGCACGATACAACCAAATGAAACAGTCACTATTTCATTCCAAGTACAACTTACAAGTATACCAGAGAATAATACAGTCATTAACATTTCAGACACTTCGTATGAATACCAAATTGATCCTAGTTCTCCCATTATTCAGCGTAGATCGTTATCAAATGCAGTAAACACGGAAGTGCGGACTGCAAATGTCAGTGCAATTAAATCCGCCAATAGATCCATTACACGCATCGGGCAAATCATCACATATACAGTCGCAGTTACAAATGCTGGTACAGTACCTATTACAAATACTCTCCTAATTGACGCAATTGCAGCTGGCACCACATTCGTTCCAAATAGTATCCTTGTAGATGGCATACCGAGACCTAACGAAAATCCAATTACCGGAATCACCCTTGATATTATCCTTCCAAACAATACAATTATCGTTACATTCCAAGTAAATGTAGTCTCTGCACCTTCTCAAAATAACATTAATAATATCGCCGTCATCCACTATGAGTATCAGCCAGACCCAAGCTTACCACCAATTTCAGAAACGACATCTTCCAATACTACAAATATACAATTTATTGATGCCATTCTTATCGCTACAAAATCCACTAATACAGTATTAGCTAATATTGATGAAACCATTGAATATACAGTACTCATTCAAAATAACGGATCCACTACAACTAACTCCATCTTTTTTACAGATACGATAGAGGATGGAACAGTATTTATTCCAGGAAGTGTAATAGTTAATAATACTGTACTTCCTGCAGCAGATCCGAATATCGGCTTTTCCATTCCTAATGTCGCAGCAGGTCAAATGACTACAATAACATTCCAAGTTTCCGTTACGAATTTACCTACTGTAAATCCAACACCTAATACTGCAAACATCGTCTACGACTTTATTTTCAATCCTGACTTTGCACCAATTCAAAAATCTACTACTTCCAATACTACTTTTGTTCAAATTAATGATGCTGACATCGTTTCACTTAAAACTGTTGATTTAACCTCTGTAACGATTGGTGACATTTTAACTTATACAACAACTTTAACGAATACAGGGAATACGGATGCCACTGCTGTTGTATTTACAGACAATATACCTGATGGAACAACCTTTATTGACGGTAGCGTTTTAGTAAATAACATTCCGCAGCTTAACGCCAATCCAAGTGTAGGTATACTTGTAGGAACGATTGCTCCTAACATTTCTATCCCAGTCACATTTTCTGTTACCGTCGTAGCTCTTCCTGCTAGCGGCCATGTTCAAAATCAATCAACTTCTCGTTATACAATAAACGTGGAAGAACAAATATCGACTAGCAATATTACCTCCACTGAAGTTATTTCTGCTAATGTAATTGCGACAAAAACAACGCCTATCCAATATGCTGACCTACAAACTATTATCCCTTATACCATTTCCATTACAAACAATGGGAATATACAAGTAGAAAACATTATTGCTACAGATATCATCCCAGTAAATACGAGCTTTATAGAGAATAGTGTTATCGTGAACGGCAACGCTCGGCCAAATGACAACCCTCTTAACGGTATACAAATTGATACCATTCCACCTAATACGACAGCAACTATTCTATTCCAAGTACGGGTTACTTCGATTCCACAAACAAATCCAATCTCTAACACGAGTACAATTAAATATGAATACACGGTACCAGATCGACCACCTATTACCGAAACTATTATTTCATCAGCTGCCGCAACAGAAATTAATCACGCAAATTTGAATAGTAATAAAGCTGTTGACCTTGCATTTGCAACGGTTGGTGATACGTTAACGTATACGATTACACTAAATCAAACCGGTAATGTTGCAGTAAATGATGTAATCATTCAAGATATTATTCCTCAAGGTACTACGTTTATAGAAAATAGCGTCATTGTAAACGGAGAAACTCTTCCAGGAGTGAATCCAGTAAGCGGCATACCAATTGGTACTATAATTGTAGGTGGAGGCGCTATCGTTTCATTCCAAGTAACTGTGACTTCTATTCCAACACCAAATGAACTAAACAACAACGCAATTACTACTTTTAATTATATAGTCAACCCAAATAACGTACCTGTTACAAATACGACTACAACAAACACGGTCACAACTACTGTCCAAAATGATAATGTCATTGCGATAAAAGCTGTTGATTTCACAAGTGCCTTACCCGGTCAAACTTTAACGTATACCATCACGATTACTAATAATGGTAATATCATTATCGAAGACCTTCTTTTAGTAGACACAGCACCAGCAGATACGACATTTGTTATTGGTAGTGTTACGATTAATGGAATCAATCAACCTAATGCGAATCCGGAAAATGGTATTACGTTAGGAAATCTTGCTCCTAATGACTCTGTCATTATTACGTTCCAAGTGACAATATCTTCTTCTACTCTTCAACCTACAATTAATAACGATGCTACTGTTTCCTATACCGTTATCATTGATCCAGATGAACCACCTATTACAATTACAAAGCAAACAAATACCGTTACAACAACATTAATCGAGCCAATAATTAACATTGAGAAAACAGCAGACAAATCTATCGTCGTTATAGGAGATGTTATTACATTCACATTAGAGATATTTAATGATTCTACAATTCCGACAATCAGTACTTCTGTTATAGACACAATTCCAGCTGGTACAACATTTATAGAAAACAGCGTAACCATTAACGGCACTCCCGTTCCGAATGTTCGTCCAGACACTGGTATTAATATTGGTTCTTTATCTGCAGGTACAGTAGCAACTATAACATTTCAAGTCCTCGTAACTTCTATTCCTTCAAACAGTACAATTATAAATTCTGCAACAGTTACCGCTGCTTTTCAATTGACACCACAGGATCCAATTATTACTTTCATTGTTAATTCAAATATTGTTCGTATACCAGTTCAATTTATAACTGCAACAGTCACGAAAAATGCTTCCGTCAGCTCAGCTTATTTAAATCAATATTTTGATTACAAGGTACGCATTACAAATACTTCCAAAATTTCACTCTCAAATATTTCGTTACAAGATACTATTCCAGCAGGTTTACAATTTATAAACGGCACTGTCTTTATTAACGGTGAACGCTCTCCACTAGCGAATCCGAATATCGGTTTCCTAGTTGCCACTAATTTAGAGCCAAACGAAACAATTATCGTGTTATTCACAGTACAAGTAATAAGTCCACCTGTTAATAATGAGTTTAAAAATACGGCCAATATTTCGTTACAACTTCAAGTCTCGCCTACCGATCCACCAATTACAGTAACCGTTACAAGTAACGAGAACATCGTCACCTTTGTTCCAGAAAATCCAGATGAAACACTTCCAAATTTAAATTGCTTCTTTGACGGTGAACGCTTCATTCGCATTACTCCTCGAAATATAAGAAGTTACCTTTGGGCTTGGATTTGGTGGCAGTAATTAAATAAAAAATAAAAAGCTTGTAATTTGGATGTTATCCAAATTACAAGCTTTTTTGACATGGTACCTCTAGTTACTTAATCTATTTCAAACCTCTGATAAAAAATTATTCAGTCAATTTTTTAGTTGAAAAGAAAATATTAAGAAAAGTAAAAGGTGAAATTGGAAGAAATAGTGTAAAAGCTTGTTCACTTATATAATTTATGTAAGAAATACAGGTAATGTATATGAAGCAATCGAAGTTATGAAAATAAAATATATAATACGGGGTATAGCTAGTATTGATATTTGGCAGCTAATATCTAATTCGGTAACCAATCAAATTAACTCATTTTACTTTCTTGGGTAAAGCTGAACCTGAATGTTCAATTATTGAATGAACATGAACATTAATTTGGGCATCACTAAAATAATTTTCGCCTTGATCCCAATTCTTACTTATTTTCTTCCATTTTTTATAATTATGCCGCTTATATACTTCTCCTAACGCTAATACATCTACCTTATATTTTTTTTGAACAAGCTTTATTGATTTTTGAATCCTTTGTTCCACCTCTTTTGAAATATCCTTCGTTAAGCGTTTTTCATTCATGAATTTTTTATGATCACTAAAATGCAACTCCGCTAAAGTACCTTCGAGAAATAGATGAATATCAAACTTCGGTTTTGTAGTATTTTCAGTAAATACCTGTATTTTTCGGTGTAGTTTATGAATTTCATATGTAATAAGCTGGTCCTTTTTACGTATGGTAAAATAACCTCCTAATTTTTCACCGATTATAAAGTTTATTCCCACTGTCTGTTCGCCGTTTAACATTCCAACACACTTGTTATCCTTCCCACGAAACAACGCAGCCCCATCCATTTCTATCCCCTGTTTTGTAGGTTTTAAGACAGGTAGTACAAAACTTCGGTTTGAAATTATCTTTTCCTGCACGTCACCAATTCTTGCTGCCTCAACCATCTGAGCATTTTTAGGAGGGTGTTCAGCTAGCATATCAATATACTGTGCCGGTAAATTTTCTGGTTTTGCATTTTGTTTCAAGATTGCTTCTGCATTTTTCTCAGAAACAAATAGACGAATATTTCTTCTCATTTCATGATCTCGAATGTATACATCTAACGTATTTTGTAAAACATTTGGATTCGATAGTAATTCTTCAGAAAAAATGATTACTTGTATATGTGGAAAAAATAAAGTACGACTAATCTTTTTAGCGATTATTCGTATTTGTTCAAACACACTATCTCCTTTTGCACTCACATCAATATAATTATTCCCTTCGCCTTTTCCACCTTCTTGCGTTAACTTACTGGGAAGTACCATTTGATACGTCCCTTTCATAATTGGATTAGATTTCTTTTCCTTAACAATATCGTAAGCGGCACCTACTACAAAGCCTCTTTCTTCTATCTCCGCTAACTCAGAGCAACCGCTGATAGCCCCAGCTATAAGCGCAATTGTTATAACTTTAAAAAGACATTTCATTTCCACCATTCCTTCATTTTATCTTATATACAATAAAAATTAGTAAAGGCGCTAACACAATAAATCTCATATCAAATCACTTAAAATCCAAATAAGCCCACTGTGTGAAAAGAAAGTTTGGATAGCGATATCTCGAGGCATAGAAGATGCACCTATATCATCACTGGTTGAAGATGCCACAAAAAACAAGTTCCCAACATCTAAGTTTTTCATCTCTATACTCAAATGATTTCAATTATTTTTGCTTCTCAAGATTCATTATAGAACCTTTATTTTTTTGATTAACTTAACAATTAATCTTCATGTAATTAAAAAGGTAGATTATTGATTTTTATGAAAGGAAAAGATGTTTATGACACTACATGGACATTCAGAATATTTACTGAAAGAATGAATGAAAAAATTACACTGTAAGAATAAATTTAATTTTGTGTTTTTTGAAGACAGCAGATGCAACGGACCTGAAGGTAGCTGTTTTAAGATGGGTGGTGAATTCGAACTTTTATTACAAAGAGCAGCTAAATTAGAGCCCTTGTTTATTATTCATGGAGGAGACAAGGTTTATACAGTAGAAAAGAAATATGTATAACACTAAACAAAATCATTATCCCTAAAACAAAATATACGGATTAACTAATGATAAAGTATACTATTTAGAAAAACAATTATATCTTACCCGGCTTAATCCTATTTTAGCAATGCATGCGCAACCTAATATAGGATGTTGGTCAACAAAAGAAGGATTTCCTGTGGTCACATCAAAAAAGTATGATGTGAATATGTTAGGTTTGTTAAATGGAATGCAAGCAGTACTTCCTCCTATGATTGTAAGCAAAACAAATACCTTAATGGGGTCCTACCACATTACCATCAACCTAAGAAAACAGGTCTCACCCCAAAAATGATAAATAAGCTTTTTCGTTACAAGAAAGCCCTAAAAATTTCATTCTGAGAGTGTAATAAAACTTTAGCTTGATAGGTATGTGGTGAAATGCCCATAAGAATAAAATTTATTAAAACTCTATATGCCTCTTTCAAATGGGCGTACTCTTTGATTCAAAACCAGATTCACTATTAATACAAAAATACTATCATTGGATCATTACAAAACACACAATAGTAAAGATATAGCATATTATATGGTGATAAAAAATTTTATGAAGGGGAATTTTATATATTCCTATAAGAAATTATACCTGCAGGAGGTAATTTCATGTTTGATAAAAACAAAATACTTCAAGCTAATGCATTTAATTCAAATTTAATTGGCCCTACACTTCCACCAATTCCACCATTTACTCTACCAACAGGTCCAACTGGAGGGACAGGCCCAACTGGAGTAACAGGCCCAACTGGAGTAACAGGTCCAATTGGAGTAACAGGTCCAACTGGAGTAACAGGTCCAACTGGAGTAACAGGTCCAACTGGGATAACGGGTCCAACTGGAGTAACAGGTCCAACTGGAGTAACAGGTCCAACTGGAGTAACAGGTCCAACTGGAGTAACAGGTCCAACTGGAGTAACAGGTCCAACTGGAGTAACAGGTCCAACTGGAGTAACAGGTCC
This sequence comes from Bacillus cereus ATCC 14579, assembly GCF_000007825.1. Taxonomy (NCBI): domain Bacteria; kingdom Bacillati; phylum Bacillota; class Bacilli; order Caryophanales; family Bacillaceae; genus Bacillus; species Bacillus cereus. Next base: position 2,602,053 of record NC_004722.1, on the reverse strand, counting down.
AACTGGAGTAACAGGTCCAACTGGAGTAACAGGTCCAACAGGCTCAACTGAAAGTTGCCTTTGTGATTGCTGCGTTTTACCTATGCAGAATGTTTTACAACAACTTATTGGGGAAACAGTGCTTCTTGGCACTATTGCGGATGCACCAAACACTCCACCACTTTTCTTTTTATTTACTATTACTTCCGTAAATGATTTCTTAGTAACAGTTACAGATGGTTCCACATCCTATGTAGTCAATATTTCTGATGTAACAGGGGTAGGTTTTTTACCGCCAGGACCATCTATAACATTACTTCCACCAGTAGACATAGGATGCGAATGTGATTGTCGTGAACGACCAATTAGGGAATTACTAGATACGCTTATTGGTTCTACAGTGAATCTTTTAGCAAGTACTGGTTCTATTGCAGCAGATTTTAATGTGGAACAAACGGGTCTCGGTATAGTTCTAGGTACTTTACCTATAAATCCAACTACAATTGTTAGATTTGCTATTTCAACCTGCAAAATTACAGCTGTGAACATTCTCTAAAATGTAGAGATGTATAGTAAAAATAGAACCAAATACCCATCAGGGTAAATTTTTATTACACTCTCAGAATGAAATTTTTAGGCTTTCTTGTAACGAAAAAGCTTATTTATCGTTTTGAGGACTTGTTTTCTGAGGGTGATGGCGATGTGGTACTCCTCCATGCCCAATGCCCATCAACTTAAGAATTCAGATTTACCCCAAAATGAAAAAAGAACTTTTTGCTACAAATTAACAAAAAGTTCGTTCTGAAGGTGCTAAAAAATTTTTTCGACAAAAAATCAAAAACAGCTTAAGTCCATTGTAATTATAGGTCAGAAAACAACTGGCAGATTAACAAGAGAACGAATTTTACTATGATTATAATTTAATTGATCCGGTTTGATTGCTAGGCGAAGGTTAGGAAGCCGCTGTAGCAAAGTACCTAATGCAATTTGTCCTTCTAAACGTGCTAATGGAGCTCCCAAACAGTGATGTATACCAGCCCCAAAGGCTAAATGATTATTTTCTTCTCGTGAAATATTCAATGTTTCCGGATAAGTAAATTTCTGTGGATCAATATTTGCAGCAGTTAGAGAGAGTAGAACTAAATCACCTTTGGGAATCCTCTTTCCGTGTATTGTCATATCTTCACTAGCAAGACGGCTAATAAACATAACTGGGCCGGAATGGCGTAATAGTTCGTCAACAGCGGAAGGAATAAGGGAAGGGTTTTCCCTTATTAAATTCATTTGTTCGGGATGTTGAAGTAATGCCAGTAGACCATTACTGATTAGATTAACTGTCGTTTCATGTCCAGCGATAATGAGCAGCCAAATTGTCGAGAGAAGCTCGTTATTACTCAACTTGTCTTCTTGCTCTTTTGTTTGTACGAGCTCGCTTATCAAATCAGCATCAGGATTTAGGCGCTTTTCGTTAACTAGTGCCTCGATGTATTGAATAAATTTTTCCAAGTGTTGTTGTAACTGCGGCTCCTTCACTAGGATTCACAGAGGCGTTCATGAGTACCTTGGTCCATTCACGGAACCGGTTTCGATCAGTGGCGGGAATCCCAAGCATCTCTGAAATAACAATAATGGGTAGTGGGTAAGCAAAATCTGAAATAATTTCCATCTTTCTTTGTTCCTGTACAGCAACCAACAATTCGTCGGTAATTTGCTGAATACGGGGACGAAGATCCTCTATCATACGTGGTGTAAAGGCTTTAGAGACTAGACGACGTAGACGAGTATGATCAGGTGGATCTACACCGTAAGCATATTTGGCATATTCATCAACCAGTCAAACAGTTTAGTCGTAGCTGTATTTTCCGATCTCATTTTCGGATAGCGAATAATTAATATTAGTAAATCTCCGTTTCATTAAACAATTTACCTTATAAATTCCAATAGTCACTATTTATATCACTGTTATATTTATATTCAATCTTTTCTTTTCCACACTTTTCACACTTATAAAAACTAGCTGTACCGATCTGTCCTGTTTTAAAATTTTCACTATCTTGAGTTTTAATAAAGTTATATTTATGAATGCATCCAGGTTCTTTCACCTTATTTATCCATCCTCTTAACATAAAGTAATCAAACTCCTTTAAAGAATATTCCTCGTGGGTTTCTGTATTTATAAAATCCTACGAAATATTTTCAATCAATGACTACGTTATGCCTTAACCTACAAAATTCGTGAAATGTTGGTGCCCCCCCCTATGCTTAACTTGCATACTTTGCAAATTTCTTATCTATGAAATGAGCAACGATAAAGATAATCGGAATAAACAGTAATTTGAGAAGGGAAATGTGTGTTATACCTGTTTTTTTGATATAAACATTAAGGAAAATTGCTATCAGTACCAGAGTAAACGTCCATTCCTTCAGGAATATTCTTCTTATAGAACCTTTTTCCATACATATACCTCCCTTTTCCTAATTGTATCACTTAGATAATACGCTTATAAGAAAATTTTTCCTTTATATTATATACATGTGAAGTGAACATAACGTCCTATTATCAGTAGCAAGGAAAAAGGCATCCCCTTACTCTCACAAGTGATTCACCTTTTCTATAATTCTATGCATATTTTATCCCCCCTCCCCTGACTCAGTTTTAGGGTTCTCCTTTGTAACTAAATGAGCCGAAAAACTGTATAAAATCTTGTATGCTCTTAGCTTGTTTTTTTTTCAAAATGCTACTGGTACTCCTTCTAGTCAATTACCCCAGAGTATGTGGTGCTATCCCAGCTATATTTATTTGTAACATCTAGATGTGGAGGTGCATTATATATAATGTCTTGGTCAATTGAAGAAGGCTCGGAAACAGTCGGTCTTCATACGAAAAATGAATCATAACAAAAGCATTACTTGAAGTATGCTTTTGTTATGATTGGTAATTTTTTTAGCAAGGATTCAATATTAAAAATTCGTATCATATCCATTCTTATATATCAATAATATTTAATATCCCTAATTTAAATTTATTATTTCAACGGGTGGAAAATAACACTAATTTTATTTTGGTATAACAGGAACCCAAAGTTCATGCCTTGGTTTATGTTTTGGACCGTAATAGCATTCTATACATGGTAAATTTGCAAGTTCATACTTAGAGGTTGGGACCCACTCGGAGTACAAGCGTTTCCATGCATCCACTATGTTCGGGAAAACTGCCCATGTACTTACAGGAATAACAAGGGTTTCCATATCAGCTGGTACTTCTCCATCGTATCTTACCCCCATAAAATAGGAAAACTCTTCATCTGTTATAGCAGCATCTTTTCCGCAAACCCCCAAAAGACTTTCCAGTTTGCATTTTGGATCTTCCCATGACATATCTATCAATTCTTGCATAAAGCCATCTTTTTTCGCATTGTTCCAAAGTGTAGGAATTTTTTTAAAAGCACTGCTTGTCTTTACGCGCTTACTTTTACCTACAATTCTTAGTTCAAAATCAAGGTTTTCAATCCTGTACTCCATCTCGGTATCTCCTTTTATCGAAATTTGAAAGGAAATTCTCGGAAAAGCTTTTAACTGTACTCCTTTATTACGAGCGTTAGAAGGAGTTATTCCATGCATTTTTTTAAAAGCACGCGAGAAAGCATCAGAAGAAACATAACCATATTTAATAGCTGCATCAATAATTCGAATATCACCTTTTTGAATTTCAAATGCTGCAAGAGTTAATCGTCTTCGTCTAATATATTCTGAAAGTGATACACCTGAAATTGATGAAAACATCCTGGAGAAATGAAACTCAGAGCAACTAGCTGCCTTTGCAATTTTCTTATAATCTATGTCTTCATCCAAGCTATTTTCGATGTATTCTAATGCATTATTCATTCTTTCTAACCAATCCATAAGTTTACTTCCTTTCAAGGATTTACTTTAATACATAACAAACAAAAATAACCGATATTTCATGCCTAAAAATGTCGGGACAAAAAGTACACGCTTTAATATATAGTGCATTCTTTTCCAATGTTTTTTCTTTATCTGAAGAAACTATTATTCAATAAAAAATCTAAATTATTTCGCCTATAAAGTTTATGATCGACCCACTGATTATAACTTTATATAATTACATCTAATTTTTTCATACCATCTTTTGAACATATCATTTATGTTTTGAAATTAAATTTTGATATTTACTTGCGTACCATTACCTAGTGTTTCTAATACAGCAATAATTAATATTGTGTTACATTAGGTTACCGTGGCTTCCATAATTAACTTTGAAAGAATTTGAATAATATTTTTTTGACTTTTATATAATACATATTTCCCATCTTTTTTACTGGTAACTAACTTTGCTTTTTTTAGTACTTGAAGATGCCTAGAAACGGCCCCCCTCGCTCAAATGGCAAATTTGTGCCAAAGATTGCGTTGTTAATGAACGTTCCTGTAATATCCTCAAAATTTGCAACCTAGAAGGCTCCCCTAAAGCTCGATAAATATCTACCATTTTTTCAATAGGTTGCTCTGGGAATGCCTGTTCTCTTGCTACTGAAGAATCATAAACAATAACAACCCCCTCTTTTATTTCGTCTACAAAAAAATGAGGCCAAACAAAATAACTAGGCATAAAAATAATAGATTCATCACTTTTCATCTGATAAATTGTTTTAAATGGTTTGTGAAGATACAATTTATTTTTATTATCAATCCAAGAAATGCGCTCTGAGGATAAGGAAGCAATAAATGCTGAAAACCCTTTTGTTTTGAGTAAGGTAGTTTGTTCTACAATTTCATTTAATAATTCACTCTTTAAATCTTCCCATATAGCCGAGAAAATTATTTGATAATAATCTGTTAGAAAATTAAGCAACCTACGGAATACAAAGGTTGGTCGCCTCTTTAAATCTTCGAGTATATTACTCTTATTACTGAAAGTAAAATCTGTCCATTCAATTCCTTTAGCTAAACTAGGTATAAATCGATTCTCCCTGTGTTCAAAGACAAGTGTTAACTCATGTAGAATCTTACGAGCATTTTTAACAGTTAATTTTTTAGCAAGTAATTCTATCTCCTCTTCAATTGTGAATACAGATTTGTAGATTCCAGGAAGTAGCGTGGGTGGAACTCCTAGTTCAAAACATAGATTAAAATATTGTAGATCCTTTTGCATTTCATTTGTTAAGTTTTTTTTAGCTTCAATAACCCATGGTAAGTGAATCCCGTGATGTTTTGGATTGTTTAATACATGCATGCTTCGAAACATTTCATTCAAAGGTGAAAAAGAAAATTGAATGCGTTGTAACAGCGTTTCTTTGTTATTTGCTATATACGGAGGAAATATAATTTCAATTCCCATATTAATGTTCTCTCCTTAAACGATTTGATAAAAACGAAATCGATAGATTATTAAGATAATTTTATTTTATCATTACATTGAAAGTAAAAACACTTAAGGAGGAAATTTATTATGTTGAAGCAAAACGAAAGACTTATGTACAAATCTGAAGCATTTGATAACGAAATGTATTGGGAACGCGTAAACCGAAGCCTTGGATGGCTAGGCAGTACCGAGGAAGAACAAGTACAAAGACAGAAAAAACTACGCGATGCTGTTGTTGGAATTGCAGGAACTGGTGGTATTGGAGGAGCACTTGCTACACGTCTTGTTAGAATGGGAGTAAGAAATCTAAAACTTGCAGATCCAGATTCATTTGATGTTTCGAATATGAATAGACAAATGGGTGCTGATCTGGATCATCTAGGAAAAAATAAAGCTGAAGTTGTTGCTGAAATGACTTACAATCTTACGAAAGATGTAAACATAGAGGTATATCCAGAGGGAATTACTCCTGAAAGTGCTGAGGAGTTTATGAAGGATTGTGATTACGTTTTAGACCAGATGGATTTTTACGAAATTCGTAATCGATATGCATTACATCGTGCTTTTCGAAAATCAGATCGCTGTAAATTCATGTTAAAAGTCCCTACAGTTGCGCATGGTACATATATTTATAAATACACAAAAGATTCTATGCCTATCGAAGAAGTATATGGAATTCCCGAAGATGCTACAATGACTCCAGAGGTTATTAAAAGACTTATGGAACGCCTTATCCCTGAAATGCCTTCATATCCAAGTAAAGAAATGTTAGATCATTGGTTTATCGACTTAGAGAGAATGCCTATTTTTGCTGGATGCCCACCGCTTGCAGAAGGTGTTTTAGCAGAGCGATTAGCATTAGCTATTACAGAACTTGATCAATTGTCAGGTGCTCAGCAATTACCAGTTCAACCAGGATACGCTATGTTTGATACTATGGCTTGGCAATCTAAAATAGTTCATGGTAAGTGGTGGTCTGAATGATCCAACCTGTAACTAAAGTCATTTTATTCTCAGAAGTAAATTCGAAATTTGGTTTACCGTTTCTTCAGGAATTAATACAAGAGCCTTCTATTTCTGTAGAGGCTCTTGTAACTAGTCCCGAAGGAAAGTTATGTTCTTATTATATTGGAGAACCTGATCAAGTTGATTTAGAAAAAGAAGCCAAAGACATTGGAATTCCCGTGTTACGACCGGATAAACTGAATTATTCTAACACAATAGAATTATTAAAAAATTATAATGCTGACTATTTTATTATTGCTAATTACCAAAAAATCTTAAAAGAAGATATTTTATCTATCCCAAAAGAAGATACTATAAATTTTCATCCAAGCCCATTACCTAGGTATGCTGGATTAGCACCTTTTTTCTGGATGGCTAAAAATGGAGAAAAAGAAGGTGGTGTTTCATGTATCCAAGTTGTACCAGAGATTGATGCTGGTCCTATTTTAGCTCAATTGCCAGTTGTGATGTCAGGGACTGAAACGGCTTTAGAAATTCGAGAGACACATTTTAAACAATCCATTATTTTACTAAAACAAGTTCTTCAAAAAATTAAAAACAATGATTTCACTTCAAAATTGCAGTTATTGTCTAATCGAACCTATTATAGTCAACCAAAAGAAGAAGATTATTTTGTAAATTGGGAACAGGATATAGAATCCATACTCCGCACTATTCGCGCTGGGTATCCACAAGGAGCTTTGGCATTTAATCATTATAATGAAAAAATCCGAATATTAAGTGCTGAAAGAACAGAATATCCTCAACCAATTCAAAGTATTGGTGTATTTCGTGAACATAACAATAAAATTCTTGTTTCTACAAAAGATGGATGGCTTCATTTACAAATGATTATAAATGATGTTTTATCAACCAGCACACAAATAGATGAACAAGAACATAATGAACAGGTAGTGTCAATTTAATGGATAATACAAATGTGGTTATAAATCGTAAAATTGACTAAATAAGTTAAATATTATCCTGAGTAAATGAAACGACAGTTCCTTTTTTATTTCGTAATTGCCTAAGTTCTAATTCCAGATCATTTATTTTTTTTACAAGTTCTGCACGTTCCAAGTCCAATAATTTATTCTTTTCGGCAAGTCGATGAACCTCAGCTTGCAAGTATCCATTATGTACTTTCAAATTATTGAATTCTATTTGGTCTATAATGGCTTTATCAATAAAGTTTTCAAGTTCTGACATTCGTTCCTGAGTTTTTCTTTCTTTATTTTTTGATAATAAATCTTGCTTTTCAATATCATCAATACGTTTTTCAATATATAAACGCAATGTATTGGGATTGTTATAAACAGTACTTTTGGAAATACTTATTGCCTTACATATCCCACGAATATTTAAGTTTATCGACTTAATTTCTTTGAGCGTTTTGTTAATTCGTTCTTCGGTTTCTAAGAAATATTGTTCAATCGTGATAAATTGTTCTCGAGTACTTTCCTTATAAAGACTTAAATCACCTAAATTAAACTGTTTTAAATGTTCCTGAGTTGCAGCTATAATGCTTTCGCGCTCCATTTTTTCACTTCCTTTTCAATATCATTAATATTCCCTATAATACTTTCCAATTCAGGATATTTGTCACAAATCCCTCCAGACCTTATTTCATCTTTAAGTAACATTAATTCGGGATTCAATTTTCGTTCAATATACTTTTTGATACCTTTTAATTCTCTTTCAAGTTCATTACGATATTTTTTGTTTTTCTCGTACAATTTTTCATTATATGCAACGATACTCGCTTTTTCTTGAAATCGCTTTAACGAGAATGGTAATTCTTCTAACGAATGAATCTGAACACCAAGATAATAAGCATCATTAATACTTGATATATATTGATTACGTTCACATAATTTATTGAAGGACTTCGCACATATACCTAATTCTGTATCCGCAATCGGGGTATTAGTTCTTGAAAGCTTAGATACGATTTCTTCTATATCTGTGAAAATATTCAGTTTGTTTTTTTTCAAAAATTTATTTATTTGATTATACACTTCTTGATATTCTTCAGTTCGAAGTTCTTCTATTATATATTTATCAGAGATGTCATTTATATTTGTATTAAGTGTCAAACCATCCTTTGTGGACCTCTTTTTCAACGTTTCAATCGCATTTATCTCTATTTTTTTTATCTCGTTAAATCTAATATAATGTTGAGTCATTTCTTCAGTTAAATGGTTCATATGTTGGCGAATAAAGTCTAGATGAAAACCTTTATTGTATAAAATTGTAGCTAATATAACTCGATATTGATGAAAAGTAACATAGTATATATCTTTATCCATTTCATCATCTGGAACAAACTTTAGCGATTTGTAGTTTCTCTTTCGCGTCACAGAGAATTGACTTACATCGTAATCGATAATTTTATCGAGCTGTAATTGATTTTGATGTCGATAAAAAAATTGTACTAGACGCATACGTAATAAACTTTTTGACACTTCTTTCCCCTTATCGTTTACAAATAAATATTGTGTTTTCCTTCTTTCTTTGTATATTTCCGTTAGCGTTCTATATGCTAGCAAGGCATTTTCTGTTATAAAACTTCTAGTCCATTTATACTTTTTTTCTTTTACTGTTTTGTAAGTTTTAAAGTTAAGATAATAAAAGACTTCATACTCACCTTTAACTCCTATTTCATCTAACATACCTATTTCTAAGATTCTGAATTCACCGATACGCATTCCAGTGTCGGCTAATAAAACAATCATACACGCAGCTGCACGTTGAGTAATGAGTAAATTTTCATTTCTTAAATCTTGAATAGCAAGAGAAATTATTTTGTTGTGTATATCCAGCGGAACAAATTTATGTTTCCCTTGTTCTCTCTCAATTTTAATTTTCCTACTGTCATGTTTATTAAGATATTTATAACAATCTGAAAAATTAACATCAGGTACTCTAAGTTCTATCTCCAACAAAAACGTCTTAATAGCCTGTTTTTTATCTGCTAAATTCCGTTCAGATGGTGCATTAGCTAAAAATCCTTTAAGAAAAGAAGCATCAATAAGATTAGGATAGTACATATAATGATTAGATAAATGATAAATGAAATCTCTAATATAATAGAATCTTTTCTTTACAGTTGTAAAACGAAGGTGTCTATTAAATAACTCTCTTAAAATCATATATTTAGCATAATTTTTATATGTTGTATCTAATTGGGTAAAATCATAATGATATGCCCAATTCTCATTTGAAAACCTTTTAAATTCATTAAATTCCCATATATCATTTGCAAAATTTATATTAGGAGTTACAGAAAAATCCACAATTTTTTTAAAATTTAAATTGATAAGTTCTGCTCTTACATTTTTATAAGTTGGTAATTCTTCTAAAGATTTAAGCTTTTGCTCCATCTTGTCCACCCCCAATTTTTTCAAGTAGTTTTACATAATAGGCTGTATATAATTTAAGTTGTGCTTCGATCATCCCTCGTTCTTGGCTATTTAATGTACTTTCTTTTAGTGTTTTTAGCGTTGTTATGTGTTTCTTAAATAACGGTATTCTATTGGCGGTAGTAGCAAAATGAGGACAAATGAGACATTCGTATTGTTCCTCTTCAATTACACAACCTCTTTGATTACATCCACCAAGTCCATCTTCTACTGGATTAAGATCTTCAACATCTTTTTCTTCCAAGATGTTCCCATATACATCAACTGATGAAACCGTAACTCCTGCAAAAATTTCAGCATATGTTTGAACTTCCGTAGCTTTACGATAATACTTCTTAGCTGTATGAATACTATTTCCAGACATTTGAACGATCACAGAAGTTGGTATTTTATCATTTATACCTTCGGTATATATATTATTTATAAAAGTAGATCGAAGATCATAAGGACGATATTTACCATCAAGCTGTCCTTCCAATTCTTTTTGATTCTTAGAAAAAGCATTCCAAAATTGCCAAGTAAAATCTATGATCCTCCCTTTTACTTGGTCATCTTCTTTCACAAATATATATTTTTTAATATCTGTACTAGCTTGACTATATGCATTTTCTGTGAGACTTATGGCCTTTTCAATAAGATTAATTTTTTCAATTGTTAGAGTCAATTTAATCTTTTGATTACCAGTTCCCTTTGAATAGTATTGAATTACACCAGCTTGCTCATATTTCTCTAAAATACAGTCTCTTTCTAAATTGAATATTTCCCCCAAACGAATTTTAGTAGTAGTGGCCAAATTAAAAATTATATAACAAAGTTCTCCCATAATACTCTGTGACCTTTTTTCTTGAAACTTTTTAGAAAATGAATTGATATCATGTTTAGTCATTGGATTTCCACCATCATAATCTTGAGGTTTTTGCTTAAGCATATCGATTAACAAGATCGGAATTTGATATTTATTTTTATAAAATTTCAAAAAGCTCCTACATGCCTTTACATAAGTATTTACTGTATGTGTATTTGTTTCTTTACCACCTATATAGAAACACCATTGTTCCAGCAAATCCGCATTCACATAGACATTCTCATCAACTTTGTTGAATTGTTTATAGCTAGAGATAAAATTCAAAAATTCAATGAGCGTATAAATATTTCTTGCCATCGTTCTGACCGACATACTAGTTTGTTTCCAAGCATAAGCTTTTAAGTCTTCACGAAGAGACTTATCTTTAATTTGTAAAAAATCAATACCGCACGGCCTATTTTTAGAAGTATTTGCATAACCATCAGAAGGTATTAGCTGCCATCTATTTTCAAACGGTACCTCTTCAAAAGGATTATAATGAATTAACTTATATCCTCTTTCATAGTAAACAGAGAAACTATTTTTCCCTAAAACGTGTTCGTTGTATAGCGTTCCCTCGAAAATATTGTGTTGAATGTCTTGCTCTTTTATAACCTTGCAAAGGTACATATAAAATCGAACAAGGTATCGAGAAAGTGTATAACTTTGTTCATTAAATAAAAGAGTTAACTCATTAAGCCTTCGATTTTGATAAAATCGATACTGTTTTTTAAAAACTTCGAACGTAAAATCAGCAATAAAATACGGCTCCTTATTCATCGACATTAAACTATAACGAAACAAGTATAAAAAATACCTTAGTAAAAGAGGTTGTTGTTCTTCACTTTGATAAAACCCTATAAGTAAGGATTTTATTTGACTGTTAGAAATATTTAAGTTAAGTATGTTGGCTTTACTACTCTTATTATCTCTCGTTATCATTTGACCTTCCGGAATAAAGTGCAGCTGGTCTAGTGAACTATTCAGAGGAAAGTTAGTGCTAATTCGATCTAAGAAATACTCATTTTTTCCTAAGGTGGTCCTTCGTTCTTCCTGAATCAGAAATTCTTTATTTTCCTTTAGTTCCTTAAAATCTACCATATTTAAATGTCTATTTTCTATAGTGTAAAGATATAAATCAGACAACATTATTCTTGCTATCCTCTTGGTTACATCACTCCAAGTCTTGTATTCTCGAATACACTTCATACTCACACAATATTGTTTCCAAGTAAAATGCTGGATAGTGTAATTTTTCAATATACTGTATAAGAATCTTTCCAAATTGTAACGAATTGAATTACGAACATATACAGAAAGACATTGATTTAAATAACTATCCTCAAAAAATTGCCAAAACAAAGATTTAAACTCTTCATTTTTTAGATGATTTTCTACATATTTTTTAAATGTCTTACTTAATTTAATTGGGAATTTATCAAATTTCAATGACTTCGTTGCTGTTGTCATAGCCTTAAACCTCTCTTGGTTAGCTTATCTTGCTTACTAGCGAAAACAATTAAGTCATCTTCTGTTGGATTAAAATATGCGCTCACACTGTTAGTATTTGAATGACGCATAACATAAGCTAATTTAATCTCATCAAACCCTTCATGTAACACCTTAAACATTGCAAAACCATGACGAAAACGATGGTTAAGATTATCAGTTTTCTTTCCTCTATCAATTTGGATCCCAACTTGTTGAAAAATGTTTTTCATAATCCTATTCCAAGCTCCGCCAGCTATTGGTGTGTAATTTTTACTAAGAAAGACGTATGCATTTCTATCAATATCCATTTCACTAACTTTATCGGCTATATTTTTTTCCAAGTAATTTTTATATGCTTTATCACTCAGGGAAAAAGGAGAAGTAGTTTCATCAATATATTCTTGAATTAAATTAAATGTTTTAGATGAAATATTAATAATTTGAAAACCACCACCCTCTATATTATAAATCTCATTAGTGTAATTATTGCGTGATATAATCTTCAAACAACCTTTTGCGTATTGCCAAGGCTTATCTGTAAAACGATTCCTTAATATTAATCGGCACCTACCTTTTTGTTTTGTTATATGTTCTCCTTGAATGTCCTCTAAAGTTAAACCTAAAACCTCACCAATTCTAAGCCCATATTCATACATTAATTTGACTATAATCTTCTCTCGAAGTGTATATTTATCCTCAATTAAATTCATAAGTTCTGAATATTCGGTGTATTTTATGTATTTAGGGACTATAGTTGTTTTAACTTCCTTTAAGTTCATTGAGTATTTGTGTACTTCTATTGCATTAGCTTTAGAGTTAAAAGCACTACCACTACCTATAATTTTTTTTATCCCACTTTGTTCTTCAAATACGTTGCCTTTTATCCCTAAATAACGAAAAAATTTTCTATAAACTCCTAAATAAGAATTAACAGTATCATTCTTCCGTACAGTCATAAAATCATACGATATGTATTGTCCAATACCTTGACCGCCTTGCAGAAAAGTTATAAATTTTTTCTTGTCATCCACATCTAAATATCTTATTTCTGTATTAAAAAGCTCAATGTATGAATAAAGTAACTTTAAAGCGCGAAGTGCTAATTCTCTTTTGCTAAATCCCTCATCTCCTAGTTCTTCATTTAGGTATTTATAAGTATCAAAATAAACTTTTCCATTTGTACCCATAACCATCATGTATAAAAAATCATTATGTCTTTTGGTGATACCAGCTACCATTACTTCATATAATAGATTTCCTCTAATTCTCTTATAACTATTTCCCCAATACCCCTTATATTCAGTGATTCTATCCATAATTCTCCTCCTCTCTAAAACTACCCTATAACTTCCAAAAATAATCTTAATTAACATATTACCATACTGGACATTTTTTAAGATAGGTTAATTTTTTGGGGCAAAAAAAATACACATCACTGTGTTTTTTAATTCCTTTTTAACTTAGTGTAGTGGACAATTTAATAAGGTAGGATAACAGCCCCACCAAATACCCCAGCCAGCAATCGTATCTGTTACGGTATGACCGATAAGTCCGATTAACAGTCCTGCCACTGGACCAAATAATGCTCCAAAAACAGTTAATATAGCTAATGCTGGTTTAATAAATGTATTCGGTGCAATAGAAAACCCCCAAAGTCCTAATATCCCGTATAATGCTGCTCCAATACCGATTGCTACTACTAACTTTGTTGATAATTTGTTCATGACAATTCCCCTCTCGTATTAGTCAACTTTTATTACTCTATATTTAATTTAAAAATGAATTATGCATCGACACTCCCTTTCTATACAACAAAAAAATGACCTCTTACATAAGAGGTCACTTTCTTTCACGTTCAAGAATCCTCTTATCTTTCAAAAAACACATCGTGTCCTCTGCGGAATTAGCACCTTCCTATAAAATTGCATAGGGGTTGCTGAGGTTTTTTAGGGCCGTTCCCTCCACCTCTCTGGATAAGTATTAATTTGTAATTCGTATTATGGCACTAAAGAATGTAAATTTCAACACTTTTCTCACTATTTTTATTTTTTATTAAACAGTGCATTTAAATCATTGTATTCTTATCGGAATTATGAAATAATAAATTCAAAATCGTTTCGGGAGGAATGCATTATGAAAGTTATTGGTTTGATTGGAGGATTAAGTTGGGAATCTACATCATTATACTATAAACATATTAATACACTTACACTCTCTCAATACGATCAAAATGCAAAGTTAGTTTTATATAGTATGGACTTTGGTGAAGTAACTACTTTATTACAAAACCATCAATATGAAGAAGTGAAAAATGAACTAGTTACAGTTGCAAAGAAAGTTGAAAAATCTGGGGCTGAATGTTTATTAATGTGTTCAAATACTGTACATCTATTTGCTGAGGAGGTAGAACAAGCAATATCTATCCCGCTTCTTCACATTGGTGATGTAAGTGCTAAAAAAATGGTAGAACAGAATATAAAACGTATCGGACTATTAGGAACAAAACAAACGATGGAGCAAGATTTCTATAAATCACGATTAGCGAAATATAACATTGAGACAATTATCCCAAATGATGAGGAAAGAACTTTTATCCACCATGTCATATTAGATGAATTAAGTAGAGGGATCATTTCAGAAACATCTAAAGAAAGGTTATTACAAATTACAAAATCATTAATTCAAAACGGCGCTGAAGGTATATTATTAGGCTGCACTGAAATACCTTTACTCATCTCCCAAAATGATCTTACTGTTCCCGTTTTTGATACTGCTTTTTTACATGCAAATACTGCTGTACAATTTGCTGGATAAGAATACACAAGCATAAAGGTGAGAACCTCTATGCTTGTATACAGTTACGACTAATTATCCCGCTATTTGCAGGCAGTAAAGCCCCACCAATTAAAGTTTTACTTTATTTAAAAGAGATTCAATAACTGCAATCGCTTCTTTTGAACCACCACATTCTAAAAAGCTATCATTAAGTTTTCTTATACCATATTTATACTTTTCATTTGAAAGTACATCTGTTACGGCCTCTTTTAAAGTGTGTACATTAACATGTTCTTTCAATAATCTATGTGCCGCTTCAAGCTCAGTTAATCTTTGCGCTATCATTGGCTGATCTTTATCATGCGGTATTATTACAAATGGGACATTATAATGAATGGCATCGTGTACACTATTCATACCGCCATGTGTAATAAAAACATCTGCTTCATTTAATACTTCTGATTGAGGTACGTATGGAGCAATTATAAAATTATCTGGTGCTTCCTTAATTTTAGAAATATCATTTCTATCACCAATTGCCATTACAACTATCCCATCAAAATCTGAAAAAGTATCAATACAAGTATTAAAGAATGGTTCGAGTCCTTCAAGCAGTGTTCCCATTGAAATATAAATAACTTTCTTTTCTTTAAGTGATTCCAGTGGAAACTTTATATTTGTTTTACGCTTTGAAATACTCGGTCCAATAAAAATGTTATTTTCCCCGAACGATTCGCTATTAGGTTGGAAATAACGACTTGTGTATACGAGACAAACATCACCCTTATTATTCATAAATTGAAGATTATTCTTTGGTTTTACTCCAAATTTATGTTCCATCTGATTTAGTAATTTTTCAGAGATTTCCTCTGGTTGAAATGGCATATCTGCATTTGGATGAAAAGGTAATGTCTTCAAAAATTCTGGCGGAATTAAAAATATAGGTGAGGACACTACACCTGGAACTTGTAAATATTCCTTTACTAACTCTCCTGCGCCAAATATATCATAAATTACGAAATCAAAATTTATACTTTCATATAATTGTTTCGTAATTTCTAATATATATAAAGAAGTTTGAACATGCACATGAAAGAAAGCATTTAACCCAGATTGAGGTTTCAGCATCAATAGAAATCTCTTTTAATAGATCCGGATGAGTATGTACAGTAGCTCCTAAATCTTCAATTCTATCCTTAAAGTTTGCCGTTGTAATATAATGTACATTATCCCCTCGTTCAGTAAAGGCTTTTACTAAATTTAATGTAGGGTTTACATGCCCCTCTGCTGGAAAATTAACTACTAAAATATTTAGCACTTATTCCTCACTCCTTACATTTCACTGTTTTAATTAAGCATACTGTTATTTGTACAAGTAATCTCCCCCTAATAGTCCTAATATGCTTGCTACATTATATTGATAAATAATTTTCAGTCATCAACATAAAAAAAGCATCTACCTATGTAGATGCCTAACCGTGATAAGGAGTGTTCTGTGAGGTTAGAACAAGCTTTTCTGCTTGTCCTATGCTATCAATATATGATTGATTTTATAAAACGTGAATCGTTAATAGAATTATTTTATCCATTTTATATGATCAAATGGATAAAATACCATTTCTACTTTACCTATTATATTTGACTCATCAATAAGTCCAAGTGTATTCCTACTATCTTTACTATGATTACGATTATCACCTAACACAAATAATTTATGCGTAGGAACTTTTATTTCTCTAAAATTTGAAAAACGATTGGATACTTGTGACATATCTAAATGTATATACGACTCATCACGCTTTTTACCGTTAATAAATACCTCATCCTCTTTTAGTTGTATGTTATCCCCCGATAATCCAATAATTCGTTTCACATAGTAAGTAGGCGCGTCTTCTTTTTTTATAATGACAACATCTCCATGATGAAAAGACGATAAACAGACGTTTACCTTATTAACAAGTATATAATCTTTTTCATTCAAAGTAGGTTGCATCGAAATTCCTTCTACCATACAAAATAAAAAGGACTTATTAATAAAAATAACCCCTATTATAATGAATATGTAGCCACATATGTTCCTCCAATATTTTAGAATAAACAGCTTCATATATACCTCATTTCTAATCTATTCCCAGATAAAAACGCCTCTAGTTTACAGGAATGCTAGAGACGTTTCGTACATTTTAATTCTCTTTAGAGGCATCTGTTTTTGGCGCTTCACCAGTTAATCTCTTATTTTTCAAATCAAAATAAGCATCTAAAACTTCTTTTCCAATATCGGAGTTAATGCCCGATTTATCATTTTCAACCCATGGTACTACAACAGAAAATGCTACTTCTGGATCATCATATGGCGCATATCCAGCCAATGTTAAGTTATAACATTCTCTACGATCACCTTTCGCATTTCGCCCAATTTCATTTTCTCCACCATATACAGTTTGTGCGGTCCCTGTTTTACCAGCTGGTTTATATGGTGCTTTTTGGAATGCTCTTACTCCCGTTCCATCTCCCTCTTGAAATACTTTTCTAAATCCTTCTTTTACTTGATTAATATATTCTTGTTTCATATCGATTCTATTTAAAACAACGGGTTCTATTGATTGTACTACTTTACCAACCTCATCTTTTTGAACGGTTTGTTCTCTAATCTCTTGAACAATTTGTGGTTTCATTCGATACCCTCCATTTGCGATAGTCGAAATATATTGTGCAAGCTGAAGTGGTGTATACGTATCATATTGTCCAATAGAATAATCTAATAAGAAACCAGGCTGATTATCTTTTCTTCCAATTTGTCCTGCGGTTTCATTTGGTAAATCAATACCAGTTTGTACGCCTAGTCCAAATTGCCTGAAATAATACCTCATTTTATCAAAATATTCTTGTTTAATATCTAGTGAACTATTTTTCACATAACCCACGCCAGCAATTTTTAATGCTATATTAAACATATAAACGTTTGAAGAAACTTGTAACGCTCTTAGATCGTCTATATCACCAAAATTTTTCCAAGACTTCTTTTCCTTAGTTCCTTTAAATTTCATAGGTGCATCATAAAAATGTGTTCCAGGAGTTATTGCATTTGTTTCAAACCCTGTTAACACTGTCGCACCTTTAACCGTTGATCCAAGCTCATAAGAACTAGTCAGCGTGCCTAAAGCGTAATCTTCTACTTCCATTTTCCCGTCTTTTTCTACAAGCTTTTTCCCAGCCATTGATAATACTTGACCATTTTTTGGATTCATCATCACTACGAAAGCACGGTCTAACATTGATTCTGATCCTTTATATTGTTTTAATATTTTTTCTATGCTCTCCTCTACTTTTTTTTGCAATTCCATATCTATTGTTAAAGTTAAATTTTTACCGCTTTTCCCTTCAGTAACAGTTTCCGTTCTAATAGTATTTCCTTGTTTATCAGCAATGCTTCTTACTTCTTTTTTTGTACCATGAAGTACATCTTCGTATTGCTGTTCGATATAACTTTTGCCGACCCTATCATTTCGGCTATAATCACGCACTAAATAATAATCTAATCGTTCACGTGGCAATCCTTCATCAGCATTTGAAACGTTACCAAGGACAGAACGGAATAATCCATCATTTACATAGATTCTCTCCCAATCAACTGATACGTCTACTCCTGGAAGGTTCG
The DNA here is from genome assembly GCF_000007825.1 of Bacillus cereus ATCC 14579. Classification (NCBI taxonomy): domain Bacteria; kingdom Bacillati; phylum Bacillota; class Bacilli; order Caryophanales; family Bacillaceae; genus Bacillus; species Bacillus cereus. The sequence continues at coordinate 2,583,499 of NC_004722.1, read as the reverse complement.
CTAAATTTTCACTAATCACCGCATATTCCTGTTCACTAACGTCCTTTTTAATAATTTGAGGTGCCATTTGAAAACCTGAGGTCATTTTACTTTTAATAGCTAACACTTCTATATCTTTAGCCGTTAGTTCTTGAAGATTTTTATCTGTAACGCGTTTCCTTTTTAAATCTTCTATTTTTTTGTCTAGCTCTTTTCCGGTAATATCCTTATCTCTGAACTTATCTATTTCTGTTTTTGATACTAAGTCTTGAGCAAGTTCTGGATTTAATTGCATCCAAAAGTCTTTCTTATCAGTCTCAGTTAACTTATCTATATCTTCTTGTGGCATTTCAATAATATCTGCAAGTTGTCTTGCTGATTTTAATATTTCTTCTTGTTTTACACCTTTCACCTTTGTATATGTAATCGTACGTAAAGACTTATTATCAACTACTGGATTTCCTTCACGATCAAATATTTTCCCACGTGGTACAGAAAGGCCCACGGTTGCATTTTCTCTCTTCTCTACTTCATTTTTATATGTTTCTCCATCAAAAATTTGCACTTTCCCTAACTGAATAATAATGCCAGAAAATAATAAAAATACACAAAGGAATAAAATATTTAACCGGAGAGGTACTACTCTACCACTTTTCTTCTCTTGCTTTTTCACCTTGTCATAATCTCCTCCTTACAATATTCCAAATAATAATCACATTTCTATATTAAAAGTAATGTACAATTTCTATACATTGCTTTGTACAAATATTAATATAATATTTAAAACTTAATAGAAATTAAAACAAAGGTAAAGAAAAGGTAAAGTTTACTAAATTAAATATAAAAAATACCCAATAACAAAAAGCTTAGTTTTCACTAATCGCTTTGTTATTGGGTATTAATTGATTTAAGAATTACTACTAGTGCGTATCGCTATACATTTGTCGTCACAATTAGAAAGAGATTGTTTATTTAGTACTTTCGGTAAGTAAATAGTTACTGTTGTCCCGACCCCAACCTCGCTCCTGATACTAATTGTCCCTTGATGACTTTCAATAATTTTATAACTTAACATTAATCCAATACCAGTCCCTTTTTCTTTCGTACTATAAAAAGGTTCACCTAATCTCTTAATTCTTTCTTCAGGTATTCCTATTCCTTCATCTATTACATGAATAATGACACCATCATCATTTATTTCTTTTATGTGAATTGAAATTCCCCCACCATTTGGCATAGCTTCGATTGAATTTTGCAAAATATTAATAAATACTTGTTTCAATTGATTTTCTGAGCATTCAATAATTATATCTTTGTCACCCGTAAAAAGTTCAACTTGAATATTTGTCATAATTGCTTTTGTATTCATTAACGATACGACATTTTTAAAAATTTGATATATATTTTTCTTTTCTGTATTTATCTCATCTGTTTTAGCGATTGATAGAAATTCTTGTAGGATTGCTTCTATCCTTTCAATTTCAGAAAGCATAAGATCAAAATATCTTTCTTGATCTTCTTTATTAATTTGAAATAACTGTATAAAACCTTTAATTACAGTTAAAGGATTTCTTACTTCATGAGCCACGCCAGCTGCTAATTGACCAATTGCTGCAAGCGTATCTGATTTATTTAGCAATTCTTCTGTTTTTTTTCGCTCTGTAATGTCGCGTACAATAATCATAATTTTATCATGTAATAATGGTAAGCACCTAGCCTCAAAGAAATCAATACTTCCATTAAGTGTGAGTGGATATTCTACAATTACATTCGTTCCTTTTTCCTTCACTTGATTAATGGCTTCCTGAAACTGCTGTGCTACTGACGTTGGTAATACTTCGTAAAACTTTTTTCCCATAAAAGCTTCTGCGGGTACGTAAAACTTTGTAGGAGATCCTGCCTTGTAATCTATAATTGTGCCATCATCTTCTGTTAAGAAACATAAATCTGGTAAAGCTTTAAAAATTAATTCCAGTTCAGATGTTTGTTGTTTTAACTGCTCTTCTATCGCTTTTAAATGTGTAATATCTACACCAACAGCCCAATAACTATATCCTGTTACAGGAAACTGTTCTGATATATTCGACCACATTATTGTTTTGATTTCACCATTTTTACATGTTAAGTGCATTTCCCAATCTCTGAAATTTTTTCCACAAGTTAAAAATTTCTTTTGTATTTGATGGCGATAATTATGATCAGGATACAATAATTGCAGTGCATTGGGATTTCCAATTATTTCTTCAGCGGTATAACCTGTTACAATTTCGCATTCTCGATTCCACAAAACAAAATCTCCATTATAATCAAGCGCATCGACCATAACAGGCATGTTTTGTAAAATCGTATGTAGTTCCTCTTCTTTCCGAGAAAGCAACGTTGTATTTTTACTTTGAAATACTTTTATTGCACCATCTAAAATTAAACTTGAGAGCATTTCAAAGTATTTTTGACAACTGAAAATTTCACTTTTTTTGGACCATACAACAAAAGATCCTAAATGTTGATTGTATAAGAAAATGGGGATTTCAATCTTTGGAAGTTTACTCTTTTTTATCTCATTCATTCCGAATGAAAAAACACACTCTTTTTCAGCATCAAGAAGTTGATGTGATATGTTAGTTAATTTATAAAATTGTTCTGCCATGGTTTCTATTGTACTCACATCAATAAGTTCCATTAGCCGCGAATTCATTCCTTTTTCACCTCAATATGTAAAATTAATACAAATCTAAAATTCATACTTCTCCATTATACGAAGAAAGCTAGTGTAGGTATATAGCTGTAGAATAATTATTCGAACAAATTTTATTTTTCAATTAAAACAAGAAAAGAATATATATACTGAATATACCTTTAATTAGTATATATTTCGTTGATTCCTCACTTATTATCTAGATAACTTGAATTCCTTCTTACATTCACTGAATTTTTACTCGAGAGTCATACACGTTACTAATAGCGGTATAAACATGCAATAAGTATAAAGTTCATAAAATATTCACAATTTTTATGAAAAATATAAACATTTATTCCAATATATTCTATATAATAAAATGTAATAAGGCTTCTATGAATCTCATAGAATACCTTACCCCTAATAAAAAAGAAAAAAGAATCCATTTGGATTCTTTTTTCTTTTTTATTTACATTACATATTTATATAAAGCATGTGCCACACCATGTTCTTCATTTGATAACGTTTCGTATTTACACATTGCTTTTATTTCTTCAACTGCATTTCCCATTGCAATTGATATGTTCGCTTTTTCCATCATAGAAACATCGTTTAGGCCATCACCTATCGCTACAGTATTTTCAACCGGAATATTAAGATGTTCTGCTAAAGTATATAATCCATTCCCTTTTTGAGCATCTCGATGATTAATCTCTAAATTGTGCCAATATGAAGATGTAATTGCTAAATCTGTATTATGAAGAAATGTTTCTTTTAGTTTTTTTAATTTCTCAATATCATAAGAAAATGGTAATAGTTTATGCACATGTATATCTGTTTCTACAATTGGTTTACAACTTTCCGCACTATGAAACGCTGTATGCTCAAGATATAATGCTGCGATTGTTTTTAACTCTTTCAAGTCGAAATTTTCTTTTGAATTCTTCACATACTCAATTTCATTACGTACACTCTCTACTCCATAATCCGGTACATACACACCTTTATCAGTATAAAGCTGATAATATAAACCATTCTCTTCAAGATATTCTACAATTTCAAGTGCCTGCATATTTTGAATTGGATATCTCTTCATCATTTTTTTATCTTTATATATAAGAGCCCCATTTTCCGCAATGATTGGACACTCTAAATTAACTTCTAACAATAATCGCTCAATGTCAACAATAGAACGTCCTGTACAAATTGCTACAACATGGCCAGCTTCTTGACATGTTCGAATTGCTTCTGCATTTTCTTTACTTATCATTTTATTCCCCGAAAGAAGAGTTCCATCTAAATCAATTGCGATTAATTTCATTATTTCTTCACCACTTTCTATAAATACACGAGTTCTAATTAATTATTAGGTATCGTTTTCATACAATCCTCGTGAGGTACTTCTTATTTATAATTTATGAAAAGCGTTTCAGGTCAAGAAATAATTAAAAATAAAATCCAAAGCTTTTCTTTTTAAAAAAGCTTTGGATTTTAAACTATGAATTATAACTAATGTATTTTGTCTCACACATGTACACATTTTTTTCTTCAGTTGGGATATATACTTTAAACTTTTCTAGCCGTTTTCCATAGACATGAATCGTAATAACGCTTTCATTTTTGCTAATTTCAAGAATATGACAATCCGCTGGTGGAATTACTTTATCTGTTTCTCCTTCTCCCAAATAAAGATTTCCTGTATGTGTTAAATAAACAAGTGAATTTCCAAGTTGTTTCGTTTGTATAAAGTTCTTCACCATAATCCTTCCTGAAAAAACGCCTTCTACTCCCCATGTGCCGTCATGGTCATGTAAAGGTGTAGATTGTCCATCTTTCCATACGAGAGCTAGTACTTCAAAACGTTTGAGCGGATCTTCATACAATAAATGTCGTGCATATTGAGTCAAATTGGCCTTCTGTTTATCTAACGGAAGCCATGTTTTCTTTTCTAAAAGTTCTTCTAGTAACTTTTCAATGCCACACACTATTTCTTCTTCAAATAAACCGTTTTCCATAAGATTTGTAACACCTTTAATAAACTTTTGAAATGATTTACTTCCATTACAAGTCAACATAAGAATCCTCCTCTACGTTTTATACAATTCCATATTAAGGTAATTGCCGAAAACTCACAATTGAGAAACAAAAAAACAAGATGCAAATGTATGCACCTTGTTAAGATTTTTATGTGGCTTTCAATCGAATAGGTAAGTATTTTAATGTTTGTTCATTTTCCAATATACATTTTTCTAAACAGAAAGATGGAAATAGCTCTATTTTTTCAAAAGCATTTATAAAGGTAGTTAATGCAATCTCAGCTTCTAAACGTGCAAGTGGTGCTCCTAAGCAAAAGTGAGGACCTTTCCCAAAGGTTAAATGCTTTTCATTTCCTGTTCGATGTACATTAAATTGAGAGGCTTGTGAAAATTTTTTCTCATCTAAATTCGCTGCACTAACCCACGCAACAATCATCTGATTCTTTTTCATGAAAGGACCAAATATATTTGTATCCTCTTTGAGACTCCCACGACTAAAGTCGCAAGCCCTAATCCTTACGGATTGACGGGTGGGATTCTTGAATGACTAAACGTTCGCAGTCCATTTCTGTTTTGAACAGACTTCAAGATGAGGGCATCTCATTGCCCCTCCTAAGACAGTGCGTATAGCATCTTAGGCTGATTGACTGTTACCATCAATCACAGTTGCGTAGCGAATATTCATCGCCCCAACAATATCACGATGTTTCTCAAATCCACATCGGCACTTGTATTTTCTGTCTGGTGCTTTGTTCTTTTCAGAACATTTCGGACATGTTTGACTTGTATAAGCAGGGTTCACATATTCTACCTTAATACCAACTAAATTCGCTTTGTATTCAATGAATTGTGCTAAACGATAGAATGACCAAGTGTGTAGATTTTTCTCGTTTTTACGGCTTGTTCTTGCCGTCTGTCTAATATTCGTTAGTTGTTCTAAACGAATAACAGAAATGTTATTATCAGTTGCAAAGTCAATGATTTCACGACTTACTTTGTGGTCTTGGTCTTGCATCCATCTTTGTTCTTTATCATCAAGTTGTCGAATGGCATTTAATTTCTTATTTTCACCTAACTTCTTACGAACACTACGAAACTTACGTTTCATATATTTGTTTTGTCTACCATTGCCGAAGAAACGAACTTTCTCATCGTCTGTGATGGCTACCGCAGGGACTTTAAGACCTAAATCTACCCCTAAAATCTTCGTTCCTGTTTTTTCATTTGTAGGAATTGTGACAGATATTTGAGCAATCCACTTATTAGATTTCTTCGTGATACGAAGTGTACCTAACTTGTGTGTTAACAAATTAAAATTGCGATTATATTTATCAGTTAATAAAGCACGAACCTTTAAGCGAGTTGATTTTCCATTTACCATGAGTGGAACTGAAATGTGCGTGAAGTCAAACGAATAGTTTTGATTGTTCCATACACAAACAGGTCTCTTTAGAATCGGAATAACTTTGTATTTACTTTTTTTCACCTTTGTAGAAAACACACTTTTAGCGTCTTTAATTGCTTGGTTCTTCACTGCGCTTGGAAGATTCGCTTCAACATCTTTTGTACTTTTCTTAGTGCTCTTCTTCGCTTCAGCCATTTCAGATACAAGTGTATTAATGACTTTGATATACTCATAGCTACTTTGTTCCAATAACTGAATTTGTTCTTTTGTTGGAAGCAATTTAACTTTGACTGTGATTGTTTGTGACACAATTTTCACCCCCTCGTCTTTTGATTTTCAACATACTGTTTAATTGTCTCAGTCGATACATTTCCAGCAGTAGAAACAAAATAGGAACGTGTCCATAGACTTGGCAAGTGTTGAAGATGAGGAAACTCTCCTCTCAAACGCTTCGATGTCACTCCTTTAATTTTCGCCATTGTGTCAGCAGGACTAAGTGTTGGTAGTGTATTTAAGAACAAGTGAACGTGGTCTTTGTCGCATTCCATTGCGACAATAGCAACATCCATTTCTCCGCATATTTCTTGAACCAACTCTTTGAAACGTTCTTCTACTTTTGTGTTAAGAAAAATTTTTCTTCTGTATCGCGGGCAAAACACAAAATGGTAGTTAATTAATGACACAGTTGTTTTGGTTCTTCTATAATCATTTATCATATTCACATTGTATCAGTTTTACTTTTAAACTACACCACAAAAGATACCAATATTTTGGATACTTAAAGTACCACAAACTTAGCGATTTTTAGTGGTACTCCGTATCCAACCTCACTTTCATCCCATGCCTAAAGGCGATGGGCTTTCCCGTTCGGAAAGGGCTGTAATCCTCCGGGTCAATGTAACAGGAAAGCGATAGCGTAATACTTCCTCAATCGCTTTTAAAATTAAGTTAGGTTCTTTTCTTAACTCTTCATAAATTCCAGGTGAATCTACTAAAAAGCAATAAAAGCTATTAATAATTAAATTTGTAGTGGTTTCATTCCCAGCCGCTAGTAAACCTAATGAAAAGGTTACAATTTCCCCATCGGTTATTACTGAAGTCATTGAATTTAGTAAATCACGAATTGAACATGAATTGAGTTGGATTACATCACTTATGAAAAAATATGAAAAAATAACAAGAAAAGTTAAAAATAATGAATGAAAATGATATTTATTATCAATACTATAATTAATAAAAGGGCAACCACGATTTGGCTACCCTTCAAACATTTACACTTCTGGATCGAAAGTTTTGCAATCTGTTTCTTCCGTTGTAGATGCATGTTTACCTTTATGACTTACTACGTAAATTGCCTCTGCACTACATTTATTACCGTTCGCCCAAAATTTACAGTTATTTACTTCACATAAAACGTCTTGTGCCATAGTATCACACCTCCTTGTTCTATTATCATTAACAAAATTCGGAGGTATGATACTCTTTGTCATGCATTTTTTATTCCCTTTTTAGCTTTCTTAATGGTTCAATATCTCCTCGTACAATCACATCTATATTTTCAGTTATTTTTTCAATGTCAAAATGCCACCATTGAATTTGTAATAATTCTTCTATTATTTCATTTGAAAATCTCTCTTTTATTTTATTTGCTGGATTTCCACCAACAATTGTATATGGTGCGACGTCTCTAGTCACAACAGATTTAGCTGCAATGATTGCACCATCTCCTATTTTTATTCCGGGCATAATAGTTGTGTCCATACCAATCCAAACGTCATTTCCTATAACTGTATCGCCTTTGTAAGGTAAATCAGACAAACTAGGTGTATACTTCTCCCACCCATTTCCAAAGATATTAAATGGATATGCCGAAAATCCATCCATCCGATGATTCGCTCCGTTCATAATAAAGTTAACTCCAGATGCAATACAACAAAACTTTCCAATAGTAAGGCGATCCCCAAGAAATTCATAATGATGTAATACTCGATTTTCAAATGTTTCTCCATCTTTCGCATCATAATAAGAATAGTCACCAACAAGTATATTAGGTTTTGTTATTGTATTTTTTATAAATTGAACGTTTTGATTTCCTTCAATAGGGTATTTAATATTTGGATTAGGATTCATTTTGTACAGCACTTCCTTTACCACTTATTTCACTTTCTACCGCTATTACTGGCTTTAAATTGTATATAGGTAAAATAAACAATAATCCAATTATAAAAAGTAAAGCCGTCCCTTCATACATCATACTTAATGAAAACATCTCTTTTAATGAGCCAGCTATACTCATCGTTACTACCATTGAACCGGTAAATAGCGGACTTAAAATACCATTTACACGACCTATAAAATCGGTATCGCTATTTTGAATAATAAGCGTATTAATACCAATTTGGATACAAGGAAGAGCTAAGCCACTAAAAAGCTGAGCTGTAAGTGTCACCCATAAATTTGTAGAATATCCTATAATGCCAATACCAATTGCTTGACCAAGCATACCGATAATTAACATCTTTTGCGGAGCAACGTTTTTCGCAAATACCATTGCTAATGCTCCGCCAACAATCATTCCCGCACCATTTACTGTTAGTAGCCACTGTAAACTCTCTTTTGATAATCCTAGCTGCTCAGTCACAATAAATATACCTAATGGTTGAATTAATCCTATACCTAGTCCTGCAGCCATAAAGCAAAGCCCTAGCAAAGTTAATGCTTTTTTCTTTTTGACATACTTAATACCATCCTTCATCTCCTGCAGCAGAGTGATATCTTTCTTTTCTACGTCGTTTTCAAGATCTTTCGGAAGAAATAACAATACAACTGCCGCAAGTAAAAACGAGATTCCTGTTATGATGATTGAAATATAAATTCCAAAACTATGAAAGATAAATGTCCCTAGAATTGGTCCTAATACCATAAATATTGCAAATATCGTTTGATATATAGACATCGCTAATTGAATTTGTTCCGTTGATAAATGTTGTTTAAACAACTTCATTCCAGATGGTTGTGAAAACTGTGAAAGGATTGCAGAGATGAGTGTCACAAAAAACACAATTTTCCACGTTCCAAACATAAGCGTAATTAATACAGCGAATACTGAAATGGAACTTAACGTTTCACACCATATCATTGTCTTCTTTGGCTTCCACCTATCAGCAAAGGTACCGCCAATAAATGAAAAAATAAAAATTGGAGCGAATTCAGCAACTGAAATCATAGAAATAGCAAAAGCATCACCTTTTGTCATTTCCATTACATATAGTAATACCGCAAAGTTTCGAACCCATATTCCTATTTGTAAAAATAATGCTGATGCTAAAATCCCTTGTACAAACCGATTTTTTAATACTTGTGATACCCCATTGTTTTGTTTCGTTACTACATTTGTCGACATAAAAAAGCCTCCTATTTCATGTTCTGAACAGGAGGCAGCACAAATCATATAAAAAGACTATATATTCGCAGAGCGAAATACATCCCTTTTCTATAAATGTACAGACTAACCCTATTCAGAAGAATATTTCGTTTTTTAACGAAGATCTCTTACAAATAGAATTAGTTGATCATTGGGATGTCTTCACCCTTCCGTTTCGAATTTAAATAACACATACATACTCTATGTAAATCATTTTCGATGTATGCATGTCTCCTTTTAACTATTCTAGAAAGTTAAAGGTAATTCCTCTAAAGAACGCATTAAATAGTTACCTTGCCATTTAATTTCTTCACGATTCCCTTTTATTTGTAGTTCAGGCATTCGATTAAACAAAGTAGTAATAGCAATCTTTGCTTCTAACCTCGCAAGTGGAGCTCCTAAGCAGAAATGACTACCATGACCAAAGGCAATGTGACGGTTGTTCTCCCGTGTAATATCAAATATTTCTGGATTTTCAAATACTGTTTCATCACGGTTCGCTGAAGCCAATGCAATAATAACCATATCTCCTTTCTGTATTGTTTGATGGTGAATTTGAAAAGGTTCCGCTGCCCATCTTGCAGTTGTAACCTCAACTGGAGAATAATAACGCAATCCTTCCTCAATAGCCGAATCAATTAGTTTTGGATTATCTTTTAATAACTGTAATTGATTTGGATTTTCAAGAAGTGCTAATACCGTATTTGTAATTAAATTCACTGTCGTCTCATGTCCTGCGACAATTAATAGCATTATCATTGAATATAGTTCCCGAGCGCTAAGTTTATGCCCTTCACTCTCTGCAAGTATTAAAGCACTCACCAAGTCTTCTTTTGGCTCTTTTCTTTTAATATCAACTAAATATTGAAGATATGTAATAAATTCAGATAGTTGTTTTTCAGTCTCTTTTATTTCTTCAGGTGTTTCTGGTGATGCAATAACAGCATGAGACCAAATCCTAAATTTCGCTTGATCTTCTTTTGGAATACCGAGCATCTCGCTTATTACAATAATTGGTAATGGAAATGAATAATCATCCACAAGATTTAATGTACCTTTTCGCTCTATATCACTTATCAAATCATCTGCTATTCTCTGAATTCTTCCGTCTAATTGTGCAATCATCTTCGGTGTAAAAGCTTTTTGAACTAAAGATCGTAAACGACTGTGGTTAGGTGGATCTGAATTTAGCATATGTGTTGTTAAGTGGTCACTATTATCAACGGAAAGATACATGTTCTTTATATCTTGAGAAAACACATTTGTCCAATCTTTTTTTAAACGATTATCTTTTAAAAGTGGCAGAGCATCTTCATATCTAGTAATGAGCCATTCTTTACCGATTTCAACTTGGTTTACAAATAATATAGGTTGTTTTTTTCGCGATTCTTTATAAATTTCATACGCATCTTCTTTAAACTGAGCTGAAGCTAAATTAATGCCATCCTCTATGCTTAACCCAACTTTGTTTTTCATTGACATTGTATTCCCTCACTCTCATTTGTTTTTGAAAACCAACCAACATATGCATTATACTCTAATAAAAACGTGAAAATTGTAAATTTTTAATCAAAATCTTACTTCGTATATTGAAAAATAAAAAAGTGAGAAAGTAAAATCGTTTCACTTTCCCACCTCTCTTTATGCGAAGCACATAAAATTACTAATTTGTTGATAGCGATAACTTACTTTACGACGACGACCACCTTGCCAAGTGTAACCTGATACTCCGTTTCTTCTCACTTCAGTCGGAAAGAACCATAAATCCCTTCCAAAAGGTCCAGGACGATGTAAACGTAAATAGCCCCATCTTCCTAAACAGTTACACATCCATGATTTCATATTGCCTGGTTGTGCTGGAGAAGCAAATGTAGACGGTAACGATGGCGCTTGTGACGGTGGTGGTGACGTTGGAGCATCCTCCGCATCATCTGGTCTGTAATCTTCTTGTTCAATATCTCTCACTTCATTTGTAGGTTCATACCCGTAGTTTTGTGGATTATAATACATCGCTTGATCATATGGATAATTTTGTTGGTTATACATATTAACAAATCACCTTCTTTTCATTCATTACCTTTATCATTCATATGTGATATGCCCTCTCTAGGAAGCTTATGTATAGCCCAAATTCAACTTAAAAAGCTCGTATTATTAAAAATACGAGCCTTTCAAAAATAGAATGTGTTTATTATTTCCTTAACTTCACACTATAAAAACGCATTTCATCTAACGAACCTTCAAATTCAAATACTTCTTGTTTAATTAATTGTTTCAAGCGATATTCTAAGAATGTATCTCCAACCAATTGTTCAACAAGACCAAGTGCTTCACCAATTACTCTAGGAGCTTTGAGGAACTCTCGATCAGCACCCACACTTTTCGCGCATTCAATTATAAATTGATCAAAATAATCTTCTTGTACAAAATGCACTTCATTTTCTTTCCACACTCTTAAACATTCTATGCTTTCCGATAATCTATCCCACTCATGTTCAAACTTCATTCGCTTCTCTTCAGTTAAATAAGGTAACTTTATAAAACTTTTTTGGAATAGAGCTAAACTTTCAGGTGGTAATTCTCCCGTTCCACGAATATCATACTCTTGTTTTAATATTTCTCTACTTGCTTCAGACGTATTAATAACTCGAATGTTTTTCTTATCCTTTAATTGTGCTATTACAAAACTTAGGCCTACATGTTCATGTGCATTATCAGCCTTCCAAATTGTAATAGGTGTTTCAACAGGAATAGTATGTAGTTCTTCTATAGTTGCTATAAATCTTGATAAATATTCTTCTTCAAAATAACTATCATAAGCAGTTAAGTTATTTATTAACCACTCCTGTCTTGCTAGTTGCCCCTCATTCGTATGCAACCTATATATCGGTCCAATTGAAAAAAATTCCGAAAAAGCAACAACACTCTCTTCAAATAATTCTTCTTGACTTAACATATATTTTAAGCAACCAGCCGTTGAATCATCAAAAGCAATATGTACGTGCGTACTTTCTTTTACATTCCTTTTATAAGTAGGATTACTTGTTAATTGTTTCGGAATATCCATCAAATTTTTAATTGTATCTTCACTATAGTTTTCTTCTAATAAGTTTAACTGTATGAGAATACTTTGAAGTAAATCTTTAGCCTCATCTTCGTACATATCCTCTACAGCATTTTTAATTTTATCTATCACACAAATCCCTCTATTCATTTCAAAAATAACGTAGATTATAGTGTATCATTTTAGTATAGTTCTTTAAAGTCAAATCCAGATTACTACAGCAATCTGGATTTTCAACAAAAGCTCTCCTTATATTTTTGAATTGCTAAATATTTTTACTTTGAAAATCCTTGTATCTAAATGTATAATTATATAAAAACAAAAATATAGGAGCTATATTTATGGATAAAGTACTTACAAATTATAAACATTACTTAAAAAATTGGAGATTTATATTTATTTGCATACTACCTGCTATTGCCTTATTCGTTACTTTCGATGTCATCTTTGAACTACTGTTTCATCAAAATTTCTACTTATCTAACTTAATTTCTGCTATCATATTATTTTTAATATTTATTAACGTTAAAGATAAATTTAAAATTAAAGGCTAAAAAACACTATTTCAAAATAGCCCTTTATTATTGCATCCTACTATAAAATAAGGCTCATAGTAGATTTTCATAAAAAATAAGAGCACCCTGCAATTAGCTGCTCTTATGTGATTAGAGGTTTTTTCTGAGTATTAAGTAGGACACGAAGATCTTGTCCTACTACATAATATATGCTTGTACTTATTATTTCGTGCATGTATTAAGCACCATGTTCAGGTACTTAATATATGCACAGTCATTGCTAAAAAATCTACTCAAAATTTCACTGCACAATTTCATATTTATAAATTAAAAAACATCCTCAATGGATGTTTTTTATCTAAAGATTTTAAGCTTCCATAAACTTAGCCGGTACACCAATTTTTTCAACTACAGAAGATATATTAGTAGGATTAATCATTACATTTTCAATACATACTAATTTATTTTCTAATATCCCATTCTCTGTAGTAATAAGTTCTTCAAACCGATCTAAAGTCATTGAGAATTTATGTTCACTTCCACCATTCATACTAACTTTTACATACTTCATAGTGTCACCGCCTTTCATAATAATTTACATTTCGACAAGAAGGCGCTTACATCCTTTTTATTTACTCTTAGATTTCTCACGTTTATATATATTTTGAGAACGGAAACTACTATTATTCACTCACAAAATTATTGCTAATAAGAAAGATAAAGATAAAAATGCACAAAGTGGAATATATAAACCGGTATCCATTCTTGCAAAGTGCGTATCTTTTTGTCGTTTAAAGATACCAAAATAGTTAAATTCACCAATTACTCTAATAGAAAAGACGATCATACAAATCCAGGAACCGACTTGAATAATAACATTAGGAACTGCAAAATGAACAATATTTGCTTGTTGCAACAAAATTATTGCTGCCATACTTAATAATAATGCAATGACCAATGTCATTCCGGCACGAGGTGTAAACGCCTTTTCCCCTGCTTTAGTTGGAATAACACTATTTGTCCCCCAATTACCTCCGAAAGCCCAATATACATGTGAAAAACTAACTAAGAATAATATACAAGCAGATATATATGTAATGATAAGCATTTTATCCTCCCCTTATTTCATTTTGGTTCCCACCTATAAAATATGCTGTTCCCCCACATTAGCAACCTTCATTTCATTACATAAAAAAACCGTAATGATTTATCAATATTAAGATAAGTCATTACGGGGTTATTAAACCTCATTATGCATTATACCTATTTCTTCGGCGTTCCATCCTTGTTTGACCTTGAACTGCATTTTCTTTGTATGGATCTATTTGCTCTGTCATTTCATATGTTGCAACTGGTTCTTCGTACTTATACTCATGGATCTTTTCTGGCATTTTACTTTTAGATTCTTTCCCACCAAACTTAAATAGTTTCATCTTTAATTTCGGCAATCTTGGAAGTCGAATCTTAATTGATAATCTTTTGCGTTTCTTTTTTGGTCCAAGTAGATTTATATTTTCTTGATTATCTTTCTCTTTGCGGTGAATGAACATCGCAAGTAATCCTCCTAATACAAGTCCTCCAATTAATAGTAATATATATACATAATGGCTTGTCATTAAACTCGTTATGCGTTCAAGTATGACTAACGACTGTACTTCTTTTATATCCCATAGTAAAGCGGCCCATAATGAGAATAAGCCCAAAGTAAGTCCATATGTACGAAAACGGAATAAACATGGAATTAACGCGACACATGCAGCAATTTTCGCATTTGCTATGATTGAACTTGTTGAAATATCTTGATGCCAAATAACTAACAGTAGTGTTATAAATGGCGCATACGCTATCCAACTGCATATACGTGAATACATCTTTTTAGCAAAATAACTACCGAAACTAGTAAAAAATAAAAGCCCTCCAATATATATAGATTGTTCTAGAGGGATTTGCTTTGTAAGTCCTGCAATTGGAAAGAGGCCGCTCAATAGCATTAAGAGCACATCTAATTTCTTCACAATTCCCCATTCCTTTCAATTTTTTTCAATTAATAAAAATCTTTTTCCATATGATATAGTTTTTGTATTTCTAAAAAACATATTAATCCTGTCTGCACATAAAGTAAATATGTAAACGAAAAGATACTTGACAAAGGATATCCTTATTTACATAAAAAAATGACAAATCCTAATCGATATAACGAGCAGGATTTGTTTACTAGTATTTAAAGTAGAGTAATTGAATCTTTCTTTTCTACCTTTACTACATCTACATCCAATTCATCATCAAATTCTTTAAACTCTCTTGCATCTATGTCAGTAATATAAGTCTTCATTACCTTTTCCATATGTACGGAATATGTCATGTGTACATTCTTTTTCGAAAGCATACTAGAATTACAGCACATGTAATGTATCATTTTAGCGATATAATCCCTTTCTACAGGTTTTACACCCAATGGTAAAATTTCAAGTATATATCGTTGAAAAATCCCACTACAATTAAGTGAATATTCACCAGTGCTATAATACATCCCTTTTTGATCTGCATATAAGCCAATGCTATCTAGAGCATCATCAGATTCTATTACACCGTAACTTGGTACATCAAAACCTGTATTTATTCTAATAATATTTAAATTTGGAACCTTTAACACCTCTGGAACAATATCAGGTAAAATATCTATATTAATTTCTTTATTTTGTAACTCTTTTATCCAATATTTTCTCAAATTTGCATCTACAATGAAGTAAACTTGTTCATTTTGGTCTTTTGCATATTGTACAATTTCCATTAATGTTTCGAAAACATATTGTTTAAAAAGAGCCCCCATATCATTTCTCTTTGATGGTTGTGGTAAAAATGCATTATGTTTATTTATATTTAATAATACGTAATCAATCGTTTGCCACTCTGTACTCCCATATAATTTATATAAAATTTCTTTTCCTTTTATTTTTGAAAAAATAGGTAAGAAATCGAATTTCGATATTCGTTCAATTGATAAACTAACATATGTACAAGGTAAATTTATCTTATTCCAACTACGCCTCAAAAATCCTTTTTGTTCTAATAGACTAAAAATACTATTTACAATTGTTTTACGAGATACATTTTGTCCTATAAATAAATTAATAAATGTTGAAATACGGTTTGTTCGTGCAAATCCCTCTCTAATGATTTGTTTTGGATCAATTTTTTCGCGTCCATCACAATTCTTCATCGCGATTAATGCTAATGTCGCATCACTGCGCTTACCCGCGGTAGTATAGACAGCTTTCTTAACATCATCTACAAGATTTGTTTTATATTTTTGGCAATATTGCATTTTATATGGATTTTGTAACACCTTTTCAATATTGTATCTCACAATCTTTAATAACACTGGAAAATCTGTATTCAATACATACGAATTTTCACCAACTTTAGTCAAAACAATTTCGCTATCAAGTAATGCTTGTTCTATTTCCAGCGCTATATTTTCAGACCAAACTTCTAATGTTAATGTCTCTAATCCTTTTGGTGCAAATAAAGGAAATAATTCATTTTTGTTATTTGTTGCTACCTTTTTACATTCTGGAAGTATTGTGAAATAAGAGAATTTACGCTGAAATTCTTTAAATAAATACTCTCTTTCCTTTACTGTTATACCCGGTTCTATTTTAGTACCTTGAACTTTATAAATTCTCTCATTGTATGGAAATAACACCCTTTTATTTTCTCCTACAATATAATCTTTCGGATATTGGAGAATATGGTCTAAATCCACCTCTCCCCCTATTTGAAAATCATCTTTTAAATTTCTAAATATCTTAATCCATTTCATGCCGGTTGTAGCTTGTTGTATTTTTAGTTTTACAAACCGTATTTTTTTATTATTTGACGCAAACTCTGAGGTAGAAATCAATATCATGCCTCGTTTTCGTCTTAAAAGTAAAGGAATATCTGGATGATTATATTCTTGATATTAAGACTGTTTTTATGAGCATTTCGTATAAGTATGATGTAACTGATTAAAGCTATTTCAAAGACGACATATCGGCGATAATTTATATCTATTCTGTATAGGTGTTAGCAAGTTCGTTTGCAAACTTGTTAGCACTTTTTTATTTAAATAACTCATACATTCCTTTTCACTTTACTGATTATATTTCCAATTGTGTACTAATGTGTAGGTCCGTCTACCTACCATATTTCAGAAAAAATAGACGGTACGGATTGACGCCAACAGGGTAATGGCAATATAAATCTTCTTTCTTCTATTATTTCATTTCCAAGTATGTATATCATATTTTTCATTAATAGAATAAAAGAATTTAATGGTAATGACGATAAATTCATATATCCTATTTATATATTTTATGTTATAGTTTCATATGTTAATTAATTACAATGTTCTTCAAAAAGGAGTATACATAATGAAAGCAAAGAAACTAATATGTTTTTTAGCATTACCACTTATGTTAGTAGGATGTTCTAAGGACAATACAGAAGAGAAGAAGACTGATAGCTTAAAGGTTTCAGAGTCGGAAAAGAAGAAAGACGAGTCAATAGACAAAGAAGCAGATAAGCTATACAAAGAAAAAGAAGAATTGCTTGATGAAAAGGAAAAATTGCTTGCCGAAAAGAAAGCCAAGGAAGAAAAAGAGGTAACGGAAAAGAAAGAAGATACAGATAAAAATGAAGTCTCAAACGATAAAACAGTAAAAGAAGCTGTAATTGGAGAAGGTAGAACACTAGCTGAGGAAAGAGAGTATAGAGGTAAGCAGTTAACTAAAGGTTCTAGTGCATCTTCTCCTTTAGAGAAGTATCAAGAAGATATTAAGGATACTTCTAATGACTTAAAGACGGCAGTTCAATCTATTAAATCCTTAGCTGAAAAAGATGGAACGTGGAAAACAACTCAAACAGGATTAAAGGGAGACTTAAGTAGAGTAAGTGGGAGAGCTAATAGACTAGCAAGTATAGAACCTCCTAAGGAGTATGATTACTTCAAAGTTCAATTAAGAGACGATGCAAGAGCAATTAAACAAATGGTAGACCAAGCATTTATAGCTTTAAATGAAAATGATACTGAAACAGCTAAGTTAAACATAGGTGCTATGATAGATTATGTAGATATAATGTCTTCAACATTAAACGAAATACAAAATGTACAAAATGGAGTTTAAAGGGACTTCGTTTAATAGGTTTTATTGTAAGACCTATACTCAAAGCATTATCTAAAAGCAAATTTTAATTACATAGAAATAGAAAAAGGCCGCCCATAGGACGGCTCTTATTTTTGTTTATCAAACTATTCTTTTGTTTTATTTCTTGCAATACTCGTAAAACCATTTTCCACCTGGTCGATTATCCATCCACCAAGTGATTTTATCTAATTCAGTATTAGGTAATACTTCCGTTTCCAGGTACGCCACGCCAGTTAAAGGATCAGATATAACCTTTCCTTTAATTCCCCGCTCATTCATGGCATTTAATACTTCTGGAACTAATGAAACGCCAAACCCACCAGATTTAACGTATTGATAGCCACTATTAGAAACAGTTTGTTCTTGTTGTTTTTTTTCTGTGAACCAAGATAATGGCTTGCTGCCAATCAATTGGTTCAAATCACACTTTCCAATACCAGGTACATTTCCTGTTTCTGTGTATTGCCAAATATCGCATGGATAATCAGGTTTCTTCCCACCATAACGAGGAATCCATACAAAGTCAGCCTTTACATTTGCCATTCCGAACGGAGCATACATGTGATGGCCTACATATAAACCAACTTTCTGAGCACCTAATCGTCGCAATTCATCAATAAAAGCTTGTGTTCCTGCCCTCATATCATCCATTGTTTTTACTTCTACATCAGCAACCCAGACTGTTGCGCTCTTGTCTCCGCGGTTCCAAAAGTCCCGAGCTTCTATACGTGCATCATTTTCAGAAACGAAACGACAGAATGCATAGTTACCACAAGGAATGCCATGCTGTTTCATTGATTGCACATACCCTTTATATAATGGATCTACATAATTCGAACCATCTTGTACACGAGCGATAATAAAATCAATGTATTGTTTCGCTACAGGCCAGTTAACGTCACCATTCCATTTTGAAATATCTACAATGTAACCCATTATTGAACATCTCCTTTTTTCTCTTCTTGTTTTTGTTTGCCACCTAAAATTTCAACTGCATTTGTTAATGGTTGCGGGAGTGAGATACCCATTCGTCCAGCATTTTCTAAAAGTGAAAGCAATTCATTACCCATAAAGAAGAAAATCGTTGCTTCGCGAATAGCGCTATTGCTTCCTAACAATGCATCTAATTGAGCGGCTGCACCGACCAAAAGAAAAAGCACCACCTTTTTGGCGATGCCTTTGAAACCAACTTTACTTTTTAATTCTCCGTTGTATCCTGCTGCAATCATGCCAGTTAAATAATCAATAACTGCCATCGTCACTAAGATTTTCAATGTTGCATCCCATCCTCCCCAAAAATACCCACAAAAACCGCCAAACGTAGCTATAAACGCTTTTAGTAATACATCAATACGTTCCATTTTCCCACTCCTTTATTCAGCCTATTTATACATGCTTAACGTGTACAATCTAAATTAAAAAGCTCATTGCAATATGAACAGTACTTCCGCTTGGAACACCATTCACGAAAACCCCGCCATCAGGTTTTATTGTAACTTCACAAACTGCGGGTGTATATCCATATGCCAGTGCTGGAAAAGCAATGTGCTGTACGGGTCTAAATCCAACTGGTAGTGTAGCAAATACTGTTTCGTTTTGAGGATTTCGAACTGAACCAATTACACTAATGTTTTCACCACTTCTTTTATACTTCATATCTCTGTTAGCAACATTTTCTATCCCAGTTGTAGCAAGATTAATCCACCCTGTGTCAGTTGCTTGCTTTACTGTGCCGTCAAGCCGAAATTCCACCTTTTTAGACCAATCCCAAGTATCACCTTGAGATACTGTTGACGGAGCAAAAATAAGCTCTCCTTGCGCTCCTTTATGAATAATTGTCTTATAAGAACGACTTCCCAAAACAAACGCATTATCACTTTTACTTTCAATCAATCCCGTAAATATTCCACCAGTATTAGGGACAATTTCAGAATATATCGCTTGTCGTTCCCAATTCGTCCAAACGTTATTTGCTTTTTTACGTATATAAAAAGCTTTTAGATTAGAATTATCAAGGGAATAAGCAACTTGCATACACGAATATGCGCTATCACTATGGGAATAGACTTGAATATACCACCAATTTGCACCTGCAGGAGCATTCACTAAGTTATTCCCTCTATACGCTCCTGTTTTTATTACGCTATTCAGATCAGTTTTGGCATCTAAGGGAATTGCATGTCCATCATCACCTGTTACTTTCCACAATTGATATTTTTGTCCTGTAACAGCTGCTGTTAATTCATTTATCCGTTTATTTGCTTCATCAATTTGCTTTTGATACCCTTTAACCATTTCGAGAGCCTTATCAAACTCAGAAATGTAGTTTTCGATTTTAATATTACCTTCTTTTACATCTCGTCTTAATGTAATACGAATATCTGGTGTACTCATTCGTTCTGTACTTTTTTCCATTACAAAATAAGCTGTCCAATCATCCGATGTAGAAACAGCTTGAGATGTAAACATATAGGAAAATACACCATTTTTTGCATCAACTATTTGAGCATCATCTCGAATGAATACTCCTATATGATTTGTCGCTTCATATTTAACCACATATCCTGTTAAATCCACATTCTGCCCTTTTTCTCTTACGTACACAGTAAGCTTCAATCCGTTTTTATCATTTTGTCTCGAACGAATTTTTTTGTAAACACAGGATCTGCTAAATCTATAATAATTTCCTCATTCCGCATGACTACACCTCCCTACTATTCCTTTTCACACGTCTAGGTGGTCTTCTTTGGCGTTTTACTTTGTTCCTGTGTTTTATATTCCCTTTAGGCTTTATCGGCTCTATTTCTTCGAATTTAGCTCTAGTTTTAGTTACATACTCTTGAAATGCACTTGTTAATTGTGAAAGCATTCCATATAAGCCTACACCATTTTCCTCTGATTCTTTTGGAATAACTAAACCATAATGTGTAGGAATTGCATCTGTAGTAATCGTTGGCTCTCCTTCCTTACGATTCATACGCATCTTATACAGTTTTGGAATATCGGTTTTCAAATTGTATTGTTTAATTTCCCATTCCATTACCTTTTCCAGCGCGCTGAATGCAACAGGACGGATATTGGTTTTATATGTTTCTTTTGAAGAAACTTTGAAGTCTGAAGCAATTACTCCTTGATAATATGTCCCAAGAGCGGTTTTCACTTGGATATACCCATTATCCCAACTCGAATTTCGTATTATCGCATTTGGGAGCATAATATCCGTATCCCCTCCAGATGCAACTCCGATACTTGCAATCCAATTGTCATTACGATAAAAGCGGAACTGATCTTTAACCTTAAATCTCATTTCACTTTCGGCATTTAGGACAATCATTTTATCAGCGTCAAGCATTGCGTTACCTGTTTGTGAAAAGTATAAAGAAGCTGCATTCAAGTATCCATTGCCATCAAGTCCTTTAGTAATTCCAATTCCCCCAGACTTAACACTCGTATCTGAGAATTGGTACACCATAATAGCGCCATTTGCCCCTGTGGAATTTGAATCTCCACCTAAAATAAGAGTAGGCTGTATTTCATTTCTACTATGTTTGGAATACCCTACAAACACCCCTTGTTTTAGATGACTCATACAAGCGTATAAATTGCTTTGAAATATTTACATAGTTCACACTATCTGAAGTTCGTAATGTTGAACCTGTTATTTCTCCCCCTCGAACAAAGTTCCCACTTAATGTACCTGCAGTAATAAAATCAGCAACAATTCTTCCATCACTTGTAATTGCAGTTCCATATGGTCCATTCACACCTGTGGAAGAATACCCTAATCCATTCAAGTTCCATTGCCAAACCTTTTTCGCACTCTTTTCATCTTTCGTATCCATAATTAAAATACGATTTGGATAAACACGGACATGCCCTCCGAATCCTGAATTAATAAGGCTTGTAGCATTTACTTTTGCTGCATCCAAAATCGAACTTGGCATATTTGATAACTCTTCTTGTACCAGGTCAACCCTACCAGAAACATCCGTAAAAGATTCTTTGAAATTACCAATGGTTACATCCAGATACTCTTTTTTTATCGGGTCATACTTATAAGCAATTA
The DNA here is from genome assembly GCF_000007825.1 of Bacillus cereus ATCC 14579. NCBI lineage: Bacteria > Bacillati > Bacillota > Bacilli > Caryophanales > Bacillaceae > Bacillus > Bacillus cereus. The sequence continues at coordinate 2,561,144 of NC_004722.1, read as the reverse complement.
CCTTCGCTTTTATATCAATGCCATCTTCTTGATGTTCAACCGTAACAGTATCTGCCATATAAACACTTTGTAAATGTTTATAATCCTTATACTCTTCCGTTTGTGATAACTCCTGAAACTTAACGTTATAAGTTGCTTTAGGCTGGTCAGCCTTTTGAATAGTAAACATACCTTTAGCTGCTTGACGTAATAACCTATACGCTTCTTCTAACGGAACTGCATCTTCATCATCAGCATTTTCACCAATAGCCGCTTTGATATGTTTAAACTCAACCACTTTAATTTTAGGGTGAGGATATTTATTTATAAGTGGGCTATCCACATATTTTTCAGGAAGAAATAACCCATCAAACCCTTGTGGCATGATTCTAGTTATAGGACTTTTCCAATCCACATTACCTTCATAACCTAATAAATCTTTTTTATGACGAATCACTACCCCACGATCCATACCACGATTTTGTAGCATCTTCACATCAAAATTATCTCGTTTTAATTCGCCACCCCAACGATTAACAAATGAATTGTCTTGACTAGAATCCAATAATGCTTCCACAGGATTTTTTCGGACAATACGTGCACTTGCTATCTTTGGTACATCTGAATAAAACTGAAAAGGATGCTTGTATTGGCATCCCGCTGACATACGATTCATAGCTCCATTACCATTTGTTGTTTCAGCAAAAATATCTTCAATCAGATTTTCTGTTAAGTCATAAAAAATGTGATAACATTGCGCTGTAACCTCACCCATACTGGCTTTAGGAGCTGCCACTCGAAATAGTTGTTCACCATCCGGAGTTGGAACTTTAATGATACTCATTCCCTCTATTTCCAGACCATGCGGTGCAAACAATGGATAACTAAATGAAAATAAAAATAAACCATTGAGTTCTTCCTCAACAGTTGCGTTATAAATATTTTTATCTAAAGCCCCTATACCATTGTGTGTAAAATCAGTCTCATTTGGTTTATATAAAGTAATCATTTATATCTCCACCTAGGTCGAATTTCCATAAATTGAATTTCTCCTGACCACTCTATTTTATTTTCTCCGATGTTACATATAGGGAACTTCCCAACCATTTTATTATTCATTGATATGGTATCGGTATATGCTTCAAGTATTTCTGAGTCTATGACAACAGAACCATTCACATCTTTTATTTGAAAAGAGACGTCATTGATTGTTATACGGAAAGTACCATTTCCCACAATCCAAAACTTAGGATCAGATTCAATTGTACCTGGATTATAAATTACACCAGGTTTGGTCAGCTTTAGATTTACATCCTCTGTATATTCAAAGGGATCTAAAGTGAAATCCACTTCAAATTCACCCTGCTCCTCAATTTCAGTTGTGATGTCTCCCATTTCAACATGCTTAATCTTCCGATACACCTCGTCATCTGTGAAAAAGAGTGTTCTCCCTTGTAACAACCAAGGTTTTGCACGTCTTATGAAAGGTTTAATATTTTCCATTTCCAACATATTAAATTTCACCTTAAAAGGGACATTTTCATATGCCCCTTTCTTTGTAAGTGAACCATGTCGTCCTGGTATTTCTATGTGTTCTACCTTTTGTTTTGCAGTTGGGATCACTGGACGACCTACTAAACCTAATCCGTAACTACTTGCTAATTCATTATCGATTCCTATATCCAACAATTAAGTCGTCCTCCCTATTCCTATTTTTGAATTACGCCCTTTTTGAGCAAGTGCATCATCTATTTTTCCGACCATGCGGTCGATATCACGATCATCCCTCACTGAAGGATTATAGATATTAATTACAGTTGGTTCAGTAGACATTGTTGCTGCAATCCCTTCACCAATCGCACCTAATGTCTTTTTATTCAACGGTAACACACCCTCTGGCCCTGCCTCTCCTGCGCCTTGTAGGTTCCCGCCATTCATTCCAAAGATAGTTGGCCGAGTAAAAATACCACCTTTTGCACGCCATTGCACATCGATACCAGATGGGAAAGTAATATCTTTACCCAGAATATTTTTCGTACTAGTCTGCAGACTGAAGTGTGGCATTTTGGGCATTTCCGGTTTCGGTATCTTTAATTTCAAATCACTGAAAAACCCTTTGATTTTATCAATGAATCCCTCCACTTTATCTACCGCATCTTTTATTGGATCAACGATAAATCTCTTTGCTGCATCAAACTTTTCTTGGGCTGCATTTTTTACAGAATCAAATTTCTCCCGTGCTGTGTTGTACATATCATTGAATTTCTCTTTTGCAGAATTATAAGCTGAAATAACCGGATCAATAATATATTTATAAACTAAATTCCATGCCGTAAGTGTATAAGATTGGATTTTTGCCCAATTACCTAATATCCAATTCGCTAAATCATTCAGTTTTTCTTTTGTTGCATTCCACAATTCCTGAACTGGCTGAATGACATATTGCTTTACTAAATTCCATGCTGCAGAAGTATACGATTTAACTGTTTCCCATTGTGAATTTAACCAAGAAACAAGCGCACCGATCTGTTCTTTAACCCAATCCCATGCTTCTTGAACAGGTTGAGTAATATATTGTTTAAATAAGCCCCAAGCAACTTGTGCAGCAGCCTTTATAAGTTCCCACTGCGTACTAAGCCATGTGACTAATTCACCAATTTTCGCACTTATCCAATCATACGCTTCCTGGATCGGCTGTATAATATATTGAGATATTGCCGCCCATGCAATTTGTGCCCCCGCTTGAATGAGTAGCCAACCTGCTTCTAAAACTGTGGAAACTGCTGAAATAATCGGATCTAAAACTGTGAGTATTGTATCCCATGTTTCTTGCCAAGCTGTCTTTAATTGATCCCAAATAGAAGTTGCCGTTTCAACAATACCCGTCCACAATCCACTGAAAAATTCACCTAAAGGAGACAATATACTATCTGCTAATTCAATGAATGAAGACCATGATTCTGAAAAATAATCAGTAATACCTGTCCAAATTTCCGATGCTGTATCAGAAATTCCAGTCCATAGATCAGCAAAAAATTGACCGACAGGCTCAAAGAACTCATTTACCATGTTTAAAAAATCTGACCAGGCTCCAGAAAAGTAATCAACTGTGGATGACCAAGCATCTTCACAAGTTTGAACTATGCTATCCCACAATTCACCAAACCAATCTTTAAATTCAGACCACTTTTCAGAAAGCCAATCCGTTATGGCACCCCAGTTTTTTATTAACATGATAATACCAGTTATCACTAAGGAAACTGCCGCAATGGTAGCTATCACAGGTAAAAACGCCAGATTCAACGCACCAAATGAAACAGCTAGAGCTGCTACAATTGGAGTTAAAATAATAAACGCCGTACTCAATGCACCCATCACGATTAAAAGCGTTTGATCGGCTTCGGACAATTTACTAAACCAATCCATTACAGATTTAACTCCATCAACAATTGGAGGTAAAATATCTTTAGCTAATTCTGCAAATTTCTTTCCAAGTGGCTCTAACGCAGCCTGCGTTTCTCTTAATGCTTTTTGAAATTGCTGTCCCAAAGATTCTTCCTGAAGTTTCTTCATTTCACCCATACGTCCAGTTACATCACCAAGACCACCATGTACATTATTTAGACTAAGTACAGCTTCAGCGCCCATGTCTTCCCATTTCACGCCAAATAAAGCAACACCAATCTGGTTTGCTTTTACTTTGTCATCCATCTTTTGAAGATCACCTAACACAGCATTAAAAACATCGGCTGCAGTTCCCTTACCTTCATTGAATGACTTCCATACTTTTTGTGTCTCTTCAGATAAATCACCGAATCCTTCTGATACACCTTTCGAACCATCTTGTACACGGATACCAAATTCTTTCACTAGGTCATTGATATAGTCTAAGTTATACGAACCACTTTTTGTTCCATTTGCTAAAATCGTAAACATTTCTTGAGCACTAAAACCACCTTGTTTGAATAAAGGCGCATATTCAGATAAATTATCAAATAATTCATCCGAATAATTTAAACCTTCTTGAGCACCAGCAGCAAGTAAGTCAAAGGTTTCCTGTGTAGATAAACCAAACTGACTCATTAACTGCCCTGCACCTCGAGTCGCTTCATTTAAGTCTACATCGTAAATTTTTGCCAATGTTAAAACATCCTCCGATGCCATTTGGAGCTCATCATATGGAACATCTCTCATGTTTTGATAGACTTTTATAAGTGCATTGTCTACCTCTTCAAGATTTTCACCAAAACCTTTTTTCCAAGTATCAACAGCAATTTTTTGAAGATTTTCGGCACCTTTCCCAGTCAGTCCTAATGAAGCTTGAATTTTCCTCTGTGATCCATCAAACTCTATTGCTGTATTTACAATTGACTTTCCCATTTCAATCAATTTTTCGGATATTCCTTGTAGAACTTCAGCGGCTTCCATTAAATTGTTCATATCAAGTTTCTTATTGATTTCCGCCATTCCAACCGCCGCTTGTGAACCACTTCGCCCAACACTCTGTAATGAGTTTTCAAATTGCTTTAATGTCGTTTTTGCTTGGTTTAATTTAGCTTCAAGTTGCTGCACCTCTGTAGAATTCTCACCATACGCACGTTTTGCTGTGCTTAATTGTTGTTCTAAATTGTGGACGACTTTATCCGTCATTTCTGTTTGCTGGCGTAGTTGTTTCTGTGCTAATTCCAACTTATCAGCTTCACTAGCGTTTGCTCCTAATTCAGCATTCTGAAGTTTAAAAGAGCTTGTTAGCTTTTTTTGTTCTACTTCAAGTTTCTTAGAATTCTCTTGTAAATCCAGTAAAGTTCCACGTGCTTCCCTGGCTTCAATTGCTTGCTCGGAAAGACCTTCATTCACTCTTTTCATTGCATTATCAAGAGAAGTTTCAGCACGTTCTGCATCTAGCAATTTACCATACATTTTATTGAGTTGTTCGGCGGTTGTACTTGTGTCTTTGGACATGGCTTGGTATTCAGAACGCAACATAGCTGTACGTTTCTTGGCTGCTTCCATTTGAATTTCAAGCTTCTTCTTTTCAGCAAGAAGTTTATCAGTCATCGTCGCATCTTGGCCCATTGCTGCAATATGATTTTTATATTCTTTCGCCGCATTATTCATAACCATATTGATTTGTTTCAATGTATTTGCATACTGAACCTGGCCATCCATTTTAAAATTAAGAACAACGTTTCTTTCTTTACTATTCCCAGGCATTTTCTCACCTCATTTCTTATAGGAATGGTGTTTGATCTAGCGTGTAAATTTGTTTCGGTTTCTGCTCATGCAATGCATCCGGATTGTTATATCTTAGGTGCATGATGAATTGCTTTAGAAAATGTGCAGGTGTGATTTTCCAAAAGTCATCCATACTTAAACCAAGCAACGTATTACCGACATAAAAATAAAAATCCCAGTCCAATTCGGACTGAGATTCCTCATTTTTAGTCAGTATATTTTTTACTTTTTTTCTTGCTTCAACTTCTCCATATCAGAATGTTGGAAAGTTTGGCCACTGAAAATTTCGTATACAACGATGAAAATATCAGGTAATTCATTCATAGGAATAGCACCTTTCAATTCATCTAATGTACATTCTGTACCACCACTACGTACCATCGCATAAATTAATGCCCGCATCAATTTCGCTTCATTTTCTCCCAGGCTAAATTGACCTTTTCTTAACATATCATTCATTTCTTTTTCAAATTCATGATAGGGTGTTCCAAATGCTTCTTCCACATAAGGAAATGATTCAAACGTAAAAATAACAGGGATTGAGACACCCTGTATCTTAATGCTATTTCTAGTTATATTAACGTTAACTAAATCACTTAAACGTGCCATACTATCACTCCTTATTTCCCTGGTGTCGATGTTCCACCAAGTTGTGTTAATTGAGATTCATCACAAATTACTTGTTTTAGGAAATCTTCAACTTTAATTCCTTTTGCCTCTGGATCACCAGTATCTAATTCAGCTTGTGTTACATCATTAAATAACAATGGATCTGCTGTAATTGTGTAGGCAATGTCATCCACAGTCATTTCATCACCTTGTGTTTTCCAAGATTCCTCTACTGGAGCAACTGTACATTTTGGGTACCAACGTAATATTTTTGTTCCATCATTTAAAGGAAATACAACACCTACTGCGAACTTTGGATACGCCTTCGCCTTCGCTGTTTCAAAAGACACGCCCTTTTTACGTGTTTTGGCAAAGATTTTATCTTTTACTTCACGATTTAGACCAGCAAGATTAAAAGCTAATCCAAACGCTGTATTTTTGACAATGTTAATAATTTTTTTGTTAGATGCCCACTTTGTAAAATTAGTAGAAGTAGTGGAAATCGTTAAATCAGAAATATTCGTTTGTCTATAAACAATATCCTCATAAGTTGGTAGTGCACTAGAAGTTTCATTTCCCTTCATCAAGCATAGATATAAATCTTCAATCCCTACGGAGTATTGAATTTCTTTATTTTCAATTGTCATGTATATCATCCTCACATTCTATTTATTATTTTTTGTGCCATAATATCAGCAATTTTATCCCCTTCTGCATCGAAGGTATTCTGAACAAAGTGTTTTCCTTTCACACGCCCCTTACCTTTTGCTTTTTTGTGGCCATGTTCAACTAAATACCAATACCAAGCTTCATCTTTAAATTCCACAGATACACGATCATCTTTCACAACAACCTTTAGGCTATCCCTTAAATGTGTCCGCTTGTTTTTATTGGATACATTGATTTTTGGTTTTAATTTACTAGCAAAATACTTGGCTGCTTCATCTAACGCATCCAAACTTACTTTTTTATTCACCCGTAATAGCGTATTGATATCTTCTAAAGCTTCAGCAAAGCCATTGTTATTTGAAGCCATTACTGGATACACCTCACATACGTTATAAACTGCGTGATAGTGTCGTCATTCTCGTCATAATCCATTCCATCAAACTGTGAATAAGACACGCCTACTTCATTAAAAACAGCCTTTAATGGCTCATAATCTTTCTCAGTTCCATTTGTGATAACTGCAATTTGATAAAGTGGCATATCTTTTAGGACCTTATTAGAAGCCCTCTTATGTTGCTCATTCACAAATTCATACACAATATAAGGGTAATCTATCCCTGTAGGAGCATTATCACGAGAAACTGGAATACCAGACTTCTTCATAAGGCTTCGTAACTGTTCAAAATTAATTTGCATACGATAGTGACACCTCCATCAATCGGTCTTCTTCTTTTACATAAATGCGCTCAATGTTATAAATACGGCCACCAACTTTTACACGATAATTCTTTTGATTGTTTTCAATGTCACGATCAATACGAACTTCAATTTTCTTTACAATTTCATTCGTATCTTTTGTTGTGACTTTATCAGTGGCCGTAACTCCAATGTTGTTATATCGAATTTTCCGTTCTAATGGATATCCCATCACAACACGGTCTGTTACTGGATCAATCGTCTCTCCTAATTTGAGTAAATCACCCATCCATTTGAGTTTATTCGTCTTCCTCTTCGGCATCATAAACCTCCTGGACAAAGAATGGTGTCAAAGCATCCAAAGCTTGTTCTAATTCTTTTTCAGCTACACGATATTCATAAAAAATACCTGCACACATAATGACCAGGTATTCCACTTCTCTTCCACATGCTTTTTTTACATATCGTTGACCTTGCTTAATATACAAAGAGAGCATAGAATCATCCATACCCTCTTCCCAATGAATATGAGATTTTAATTTCTCAATTAAATTATCCATATTAAGCCCCAGTAGGAGCTTTTAAAACATACTTATAAACCGGAACTTCAAATGGAGAATGAATTAATTGAGCATCTAGTAAGTTCCAGATACGGAAGCCTACACGGTTTGTACGTGAGAATAACTCAACTAACTTTTGTACTTCTAGTGATCCAATAACATCTTGAATATAGAACTTAGAGAAATCACCGAAATAGAATACTGGTGTATCTGGTGAATCAGGAATATCAATGGCATCTTCTTCCTCAACAGGGAAGCCTAATAATGTATAACCAATGCCGCCCTCTGCTTGATTAAATGGACGAAGTAATGGGAAACCATCATCCGTTTTCATTGTTTCAATTTTTGTTAGTGCTGCTGTATTTAACACCCATCGTGCTTTTTTACGAACTTCTTTAACTGGTGTATTTTTCATTTTTACTAATGCATCGTAAAGATTTTTCTCATCTGTTTTAAACTCAACTGCTTTCTTTGCTAATGCACCATCATTTATGTTATTTGCTTCATCACCATTCACCATATATTGCGTTTCTTTACGAACATAAGCTTTTTTCAGCTCGTCCATTACGATTTGTTCAATTGGTAAACCAGTACGTGCCAATAGCTTTTTCGTTACTGTAGCAAGTGCATCAAATTCTGTTGGTGATAGTTCGATTTCATCAAATTCAATATCTGTTTCTGGCATTTCATTATTTGTTCGCTCATTTTTATGCCCTTGCGCTTCTGCCTTTTTAACTAAAACAGGATACTTAATATTTTCTTTTGTTTTCACTCCTGTTCCTAGGCGACGTAAGAAGTTTTCTTCTTGAGCATACGTAATAATCTCTTTACTCAAGAAATCTGGAATCGTAACAGAACCGTTACCAGTTACTAACCCTAATGCACGAGCTTCCTTTTCATCAATATTACCTACAATGTAGTTAGCGAATACAGAACGAATTTCCGTTTCTTTGTTTGTACGATGACCTTTAGTAGAAAGAGCCGCTGCAATAGATGCTGAAATAGCGGAACGTTGTTCTTCTGACAGTTCCGTTTTTTCATTCGGATTTTCTTTTGCTGTTGGATCTTCTTTTTTCTCTGGATCATCGTCTTTCTTTTTGGCGGGATCTTCTTCTTTTTCTTTCTCTTCTAACTTTGCTAATTCCTCAGAAATAGTTTGAATTTCTTTTGTTAATTGCTCTACTTCTGCTTTTACGGCTGCTAATTCTTCTGAACGAACTTCATTTTTTTCTACTTTCCCTTGTAATTCTGCTAATCGAGATTTCGTTCTTGTTAAAGATGCGTTTAAGATTTCTTTTAAATTCATGTTAATTTTCCTCCAAAACTTTTTTTATTTGTTTGATAAGATCGCTTCTTTCTTCAGTATCATCTTCCACAACTGTTTTTACAGCTGCTTCTTCACTTCTCATTTCAATCATGGCTGTATTTTCGCCCCTGGTTTCAATGGAAGTTGCAACATAGGCTGGTGTCATATCCAAAATAGAAACTTCTAAAAGCTCTAGTTCTTCAATAGAGCGTTTTTGAACACCAGATTCACCTTCTTCCCATGAATCTTTTTCAGAAACAAAACCAAATGACCAACCACGTAATTCTTTATTCCTTGCCTTCTTAATCACTTGTTCATCTGTAACCGTAGCGATGGCTCTTAAACCAATATTGTCTTCATACAATTCCAGATTTCCGTTTTCAATAGAACCAAGATTTCTATTCTTATCGTGGTTAAAAAGTAAGTCCACATTCTTTGCTTTCTTTAACGCTTTTTCAAACGTCTTAGGGACAATTCTCTCTTTGAAATATCCCCTTGGAGAAGGTAACATTCGACTTTCTCTGTCCACAACATTCACATATCCATCAAGTATGACTTGATTCCCTCGGACCTCAATTTTCATTCTCTTCACCTCCTCCCAATGAACCATCTGTTGCCTCTTTCTTGCCGATTTCAGTTACATCATTTGAAATATAAATGGCCTGTGATTCCTTTGTATTTTGTTTAGGGAATCCAAGCATATCGGCGACATTATCAGGTGAAGTAATGGCTGTACGTACAAGGTTATAACCGATATTTGTCTTGTTGCTATAAGTAACAAAATCAAGAATATTAATCTTGAATTTAATTCGTTTCCCAGAATTTTGGGCATAAAAAAGAAGACTCAAATGGTCTTCAAAATTTTTCATTATTGGTCTAACTGCTTTATTGTGGATATACATCATTGCTTTCTCAATATCTTCTTTGATTAACTCTGTATATGTGTCCACATTTATACCTAAAAATTTACCCAAATCTTTTTTATACACATTTAGATATGCTAGAGTCTTTTCGTCGTCTAACGGGCTTTTAAGCGTGTCAATTGAATACCCTTTTCCAAGAGGAATCATTTTTACAGACCTTGCTTCATCAATTGATTCTAGTTGATCTAAAATTGCATTGATTAACTTTGACTGCGCGCCATTCTGTGGATTGATATGAGCATCCAAGTTTAGCAAGAATGTTAACAATCCACCCTTTTTATATTTATCAGTTAAAGTTTTCTCAGCTGACATAACGCCCTCGAGTGTATCTCTTCCTAAATCAAGAATACCTTTTCCTCTTAAATGATCTGCACCAATATTTTTCACATGCCGAATCATACATGGAGGAATCTCATGACCACCAATATTGAAATGCTCTACCAAATTATCATCTAACTCTGTAAAAACATTGGAAGCTAAATGTATTTGAGCACCGTTTAATATCGGGAATGTCTCTCCCTCGAGTAAATAAGTATTCGTCATTAATTTAATGAATTCTGATTGTGTTAGATAGTTATTGGGATTCCTTAAGATTTGAAGGGCAATATCATCCTTGATTTCATTCCCAAATTCATCTTCCACAACAATATCAGCCAATACCATTTGATTACTTATGTCTTGTAACAACTCGTAAACATCGCTAGATTGCAAGATGTTTGAATCCGTAACATACACGCCGCTGTAACGGATGCTTTTTCCTAAAACATTATCAAGATAACCACGCTTTTCAGCCTTTTTAAATAAATAATTTGAAAACCTATCCCTTAAACCCAATTTCTCACCACCTTACTTAAGACATCTCTTCTCTACTACCTTCCTTACGAAAGTCGTAAATATTCTTTCGGATATTCCTAATTAAATTATCGTAATCTTTACAGAGACCATAATGATCGCTGTCCTCGGCTTCTCCAAAGAGTTTGCATCTTTTAATATCGAGGTCTATGCAAGCCACTATCTTTGCAACCTCATCATGCAATAAATGATACTTTTCATAAAGAATTGGTCGAACTTCTTCTTGATATATGTTGAAATCAAATTCCCTAAGCTTACCATCTTCATCAATTACTACTGTACTTTCTCCATCAACTTTAAGGATTTTATTATAGACTTCTAGAGTTTCTTTCAGTTCATTTCTTTTTTCTTTTATCTCATCTCGGATTATTTGCTGCTCTAATAAATTTTTTTGAGTTGTCCTATTCCCTTTCTGGGTCAACCAAACAGCTGCTAATGTACTTAGAACTGTGAAAACTGGCCCAATCGCTTGAATAAATTCTTTTAAATCTTTTACTTCTATCACAAAAACACTTCCTTATCAGTTAATATTTATATTTAGTATAACTGATAAAGTATGAAACTACTTTTTTTATCTATAAATATCACCAATCAATTCATCCATGCCTTCTTCTGTTATGCTATCCATAACCATCATAGTTTCTTTATGAGCACATAAAAAAGCAACAAATCCATCAATCTTCTTTTTGGACTGTCGCTTACTCGGGGCTTTCATTCCGTTAATATTTGTTACTACTACAACATTAAGAGCACAATAAACAAATAAAGGATTGTCCGTAATTAAACGCTTTTCATAAATTAATATTTCTGAATCATCAAGCATTGCGTTCATAACGTTTGGATATTGATTTACTGCAATACACTCTAAACCGAGATTTTCAAGCTTTTCTATTAACTTTTGAGACATCGCTGGATCGTAGTTTATTTGTTGCACATCATATAAATCCATACATTCAACGATATATTCCATAATTTGATCCTGGTCAATCATCTTCCCATCACAAAACGTAGCAAAACCACGTTCAACCATATCTGTATATGGAACGTTATCCTCTTTTTCTTTAAAATCAATATTTTCATTAGGAAGGAAATACATTTGTTTCACCTTTATAATCGACCTTCCTTCATCATCATGTGAAGGGAAGTTTAAACTCACGCATGTTAAGTCTGTTGTTTTAGATAAGTCTAATCCTAAATAACAAATTTCACCTGTAAGATCACCCAAATCTTTCACAAGAACATGTTGTACTTGATCATGTTCAAAATAATTATCCGCACCATTTACGAAAACATTTAAATGTTTTGAAAGGAACTCAGCTTTTGAATGTGCGGACTGCTTCGCTTTTTTGAATTCAATCTCAAGTTGTTCCATCGTAACGGAAACACCAATATTCGGGTTAACCATTTTCCAAACTTTACGATCTTCCCAATCATAATTTTTATTAGGTTCCCAGATTGCAACAAATAAGGAATCATCATCATCATTTTCAAGAACAAGTTTCGCATATTTATAAACACGCATACCAACAGATGAAGCACCCTTACCAGCCGTTGAAATATTAAGCATCATTGGTTGTTCACGAGAAATCTGCGCTGACTTTAAGTTATCATACATGTCCATATTTTCTTGTGCATGGAGCTCGTCATTTAACACAAAATAAGGGTTCTTTCCTTCAAGACCCTTCGTGTTTTTCGTTAATACTTTGAATTTATTTTGATATGCAATTCCATTGATGCTATATCGATACATAGCACCACTAACTGTTCCATTCACACCTTTATAAATTTGTGTATGCCGTGCCAGAGGTTCGGAGTTTTCTATCGCTTGTGCAATTGGTTCAGCTGCATTTTGCGCTTGTTCATAATCTGATGCCGCACAATAACAATCCGCTCCAAGTTCAAGTTCTCCATACATAGCATAGAGCAATGCACCTGCTGCAATAATTGTTTTTCCGTTCTTTTTTGGTACTTGAACATATGATTCACGAATAACACGGACTGTTTTTCCTTTTTCGTTTTTATGATACCAACCATACATATTCGCAAAAACAAACATTTCCCAAAGCTCTAATTCCATCAATTGACCTGCAAGTGGTCCTTTAACATGGCGAATGAATGATTGAACGAAATCTAACATTTCATTCGCTCGATCTACATCAAACCAAATCTCTTTACGCTTTTTCCACTTCTTATAACGTTCTACCGCAAGAATAATCGATTTCGGGTATTTCTTTTTGTTACGCATGACGTTATTCGCATATTTATCAGCGTAGTTAACGCCTGGTGTAATAATCATTTAGATTTCCGCCATTTATTCCGATGAGCCGCTAACTCATCTTTAGGCTCATCAGTTTGGATATTCTCTGCATTTTTAGGCGTTTTTTGTACACTTTTTCCCTTATTCGTCATTCCTAGAGCTTCTAACATTTTATTCTTCTTATCATTCCAAGTTTCAACTTGTTGAGCGAGCGGATGTTTCATTTCATTTACTGCTCCAGCCTTGTTTTTATGCGTTTTTGTAGGAGCAAAACCATCGGCTTTCCATTCTTCAAACATCGTTTTATAAATGATAAAAGCATCTAAATAATTATCAATTAATGGTTCTAGGGAAGGTGTGAAATTGTCATCTTCAGTCAATAATCTTATGATTCTATTTCGTTCTTCATCCCTTGCAACATCTAACATTTCCAACTTTTTCTTCTTTGACATTCGCGCCATTTTCACACCCCCCTTCATTTTTAAAAAAATGGTGCAACTATTGATATGCCCCCTACGCTACCTATCCTCCCCAGAGAGGAATTTTTAATTTTTGATAGGGGGGCTTCCGAAATAACTCGGAAAAACTTTTTTTGGTTTATCTTCATTTTCTTCGATTGTATGACAAACTGGACAAAGTAATCTTAGATTATTCTCTTCTAATTTAAGAATTGGATCTTCCTTGATTGGTATTACATGATGAACATGAGCACGTCTACCAAAGACGAACCTTCCACATCGTTGACAGCATCCATTCTCTCTTTCGTATACCTTTGACCTGACAAACTTCCATGCATCAGTACGATAGAATGGCTTGTTCTCATGATGATAGATATTCTTCTTATCTTTCTTCTTCCTTGGTTTGTTACGCTTATGTTCTTCACAGTAACGTCCTTTGCTTATCTTGTTATGGCAGCCATTGAAGTCACAGTATTTCATGATAGTAATTCAATGATGTCTTCTTTCTTTTTAATATCAGAAGGAATCTCAATGCCTAGCTCATCAGCATACTCACGTAACTGTTTCACTGTCATATCATTAAATGGTACTGTCACTACTGTAGTATCTGGTTTACTTGATAAGTCCATGCCCAAGATCATACTCTCAGGATTAACAGTTACTCCGAATCCTGGTTCTTCACCAGTTGGTACAAATAGACTTCGCTTTTCTTTGTTATCCCAATACTCTGTACCTGATATTGTTTTTCTAATTTCAGTAATCATTTACTAAACACCACCTATGTAATTTTTACACAATAAAAAGCCACAACTCTTTTCGAGTGTGACTTATTACTTAATCTTTATATTAAAGCGACGTCCACCAATCTTCTACATTTTCAACTTTTTTCTGTTCTTCTAAATCTTCGCTTTTCCAATTAATTTCTTGAACTTTATTTATTAATTCAATATATTCTTTATCTAAAGTATGAAGTTCCTTTGAAAATGTAACACTAGAAGCATATCTTATATTCTTTTTATCCTCACTATTATAACCATCATAAAACCAACTACTAGAAAAATTTCTTTGAGATTCTGAAGAAGCCTTTTCTATATCGTATGCAATTAAAATCTTTCCTAACTCACCAAACATCAACCTTATTTTCTTTTCATGTTTTTCTTGTAATTTATAATCTTTTGCAAAATACGAATGTTTATTTTCATTCATATGCCACCATAAATCATCCTCACACATGTAGTTCTTGACCAATTCATCACTTCTGTTTGCAAGTTCTTTCAATTCCGTTTTTAATTGCCTAGCCTTATCTTCCCCTAATCCAATGACTTTTTCAGGGTTATTTTTAATAGAATGCATTGTATGTTCTTCAAACCAACTAGCTGTAAATTTTACTAGTTCATCCAAAAACATCTCCTTTTTCCCTTCCATTTCATCTAATAATTGTTGCTTCTGTTGTTTGTATGTCGCAATTTGTTCGTCAAAATTCACTTTTCATCACTCTCCTAAAACTATATTTCGACACAATAATACCTATCCCTTTTATCAAATTGAAATATATTAAATAAAGTGATTATACATAATAAAAAGCACTCCATAAGGAATGCTCTTAATGACTTATTCACCTGTTAAAATCTCTCCAAAAACTTCATTTAGATAATCACTTAGAATATCTTCTGTGAGCTTCTCCCCACGTCCTACACAATATAACTCATTTTCTTGCAGTACTATCTCATCTAATGTAGTAGCTTGCATGCCCTTATGATTATAAACTACGATTACATTTCTCTCTTTATCAAGACGTAATTCAAGTTTATCACTTCCGATTTTTACATACTTATTATCGCTATAAGAAATTACTAAATGCTCTACATTACCAGATTTAGGGAATTCATTGTCCATCTTTTTAAAAATTGGAGTTAATTCATTAAATTTCTCTATTAATTTCTTTTCCTCATGATCTTCACCTATATATGCTTTTAATTTGCTGATAGTTTGATCTAATTTACTCATTCGTGCCACAATCCTTTCTACCTTTAATATTGGAATTATAAGCCAATATTATTATAGCATGCATAGAAAGTATATTCCTATTAAAACTATTAATAAAAGAGCAACCATGCATCAGTTGCTCTTTCGTCAATCTCTTATGCTATTACTATAAATATGCTAAATGAGGTTTTATTCTTCTTCCAACTACTAAGTACCGCTATACTCATCTGTTCCAACAATATTAATTAACTGGAAGAAGAGCAAAAGCTCTCCTTAATAACGGTATCATTCAATCATTACCATCTGCTGGTTTCGGATTTTATGTGCCATCATTACGAACCGTTTAGAATTTTAGAAACAACATAGTGAGTTGTGTTTCCCGCCACTTCCCACAATACAAATATAACACGTTAATTCCAAAATAACCGAAACATTTCCTGCCAAAAAGCGGTCACAACTCTGCCAGCCTTTTCATAGTTCAAATTTTTCGACTGCATCTGTTAATTCCACCGGTACACCAAATATACTTTTTTTCATTTCTGTCATTTTCTTTTTAATAATCCACTTTGGATAATTCAATTCTTCTAAAATATTTCTAAAATAAGTTGGATTTAGCTTTAACACATCAGGATTTTTTCCAGTATTCCTTTTGTATCTAATTATTACTTCTAATAGTTCTTCATTTAACATGAATCACCATTACTTCCCCCTTACATTTTATATTTATGTATATACACCATTCAATTCCTTGATACTACCACTTACCCATATCTTATATTGTGTGTAACTGACCCCTTCTCTGAATCGCTTGGTATCATTGATTTCGTTTCACTTTCTCTTTTGAGTTACACAGTACGAAAATTATGAGTAACTGTATAGGGATACCACCAGCATTTTGCAAAATAACCTAAGCTATGCGGAAAAATAAAATAAGCTGCCCATGTGGACAGCTTATTTAAATAATTATCGTTATTGGAAGTCGTTTTAAAATTCTATATGTTTACTTTTTTCTTGTTCTTACGAATAAACCACAACACCACAGTTAAAAATAATAAAAAAATCAGTAAAAAGAGCGGTATTTTTTGAATAAAGAAAAATCCTTTCCAAAAATCTAACCTAGTACTATCAGGAGAATCTGTTGCCATCCCACCTATAAAAAAAGACAACGGAATAGTAATTATATTTATCCCTAAACCGAGCATTACGAATGATAGATTTTTACTCCAGATTTTTGGTAATGCAGCCATAATAAATAAAACTAATGCGGTACCAATTATAAGAAACAGTGATCCAAAATAAAACCCAAAATAAAATAAAATATCCACAATAAATTCCATAATACCCCTCCAAGAATTTAATTATAACATCAATAAGGGTAATTTTGGTTGAATATGATATTCATAGAAAGTTAACATAACGCAATATTATCGGTATCACTGAAAAGAGAAAACCGTACGCCCACCAAGGAACCTTCTTTTTTTTGTTATATGGATCTATGCATTATATATTCCTATCCTAACACGTTTTTAGGGTTCTTGTTTGTTACTGAAACTGTATAAAACCTTGCAAACTCTTAGCGTAGTTTTTTCCAAAATGCTGCAATAACTCTAGATTTAAAAAGAGATAAGCAATGATTAAATTTTAAATCTAGTCATTGCTTTATCCATTGCATCTTGGTTTACACCTATATAACGTAACGTGACCTTCTCTGACGAGTGATTGAATATCTCCATAAGTAATGCTATGTTTTTCGTTTGCATGTACATATGATACCCGTACGTCTTTCTCAGTGTATGTGTTCCTATTTCATCTAGCCCAAAATCTGCCGCTGCTCCACTTAATATCTTATATGCCATACTGCGACCGATTGGGCGATTCCTACCTTGTCTGCTTTGTAATAAATACTCATTGTCTTCTCTTTCTTCAATAAACCATTTAAGTTCTCTTTTCAATGCTGCAGTAATTTGTATTCGTTTCTGTTTCCCTGTTTTCTCTTCTCTCATAGATATATGACTACCTTTGACATCTCCTACCTTCAATTTCAAAATGTCCGAGATTCTCAGGCCTGTATTGATTCCCATAATGAAGAGAATGTAATTACGTAAGCTCTTTTCCTTAAAATAATCTTTTAACTGCTGTATTTGCTCCGGATCACGTATCGGTTGAACAAAATTCATTATTCATTACCTCCCGTTTCTTCTGTCTCGTAAACTTCTAATCCAAGTGCAAAAGCAAGCTTATAAAACGCTTTAGACTTCCAACGTCGATAAGTACGTTCTGACATCCCTATTTCGTTATAAACCATGTAATCACATACGTCCTCTTCTTCTAAATAGCGTTTATAAATAATATCTCTTTGAATGCTTCCTGCACGTCCGTTCCCTAATCGATTTAGAAACTGATCTATACGTACTGACATTCTTTCAAGCCACTCTTCTCGTTTACTTTGTTGGATATTTGCTATAGCAACATCTTCTAACGGCTTACCAACTGTATGTGTAGGACCGTGCTCACGTATTTCATAAGAAGGAGTGACTTTCATTTCTTTACGCATCATCCCAAATTGTCTATGTATACGTACGCTTTCCAACACACCTTCTAATTCCTCTTGTGTCGCTGTTCTATCAATTTTTGGTAAGAAAGATAATTGTTTAGTCATGTAAGACCACTCCTTTTTATTTTTAAATTACTTTTGTCTTATTGCTCCACGTCTTCGTTCATAACAAGGCCTATGCATTCCCATTAAATCTTCAATTTCACGAGTGCTAAATTTCTCTTTTCGTTTTTTCTTCTTTTTCTTCTTTGTTTTATTTGATTGCTTTTTCCATTCACGTAATTGATCTCTTAACCCCTTCATTTCCCCATCTCCCTTTTCAAAATAAAAAGGACACCCATTCGTAAAACAGCCATAATTGCTGCTTTAATGAATTGGTGTCCTCTAGTTTTCTAGCCGGACTATATTTGTTTGCTTTTAGCTTTCTTGCTTCCCTTATAAAATCCATATCTATGATCAACTTCCGAAATCAAGATTACAAGTACCATAATAATTCCAGCTTGTATGAAGCTTTTCGCATTACTAAAGGTCACAAACATGATGATTAAGTAAAGAGCCAAATACATTCCGAAAAACTGTATACCATTCATTTTCTATCCCTCCAGTACTGTTATTTTATTATTCCAGCTTTCACAAAAATATTTCTCCAAGCGTTATCAACTTGATATTTCTCTACTGCCTTTGTGCGACGCGCGATAGCTTTCCTAATTTTTCTTTTCTTTAAATTAGTCATTCTCCTAACCTCACTTTCTTATAAAAGGATTATTTTGTTTAAATTTAGCTTAATTCTCATCAATAATTATCTAAAAATTTTAAAATCGTTATATAATAAACTTAATTCAAAATTAGGAGTGGTTAAAATGCCAGATACAATAAGACTCGTTCTTTTCATCCTTATAGCAATTAGTGCTGTTTTCTCTTTAATAAAAGAGTTTAAAAAATCGGAGAAAAAAGCACTTTGGATTACGATTGAATTTTTAGTTCTTTTCTGGGCGATATGGGTAATAGCGAATATCATAATCTAATTTATAAATTATGATTCCTCCCCTGAATAAAACTCAATATTCCGTCAATACTGTAGACAACCCATTAAGTTACTTTCTCCTTGTTCCCCCTTGGAGGACCGAGTAGTTAGCTTTTGCTAGCTGCTCTTTTATTTGCACATATCATTAAACACCGAATACCTTATGTTTGAAAGTGCTCTGTCTTATCAAAAGGCGATTTGGCGACAATCGCCTTTTTTATTTCTACAAAATGAAGTATTTATATAAAGTTTTCTCAACACCCACACACTGGGAGTTTATTTCCTTTTATGGTAATGTATTGGTAATCCCATGAAGTTCTATCGCTCCATTAAAAGGACCCGCACCCCTAATCGGGTCCTTTTTAATGTTTTCTACTAAAATAGCGTTTTTGTTCAAATTAACCCCCATATAATTGGACACATTTACCAGTATTTTTACCAAAAAATTCATGATATGGTTAATTAGTCGAGTACGTCATTACTTGGCACTTACCCTTAGAAGCCCCGTCGACAATCGGGGTTTCTTTTATCAATATACATTTGTCAAAATAGTTAGTTGAGTGTTAAAATATCATAGATTCTCCTTAGGGAGTTTTCATGTAATTAAACAAGAGTTTACAAGTTCTCGAATCTTAGCCCCTTGGAGCGCCCTTCAAGGGGCTGAACTAATTAAAATAACGATTTTGTTCACTTTTTTGATACATTTATGAAACATTCATGTGTTATCTTCAGTACGTTCTATTCTTTTTATAAAATTGTGTGAGATATACCAACACAAGAAGCCCTAGAGCCCTAACTCTAGGGCTTCTTCATTTAAATAAGGATTTTGTTTAAATTTCTTTAACCTTATTAATTCCTTTGCATACAGTATTATCACAAGAATTTCAATAAGTGCTCCGGTCTAGTTACCTTGAATTTCTTGCAAACCTTGTGGGAAGAATCCGTTTATAACAAACGGGTTCTTTTATCTATTCACCTTTTAACTGGACAAGCATATGTTATTGTATAGAGGCATCTACTCATAGTAATCTACTCATAGTAATCTACCTTTCTTTTCATTAACACGAAATAACAATGTTATTAAAACAAAAGTGCAAAGGTAGTTATTTGCTGATTCCAAATTTAATTAAACTAATAATATATAAATGAAACATTAATAAAAAAGATTATGCTACTATTTTTCTAAACACAAAGATGAGGTGATTTTGATAGAATACAAAAATAGAGATATATTCAATACATTTATTTTTTCAGATGTTAAACCTATTATCATCCCCCACCATCCAACTGGACCGACTGGTGTTACTGGAAGGACTGGTATTACTGGACCGACTGGCGTTACTGGAAGGACTGGTATTACTGGACCGACTGGTGTTACTGGACCGACTGGCGTTACTGGAAAGACTGGTGTTACTGGACCGACTGGTGACACTGGATCTACTGGCATTACTGGACCGACTGGTGTTACTGGTCCTGCTGGTGTAGGTTTAACAAACTACCTATATATTTTTGATACTACCAATCAGTCAATTGTAGTAGGTGGCAGTGTCACTTTTAATACCAATGGACCTATAATAGGTAGCGCTTTTACCCATATAGCGGGCACTGGAAATATTACAATTAACACCAGAGGAACATATGTAGCAGAATTCCAGTTAGAAGCTGCTCGTGAAAACCAATTTTCCTTTGCACTAAATGGTACACCAATTCCTGGTGGTCGTTATGGAACTGGGTCTCCACATTCTATAAATCAAGGTACTGTTGCTTTCACAGTAACAACTGTTCCTTCAACATTAACTTTAATAAATAATACTTCTTCAGCAGGTACTATCACCCTATCTAATAATGATGGCGGCTCTTTAACAAATGTATCTGCAAGTATAAGTATTTTTCAGGTAGGGTAATTACTTAGGTTAAAGAGAAATCAATCATAAAGCAACTATGCTTTATCCTTGTAAATCATTTTTTAATCGTTTAATTTTTTTAAATTTCGATTTGTGATAGAATAAGCACATATCAATCTTTTTACTTTCACTTTAAAGATGATACTTCGCTTTTGGTCCTAGTTTCTTAGGACCTCTTTTTAACTAAATAAAAATTTCGTTTGAACCCATTCACCAATTTCATACTTTTACATACTTTAATACTACCTTTCTGTATAATGTGAGTTCGTCACTTTCGTTATAACAAGGTATACGGAGCGCTCTTGATTAGCGCTCTTTTTATTTGTTGTTAAATAAGAATTTTGTTTAAAAATTAATAACATTCTCTAGCTTGGTGCATCCTATATCTAAAAGGAGCATTTATGAAAATATTAAAATACATATTCCTTACTATTGGATGGATTGCATTATTATCAATTTGGTATGTGATTTTCTTTCCTTAACCCACAAGTTGATTTGTACAATATGTGTTTCTTTTATCGCACTATTTATTAGCAACAACATATACTTATACGGACTATAAAAAATATAGTTCTTGGTCGAAGAGCACCCTTAGGGCAAATGGTGCTCTTTTTGATTAAAATAATGCTTTTATGAAAATTCCATTGTCTAATTTTTTCACTTGTCCATTTCACTTTTCTCTATTTCCGCATTTATTATTAGAAATACTAATTTTTTAGAGGTGAAATTATTATGGACGAGTTATTATCTTCCACTTTAATAAATCCTGATTTACTTGGACCTACTTTACCAGCTATTCCACCATTCACTCTGCCTACCGGACCTACTGGTTCCACTGGACCTACCGGGCCTACTGGTTCCACTGGACCTACCGGGCCTACTGGTTCCACTGGACCTACCGGGCCTACTGGTTCCACTGGACTTACTGGACTTACTGGGCCTACTGGACCTACTGGACCTACTGGGCCTACTGGACCTACCGGGCCTACTGGTTCCACTGGACTTACTGGGCCTACTGGACCTAATAGCGATACTGGGCCTACCGGGCCTACTGGGCCTACTGGGCCATCCGATGGGCCTACTGGACCCACTGGGGCTACCGGGCCTACTGGACCACCCGATGGGCCTACTGGGGACACCGGACCTACTGGAAGCACCGGGCCTACTGGGGACACCGGACCTACTGGAAGCACCGGGCCTACTGGGGACACCGGACCTACCGGAAGCACCGGGCCTACTGGGGACACCGGACCTACTGGAAGCACCGGGCCTACTGGGGACACCGGACCTACCGGAAGCACCGGGCCTACTGGGGACACCGGACCTACCGGAAGCACCGGGCCTACTGGACCTGGATGTATAGAACCCCTACCAACTTTCACACAAATCGTCTATGTAAACAAAGCTGGTAATGACGCTACTGCTGATGGTTCTGAATGCGCACCATTTTTAACAGTGACTGCAGCAATGGCATCAATAACAGATGCTATTGCACCATTTCCAGATCCTTTAAATATAACGAAACGTTATGCTATCTCTATTGGACCTGGCAACTATATCGAACCATTAATTCATTTAAAAGCTAACGTTCAATTAGTAGGAACTAGTACTTTATTAACAAGATTACAAATTCCTTTCGATATAAATGATCCGTCTTGGTTTGATTTGAACTTTTCACAGGATCCTAGATCTGGATTTGTTAATCTGACATTACTAAGTGGGCCTCTTGATTTTAATTTTCAAACGGCGCAAAGCGTTTCAGGTAAATTATTCTTTGTTAGTGTTAATATAACCCCTACTCCTATATTCACAGCTCTTTCTACTTCTGTGAATCAAGTGAATATCCGTGATTCAATGTTATCCGGTGGTTATACTCAAAATGGAATTAACATGGCTATGTTTGCTTCGTTCGTTTCTAGTGGCAATATTACTATTAATTCGCAAGCAACCACAGATACCCAAGTCAATTTAGTTGGTGGTGGAATAAATGGTAATGTCATTATAAATGTGCTACCTGGTCATATTCCAATTGACCCCCTAAATTTAACCAGCTTTGCTATTACAGAAAACATCTTCAATCCCAGCCCTAATTCAGGAAATTTATTTGTCAACGGCGCTAATAACGTTATTACAAGAGTCAGAGCGACAGTTGATTCATTACCTATTCGTTCCCGAATAAATCTTATAGGAACAAGTACATCTTTAATTAGAGTTGATGATGCTTTCGATTTAGCTTATACACCTATTAATCCAGCAAACTGGGCTCCTCTTCCTCCTACTACAGTACAGGAAGCTTTAGATAGAATTGCTGCATTGATGGCAATAACTATCGGTACGCCATAAAAAACTTAGAAAGAGCTTAAATCATCTTTTAATAGGAACTAAATTGCTATGATATGTGACAGAAAAGTCTCTTCAAATCTTATTGGAGAGACTTTTTTAGTTCCTTAGTAAATCCAATATCCAAAAATGACTCTATATCATAAGCAAAGCATTTATTTCTTAACAAAATTCAAATTTGGTCTTACTTTATTAAATTTGAACTCACATTTTCCTCTCTGTGTTGAGTTAAGATAGTCTTTAACGCAGTTGCTATTCCTTCATTAGCAATCCATTGCCCACGTAAGTATCCTGATAAACCTAAATCGCCATTTTCATACGCTTTGTCTGATTCCTTTCTGTTCTCTACTGCTGACTGTTTTAAATGATTGATATATTCTTCAATTACCTTTTTCATTTTCTCTATCCCTCCTAGTCTAGTTCCAGAAATTCTGATCTGGTACGCTTCGAATGAGTTATCCTAATCTTCTGAATACCTTTCCCATGCTCTTCTATTGTTGCATCCCAAGCTTCAGCTTCACTCCTAGCATCAAAGCAATCCATCTTTTGCCGTTCCTCTTTATCGTAAAAATGTACTTCAAAGCTTGGATTGAAAAACTTTTCACTGGTGCTTATAGCGTTGTAGCGGAAACTCCCTATAACATCATCAATAGTTAATTGCTTCATAATCGCATCCCCAGTTATTTAATTTTTTCCGTGATCGTAGTTGAAACACGATCAACTTTTCCACCTTGCCAAGTAATTACTTGTTCCCCGAATCCTGTTACTGGAGGATTCAGTAGCGTAACCTCACCATTCTTGACCACATAAATTTTATTATCAGTAACATCGATTTCAACTTTCGTAGGCTTCATACGACTGAAATCCCCCTTTTTCTTGTTAGCTAACTTTTTGTTGCTGCTTAGGTTGTAACTCTTGTTTCATTGACTCAAATTTTATTAACCATGCTTGCCAACGCTTATCGTTTTCTTCTTGCTGCTGGATTGCTACTTCGCAATTACAACCACTCGTTTCAATTACACCTGGGTAAGTTTCTTTACAAATAATCCCTGTATTACGGCATAATGCACACATGCTTATTCCTCCTTATTAGAAACCTAAATTTGTAAGCCTTTGATCAGCTGTTGTAAATTTCAAAACCCTTGAATCCCCTAATAAACGACTAACTGTTTTAGCATCGTATTTATTAAAAAGTTGTTTTCCGGTAAAGTTTGTTGTAGTAAATGTACTCATTCCTTGTCTAGCGTTTGATACCGCATATAAAAGGCGTTGAATGAAATCCGATGCCTGTCTATTCGAATCAGTTGACCCGCTTTCTGCCCCAAGATCATCTAATACCACCAAATCAGCTTGTCCAATTAATTGGACGAAATATTGAAGTGTATATTTACTGCTCTTATCATCAAAAGAATCCATAATCATTCTTGTTATTGCTTCTAATTCAACGTACAAGCAACTTTTCATAAGATTATAATTTTCTTCTTTTTGACTGATATCCCAAAAATATTGATTTAATTCATGAAGCATACTGTATGCTAGGAAACTTTTTGCCGTCCCTTGATTTCCTGTAAATACAACTTTTCTAATTTCTCCGTTCTTTAAATCCTCCAAGGTTTCTTCTACAGCTTTCTTGTGACTAATCGTTTCATCACACCCAGTTCTGTAATCAGATAATCTTGAAAGAGGAATTTCCTTGTTTGTAATAACACTAGCCTTTTCCAGCATGTTGAATTTCTGCAAACGGCTAATCTTCTTATAATGAGCGTTAGCTTGTTCTTCCAAAACCTTATCGTTTTGCTCAACTACACATCTTGGGCAAACAGGTTTTCCTTGATAAATAATCATTTGAATTGGCTTAATGATTGTTTGTCCACCTATTACATAGGAGTGATTCATACATTGATCAGAATGGTAATTCACCTTCGATTCCAGGGATTCCGCCAGTTTTTTCATTGGTGTTGCCATTTCTATTCGCTCCTTTTTCACCTTTGTTCTTAAACTCTATTTCTGCTGCATTAACATCAGCTAAAGTACGAATGTTTTTATTAACCCACTGTTTTAAAATCCCCTCAGCATAATTCCATTTCTTCTGCTGTTTCAAAGCACGCTCCATAGCTGCTTGTACAAGTTTTTCGCTTGTATCGTTTACCCATTGTGAAATACTTTCGGCTATGAATGAATTTAAAATACCGAAATTATTTTCGTAGAAAGAGAAGATGCTACTACTACTTTGTATATTAGTATTTTGTTTATTAGTACTTAGTTCTTTAGTATTTAGTAGCTTGGGATTTTCCATAAATGGAACTTCCATTTGTGATTTTTCCACTTGTGGATTTTCCATATCTGGATTCTCCACTTGTGGAACTTCATAAATAATTGTCTCCCAGTTAGTAATCTTTCCCTTTTCGTTTTTTACAGGAAACCTTCTAACATAACCGAATTTTTTTAGTTCTTTCATTCCTACTCTTAAACTATCAATTCCATCTTTCGCATGAGTAGATATTTCCTCCATGTAAAACACCCAATCATCTGGTAACGATAAAATGTAAGCCAATATTCCTTTTGCTTTCCAACTTAAACGTTCATCTCGAAGACCTGTATTATTAATGGTTGTGTAATTTTTACTTTTACTAACTCGAAATGTTGCCATTTATTTACCTCCTTGTACAAACCGCCACATATACTTGTCCACTTTTGATAATTCGTTGAATTTCATAATGCGGATAACCAGCCTTGAAATACTGTTCAATCATTTGCTTTAATTCATCCCTGCTCTTTGCTAAGTTCCAAAACTTATTAGGTAATAGCACTTGATATTCAGTTAGACGCATCTACTATTTCCCTACTTTTCGTGATATACTTATAACAACTGTTTTTTCTTAAAGGACCCACTGCCATGGGTCTTTTTATTTTGTTTTACGTCACTCCAAGCCCACTGTTTTATTGGTTCATAAGTAATGTAAAGTAACAATGCGCTGCACGCGATAAACATTGCGAATATAACTAACGATGTTGTATCTTCCACTAAATCACCTCCTTTTGTGTTTCAAGCCAAGCTTCTAAATCCTTTTGTAGGAAAAGTAATTTGCGCCCTTCCCTAATCACTGGAAACTGTGGATGACTTGCTAATTCATACATTCTACAAACAGCGATATTGAGATATTCTGCTGCTTCTTTCACCCTCATTACTTTGTTTGGTTGTGATTGTTGTTGGAACTGCGCTAAAGCAGCTTGTATCTCCTCTCGAACAACTTCGCGGATTGATTCTTTAATGATTTGATCTAATCCCATTTCTTTTTTCTCCTTCCAAAATTATATTAACGATGGATAATCATACTAACCTTGGCCGTCATGCTTTTATGTATGATATCTCTTCATTGAAATCTTTCTGTAAAATGTTGCAATAACTGTTTACTGCAAACGCTGATTTTACGTCTCTCCAAGTTGCTGCGAAAAGTTTCTTTCCACCATCATGAACAACTTAATTCCCTTCCATAAAAACAAACTCATTTACTGGATGTTGCAAAACTTGTAATTGGCTCATTTTTTTCACCCCCTTTAGTTTCACTCAATGAAACTTCATATTCAAATTTTTTTTCCTGTTCATTAAATAGAATGTCGGTTTCTTTACCTAAAACATTTGATATTTTTACAGCTACATCATAATAAACTCTTAGATTATAATTTATAATTTTATAGCAGTAAGACTTTGATATACCAACCATATTAGCTAATTCATGATATTTAAGACCAGAATCTTCAAAAGCTTTTTGAAGTGCCGTTAGTTGTTTTTGATTTTGCATCTGATCACTCCCTTCTGATGCTTACAAACTCATTATAAGTTTCATAACATGAAACTTCAAGTGTTTTTAACAAAAAAATTTCAGAGAAGGAAACTTTTTTTACTCTTTACGTTTCTTGCTAGGAAACTTTATAATGTAATTAACGTAATTTACGATATATCGTAAAAAGGGGAGTATTTAAATATGGAAATGAAGGATAGAATTAAACAAATTCGAATAGATAACAAAATGAATCAAGAACAATTCGGAAAAGAAGTGGATTTAACTAAAGGGACTGGTTCAAAGTTTGAAAATGGAAAAGCATTCCCAAGTCGTGAAACCATAGAAAAGATAGCGAAGAGATTTAATGTACCTGTAAATTATTTGTACGGAGAAAATAAAGATGACGACTCTAGTGATGATAAATATAAAAAATTCAAAGAAATCATGGAATGGCTAGAACCGCTGCCAAAGGATAAAGAAGATATGGCGTTAGAACAAATGTTAGCTATCGCTCAAGCTCTTAGCAGACTCCATAATAAAACAGAAAAATAGCCCTTTAATTAGGAATGGCTATTTTTTTAATTTCTGCTATATATTCTTCTAATTGATCTGGTGCATATTCTTTCACAGTATCTAAAAATAGGATTACAATTTCCTCTTTCGTCATCCTTAATTCTCCCCTTACATCCTGTTTTATATATTAACCGTCTTAAAGTGGAAAGTTTTTGTCGTTTCAGTCAAAATGTTTCCATTCCCTATAAAGTAGAAATGACACTACCAATTTGATAGTGTCATTTCTAATATTATATTAATTACCCGCCTCCTGGGCCTGGATCAATCATATATAAAGTTGTTTTTTGTTCTTTAGCACTTTGCACCTTATCTTTTTCTGTCACCTGAAAAGCTGTGATAGAAAGACAAGCTACAGTAGCAATAGTGAAAACTATTTTCAAAAGCTTATTTTTCAAGCGTTTCACCACCCTTTTTGTATAATTCAATTATAACATTTCAATGCTGTCTTTGGTAGGAATATATAGAAATAATCACCTGATTTAGAAAAACTTTCTATAGACATTTCTAGGTATTTCTTCCCTTCTTCTCCTCCGACCGCAAGCCCCATATAGTACAATTGAAAACTACTAAGATATCCATTTGTATTTTGTAAAGCTTGTAAAATTTTAATCGCTTTTTGATTTTCACCTAGCTTTACATATAAGAATGCTTTTTCAGCATCATCTAGATTTTCTGGGTTAATGGTATGTAAATCTTTTTCATGATATATTCTTAAAAATAATAGTGTATTAAGTACTTTTTCTCTTCTTACTTCTAATTTTTTATTCACTGGAACACCAATTATATTTAATGATTTCTCCATGTACTCTTTAGCATTTTGATAATCAGAGAAAATATAACTTTCTCCAATTTTGCAATATGCTACTGCCTTTGTGCTGACATAGCAATTACTTTGATCATTTATTATTTCAAAACATAATTCACGTGATTCGTCTAAATTATTTTCGTGAAGTGCAACGAAAACTTCCATTTCTTTTATTCTTAATAAAAGAGAATCTCTTAATGTATGACATTTAATTCCCAAGATGTCCGGTAATAATTGCTGAATATGTTCATTGACCATCTTATAATTACCTAAATCAAAAAAAGAGTAAATTGTATTTAAAACAGATATTATTACCAGCTCGTTATCTGAGTATTTTTGATTTTTTCTCATTTTATCAACTTTCTCAAAGAACCTCTTAGGAGTAGTTGTATTTTCACTTCTTTCTCTTAATGTTTTGTATAATGGAACCAAATTTAAATTTATCCTTACAGTTTTTGAATTGCCTTTTTTCTTTTCTTCTTCGCTTTTATTTTTATTAGTTTTAAAACTCATTATTCGTTGAATTACTAGGTCTTGAAGATCATATTCTCCAAACATATCTAACACTTCTAATGCTAATTTCAAATTTTTATGTGATAGTGTAGGTATACACTCTTTGATGCATTCCCTTCTAAAATCAACATTTTTAGGCTTATATAGCTTCAGCGCATCAACCAAGTGCATAAAATCAAATTTACCTTGCTTCTTAAAATAACTATTGACTGTTGTATGCGTTACTTTAAAACGTGTTGCCAATTTACGATTTGTATAACCATTTGATTTTAGACACTCCTGCATGTCATTTAAATCCAATAAAACTTGCACAATCCTTGTCCTCCTTATGGACAAAAAAGACAACGTTACCCTAGATGTCTTATGTTTACAGGAAAACGTGCCATTATATCTAGGTTATGTGTTATAATTATGTTTGAGACTTATGACAAGTGTTTTCCCTAGCGCGTTTAGGGAGGACGGTGTAAGGGTGTTGCGAGCACCACTTGCACAGTCGTAGGTCTTTTTCACGTCCGTTTATTTTATTATTTTCATAATATCACATTTTTTCCAAAATTCAGTCGTGTAGTTATCTGATTCTTATTGAGAAAGTTTTAAAATCGTTATATATCAACGTTTCTCAAGGGAGCCTAACGGCTCTTTTTTCTACAATAAAAAAAGAGCCGTTAAGCTCCACCTATGTACTATATGCCTGTTCCAGGGTCTAAACTTATATCCCATCCACCGCCGCCTGGATCATTTGTGAATTTTCTCATAGTCTTACATCCCCCTTTATCTAATTCTATTAATATTTTACTATTATTGAACATTGGATGACAATCATATCCTATAACTGAATTTGTTTATATATGGTAGAATATATCCATCGCTGATATGTCCAAACATGTAATTTTCATAGCAGCAAAATTACAACTAGACTTATACAACATGATTCAAAACAAAATGAAGGAGTGTTTTAAGTGAAAGGACATATTCGAAAAAGAGGAAATAAATATTGCATCGTTATTGATATCGGTCCGGATCCAGAGACAGGAAAAAGAAGACAGAAGTGGTTTTCTGGATATAAGACAAGAAAAGAAGCACAGGCCGATGTGGCAAAGAAGATTACAGAGTTGAATGAAGGAACTTTTATAGAACCATCTAAAGTTACGTTAAAAGATTATCTAAATCATTGGCTAGAAATTAAAAGTATGAGCATAGAAAAGAGTACCTTTGCTGGCTATAAGGCATTTATCAACCAACATGTTATACCTAGTATAGGAATGGTTACGCTCCATAAATTAAATGTTATACACATTCAAAAATGTTATAAGACTGCGATAGATAAAGGGATTGCAAACAATTCTATTCTACTTATGCATAGAATTTTAAAGAGCGCTTTAAACCTAGCCGTAAAACAAAATATTATTTCTCGAAATCCAGCAGATTTTGCTGAGATACCTAAAAAAGAAAAAACCCCTATCCAGACTTGGACAGAGGAAGAAGTAAAAAAATTTTTAGCTCATTCACAAGAATCACGATATCACATTGGATATCTACTTGCAATAACTACAGGTATGCGTCTGGGAGAAGTTCTAGGTTTACGATGGCAGGACATTGATTTTGAAAAACATACTGTTACAATAAATCAAACATCTGGTCATGACAATAAAATCAAAAAAACTGCAAAAACAAATTCATCAAAACGCACAATTCCTGTACCTAACGAAACAATAGCAGCCTTAAAAAAACATAAAATTTTAATCAATAAAGAGAAATTAAGGTTTGGTTCTGCTTATCTAGATCAAGATTTAATAAATTGTAATGAGTTTGGAAGAATCATAAAAAGAGCACATTTCAGAAAAAGTTTCATTAGGATGACACACAAAGTAGGTATAAAAGAAATTAAATTCCATGATTTAAGACATACACACGCAACTCTACTATTGAAACAAGGAGTTAACCCTAAAATCATCAGTGAGCGATTAGGTCATACAGATATTTCAATGACATTAAGTGTCTATTCTCATGTTTTACCGAATATGCAAGAAGAAGCTGTTAAAAACTTCGGTAAAAGTATCTTTGGATAACTTATGTTTGCAAAATGTTTGCATTTTATAAAAATAAGTCAAACAAACGTTGTTATATCAAGGTTTGTTTGACCCAACATCTTATATTCTTGATAAAATCTCCGAATCCCTATTGAAATATTTAATAATGGAGCGTTCTCACCACCGCGGGTTATGCATTCGAATCGATATACATAGGAGAAAAAATCTTGTGTTTTTTCATCTTTTATCGGCCCTGACATCGCCTCACAAATATTTTGTGATCTAAGAGGGGAAAAATAGATTTCTTCTGCATTTGTATTTTCTAAATATATAGGACGCTCACAAAAAATATGTGAGATTAAAGCGGGCACCCACTTAGAATACGTTTCATTATCATGTAGTACTGGCAAATGAGAAATCAAATCGGATTGCCATTCATATTTTGGTGGTTCTACTAATCTATTTGGTTTCCAATCATGAATAATCTCATACCAACTTTGAAAAATATAATCGAGCTGCTCTGGTCTAATAGGTTCTTTCGATACAATCCATGGTGTATTTTCATTTAATACGTACGGGTTATGCTGAATAAACAATATATCCGAAAACATATCATACAATCTTTCATTCAAACGTTTCAACTTACTCGTTAATAAAAATGTCTTATAATGTATCTCTACGATGTCCAGCCATTCAATAGGAAAGTATATAAATGATACCTTTTCATTTAAAAGGGGTTCTACTATATTTTCAAATGTTAGCAGCCTTAATTTTTTCATAAAATGATTGCTTCCTTTCTTCAGTTGTCTTGATTATCAAAAAGCTAGAACAATAGTTACTTAATCTAATCCATTTAAACCAAGTATTTAAAAAAAACGTAAAAACTGTTTATCTACATAAATTATTATCAAACCGACTCTTTTAAAAATTCAAAGTAATTATCATGTATAACACCTCTATTATATTTGAATTTCAATACATTCGAATTATACATTATACTTAATGCATTGTACTTATCATTTACAATATCTTTACAAAAAAACCAAAAAAGAACACCTTAATTCGGTGCCCTTTTTACAAATATCAACCTTTATGTAATTGAACATATAGATAACAGTAATCCCCCAAATGAAATTGCTCCTAGTAAACCTACTACAACTCCTGTTAAACAAATACAATCAGCAAGACAAATAGAAGACTGCGATAATGGAACAAATGACCTACTTGTACTCGAACCATATTGTTTTATTTTCTCATAATTCACATCTAACATTAGATGTAAACATGTTACACCATCCTCAATAGTATGTAGAGGTTCTTTTTCTAATCGCTCCAATAATTTACTATCAAAAGCAACTGATAGAGGATACTGCTTATCTAATTTCATATTTTGATAAATTAGTTGCAAACGAGATAATATATTGTTTTTCTTCTTTTCAGATGTTACTGTACATTTCATTTTATTAAATTCATTTAATAACAGTGTCAATTCATCTCTTTTTCCGTATAAATCTTTAGCTATTTTTCTCTTTAGTTTATACGAATGGATAATAGATTTTAGTTCAATCATATTCATACACTTCCTAATTACATATTATTTATCCGATTATTGTATAGATAAACAGTACTTTTTAATCTTATTTAAATTACACTCAAGCATCTTCATTTACTATCGATTAACATTACATTAACCTTACAAAGTTGTAATAAATTCATTAGCTAGAAGAAATCAATCCCTAAACCAGACAGATATTTGATGATAAAACCATAAGAAAAAAGCAATGATTAGATTTTAAATCTAGTCATTGCTTTATCCATCACCTGTTAATTACATCTATATATCTTATTGTTACTCTTTCACTTGAATGACTGAATATATCCATTAATAATGGCTATATTCTTTGTCGGCAAGTACATATATAAAACTAATGTTTTTTAATTGATAAAGTGAAGCTTTAATCAGCTCTCACCAATCGGGCTTTTATGGACAGTCCGCCACCTAACTTCTCTTTGCTCTCTCTGAATTTTAAGGAAGATTTTATTGCCCGCAAATAATGGGATAAATGTAATTAATATTCATACGTTACAATAGTACCGGTAGTATCAGTAAAACCATCAAAACAGTTAGAGCAACCACCACAGCCGCCACAACCTCCGCAACTTCCGCAACCAAAACAACCGAAGCAACCAATACAACGGAATCCACCACAACGAAATCCGCCACAACGACCTCCACCACAACCGCCACAACGACCACAACCGCCACAGCGACGAGCAGCATCTTCAATATAGTAATATGGATATTGGTTTTGCTGGTCCCAATAGACAATATTTCCAGATCGGTAATCATTAAGACTTAGCGCTTGTAGTTCTTGTTGAAACTGATTCATTTTCATAACCTCCGTTTATAAAATACAACCTCATCGATGCTTCCCTATGTTTCTGTTCGTTACATCTAAGTAGGAATAGCGCTACAAACTAAGTTCAATACGTACACCAACAAAGTATGACTTATCACTAAATGATGCACCTTGTTCATATACCTATTTTTGCTATGGGCTCATTTTTATAAAGTGAAACTTTAATCAGTGGGGTTTTGTTCATCCCCTACCTAACTTCTTTGCTTCCGCTGAATTTTGAGGTGGGGGGCTTACTGCCTGGCAAATAGCGGGATAAATAAAAATTAAAAAATATGAATTCTATTTCTCCAGCAAAACTCTCTATGAAATTCCTAATAGAAAAAAGACACACTTAGATTGATGCGTCTTTTTGTGATGCCTCTTTTGTGAAATCATATAAAGCAATTGCGCCTAAAAGAACAAGTATACCTTGAGGAACATCTAGCAAAATAGTTTTCCAAATTTCTGGAATTACCCATTTAATATCTGCTGCTGTTTCAAGATATGTTTGGAAATAGCTGATTGTAAAATTAATTATCCCTAAAAATACAAACAACGATAAACCAAATCGAATTAATTTCTTATTTGTAAACATATAACACCTCTCAAAATTCATTGGATATTCCTGCTTTTGCTTCTTTATATTTTCATATCTTTATATCTAATTTTAACACATAAAGAACTCAAAAAAATACGATATGCATATTTGCATATCGTATTAACAACACTCCATGATAATTTAGGAATTCCTGCGAAGAAAAAACAACTCCGTTACAGCTAATAGCTCGGGTTTCTTTTCTTATTTAACTTCATACCCCCAACATTTACGTTCTTTAATTGTAAAATAAATGTGACAGAAGTTTATCCAGTTAATGCGTAGACAAGTAAATGAGCTAAATTATCGATATTCTATTTCGCCATATCCGTAGCACTAATAACTTTACGCAAATTTGACAAGAAAAAATATATAGATAGGTATGATCCAGACCTATCTATAACATTACTTCTATTCTTTATCCAATTACGTCTTTTACGTCTGTATCCACTGGCCACTTTTCTAATGTATAAGCCATTTCCCAAAATGAATATTCATATTGACTGCTAATAATAAAATGCTGTTTCATACGTTTGCGGTCTGCCTCTGTTACTTTTTCAGCGATAGTATCTAAACGTGTAATTTGTTCTTCAACTAGCGTACGGAACCAATCAGATCCATAAGCAGAAATCCATTCGTTATAAATTGGCTCTTCCGGCTGGCACTCTTTTAAGCGTTCGCCAATTTCATAATACAACCAATAGCAAGGTAAAATTGCTGCAATGATATCTCCTAAATGCCCTTCATACGCAGCACGATACATATGTGAAGTATACGCATATGCAGTTGGCGCAGGAATAAAATTATCTTTTTCTTCTTTCGTTATCCCTAGTTTTTTAGCAAAATTCTCATGTAAAGATAACTCTGCTTCATATGTATTTTGAGCATGATGTGCCATACGAGCTGTCGTCTCTAATTCAAGAGCTTTTGCAGCTCCTAAAGTTTGTACTCTAGCAAAATGACTCAAATAATACGAATCTTGAAGCACATAATAACGAAAACTAGCTAAATCTAACGTTCCTTCACCAAGTTTTTTTACAAAAGGATGGTTAAAACTCGCTTCCCAAATTGAATCTACTTCTTTACGTAATGATTGTGAAAAAGTCATTTAAATCCCTCCAATAATGTATAAAATATAAGTATTTATCCACAATTATTAAAGCTGTAAAATAAAAAAACTTTCTTTACAGGCGTAAAGAAAGTGAAATTGACAGTATTTATTTACTCATTAAATAGCAACGTCTTTCCCACTTCCCTACGCTGGCATTAACCAGATCAGGTACTAAGAGTCTCAAAATCACATTTGATCTCAGCCTATAAAAGGCCCCCCTAGTGGATGAATATTTTGTTTTTATAATGTATTCATCATAGCATACTTCGTGAAACTGTCAAAAGAATTCGTTATATAATCTCCTTAAAACCCTTCTTCATTTCTAACTTTTAATGATGTTTCAATAATCATATCTAATAGTTTGCTATAACTAATCCCCGCTGCTTCTGCACTTTTTGGCAATAAACTTGATTGTGTCATCCCTGGTAATGTATTAATTTCCATTACATATGGGATTCCGTCCTTCACCATCATATCAACTCTTGCATAAACACTACATTTTAATGCTTTATAACAAGTCAGTGAAGCTTTATTTACACGTTCCTTAATTTGTGCTGGAAGTTCGATAACTTCCTCAACCGTACTAGTATCATCATATTTTGCATTGTAATCAAAGAACTCGGCTGCATGTCGAATTGAAACTATAGGTAACTGTTTTCCATCCAGAATAGAACATGTAATTTCATCACCTTTTATATACTTCTCAATTACTACTTCAGAATCCCATTCGAATACAGTTTCTAGCATTGAGATCAGTTCATTTTTATTGTAAACGATTTTCACCCCGACACTCGATCCGCCAGAGTTTGGTTTTACCACTAATGGAAATCCTAACTTATCTAACTCATCAAGATTTAGATCCTCCATTTTTGTAAGTTCAATCCAATCTGGTGTTTCTACACCTTCATAACGTAAAATCTTTTTCGAAATATTTTTATCCATACATATACTGCTAGATAACATATTACTTCCGCTATAAGGAATCCCTAAACTCTCCAGTGTTCCTTGAACTGTCCCATCTTCTCCGTATTTTCCGTGTAATGCGAGCAATGCAAAGTCAATGTCTTTCGCTTTTTCAATTAAATCCATTTTTTCGTTTAATGTAATTGGAACTATTTCATACTTATTTTTATCTAAATGAGCAATCATTTCATTCCCCGTCATAATTGAAACTTGTTTTTCAGACGCATACCCCGCCCATAATAACACCGATTTTCATTTTCTCAACTCCAAATTTCATTTTTTAATGTATCACCAATTATTTTAATTCCACGAACTATTTCTTCTTCTTTCAAGCGCGAAAACCCTAATCGGAAAGTGTTTGCTCCTTCTCCATCAGAGTAAAAAACATCTCCAGGTGAAAACGTAACGCCTTTCTCATAACACTTTTGTAAAAGTGTGCGGGCATTCATATGCTCTTCTAGCTCTATAAATAAATGCAGCCCACCATCTCCAGTCATTCTTTTAAAAGGAATGTACTGGTTACATGCCCCGACAGCTAACTCATATTTTTTCTTATAAACAGATCTTGCCTTTTTTAAATATTTTTCAAAATATCCCTCATGTAAATATTGAAACAGAACAGCTTGATCTAGCGTAGATGTGTGAATCGTTCTTGCTCTTTTTACGCTTTCTAAATAATGAATCAGCTCTTTATCTGCAATAATCCAGCCTACACGTAAACCAGGGAAAAGTACCTTTGAAAAGCTACTAATATAAATCACATTATTGCCAGCTCCCGCAAAAGTTAATAATGGAGCTAAATGTGAACCTGAATAACGTAATTCTTCATTAAATCCGTCCTCTATAATAGGAACGTTGTATTTTGAGAATAACCTCATCAATTCCGTTCTTTTCTCTGAACTCGTAACAATACCGGTTGGATTATGATAAGAAGGAATTAAATAAGCAAACTCAAAATCTTTTTCACGCAAACTTTTTTCAACTGCATTCGTATCAATACCATCCTCATGCATATCAATCCCATGAACTTCAAGTCCATGTAAACGGAAAAGCTTAAGTGCAGCATGGTGAGTTGGATTCTCACAAATGACACGACCGGATTTTTTTGATAAAGAAGAGAGTACAATATCCAATCCTTCTGTAAATCCATTTGTAATTAGAATATCTTTATTCGAAATGTCTACACCTTTCATTTCCATGTAATGAAGTAAATAATTCATTAACGGTCTATATCCCTTTGCATATCCGTAGTTCAATACGATGTCCCCTTCAATGGACATACGAGTAAGAAAAGCTCTTTTGAAATTTTCAACATCAAATAGCTTCTCATCCGGGGCTATACTATTAAAAACAATCATTCCCTTTTCCCAACGAACACCATGTTTCATTAAATCTAATTCGTCCGCTAATGCGGTCACTGTATTAAGTTTATTTTTCCAATCTATTTTAACAGACGAAGTGTTAGATATATCCACCTTGGCAACAAAGTTCCCTTTTCCTTTAACTGCATAAATGAGTCCTTCTTGCTCTAAATCTGCATAAGCAGCGAGTACAGTGTTTCTACTCACACTTAGTAATTCACTTAGTTCCCTTGTTGATGGGATTTTTTGATCCCCGAGCAAATGCCCTTTCATAATCATTTTCTTCAAATAATCTTTCAATTGAATATAAACGGGACGTTCTTTAACAACTTTAAAATCCTTAAACAATTTCTTACCCCCTGCAATCATTTTTGCATATTTATTTCATTCTCAAAAGGTCCACGGCATATGTATTTTTTATAAAGGGCGGTACGGTCTTACAAATCTTTTCGATATAAGTTTATTACATCTTTTAAAGCTGCAGCTGCAGCGCCTCTTGGATTAGAAGCCCCACCAATTGTAGTAACTTGTCCCATCGTATCTGTAAAGAACGTAATTCCTTTTTCGGTTCCATTTACTTTTGCTAATGGATGATCTTTTTCTATTTGGCACGGTTCAACATTTAAATTCACATTGCCTCCCTCATCCTTATATATTGATGCTATTAATTTAATAATTTTATGTTGTTCCTTAGCATTTCGAATTTGCTGTTTTGTAACGTGCTCGATTCCTTTTATATGTATATCAGTAAGTGTTTTCTCTGTTTCCATTAAGCTGTTTGTCAAAAGTAACAATTTACACGCACTATCTGAACCACTTATATCTAATATAGGGTTTGTCTCAGCAATTCCTTTATTTTGTGCTTCTTTCAATGCTTCTTCAAACGTCATATCTTCCTCATACATTTTCGTAAGAATATAATTAGTTGTTCCATTTAATATTCCTTCTATTTTTTCAATACTGCAACCGGCTAAACTAAATTGTCCGATATCTAGTGTCGGTAGTGCAGCGGCTGTTGCACCGCTATATCGAATTCGTATATTTGCGCCTTTTGCTGCTTCATTTATTTCTCTCCAATTTGTAACGAGCGCACCTTTAGAAATTGCTACTATATCCATCTGTTTTTCAATCGCTTGTTTCATATATTGTTTCCCTGGATTTCCATCTTTAAGATTTGTA
The DNA here is from genome assembly GCF_000007825.1 of Bacillus cereus ATCC 14579. Lineage (NCBI taxonomy): Bacteria > Bacillati > Bacillota > Bacilli > Caryophanales > Bacillaceae > Bacillus > Bacillus cereus. Next base: position 2,522,478 of record NC_004722.1, on the reverse strand, counting down.
ACTGTTGATTCTACCAATACAGTACCACTTATGCTAGTTGTTGCACGTTCCTTCGGATGATACTCTAAATATTTTTCAATTGCAGCGGTACCGCCACCATACATCAATAAATGATGAAGAGATAAGCCTTCTTCATTATGTATTGCGATATTTCTCCCTAATACGCCGCTTACAACTAATTGAATCCCATATGTTTCATATATATATGAATATTTTTCATTTAATAATTTTATAAACTCTCTACCTACTGTTCCGTATCCCGATAATACAACTTGAATTTTCATAATATCCCCCCATATTTTTCTACCAAATCCCTCTTTCAATATAATATAAAGCGCTCTCGAATTCCATCGAGAGCGCTTTATTATTACCTATTTCGGTAAACGTGATAGCTTTTCAGCAATTGTTCTATAAAACTCTTGAATGCTAGAAAAACCTAACGAGTCTGAAACACTTAACCCTACCATGTCGAGATGGTCCCAATTCGCTTTCGTTTCGATATGATTCCATTTTCCAATCTGTAATGACTCATTATTATTTACAGTAACATTAGAAGATGGTGCAATCATAGAATTTGTATTTACTACACCATCATTTTGCCACCAAGAAGTATCAACTAGCGGACGGTTTTCTTCATATCTCGCATAAGAACCTAAGAAAAATGCATTTCCCATTAACACTTTATTCATCGTTATATGAGGCAAATGTAAACCTGTTATAGGTGCTGCTTGTGATGCATGTCCACTATATGATAAATAATACACATCTGGTTGCGTCTTTACCCAATTATTTAACTCCTTTGCACCATCTGTACTTAAATCCCATTGACTTATATCTTTTGTATTTTTCCAAAGTGAACTATTTAGAATACGATTACTATATTGGAAAAAGGACTCTCCAGCATTCTTCTTTATACCCCATTGATCCAATTTAAAATCATATAATGATAAATTATTGTTTCCCCCAAAGCTTGCAGTTGTAATGAGTAAATCTTTAACGAACGGCAGTAGAAGACTACCATCCGCAAGTGTTGTACCGTTGTGAGGGGTTGCTAATGTTGTAACACTATGAACATATGATTTTCCGCCTTCAAATAGTGGTGATATTTTGGTGTCTGGGTGATTTTTCACATAATTCTTTTCTTCAAAACTACCTTCTTTTAATAGCTGTACTAATGTTCTAATCGTTTGTCCACCCATGCTATGTCCAACTAAATGAACTTTATTTGTTTCACTCCAATTCGGCGCAAAACCACTATAAGTTCTGCCAAAACGATTATGTCCATGTTTCTCAGCATGGACTGCACCATAGTCTACTGTCCCACCGCTAATTTGTGCATACAATTCACATGCACGATCCCAGTACTTAAAAAACAGGTCCAACAGTTGCGGTATGTACCGTATAACCATTTCGTTTCAAATCTTCCTGTGTATCATGAACACCACCCCAATATTTTACGCCAAGCATTTTTTTTTTCCCCCATCCAGCAAATCCATTCACCAATATGATAGGATAATTATTTTGTTGCCTCTCTTCAGCGTATGATATTTTCGCTGCGAATGAACATACGGTCACTAATGCAAAAAAACATATTTTTAAAAATAACTTCTCCATACTTTCTCCCCCCTAATAAAACGTTTACATTTTTCTTTTTAACTAATTAACAGAATAATTTAACAACTTAAACATAATGTAAAGTATTTTATATACTTTGTATATATAGAAAACATATACAAATGTTGATAAATATTAATTCAAGTAAATATTTACTTTTTACAATATAACTTGTAAATCTATTTATTTAGATTTATAATTAGATATAGTTTCCTCATGTTAAAAAGATTTAAAAACCATAAGAAAACTAATCTCATTGCTTGAAAAGGAGGAAAAATCATGCAAATCGGATCAAATATTCATACATTGTCTCAACCTACTAAAATAACTCCATCTCATCTTGAGCATAATACTATCTCTTCTACTAAACTTGAAAGTAAGAAAATAAATGATCCTATCAAGTTTGATATTCGTTTATCTGAAAAAGAAATGAAACAGCCTGAGCATAAATTTAATGAATTAGATTTATGGAAGATGCTAAAAGATAAAGGTGTTCCTTTATGGATTATACTTGAAATGCTACAAAAGGCTCGTAAAGAAAAAGAAGCCCAAAATAATTCAGTTCAAAATTCAAATGGGATTGAGGAAACGAGTGAGACTCGATTAAATGAAGTAATGTAAGTTATTTAAACGGTATTAAAAAGAGCTCGAGGTTGATAAAGTATCCATCAACCTCGAGCTCTTTTTTAAGATTTTTCTCCAATCGTTACAAACTGAATTGATACCTCATCTCTATAACCTTCAATTAACTTTCTTACTTTTACTTTTTCATTAATCAACGTATTATCTGTCGATATTTTAGGGTTTTCATCACCTAATGACTTTTTAAAGTGTAGAAGTTGCATATTCGTTTCATTTGCTTTTATTTCTTTATACACACTATTTTTCGCCACAACGATATACCATAGTGCTCCATAGTCACGTTTATTGCCAAGCCAAGCATCACTACCATATGTAACAGGTATCTTGTTTCCTTCTATTTCAATACTTTTTATATTCTTTTCTTCTTCATTTATAAATAATAGGGAACTTTCTTTTGGAAAATTCGGCAACGTATCTAACGTTTTAGAAAGGGATGCTTGATCACGTTTACGAAAAAGCTTTGCATTCATCATCGCTTGTGCAGTAGATTCATTTATTATCAGAACCCTTTTTTGGTCAAATCTACCTGTTTTCACTGCAAAAGCTTCCTGTTCTTTCGTGTTTTCCTTATAACGATTCATAATTGCTCCAGTATGATTCTCATCTCCAATGATTAACACACCGTTAGCTGGAAATCTGTTTTCGTTTTTAGAACATGCACTTACACTTAATAACAATAATATACTTAATATGAAAATAGATAATTGTTTTTTCATCACAGTTCCTTCCATAACTTCAAATTGTTTTTTTACATGCTTTTCTGCAATCTTACTTGCTGATTTTCTCTATTGTTCCATTGTCTTATGAAGCTTTTGTAAATAACGCCAACGAGTTATAAAGAAATATAAAACTTGTATACATATAAATGAAATTAAAATGACGATAGAGCTATTTAGAATAGAAAAATCGACTAATTGTTGTAATGCCATATAAGCGACTACAGTATGTATTACTGCAACGACAATTGGTAAGAAAAACATTAATAATAACTGTCTCGTTACAACTTTCTTTAGCTCCCGTTTACTTAACCCCATTTTCGAAATCATTTTATACTGCTGTTGATCACGATTCAAATCAGTATATAATCGGAAATAAATAAAACTAGCAGCAAATGTGAAGAAAACGATTCCGACTAAAACACTAGCCATAAGTAATAACCCATTCGTTTGTTTTGCACTTAACAACTCTATTGTTAGTGCTCTAAATTCAAAATGTATATCTCTAGGTTCTTGATCAAATATATTATTTAATTGGTTTGAAACCTCTTTCGTTTTTATCCAATCATCTACAACAAATCCGTAAGTACGATATTGAATAATATCTTCATTATCTGGACCACTATTCAGTGGAATTCCATCATATACATGATCTTGAATAGCAATATATATCCCTTTCGTATCATGTGGCAAAACTAAATTATCGACAGTTTTTTTCACATGAAATGTCTTTGTCCAATCGCCTTGAATGACTTCAATATTCTTCTTATAATCACCATTTTTAAATTCTTGTTTTTGTGATACCATTCCAGGAATTAATAACATTTCATCTTCTTTTTCAATCGTTTCTTGTTGATACCCTAGTGCTCTCGCAAGTTCGTTATATTCACTTAATTTCATTACATATACATTACTTTCTGTATATATATATGAAGATGAAGCCATTCGATACGGAATATTAGCATCAGCCAGATGGTTTTTTATAATAGAGAGATGTTTATCCGCTATTTTGTTGTTTTCAGGAGCCATGTATAGTAATGTATACGGATTCGTCATCCTTACTAAATCTTTATTTCCAAGAGCAGCTGTCGTGCCAATTGCTGTAAAAGCAACTGCTGATATAATAGATACTATAAAAAACATTGTTGCATTATCTTTCATACGATAAATTAATTCTGAAAATGTTAGTATATTTGTTCTCTTTAAAAAGAAAGTTTCTCTCCTTTTAGCAAGGTGCAATATATAAACACTACACTGTGTATATAAAAAATACGTTCCTATAATTACTAGGAGCACACCTATTCCAAGCGTAATAAAATTAGTACTTGGTATGAAGCGAAATACTGAAAAATATCCATATCCTATACTAATTAAAGAAAGTAGCGATAATAAAACTGAAGATTTCGGTTCAGGTTTTGGCTTTTCCTCTGCTCGAATAAGTTCCACAAGTTCCGTTACTTTTATCATTTTAAATGTAAATAATGAAACAATTAAAAACAAGAAAAGAAATGTGATAACTGTTAATAATACAGCCCGCACTGGTATATAAAAAGGTAAACCATTATTAATCATTAATACACTTGCACTTATCAATAAGACTAGTTTAGAAAATATGAGTCCAATGAAAATCCCTATACAAATTGAACCAAGTCCAATCAACATATTTTCAATTAATAATAATTTCTTAAGCTGTCTCATTGACATACCTTGCATCATTAAAACGCCAAATTCTTTCTTACGCGTCTTTAAAAACGAACTAACTGAATATAAAATGAAGAAAAATGAAAATACAAAAATCAATCCTTGCGAAACTGAAAATCCCAATGTACCAAATGCACTTATTGTTGCACTTGTCGATTTCAACTCACCTTGTAAATCAGGATGAAATAATAAAAGAGCATACGTAAAGAAAATCATAATAGAAAATGCACTACTTAAAAAATGGGCAGCATATGTACGCTTATTACGAAAAATATTATTAAATGCGAACTGACGAAAAGTCATGCCTTTTCCCTCCTAACAAAGAAAGAACATCCATAATCTTTTGATAAAAGGCTTGTCTGCTTTCACCACAATAAATTTCGTTATATAGTTGACCATCTTTAATAAATACTACTCTACTGCAAAAACTCGCAGCATACGGATCATGTGTAACTAACATCATCGTTGCTTTTTCTTCTTTATTAAGAGTATCAAGCATCTCCATTACATCATTTGAAGATTTAGAGTCCAAGTTCCCTGTTGGTTCATCTGCAAGTAATAATTGCGGCTTATGAACGATCGCACGAGCGATTGCTGTTCTTTGAGCTTGTCCCCCTGATATTTCAAATGTTCTTTTACTCAATATATCAGTAATGTTTAACTTCTCTGCAATCTCTTCCACTCGTTTATTCATTTCTCGGACGGAAACACCATCTAAAGTCATCGGCAATACGATGTTTTCTTTTACAGTAAGTGTGCTAAGAAGATTAAATGATTGAAAAACAAATCCTAATTGTTTTCTGCGGAATAACGCTAAATCTTCTGATGATAATTGGAAAGGATTTGTACCATTTATTAAAATTTCTCCCGATGATGGAGAATCAATAGTAGATACCATATTTAATAACGTTGTTTTTCCACTACCAGATGGCCCCATAATCCCTACAAATTCACCTTCTTGAATTGATAAATCAATATCAACTAATGCTTTATAAGGTATTTTCCCTTTATATACTTTACTAATACTTTTTGCATGTAAAATTTCCATGTATATTCTCCCTTCATTTGCACGTCTCATAACAGAGTGTAAATGAATTGTCTTACAGCTCATATTGATTCGTCTTTCATTTATCTTACACGCTTGTAAGTTTTCTAAAAAAACTGATAATAAAACTATTTTCAAACTAAAATTAGCGCATAACTATCTTATAATAATTGTATAGTAGTAGGAAATACAATGTATAATAAATCTTTATTATATAAATGAGTAAAAGACCGATTGCTATCGGTCTTTTACTACCCAACGTTATATTTTTATCCACTCAGATTTTCTCAATATATAATGATTATATATTTGATTTTCTATCCTCTGTTGGCTCTTATAAATAAACCCGCATTTTTCAATAACTTTATTTGATGCTACATTGTTAATTAAAGCAATTGCGTTAAGGACATTTAAATTTGTTTCTTTAAACAAAAAGTCAATTAAACCTTTAGTCGCTTTTGTAGCATAGCCATGATTTTGATGTTCATTTGAGATAGCATACATTATCTCTCTGTTTGGTGAAGAGAGTTCTTCTTTCATACCTGTGCAGCACCATCCAATAAATTCATTTGTGGTTTTCTTAAATATTCCTAGTCTTAATATGTGATCATCTATGTTAGTCGTAGTTCTCACTGCATGAAGAAACGCTTTATTTTCTGGTATTTCATAATTTACAACCCAATTAACCCTTTGTTCTTTCATCGATTTCCAGTCCGGTAAAAATTTTTCTATTTCCGGTTGATTGGATATGTTATAAATACTCTCTGCATCTTTGACCGTAAACTCTTGTAGGTATATATCTCCACAATCTATTTTAAATAACTTAGTGAATCTCTCTTCATCCATGTTAATCCCCCTTACTTACATTAAAGCTCCTTAATCTGCTTCGTAAGTTCCATAAACCGTTCATCCAGTGCTTTATATTCTTTGTCGTTAGAAGTTAAAAAGCTTAATTTCCCTAGTACTTCTTGTCTCTCTGTTTCTAACGTTAAACGTAGCTCTTCAATATCATCTCTTGTTTTCGTAGGTTCTTCTAGCTGCTTTTGTATCGTATTGTTTGAAAACACGAGTTTTGTGTTAGTTGTTTTCTCCAAAAAATATCGATCGTGAGATACAATTACTAATGTTCCGTTATACTCAGCTAATGTATTTTCAAGTTGTTCACGTGAAGGTAGATCCAAGTGATTCGTCGGTTCGTCTAAAATGAGTACATCTTTTTCATCTAAAATATAAGCCATTAGCTTACATTTTACTCTTTCTCCCATACTCATATGCTCAATCGGCTCTTTCCATTGAGAAGCTTGGAACCCTAAATGTTTCATTAAATTTTGGACTTTTCCTCTTTCTTCAAACGTCTCTTTAAAAAATAAATTTTCTGGTGTTTTATCAAGCGGTAAATCAAAAACTTCTTGTGTTAAATAGCCGATGTTTGCAGATGGTGAAATCCATATTTCTCCTTCAGCAGTTTCCGTTCCCATAATCATCTTCAGTAATGTTGTTTTCCCACTACCGTTTGGTCCAACAATCGCAACTTTCTCACCGTGCTGAATTGTAAAATTAACGTTTTCAAATAATACTTTCCCATGAAAGTCTTTTTTTAATTGCTTCACTTCTAAAAAACGTTTTCCTACTTTTTTGTTCGCTTGAATAGAAAACTCAACTGAATACTCTTCTTTCACACGTTCTACTTTCGCTTTCTCCAGCTCTTTTTCAAGTCGTTTTCGTTTTGACTTCACTTGTGCATCCATTCGCTTCGCTTTTACACGATAGAATTCTTTCACACCTTCTTGTTTTGTAGACTGCGCGTGTGCCTTTTGTGACCATGAACTCAATTCTTTTATATGTGTTTCTACTTGTTCTATCTTTTTTTGCTGCTTTTCATATTCACGCTGCTGCGACTTTCTTTTTTGCTCACGTGCTTTCATGTAGCTCGTATAATTACCACTATGCTCAATTAATTTTTTGTCCTCAATTGACCATATCTTTGTTGCGACAACATCTAAAAAATATCGATCATGCGATACAACGATAACTGTACCTTTCATGTTTTTTATTTGTTTAATGAGAAATCCCGTACTGATCTCATCTAAATGATTTGTCGGTTCGTCTAATATTAAGACATTAGGATTTTCAGCAAATCCTTTTGCTAATCGAATTTTCAGCTTTTCACCACCACTTAAAGTATGAAAATCGTTCGTTGGCACGCCCCATTTCGCAAGAAGTTCTGCTTCTTTTGCAATTACATCATTACTAATAAAAGATTCTATTTCTTGCTCAACATATGCTGTTGTCATATTCATTTGCATCCATTCAACAGTACCTTTTGAAGGTTCAATCTTCCCGTTTATTAATTGAAGTAACGTTGATTTACCAGCACCATTTTTACCGATTAATCCGATAACATCCCCTTGTTTTACTGTCACATTCATTTTCTCTAACAACATATTTTCTTTTATTTCAACATAAACATCATTTAATTTTAATAGTTCTTTCATAAATATCGATCCCTTTCATTAAGGGAGAATAAAAAAATCCTCCCAAATAAATTTGGCAGGATTAGTCATTACATTATTTATACCCAAATAAGCTATTGCGCAATATAAATAGCAATACCGTTGTTTGGAATTGGGCAGACTAATCCTATTTTTTAGAAATTGAAATTTATTGAATTTCAACATTTAAAAATAAGATTAGTTAATCATCGTCCACCCATCATTCCTTTCCGTCATTAATAACCATATTGTACCATACTAGTACTGTATGAGTAAATGCAATTATTTGTGCTGTTAAAAAGATCGCTTTCTTTTAGGCTTATTTATCATTTCTTAGCTTCATATTGAACAAGCACAAATTACATTGATTGTAATACGTCCTTTAGATTTCCCCAGTAGTAAACTTCTAAGCACTCTCTCTTATATAAATTTTATATAAAAACAAAATGTTATTCGTTATCCAATAACCACTTATTGTTTTTCGATAAATTTTTAAAGATTATTCCCTTGTGATAAGCTATTATATCTTTACAGAAAATAATAATGTAAGGATTGATTTTATGGACAGGACATTAAAAATCACAAAGTTAAATATGTTTTTAATGATTTTTCTCATCCCGATTATAGTAGGGATAATTGTTGGTATACTAACTAAATTGGGGCAAAGTATACTTCCTGGACATTGGAATTCATTAGCTAATCTAGGAAGCGTTTGGTTAGTTCCATCCTTTTTTGTGGCTAGCTTTAGTTATTCTAAGCGTACAGCTATACTTTCTGGTATCCTTGCACTATTCGGAATGGTATTAGGCTACTATGGTTATGCAATAGTTATTAAAAATATAGCTCACTCTATTTATTTTATATCTGTATGGATTGTATGTGCATGTATAGGAGGAACTATCTTTGGAATTGCAGGTTTTCTATGGAAAGATACTACAAATCCACTTCATAAATTCGGAAGCTCACTTATTAGTGGAGTTTTTGTAACAGATGGACTTCACATTCTTTTAAATTTTGAAGACTATAGTCACATGTTACCTGTTGGATATACCGAAGTCATAGTCGGGATTATCTTGATTCTTGTATTAGAACGCTCTAATGCTCATCGAATTTCTTCTTTCTTAATGATGATTCCTATCACTATTTTGGGATTAATTGGATATAAATTATTAAGTTTGTTTACTTAATTAAAATTCATAAAGCTAGCTCTTTTAAAGGGCGAGCTTTTTTCTTACAATAAACTATTTATATATTAATAAATTATTAAATCCCTCTCATTTAACAGCCTTATTTATTATTGTGTCATTACACATACTTACACGACCTTTTATTAGAATCATACCAGTCTTGTATATCATTTCATTTAATCCATATAAAGTAAGGCTAAAAAACTTATTTCAAAAGTTCTTTAGCCTGAGTCATTTTACACATTAAAAAATATAATACGTACAACGGTACCTTTACCAACTTCTGAATAGATTTCTACACTATGTCCTAATTGCTTCGTAATTTCATATACGAGATATAGCCCCATTCCAGTTGATTCTTTAAAATCTCTACCGTTTTCTCCTGTAAAGAAAGGTTTGAATACTCTTGGTAAATCTTGCTTCGGTATACCTACACCATTATCAGCAATTTCAAGTATAACATTATTACCTTCCTTACAAGCTTTCACTTTAATTTTCTCTCTACTACCTGATGAATATTTAATCGCATTCGATAGTATTTGTCCGATTAAAAATTGTAACCATTTCGCATCACTTTCTACAGTAATGTCCTTATCAATTTCAAGCTCTGGATATACAAAATTTCGGATAAAGAAACGTTTATGCTCATGTACCGAATCATTCACTATTTTATGTAGTTGTACTCTTTCTACATAAAAATCTTGTGTAAATGCTTCTAAACGTGCGACATACAGAGCCATTTCTAATCCCTTTTTTAATCGATCAGTTTCCTCATTTATACTTTCAAAACGTGAATCTACTTCATCCTGTGTAATTAATTCTATTACAGATAAAGGTGTTTTCATTTGATGAATCCACTGATTCATAAAGGTTAAATGGTCATTATTTTTTCTCTCTTGCATTTGCAGCTGATTTTGATAATGTCGATATTGCACCTCAAGTAGTTCTTGAAGAGCAGCCGATACAGCTGCAAAATCAGATTTTTGAACAGATTCATCCAAAGATTGCATCGGGTTTGCTAGGCGCTCATAAAAAGAACGATGTGTAAAATAACGAAACACTAAATAACTTCCCATAAAGAAAACACCTAGAAACATTGCATATAACGCCGTTGTAATATGATTATGCCCATCAAACCAATATACGAGAAATATAGCTAGTAGTTGAATTATGGTAAAGCAAATAAGTGGTATATGATCACGTATAAACAACCTTATCATTTTTCTATACCATTATCCCAAGTAATATGAAATCTATATCCAACACTACGAATCGTTTCAATCGCACCTTCTATATGCAACGTTTGTAACTTTTTACGCACACGTGTTGTATTTACACTTAATGTATTATCATCAACATAAGATTCACTATCCCATAATTTATTAAGTAACACTTCTCTACTCACAACACGCGGATAATTTTTCATTAATGTCTCTAATAAAATGGCTTCGTTTCTCGTTATATCAATCTCGTCATTTCTAAGTTTCAATACAAGTCTTTCAGGATATAAACAAAGACCTTGTTGTTCAATCATTCGTTCTTCTAATTTCGGTGCATAATCTCCATATGCACGTCTTAAATGACTACGAATTTTCGCCACTACAACTTCATAATGAAAAGGCTTCGGAATAAAATCATCGCCACCGTTTTCTAACGCCATAACTTGATCCATCGTGCCTTCACGGGCCGAAATGAATAGTATCGGACATGTTGAAACTCCCCGAATTTGACGACACCAAAAGTACCCATCAAAACTCGGTAAATTAATATCTAATAAAACTAACTCTGGTTGTTCTTCTAAAAAAATGTTTAATACATTTTGAAAGTCCGATACAATAACTCCTTGATAACCATATTTCGCAACATGTGTCGATAATAGTTCTGCAATTTTCATATCGACTTCTACAATCATAATTTTGACCATTATTGAACTCCTTTTTAATCCACAATCTCAAATATACTTATATAAAATAAATACTACCTCTTTTCACAAAATCAGTAAATTAAAAAAAGGATGCTTTTATACAAAAGTATCCTTTTTCGTCCCTTATCTATTTAATGTGAAATTTACTAAAAGTAAATCCTAGTTTCTCCACATAATCCATTCCTAGTTCCATACGCGCTGTTTTCAGCGGATCCACAACTTGGCAAACTTTTAAATTACCTACTGCCGATAATAAAAGCGTTGCATCAGCTTTAGACATTGCTAATTCTTCATGTAAAAATGTCACCATATTACGTACAGCACGATTTGCTGCATCATCTAACAATTTCTCTGAAGCAATCGTCATCATTTTTTCTTTTTGAATAGCCATTGGTAATGGCCATTGTTTTCCTTTTATAATTTGAACTGTTACCGTTACCTCACCAGCAACCTCTACACCACTAACACCAATTTCACCATCACCCATTGCTGCGTGTAAATCACCTAATGCTAATAGTGCTCCTGGGACATTAACTGGTAGTAGTAATGTTGTTCCTTCTTTAATTTCTTTACAGTCCATATTCCCGCCGTGATCATGCGGTTTGCCACATGAAATGCTCTCTTCTTTCGGTGCAGTACCAATTACCCCAATCATTGGATTAATCGGGATTTGTAGTTCACTTGAAAACAAAACATATTCATTATGTATTGGGACAATTTTCACTGTATTTTCATTTAACTCATCACCCATTACACCAAGGTTTGCACCTGTAGTTAAAACGCCCTGCTCTGCAATTTCAATTTTTTCAATCGTTACGACTAATATATCGCCAGGTTCTGCTCCTTTAACATATACAGGTCCAGTCGCTGGATTAATTCGGTTCCAATCTAATTCTTGTAACACAACATCTTCAGAATCGATTTGATTTTCAAAGCAATCATATGTTTCAAATACAAGACTGCTCCCAATTTCTACTTCCATACACGGCTTATTTTCTGGTGACATTGAGTAAATGATATGGTCTTTATGAATTCGATACATAATACCTCTCCCTTTTATATTTATCTACTATTACTAATTAGCTTTTTTTATACAAGCTCCTCTTAAAATTAAATGTTATTTTTATGTAAAAAAGCACGCAGATTGTTTTATAACATACACTCTTTACTATAACAGAAAGGTGGTATCACTATGCCCCTTATTCCATACAACGAAAGTGATGTTGATTTACTAGCTCGATTAATTCGTGCTGAAGCTGAAGGCGAAGGTCGCCAAGGTGAGGAGTTAGTTGGCTGCGTAGTAGTAAACCGTGTATTTTGTGATTGCTTAGATTTTAAACAACTCCGTACCGTACGAGACGCTGTATATCAAAGCCCCGGCGGATTTGAAGCAGTACAATATGGATATTTTTATCAACGCGCTCGTGAATCAGAAAAAGAAATCGCACGAAAAGTTTTACAAGGTCAATGGCGCTGGCCTGCACGATGGGCTCTTTGGTATTTCCGTCCAGTTGGAGCTTGTCCGCCTGAATGGTATAATCAGCCATTTGTAGGACAGTTTAAAAGCCATTGTTTTTATGAACCAAGTGGTGATGAATGTCCGAAATGTATTCACGATAGTAAAATTTGCAACGCAAGTACTTAGAAATTTTGGTACTTGCGTTGCTTTTAACTGTGTTTTAGAAATCTAATAGTGTGATGAAATTTTCTATGCCTACTACATGTATTAATAATGGTATACGAGGACCATTTGATTGATTCATAATGAGCTTATATATAATAGTGAATAATTGTTTTTGATTTTCTTTCATTATTTTTTTATTTTCATGATGACAAATCCCATATAATTGCTCCATTAAGTTAGAGTAATCTTTATTAGAACGAAGTATTTTACAAACTTCTACTAGCCATTCTTTCTGCCTTTCATCTAATGTGTAGTAAAACTCTGCATTTTTCTCCTCATTTACCGCGATTAATTTTTCAGATTGAAAGTTTCTTATCCAATACTCTGCGCGATTACTTATCGCTCTCATTTCATCTAATGCATAGCTCCTATCTATTTTCTTTAATATCCCCTGTAAAATAGTTGAATCAAAATTTAATAATGGTAACGTTCCTGCTACTTGATTAAATTTCGGATATTCTTTAATCTCACTATCAACTCTAGAGATTTTAATTGCATCAAATAAATCTTCATTTTTGAGCGTTTTATTTTCATAACTATCTTTCAATCGCTCATACTCTGTATAATTACGAATCACATCTTCATCCAACCCAATATGAAAAGCAGCGCCTGGTTTGTATTTTGCAAACATAAAGAGAATTACTTCTGGTATATACACTTTCAATAAATTGCTTGGTGTAATACTATTCCCTGAAGAACTAGACATTTTTTCATGATTCCCTTTAATACCAATAAAATCGTAAGCAACGTAATGAGGCACTTCTCGATTGAATATTTTCCTTGCAATTTCTTTTGATACATTATAACTACCCGTTTCTGATGAATGATCTCTACCGCCCGGTTCAAAAATAACATCCTCTATCATCCATCTCATCGGCCAATCGATTTTCCAGTTTAGTTTCATTTTATTTGTATTTAATACGGATAACTCTTTTTCATTTCCGCATTCACATTCATACCGGACTGTTTTTAATACTTCATCAAAATGTGTAATAGTTGTTGTATCTTTTCCGCATCTCTCACAATATAATGTAGCTGGATAAAAGCTCTCTCGCTCTTCTTCACTACACTCTCTAGTTTTAAAACCCATTAAAATATCATATATTTCTTTTCGTTTATACAAGGCCTCTAATATATTTTTGTTATACCTTCCGCTTCTATATTCATCATGTTGATAAATAAATTCTACTTCAATTCCAAATGCTTGAAGCGATTTTTCAAACTCTTTTTCAAAATGCTCCGCATACGAGTTATGACATCCATACGGATCTGGAATATCACAGTATGGCATACCAATATACTTTGCAAAAGATGGATCAATATTTTTTGGAACTTTTCTAAACCTATCATAATCATCCCACGAAAATATAAAACGAGTCTTTTTCCCTAAATCTTGAAGTGCTCTTACTACGAAATAAGTCGTTACGATTTCACGAAAGTTCCCAATATGAACAGAACCTGACGGACTAATTCCAGATGCACAAACAAACATTTCTTTATTTGGATGTTTCCTAATTAATTCATGTGCTACTTCATACGCCCAATGCATATATTACTCACCTCAATTATTTTTTGTTTCTCATTTCCAGTTTTATGCAACAAAAAAACTCCCACCCCCAAGATTATTCATCTTGAGGACGAGAGTTGTTAGCTTCGCGGTACCACCTCAGTTTGTTAATATGTCACCATATTAACCTCTTCAGGTACGGCAAAATATGCTTATACCCTATCTCTATAACGGGAGAACCCGTCGCACCATCCCTAAATAAATTAGTTCCTTGCGCAGCTCCAAGTCTTTTTTCATTAAGATGTATACCGCTCTTTCTCAGCTACCAGAGCTCTCTGTACGTATTCTTTCTTAACTACTCTTCTCTTCTATGCCTTAAATATTAGTTTTTTAATATGATAATTTATAACACTTTTATTGTCAAACTTTTCCGAATCGAAATCGTAAAATTATCTAAAAAAATTCTTTATCGCTTCTAATTGAATTTTGTGGCTACACTCATCACAACAATATGCCCCTTTTGGTTTCTCTTTAAATCGCTTATATTTTTCACTGCCTTCGTAAACACGAAATATATTCTTACAAGAAAAGCAAACAATCTCATAAAACATCATATGCATTTTCCTCTCCTTGTTTATACACTTTTTTAATCACTTGAGAAGGTCATTTTTCTACAGTATAAATTTTAATATCCTTTGACTAAAAGGTTTACCTCTATTCTTATCGAATTATATTAATATCTTATAACGCGAGGTGAACATCTTGTTCAGTAATATAGAATTAGTTTTAGATGCTAAAGCAAGTTTAGCCGAAGGACCATGTTGGAATGGAAAAAAGCAACTTTTATATTGGGTTGATATTATGGAGAGAAAATTATGCATATATAATCCTACCGCTAATACGAACCGAGTAATTGTTCTCAATCAACAAATTGGCTGTGTTGTTCCATATTTAGAGGATGTACTACTCTTAGCTATGGAAAACGGCTTTTATTCTATTAATGTAAATACAGAAAAACTGACACATATTTTTGACCCTGAACCACATTTAATAGAAAATCGTTTCAATGATGGAAAATGTGATCCAGCTGGTCGTTTCTGGGCAGGTTCTACAGATACATACGGTATGAATGCTGCAGGTTCCTTGTATTGTTTACATCATAATTTAAGTGTAGAGAAAAAAGTTTCACATGTAAATACATCAAATGGAATTGCTTGGTCACCTGATCATACATACTTTTACTTTATAGATACACCTACTAAAAAAGTGGTTCGCTATCAATATAATATACGTACTGGAGACATTCATAATCCAAGTGATGTAATCAATTTCTCTGAAAATGATGGTCTACCTGATGGTATGACAATTGACGAAGAAGGTTGTTTATGGATTGCACATTGGGGAGGTTCAAAAATAACTAGATGGAATCCCTTTACTGGAGAACAAATATTAAGCATTCCAATTCCCGCGTTATATGTAACATCATGTACATTTGGTGGGCCTAATTTAACAGATTTATATGTTACAACAGCCAGAACAAGAATGAGTGATAACGAATTAAAAGAGTATCCACATGCTGGTGGTATTTTTCGAATTCAAACAAATGTTAAAGGCTGTCCCACCTATTCATTTTGCAATAAAAATATTGGAGCTGAAACAATGTGAACCGTATCGATTACATAAGACAAGAAGAAAAGAAATATCACGACCTTTGCTATGAACAATATAAACTGTTTGAAGCTGGCTCTTGGCTTTTCAAACCAGTTAAAACGGTTATGGACTTGATGAACCACTTTGACGGACAAAACAACTTGCAAGTACTTGACCTTGGCTCTGGCGTTGGGAGAAATAGCATTCCAATTGCAAAAAAAATAAAAAATACTAGCGGCACCGTTACATGTGTTGATTTACTTAATTCCGCTTTAACAAAGCTACAAATTTATAGCAAAGAACATGATGTATTCGAGGCTATAAAAACAGAAGAAGCAGCAATTGAAAACTATCATATTGACTCTAACGCTTATGATTATATCGTTGCAGTATCAAGTTTAGAACATTTCAGATCAGAAGAAGATTTTAAAAATGTACTCCACTCTATGAAAAGAGGTACAAAAAACGGCGGTATTAATTGTTTAATTATTAACTCTAACATACAAGAAATTGATTCAATAACGAATGAAGAATTAGAAGCTTTAATTGAAATTAATCTTTCAACCGAAGAAATGATAAGTACTTTAAAAAGCATTTATAAAGAATGGAAAGAACTAAAAGTTGAAATAAAAGAATTAGCTTATGATATTGTTCGAAATGAAAGACACATTCAATTAAAAACAAATGCTATATCGTTTGTAGTTCAGAAATAATCGTATAATAAAGATATGATTATTTCTCTCAGATTTATTTTTATTGCACGAAATTTGCAACTATAAATATTTATGAAACAAAAAATAAAAGAGCACTTGTTTCCGCAAGTGCTCTTTTGGGGATTTTGAGATACCCTATTAACGAAAGTTAAGGTTACTTAAAGTTAAAAGGTATTTATATTATATGCTTGTCCTTTTTATTTGTGCATAATCAATATATAAACATCTTTAATCATTCTTAATAACTTTTAGTTATCGTTCTTTCTTACATTTTATCATTAAGAAATTGATTGAAGGTTTATTTGCCATGTTCTTATTTGGTTCATCAATTTCCGAAACTTGTACTAATCTATATTGATTAAAATCTTTTTTTATAGATTCAGAATCATAAAAGAACATTTTTACACCGTCCATTATCTCATAATAATCTTTATCCAACTGTTTTCCTTTTCCGTACATGGGAGCTTTTTTAGAAACAGTTGTAAAAACCATATATCCGCCTGGTTTTAACTGATTATAACAATCTTCAATAAATTTCTCTCTTTCCTGTTCATTCAACAAATGAAGAAGTGCATGACTAAATATCCCATCATACAGTTTATTATCAAAAGGCATTTCGTTTACTGAACCGTGATACATACTAACATCTTCTAGTCCGTTTTCTCTTGCTAAATCGATTGCTGTTTTCGAAATTTCAATACCTGTTACATTTATACCATTATCGATAAAAACCTTTGCATTTCTTCCATATCCAATACCCGGAACTAATATATTCTTAACGTTCTTTTCAAGAAAAAAATCTTTTGTCAAAATTGCAGATTCTGTAGGTTCAAATCCCCACATCGTTTGTTTTTCGATAAAACTTGATTCCCAAAATTCCATTATGTATCTATCTCCTTATTTTCAATCCATTTTTAGTATCACATGAAAAACTTATAAATTTTAACGCTGCGTCTACCTATGCCAAATTAGTTTTTTACCACATTCACTATAAGTCCATTGAATATAGCACAATTATAAGCCTATATCTATTATAATGATTGGTTTAAAATCCACCCTATTTTATTAATCCTTACGTTTGTAGAAAAATAAAAAAGCCAATACTTCCGTTATAGTATTGGCTTTTTCTCACGAGAAATTATCTTTTTATATTGTACCGATCTAATACTTTTTCTAACATTTCTAAAGTTATTGGTTGTGCTTCTTTTATTAATTGATAACCAATACGACCATTCGGTTCCGCTGTAACTTGCTGTAAACTCTTTACGTCATGAATCCCTTTTTCTCTTAATTGCATATAAAGTTGTTGTTCCGACATTTTTGCCTGCATCAAATTCTCTTTTACAATCTCTCCGTTTTCAACAATTATAATGCTACTTCCATTTAAAAATTGTTCCACCTTCCTTGATTTCAATTCAAAGAAATGAATGATAAGTAATATGCTTGCAAATATGATAGCCGCGAATATAGATGGGACTACTTTTCTACTTAATACAGGTTCTACAATAATACGGCCAATTGATACAACTATAATGATTTCAGCTCTTGTCATTTGGCTCACAGATGTACTACCTGTCATTTTCAAAACAATTATTCCAGTAAAAGTTAATATAATAATTTCTTCCCAAATTATATTCATAATAACCCAATCCTTTAATGGTGTATTTTACTATCATTGCCATTAAAGGTGTGTTTTACTTACCTATTAAATTGTTAAATCCTTCAGACCATGATGGAAATAAAGGTGTCCATCCATACTCTTTACGTGCCTTATTATTGGAAGCTCCTCTTTCCCAACTATTTTTCCCATCTTGAACTTTAGGCTTATGTGCCCCTATCGCTGCTGCATATATTGGTAACCATTCTTTACTAGTTGCTGGATAATTATCTACAATATTTACGATTCCTGAAGGCCAATTAAGGGATAGCATAGTAGCTCTTGCAGCATCTTCAACATGTATAAACGAGCTTATCCCGTCTGATGCGATAATTTCATTATTACGAACTTGATTTGCTATTAATCCGTTTTCCGCATACCATGTTCCTGGTCCGTATAATGTGCCGTAACGAAGTATAACCGATTCAGGTAACTCAGTAACAGCTTTTTCTAATTTCAATATGCCATTAACAGTGACTTGCCGAGGCATAGAAGCAGTAATATGTAGTGAGTCTTTTTCAGTCGCAAATGTATCCCCTGGTTCATACGCCCATGAAATACTTTGAGCGATTATTTTCTGTACCCCTACATTTTTAGCGGCATCGACAAGGTTACGAGTGCCTTTTGTTCTAATTTTTGCATTATCCTCAAAATTCCATGATGACAATGACGTTAATTGATGAATAACTACATCGGGATTTGTTTCTTCTAATACAGAAAATACAGCCTCTCTATTAAGTACATCAGCTATTACTGGTATGGCACCCAACCTTTTCATTGCTTCTACTTGCGAAGTATTACGAATCATCGCAAACACCGTATGCCCATTTTTTATTAACATTGGCAATAAAGAACGTCCTATTACACCAGTTGCACCTGCTACAAATATTTTCATATATGTTCCTCCTCATTTAATAATCATAAATGTGACGAAACATTTGTAAGGTATGTGACAAATATTTGCTCATTTTTTTCGTTATTCATATGAAACATATACTTTTAATGGTTTAATTATCCCTAAACTCAATTCATCAAAGCATTGTATGAGTGAAGTATAATGTATTTCATGTTGAAAGATCTCCTCTATAAATGGTGTTTTTCCTATTTCTTCAAAAAACCAATCTGCATGTTTTTGATAATCGTATCCGTCACTTGATCCAATAATTTGCAATTCTTTCTGATAAAAGTTAGCAGTTAATGTTAGTTCTTCTATATTACCATCAGACAGTATACATATTTTACCATTAGTTTTAAGAGCTTTTTGCAAAGTATGGAACCCACTATTTGTAGCAGAACATTCGAAACCATAATTATATGTTTCTATTATTTTCTCTTCTGAATCATATATGTTTTTCGTACCAAACTTCTTTGCAAAATCTCTTCTATTTTTATTAGGCTCAACAACATCCACGTGCTCAATGCCTACATAGTATTTTAAGAAATAACAAGCGAGTAAACCAATAACTCCCATTCCAATTATAAGTACTTTTTCATCCTGTCGCGGGTTTAGTTTCAATACTCCTTTAGCGGCATCACATGAAAGAATAGATAATAAAGCAATTTTAGGTTGTATAGAACTAGGCACTCGAATTACTTTATGCGCCTTAACTATCCCTATCGTTTCATGTCCATAAAAAGAAACTACTTTATCACCTACGTTTACATGTGTTACTTGATTACCAACTTCAATCACTTCACCATAACTTTCATATCCAGTTTTTCTTGGATAAAAAGGATGCGGATCTGTAACATCGGATCCATTATACTGTGGTAACTCGGCCCCAATGCTTATCGATCCTGCGATTGTTTTAACGATAATTTCATCGTCCTGTATGTCCTTAATTTCATTTGTTTCCCACTTAAGTTGTTTCGCACCTTCTAAAACTAACTTATATTGTTCCATTCATATCCTCTCACTTTATAAAAATATATTCTCACTAAATTTCAAACAATGTATAATAGATTCATCCAAAATTAAAGCTATAGCGTTGGCTAGCACCCAACAGTGATAACATGATAATTGAATTTGATGGATATAGAATAAACGAGTATGTTATTGGCCGTAACTGTTCTATTAACGAATTAATAACGATGTATTTAAATGTAAAAAATGAAGAGATATCTAATGAGGATCTGCTAAGCTTATTTTGTGTACGCTATCATTACAAAAAAATTCCAAAGTTACTACAAGAAGACGTCATAAGCAATGTTGTCATTGATTTAGATACGGACTATATTTATATCCCAAATAGATAACAGTAAACTAAATTGAATGATTAGTATTTACGATTCAGCTAAGTGTTTAATAAAATAAGTAATTGCCCAAATTAATGTCGCAAATTGAGTGACAAAATACATTGTCCATTCAAAGCCAGTCAATTTTCTCTCTCGTTTAACCTTCTTTAAGTATCTGTAAAATATGAATGTACTTAAAAACATAAGTAACAATGATAATTGTTGTAAATCATCGACTATACGTACCGCCATAGACTCGATCTCCCTCCTATTCAAAATATAAATTATAATTTAATGATAGCATCTAACAGTAAAATATTAACATTAGTTTAACAAAACTTTAAAAATGTATAAGACTATGTATAAATACAACAATTTCCTAATCATAATTTTATAATTTATCTTTTAACGTTGAATTCTCAGCAGTTCATACTCAAACCAATCGATTTTATTATCTATTGAATTTACTGATAAAAAAATTATTTTAATACCCATCTTTTTTACCATTATTTAGGTTTTTAATGTGCTATTATATATTTATAATTAACAAGAAATAAGAAAGAAGGGGTTGTTGTGGAAACAAAGATTTTGGAAACTGAGAAAAACATTGCTTCGAAATCTCTTTTGGCTTTTAGTTTATTAATTACTACCGGGATTGTATATCAAATTTTTGCGGTTTATTTAGGGGGGAATCTACCCCAATTGTTAGGAATACTTATTGAAGCTTTATGGAACCTTGTATTATGTGGAATTATAGGATACTATTTTTTAGGAAAAATATCATTAGAGCAATTTAAACATTTTCGTTTTAAAACTTTACTTTGGGGTGTGCCTTTAACTATTATCGTGGGTATGGGTTCCAGTTTAATATTCAGTTACATTTTTGAACCTGCAACTAAAAATTCTGTTGCTGAAGTAATAAGTATTTATATGATTTTATTCCGTATACCATTTATGTTAATGGGTGAAGAATTGATTTGTACTAATATAATTATTGCATTACAAAAATTAGGATTGAAATTTAGTACAGCATCCATAATATGTAGTTTATTGTTCGCTTTATGGCATATTCCAGCTTACGGTTTTGTGCCAATGCAATTATTAATAACTATAATCCCAGTTAGATTAGCACTAAATTATATATGGAAAAATTCAAAAAGTGTTTGGGTGAGTTGGATTTGCCACTTTATTTTTGATTGTATTTCATTTTTACCAATGCTTTTCAAATAACTATTTTGATAGTTAAGAGAAGTTCATTATTTGTGTACAGTATAAAAAATAGAGCACTCGGCTCTAGAGTGCTCTTAAAAATATTAATTTTGATTCAAAACATTCTCCTCAAAATAATTACTCCCAATATTTTGTTCATTTTCTAACGCTACTACTGTTTTTCCAGCGTATCTGTTGCCCCAGTCACAATTGTTACTTCCCTTTGTAATGGTTTCATTTTATTCAGCCTCATTTTTATAATTCAACTGTATAACTTTTGATATATGTTCTCTTTCATATTTCCTTGTGTGGACTCTGTTATTTGGAGTAACTAATTGCAACAAAATGTCATCACAAACACCATCCGCAATTTCAAATTCACCTTTTCATGTGAAATACTATGCATTTTATTTTTAATTGAATTTTCACATCTGCTATAGGTCGGTTATTTTAATCTACGATAATACCTTTTGAATACTCAGTAATTGCTATGCATTGATCATCTTCTTTATAATATTTCGTAACTACCAACGCTCCAATTACTATGGCAATAGCTACAAACAAGGTTATTATTTTTCGCCTCACAATAAACCTTCCTATACGTATTATTCTTTTTTAAATTGAAAATCTAAACGCCCTGATTGCTTGATTTCCTCAATTACTTTACGAATACCTTCTTCAATCTTATCTTCTTTTACATTCGAAACATTTAACTTTAACAGTTTTTCTTTAGGAAAATTCCTCATATAATTCTTATCAATAGTATCGACACTTATTTGCCTGCCACCTAATTTTTGTATAAGTGTTTCTGTAACTGTGTTTTTCTGCATTTCTAAACAAGTGTGTATTCCAAATGTGTTTTGTCTATTATATGTAAATAATGATGGATCTTCATTTTGCACTTTTTCTAATGTTTCTGCTAGTTTTATTGATCTATTATAGTAGGAAGAATTAATTTTACTTTTATGACGTTCAAACATACCGCTCTTTATATAAATTTCTAAAGCCGCTTGAGAAATCATCGGACTATCAATATCTAGTATCTTTTTGTATGTATAGAACGCATTTGCAATGGATGGTGGAATGACCGCAACTCCAACCCGTAAACCTGGAAAAATAATCTTCGAATAACTTTTCAAATATATGACATGACTACAATTATCCAAGCTATATAATGGATCTGCTTTTGAATCAGTTTCTAAATCTGCTAAATAATCATCTTCCACTATAAATACATTGTATCTCTTAGCCAATAGTGTGATTTTTTCTTTCTCATCTTTAGAATAAGACGTTCCAAGCGGATGATGATATCTCGGTATCGTATAGAAGAATTTTATTTTTCCGGTTTGAAATATTTGCTCCAAT
The DNA here is from genome assembly GCF_000007825.1 of Bacillus cereus ATCC 14579. Classification (NCBI taxonomy): domain Bacteria; kingdom Bacillati; phylum Bacillota; class Bacilli; order Caryophanales; family Bacillaceae; genus Bacillus; species Bacillus cereus. Next base: position 2,499,137 of record NC_004722.1, on the reverse strand, counting down.
TCATTCAAATCGATACCTTCATTCGTACGTTTAATACCGATTACAGGAACTTTATTTATTTCTAGATAATCAATATATAGATGATATGTTGGTTGTTCAATTAATACAGTTTCATTTCCATTCGGAAATGGTATAGAAGTTAATATAGCAAGTGCCTGCTGAACACCTGATGTTATAAAAATATTTTCTTCTTTTGTAAAGACTTGATAATTTGCTAGTTGTTTTTGAATAACTGGTATTAAAGATGGTAAGCCTTTCGGCGTTCCATATACAAACAAATCATTTTTATACGTATCAATAGCCTTATTAATACAATGTTGAAAATCTAAATACGGAAAAACATCTGGATCTGGTGCTGAGGAGGCAAAATCAATTATCTCGTTATTTTCTATAGTACTCTCTGATTTTTTAACAACGTAGTATCCACTTTGAGGGACAGAATATATAATGTGACGCTTTTCTAATTCATGAAGCGCACGTATAACTGTTGCCTTATTACATTCATATTGCGTAACGAGTGACCGTATAGACGGTAATTTCTTTCCTTCTCTTATTTCTCCATTTTTAATCATATTTTCTATGTCGTTTAAAATATGTAAATACTTATACATCTTACACCTCCTTCAGTAATTCTATATTTAATTATATCGATTTTTCATTCATATAGCATTCATTCCTCAATTAGTTAATTTTCCGATCATCTATATCGTAAATCCCAATAGCATATGAATCATTTTCAATCCATTTCTTTACTGCTTCTGTTTTAAGTACAACTTCAACTTCTTTTTCTATTTTCTGTCCAAGTTCTCTCGCCCCTACTTCATCATCGCTAATCTTAGTTTTTATATCAATGGTAACAGGTTGATTCTTTTTATAATTTATTTGCTGAATACCAAACCCTTCATATCCATTTTTTCTGAATACGTCATCAAATATATGTCCAAAAACTTGATTCCATCTACTCTCTGCCTTTACAACTTCTCTATTTCTTTGAGTTATATTGATTTTATAAGACGTTACACCTTGTATCACCAATCTTTTATTAATATCATTTTTTATTTCGTTACTATCTTCGCTATCAGCAATCTCTAAATCTAATATTCTTTCTTTTTCATCTCTTATAGCAGCACTAAAAAAAGATTCCTCCTTTACCGCTGCTGTGGCAATATCCATCACTATAGAATCTTCACTTTTAGCATCTTCAATGTCATTCTCACAGGCACATAATAAAGCAAGTGGAAATAAAAATACAAGTAACTTCTTTCCCTTTCTCATGCAGCACCCCTCCATATATTTTCATTTACGATAAACTTTTTACTTTGACATATAAATACCTTCTTTAATTATTAAATTTAACATTATTTCACATTTACCCCACTTAACAAGGGAATTACAATTAATAAATAGAATATCTCTATGAATAAATACAAAGTGAGGGATATATAATGCAACGTGTAAATACGATTGATATTAGTAATGTACTACAATTGGAAAAAACTCTTTCGACTTTATTAAATAAAATGATTTCTTCAAAACTAGACCTTGAAAATTGGTTAAAAGAGCAGTCAAAAGTAATTTGGGACATCGAAGAACAATTAAGATCACATTACATCGCCTTTCAATGTAATACGGATGATGAAGAAATAAAGGATACTTTTGAACATGATCAACAATTTGTAAAGCCACTTTTAAAGCGATACCAAAATTTATTGGATAATAAATATTTAGAGTCACCTTTTCGAATGGAATTAGATTCTAATGTATATGGTTTATTAGATACAAAAATAAAAAATGCTCAAAAGTTATTTTGTGAGGAAAATATCGAATTAGAAATAAAGGAAGACAAATTAGTCACAGAGTACTTTGAAATCACTGGAGGATTAAGTGGAATTTGGGACGGAGAAGAAAAAACGATAACAGAATTACAATCCTATTTACAAGATTCGAATCGTGACACCCGTAAAAAGGCAAAAACCATTATTTCTGAACAATTTTTATCTGTTGAAAAAGAACTGCAAAACATATTAAATCAATTAATTGAAATTCGCCATCAAAAAGCAAAAAATATTCAACTAGAGAATTATCGCGATTATATGTTCAAAAAATACGAGCGTTTTGATTATTCAGCGATAGATTGCTATGAACTAGCTGAATCCATACGTAAGTATGTTGTGCCTCTTAAAGATAAAATATTGCTAGAGAAAAAAGATAAACTGCAATTGGATACACTTCGCCCGTGGGATGTATCAGCTGTAACTCCAGATCAAAAAGTACTTAAACCTATTGCAAATGAAAATGATTTAATTGAAAAGAGCACTCATATCTTTAATAAACTAGATGTTGAATTTTCAGCACTTTTAAACCGAATGTATAAACACAATTGTCTTGATTTAACAAGCCGCAAAGGAAAAGCAGCTGGTGGCTTTTGTGAGTACTTACCAGCTTCACAATTATCTTATATTTTTATGAACTTAAATTATACACAAGATGATATTGTCACTTTTATACATGAAATGGGTCATAGTATTCATAACGAACTCATAAAACCATTAAAATTACGACAGTATATAGAAATTCCAGCTGAAACAGCTGAGCTAGCCAGTATGACAATGGAGTTATTCTCGCTTAATTATTGGGATACCTTCTATACAGACAAAAAAGATTTAAAACAAGCAAAAATTAACTTCTTTAAAGATGTTATTTCATATTTACCTATTATGCTTATTGTCGATCAATTTCAACACTGGCTGTATGAAAATCCAAGTCATACTTCTAAAGAAAGAAATGAAAAATACTTACAACTTCAAAAACATTATCAGTCTAGCGTCATACATATTGATGGCTACGAAAACTGGATAGCAACGAGTTGGTTACCTGTACTCCATATTTTTGAAGTACCATTTTATTATATTGAATATGCGATCGCCCAACTTGGTGCATTACAAATGTATAAACAATATAAAGAGGATCCTAAGCAAGCGCTAGAAAATTATAAAAAGGCATTATCACTAGGAAGCTCGCAATCTATAAAAGACGTGTATGATGCAGCCGGTATTCGTTTTGATTTTTCTGGTGAAACAATTAAAGAACTAATGCTATTTGTAGAAAAAGAATTAGAATTACTTGAGCAATTATAAGAAGAAAGCTGCACCTATATTTTTGGTGTAGCTTTCTTCTTTATTTTATTAATCAGTTCTATGTACTGAGTATCTCCATATCCGATTGTAGGAAAAAGATGAAACAACTTCGTTAATAATTCTTGAGTTGATAAATCTTTATTTTTAGAAATGAATTTCATTACTGCATTATCTTCTGTTAACATTTCTAAAAATAAGTCTATAGCCTGATACATTACAGGTGGTACCTTATGGGAGGTCTTTTTATGGTTTACTAATACTTCATTGTATATAGAAGAATACTTCCCCAATTCAAGTTCAATTTGATTTACTTTAAATTCATCCTCTCTAAAGCTATTTAAGTATACCTTCCCTTCATAAACAGACTGTTCAAGGTGAGAAAGTATGGTAAGTAGGTTCATTTGACAAAACATATCTTCACCAAACCATAAAACAATACATTTATAATTTTTCGTAAAAAGTTTTTCTAACGGATCTATAACCTTTTTTGTATAACTTTCTACGGAACTGTTATGTCCTTCCGCTCTTGTTTTAATAAAATCCTCATCAAAAACTTGTGTAGTAGCAGGGTTCACACACATTGCCTCATTAAATGGTGCATAATCAGAATCACCCATTAGCTTTTCGTTTTTAAATTCTTCATACATAACTTGACCATTTAATATGTTAAGTACCTCTTTATCAAATAGCTCACTCTTCCTATCTCGTAACTGTTCAAACTCTATTTTTCTAGAAATATTCATTTTAAACGCCCCTTCTTTATTTAAATTTAGTTTAACAAATGATTGAATAGGCATTTTGTTAAGTTGATATTCTCTTGGATTCATTCCAAAAACATTTTTACATATTCGATTTAGCCGTTCCTATTTATAGTGCGATAGAATATTCATTTGCTGGAAATGGGAATATCGTTGACTATGAGTATTCTATTACAAAAGCACTATTTGAAGGCTACCAAAAGGAAAATGAGCTACCAAAAGAGATGAAAGACAAGTTTCCGTTATTTATTAAATTAAAGGAGATTTTTGAATATAGCTTAATGCATATGTATTGGGATAAAGAAGAATTAACGGAGGAACAAGTACGGATTATGAACCTTTATAGGATGAAGATCGAAAATAAGAATACCTATATCAATATTTAAGAATGCTGTTGTTTAACTGCAAGGAAAATTTGGTTAAACAACAGCATTTATTAATTAGCTGACAGCCTTTTTTATGACTTATAAATACTGATTCAATAATCTTTTCAAATACACTTCATTTTGCGGTGATACTTTTTCAGAAAATCTAGCTGCAATAATTATAGGAGCCCATTGAAAAACTTCATCTCTTGATAAGCCGGTACGACTGCAATATATATGTAAATACATCTCAGCTAATTCTACCGAAGATTGTGAGTACAACAAATATGTTCGAAATACATCTGCGCGAATATCCCCTGAACTAGCATCTACCCAGTCTATAACTTTCACTTTCTCTTCCTTACTCAAAATTAAATTAAATGGATGGAAATCTCCATGACATAGCCTAAAATCAAATGTAATAGAATCTAATTTTAGTAATATGTTTTTCTTTTTGTTTTCATCCAATTTATGTACAGATTTAATTTGACTCTCTAACCTTTCCCTCATTAACTCCATTTCATCTGTATTTACATGTATAGCATGGATTTTTTTTTGCTCATTAACACAAAGGCCGATATAACGCTCTGCCTCATTTAAATTATTAAGCAGAAGATCACCAATGTTGTCCCCTTTTACATGTTCCATAATAATTGCCTGTCTATTTTGTATCTTTATTACTTCAAATACGTTTGGAACTGGCAGCCCGCATGAATACGCATATTTTTGTTTTTTTGCTTCATTCATAGACTCTGTATCTGGGAGGTAATCTTTAAATAATTTTACAACCTTATCATCAGTTAAATAAATTTCTGCAGTATTCCCTTTTGCAATTGGATTACCTAAAACCACTTCATTTCTCCCCTTAACATAAATTAAAATAACACCTTGTACTTCTCTTTAAATTCACTGTAACCCTAGCTAAAACCTTCTTCACGAATATACAAAAAACTTACCGCTTTTCATCCTTAAATAGAAAGCGGTAAGTTTAATTGTTTAGGAATATCAGAATGAAACTCTGATGTATGCACAATTGAAAATGTATATCCTTGCTCAATAAATGATACTTCATTACGTTTACATTCAAATGATACACTATTTTTCTTAAAGTTATTTTGGATTCGCTGTAAAAATGCGACGTCTGGTGTTCCGAAAGAAACGTATACTTTCGGTGATAGAGCTTTCATCGCGATTGGAATCCAAGGTCGCTGCCACCAAGTCGCGACGATATATGCAGTGCCACCTATAACAAAGTTAAAAATATCCCCATCTTCCATCGTTTTCATATTTAGATTTGATTTTAACCATTCCGTAAAAACAGGTACACTTTTAACAGGAAGACCAATTTCCCTTACGTATAAAATGTTTAAAGGTGAGTGTGGTACTAATACATCCTCTTTAACATAACTATGTGCGATAATTTCGAGTAGATTTCCATCTCCGTCTTTAAAGTATAAATTGAATAGACCATTCTCTTCACCAATTACATTTCCATTTTGCCATTTTACAATGAGTAATCCAGAGTCCTTTAACCATTTTGCTGTTTCATGGAATTTTGAATATGGAATTTCAAAAGCAAAATGTGCAGGTGCGATTGGTTCATACACTTCTTGAAAACTAATTGTTGTATAAGGTGTTACTTCAAATTGAATGAAGGATGCTGTTTCTTTTTTTATTGGAAAAGATAATATGTCCTTATAAACTTGTTTTACCCCTTCTATGGAAACCGTTTGTAGTTTTATATCTGATATATGTGTAATCACTTTACATTCCCCCTCATTTCTTATTATCTATTCGTATTGTATTACACTTATAAATAGATAAAATCAAACGGAAGGATGGATTTTTCATATAGAAACTACAACTTTAGTATGAATATGTTAGCTCCAATTATTTTTTATTTCCGCTATAACAATTTCTGGTTTATCCCAGTGCAACATGTGTGTAGTATCAGGAATTACTTTTACTATACTGTCCGTTTTCTCTTTAAAAACATTTACTGTCTTATCTCTATAATCCGCCCAAACTTGTGGGACTGTAGCTCGAAGTAATACAATATTAGCCGGTAGCTTCTCATATATATCTATTGTTTCATCTTTATGCATACCTCTTATTATATTACTAGCTGTATTCCCCCTGGCATGCCACCATACTTTATTATCCATTTCGATCCCTAGATCCTTTACAGCAACTTCTAACAATGAAGACCATCTAGTATAAGCTTCTTTTTCACTTTTGAAAAATTCGTCCCAATTATTAAAAACATATTTATCAAAGTCCTTTTCATAATAAGCAATTTCTTCTTCCAACGTTTCTTCTCGAAGCCTTTTTGTTTGATATCCACCATCAATAAGAATACTTCCTTGTACTTTTTCTGGATGATTTAACAAATAAAATAACGCTACAAAACTTCCCCATGAATGTGATAGAAAATAGAAGTATTTGATTCTCAATTCATTTATTATTTCATTTAACCAATTTGCTAAATTGTGCATCTCATAATCTTCTGTTCTTTCAAATGGCGGTGTTTTACCATGTCCAGGTGCATCAACGGAGATAAATCTATACTCTTCTTTTAATTCCTCAGCAATTTCTATAAAACTTAAACTCGTACTACCTAATCCATGTAAACAAAAGATAACGGGCTTGTCATTATTCCCCCATTCAGTAATATGTACATTTATTTTTTCATTGCTAATATAGTAACGTTTCAAAACATTTATCCTCCATATTTTGATTTTTTAATTTACACTTTATTTATTTCTATTATTTTCAAGTATTTCCTGTATTCTTTTCCACACAAAAAGCTGCTTTTCTTTAAATGAAAAGCAGCTTTTACACTAAAATACATTATAATTTAACAGCAATAATCATAAATCTTTTTGAATTCGTACGAATCCCTTTTTCAGAACTATACGTATCAATGAACTTTTGTAAAATAGTAAAATCCTCTTCCTGTTCTCCGAATCTAGGAATAATAGGGGTATGTTTTAATAAGAAAATGAGATCTTCAGACCTACTGTAATAATCAGTAACATCATATTCACGTACTTGCACGAGATCAAATCCTGCACTAATAAGTTCATTCATATAATTTTCTTTTAAAGTACCATCCCGTTCACCTAAGCATTGTCCTCTACCAAATGCTTCTTTCAGGTTTAATTTATCATTCTCACTTACTTGTTGTGTTAAGAAAAAGGCACCCTTTTTCATTACTTTCGCTAACTCAGATGCCAGAAACGGGGCATGACAACTTGAAGCAATATCAAAATGTGCATGTGGAAATGTTAAAGCTTCAGAACCCATTTGAAGAAACTCAACATTTTGTACACCTGATTTTTTCAAGTTAGAATGTGCCGTTGCAATCATGCCGTTAGAATTATCAATTCCAATCAACAATTTAGCTGATGATGCTATGTTAAGTACATTTTCTCCTCCGCCTGTACCAACATCAAGTAAAATATGTGATGGTTTACACCTTTCTTTTACCTCACTATAAAAGTCCCATGTATCTCCTACAGTTTCACATTTTATTTTGCTAAAATCCCATCCATTTAATCTTCCTACTTTATCATAGAAGCTTTTATACTCTAATTCGTTCATCTTATTACTTCCCCTTTGTAAAAATAAATTAAATATGTATAATAACCTACGACACTCTTTAATTATATATTATAAAATACAAATTATTAAAACAACATTTCCCTTCACACTACAATAAGTTTACATAACATTTTTATGGTTTATCTTTATCTATATATTCTAAATGCCCTCTTCCCCAACTACACATACTATCCAAAACAGTACTGACTGTTTTTCCATGTTCAGTTAAGCAATATTCTACTTTAGGTGGTATTTCTTGATAAATTTCGCGTTTTATTAGTTGATCTTGCTCTAATTCACGTAATTGCTTCGCTAACGTCCCTTGAGATATATCTGGTATCAATCGCTTTAATTCACCAAAACGTTTCATTCCATCTGTTAGCAAAATAAACAAAATGAGTGACTTCCATTTCCCACCGATTATTTGTAATGTTGCTATTACCCCTTTTAACTTCGGTTCTTGTAAATCCATTTTTCTCACCTCTCCTCAGATATCATAAAGTGAAACTTTAATCAGTGGGGGTTTTGTTCATCCCACACTGATTATTAGTTGAACCAATCGAGCTTTTACGGGCAATTGATCTCTTACCTAACTTCCTTGCATTTTCCTAACTTTGAGGTGAGAGTTTTACTGCCCGTGAATGCCGGATAAACCATATTTAGAAATTTTTCCTATTACTTATCCGCATGTATAGCGATTAGTACGAAATTTGCGACTATGTACATATAAAGTGCGTACTTTTCACTTGCTCCCTTTTAGCGAATAATAAAAGCATAGCACAGTTAGTTATATTCTAAATTTTTTATTAAAGGAGTGGCTAAAATATGTCTATTACTACATTAAAAAATAGCCGTATTGTTATCATTGGCGGGAGTTCTGGTATTGGATTAGCAACAGCAACACAAGCAATTAAACAAGGCGCACATGTTATTATTGCCGGACGCTCGGAAGAAAAATTAAAAGTTGCTCGAGAAGTAATAAATAACAATCATCTTCAAACTTATATATTGGATAATCAAAATAAAGAGCAATTACAAAATTTTTTCAAGATAGTTGGGAACTTTGATCATTTATTCACACCGGGAGCCTCTTACACACTTGGACCGATTACCTCTACAGAGGAAATTGCTGAAAGTAGCTTCATCGGAAAGTTTTGGCCTCAATATTATGCCGTAAAATATGCAATTCCTTTTCTTTCAAACTCTGGATCGATTGTGTTAATGTCTGGTGCATTTAGTCAAAGACCACTTAAAGGCGCTCCTGCTTATGGAGCTTGCAATGGTGCTATTGAAAGTTTAGGGAAGGCTTTAGCTGTGGAATTAGCTCCTATTAGAGTTAATGTGGTTTCTCCTGGAACAATACAAAGAGAAAATGAACAAAATGAAAATAGACTAGTTGCTTACGAAGCTTATAAATCTCTTTCACTTGTACAACGAGCTGGATTTAATGATGAAATTGCACATACTGTCCTATATTTAATGCAAAATAGTTTTACTACGGGTAATGTATTATTTCCTGATGGAGGGTACACATACCATTAATTATTAAAAATTTAATGCCTCCTTGTATTAACTAGTATTAAGGAGGCTATTATTAACTAAAAAAGGGATATATTAATGTAGGATCTTCTTTCAAAAGTTCTGCTAACAACAATAATTGCGGAAAAGGTCATAAGATTAACTCTTTATCCAGCAACCCCTTTTGTTCTCAAATCATTCCGTCTCCTCGCATAAAAACCGCCCTAATTTCTATTCCCTACAATTTTATATAAAATCAATATTATAAAGTAGGATTCAACAACTTCTTACAGAATTCTATATTTAATACGTATTGGACGGATTATTTTCAAATTCCTCTATAAAAAAGGGAGGTCATATAATTGTGAAATTTGTACAAGAACGAAGATTAACTGTCAAGACAACTTTTTCAAAAGAATACAAGATTTTTATTTTTGGTTTACTCATTTCACGAATCGGGGATTCACTATATACTTTTGCACTGCCTTGGATTGCCTATCAATTAACTGGTTCAGCTGTAATTATGGGTTCTTTATTTGCTGTTAACGTATTGCCAATCGTTTTATTTGGCCCTTTAGTTGGTGTACTAGTTGATCGATATGATCGAAAAAAGTTACTTTGGATGGCGGATATTATCAATATTATTTTAGTAAGTCTCGTACCAATTCTACATGCATTACATCTATTAGAAGTCTGGCATTTATACGTAATTACTTTTATCTTAGCAGTTATGTCCATGCTTTTTGATGTAACAACAGTTACAGTCATTCCACACATCGCAGGTGCATCATTAACGAAGGCTAATTCTTTATATCAAATGGTTAATCAATTGGCTAGTTTGTTTGGTCCAATCATAGCTGGGCTTTTCATATCTTTTATTGGCGGCTTTCAAGTACTTTGGATTAATGTTCTTTCATTTATTGCTACATTAATTGCTGTGATTATATTACCTTCTATGAAAAACTTAAATAAAAAGAATACTGATAAAAAAACATTGCAAAATGTACTAAATGATTTGTTTGATGGATTTAAATGGCTCATAAATGATCGGTTAAATATAGCTTTGTCACTTCAAGCTATGGTAGGTAACTTTGGAGCAAGTGCTGTTTTAGGTGTACTTATGTATTATTTATTATCGACATTAAATCTTACCTCCGCACAAAGTGGTTATAATTATACTTTAATAGGAATAGGTGGGCTTTTAGGAAGCTTAATTGCCGTTCCTTTAGAAAAGAAATTTCGACGTGGTATACTTATTCCTTTACTCCTATTTTTTGGAGCGCTTGGATTAACATTTGCTTTATGGAGTACATATTGGCTTGCTCCTGGAATTGCTTTCGGAATCGCGATGACATGTAATATCACATGGAATACGATTGTTACATCAATTCGGCAGGAAACTGTTCCATCCAATTTGCAAGGACGTGTTTTAGGTTTTTCTCGTGTACTTACACGATTATCTATGCCATTGGGGGCATTAGTAGGTGGAATTATTTCAGCCTACAATCCTGTATTTATATTTGCTTTAGCTGCTTTTACTAAAATAATTGAAGTCTTTATTGCCTTATGTAGTCCGATACGAAAACTGTAAAGAGGAAAAATTATACATTTTGAGATATTAACAAAATAAAAAAAGGCATAAAACATGCCTTTTTTTATTACTTATTTGTTTATTGGATAACAAACTTCTGTAACCCACTTATTAGGATCCAATTCCATCGCTGGGCTCACATGATAAATATTAAACATCGGGCCTGCTAATTTGTAACCCTCTGTCTCAATCCATTTTGCCGCAGCCTCATTTACAGCTGTCATCTGTTCATAACTTCCATTAACTGTTATAGAAGCTACATTAGTCGATTCCATATTTTTAAATGTAACGTCTTTTGTATTTTCGTGCTTACCTAGAATACTTAGCTGTATTTCTACATCTACATCATTTTCTTTGTATTCATGATCATGGAAAACCGCAATACTATAACTCGGTTGGGCAATACTAATATTTTTCATTTGAATTTCTTGCATTAATACACTCCATAAATCACCTTCGCAATTATACGATGGAATAATCTTTCTAACACTAGCTACAGTTCTTTCTGGAATTTCTTTTATTGAAACATGATAATTCATCTCAACAACATCCTCTCTCATCGTTTTCATTGAGTCTTCGAGGAGACGTAATTGTTTTTGGAGGTTATTCATGTCTTCTTTAATTTGAGCACTACGATTTAAAAATTGCTCTTTTATGGTATCTATATTATCGCATTCTATTATTTCTTTGATGGTAGCAATATTAAACCCCATAGCTTTTAACGTTTGAATTTGATTTACTTTTTTTAATTGGTCTGCTGAATAAAATCGATATCCACTCTGCTCATCGACTTTTACTGGTTGTAGTAATTCCACTTTATCGTAGTGTCTCAACATTCGTATACTAATGGAAGATAGTTTTGAAAAATCCCCTATTTTAAACATGATTTCCTCCTATAAGTTACATCTACTTTGAAGCTCAACTTTATCTTAAACAATGACATTGTGTGAGGGTCAACTATTTTTAACGATTTAAATAACAATTTAACATGTTATATTTATATAATTAAAAACCTATATTCCTGTTTTTATGACTACTGCAATTGACAAATCCATCACTAGTTATTTTTCTCAAGACATTCATAAACCGCTATCATATCTCGTTTATCCAACTCACGTATGCGATTAAAAATTGGTATTTGTCCAACAGCTTCTGTTAATAAGCTTTCATTCACAACATCACTTACTTTTCCAGTTAACCACGTTTGTACATCCACGCCCTCAACAACTTCTTTTAACCCTTCGTCATTAATACCACTTGCATTACAAGTTACACATGGAATTGTTAGTTTAAAGACACCATCATGTAGATTATCTTCGGTTATCACTTTCTTACCTTTACAAAATGGACATGGATTACTCTTTTTAATTTTATTAATTTGGGTAACTAATTTTTTGTATCCAAACGCTTCGTATACATACGTAAGTTTTTTATATTTACCATTTGTGAAATACTTATCTATAATGGTTTCTCTCGTTTCATAAACATTAGGGAAATCACAAACAGTTACTTGATTATTAACACTAATGGATTCGATATTTCCTTTTATTTCGTTCCAGAATGGTAAGACATTTTGTAACACCATTTCATAGTTTGAAAAGCTTGCTTGTTCTAATTCAAACATCTTCAGTGCAACTTGTGCTTTTCTTAGCAATAAAGAAACATCTTCTGTCAATACCATATCGCCACCAACAATAGACTTCAATGTAACAAGTGCCGGTAAATCACCAACTGTTTTCAATACTTTATTAATAGGCTGATTGATTATTTCACGAATATCTACGTTACCAAATTTAAGTGGTTTATGATGATTTAAAACCGTCCCCTCACAAATTGGACATTTCATCATTTTTTTTGAACTCTTAATTTCTTCTTTAATAGGTGCTTTTGAAATAACAATATACCCACCAATAATTGTATTAAACCCTACCCATGTTCTACGTGTCTTTCCTTTTTTATCATAAAATGATTTTTCAAAATATCCGTACCAAAACGTATGCTTTTCTTCTTCTGACATATCATTATAGCTCTTTGACAAATCGTGACCAAGCTCATTTTTTATTTCTTCGAATAGAAATTCTATTTTTTCATGCTGATAAAATTTTAATACCTTCATGATTTCTGGATCGAATAGCCCATCCCAAAATGGAACACTTTTATCTTGAATGGCAATATCTTTATCAAAAACTTCAATTTGAAGACGTCCAGAACAAGATGGACAATGATTGTCCTGTGAATAGAAATCAAAACTTCTCGTATCTTTATTAATTGGATGAGCAGCTACAATATGATTAATTAATCCCCCAATCTCATATAAGAAACTATATTGACTATATAAATGTCTTTCAAGATCAATAGCAATAACAGGTGCGATTGTATCAGATTCATATTCACCATAAATTAACCTAGCCATTGATGATAAACTTTTTAAAATACCGCCCTTATAAACATTTTCGGCATTTTTAAAATAGTTAATATGATTTTCTTCTAAATAGTGAACTCCTTTTTTCTGCTTAAGCATTGAAGAGATATTTATTTTCTTTGTGCTATTCACATTACTTTTTTGACGATAGTAACCCTCATGATTAACAACATCCAAATGCTCTACAGATTCATTCTGCCTTTTTCCAAAATCAACTATATAATCAGAGCTTTCTAACATGTAACGATTATGCTCAATCATAATGATAGAAACTGATTCATCTTGCAGAATACCTCTAATACTATCGATAAATTGATTTAAAATATTTTGTGATAAACCTTTTGAAGGCTCATCAAAAATGAATAATGTATGTGGATTTCTAGTGTTTGCAAATAATTCCGAAACTAAATGAACACATTGAAACTCACCTGTCGATAATGTTTGTGTTTTTCTCTCTAATGTTAAATAGCCAAGTCCTAATTTAATTAGTAGGCTCAAACGTTTATAAGCGATATCTTCATTTGGAAGTTCATCAATAATATCCTCAATCGAGCGCTCAAAAATATCATCAATGTCTTCACTATACTTTGTCAGTTTCTTTTTAATATCTAGGAAAGTTGCTACAGTTGATCGACTTGTAATTGATTGATTTCGGTCTTGTCCTACCATAACTAATTTATCTTTTGGATATCGTTTCAAAAAATCTGTAGCTAGACATTCGTTGACAAGTGTAGATTTCCCACATCCTGATTCTCCTGTAACTGTTACAAGCCTGTTTTTAGGAATTTGAAACTCAGCTATTTGGATATTACGGCAATATAAATCATAGAATGTATAAAATTCTGTTGGTATTTCTTTATTTCGATCCCACAGTATTGACTTTGGTCTTGGTGATTCTTCCACAATTTTCCCGCCATATTTTCCGCTACCAGGTCCAAAGAACAATTGCTCATCAGATGTATCTAGTACTGTATCTGAATGATCAATAAGCCAAATTTGATTTTTACACCCTAATCGTTTAATCTCTTCTAAAATTTGTAATAATGTTTCATGATCAAGTCCAACTGAAATCTCATCAATAATAATTACAGCATTTTCACTTACTGCCATGAATTCAGCCAAATAAAGTCGTGTTAACTCTCCACCTGACAACGTACCCATAATTCGATTTAATGTTAAATAACCAATGTTCATATTAATAATATTTTGCAGTATATGCTGTTTTTCTTCACTAATATTCAATTCTTTTGCTAGTGAAAGAATAGATTCAACACTTAAATCATTAATATTTGAAATTGAATGTGGCTTGGCCAACAAATCAATTTCATGTTGTTCAATTTCTTCACTATAACGTTTTCCCTTACATTTTTTACACTCAACATTTTTTGTAGTACCACGGCCTTTACAACCAGTACACCAGCCTAATTGATTATTAAATGAAAAGACCTCTGGAGAAAGATTAAATACTTCAGCAAGTTTTTCCCGAACCTCTGTAAAAACACCAGTATGAGTACCAATCGTTGAACGCGGATTAGACGAAATCGATGATTTTCCTAGAAAAAGTACTAAAGGCATTTCTTCCATCTTAATGGCACTAAAATTTGTTTCCATAATGTTAGGAAATAAATATTGATATTCAGCCTTTGGTAATAAAGAAACTAATCGTTTTTTTGATTCTTCACCAATTGTTTGGCAAAAAGTTGTTTTACCCGATCCAGATAAACCAGCAATTCCAAACGATTTATTAAACGGTATAGTTGCATCTAATTTATTTATGTTATTAGCAATTAATTGATTTACTTTCATATTAACCTCTATTCTTATTTATTCACAAAAGCATTTTTACAATATAATAATTACATAATGAATATTACCTATTATGCAATTATCCTCTCACTTCATGAATCTTATCCTTGTATATTTCAAACCACTGTTGCCATTCATCTTTAGAAAATTCTTTCTCTTCTCCTTCTAAAACGAAAGAAAAAAGATTTAAACAAATATGCCAACCAGCTACATCTCTCGGTGTATGATCTGTTAATTCATGAATGTACTCTTTAAGAAGTAAAAGAGTACCATTTTCCTCATTATGTATTTCAAATCTGACACGGTCTTTATCCCAAGTAAATTCAAGTACTGAGTTTAGTTGACACTCTAAAATATCAATATTTATGAATGAACCGCCCATCATGTCGAACTTTATTATTCCAGCAGTTTTAAGGCTTTCAATCTGTAAATTGGGCATCCATTTTTTCAGCTTACTGTTTTCTGTTAATACAGACCAAACTTCTTCTGCCGTATATGGAAATTGGCGTTCAAATTTTACAATATATCCATCAGTTAGTTTCCTAATTTCAGCTATCATTTTGATTGTCTCCTTATATAGAATATATGTTCCCATTTCATTTTACACGAATATAAATATAAAATAAATATTTATGTCAACGAAGTGTTAATTTAAAGTGAATGGTGCTGAGAAAAACTTAAATATTTTCTAAATCGAGTTATATAATATTGAAAATTAAATATAGATTTATGTACAAATAAAAAAGCCGCATTTGCGACTTATGAAATCATAGGATTAACTCCTTTTTTGTTGAATGATTAGCGCTTAATCGCATCGACAATTAGCGATGGAAAACCAAGTTTATCGCCTTTATTTCTAGAATCATACCTTTTCGAACGGAAAATAACACCGTCGTTTGCATCCCATTCGTTGTAATAAAACCGACCATTTTCATCACAATATTCAAGTAAAACTACCTCGAATCCAGCAGTTTCAAACATTTTCGTTAATGTTATATAATTATGAACGATTTTATGACTTGCTGCTGGATGATCTTTCGGACCGGGGCCCCCTATTTGAACTATATTTTGATATGCCTCATCCTGAAAGAATGCATCAGGGACTCCGCACCGAATATGACCAGATGGTTTTAAAAATTCATAACAAATTTCAGCTGCTCTTACACCTTCTTCAAAAGTAAGGTGTTCCCATACATGCTCAGCTAAAATAGCTGAAATAGAGTTGTATTCAAATCTTCCTTCCCACGTAGCTTTATCTAGTAAGTTAAGTTCATCTTCTTGCGTTTGAATCCAACCTGGATTATTATTAAACACTCCAGCTCCGACAACTACTTTAATTTCGTCTTGTTTTATTGCCACCATGTTCACCTCTTGAATATTTTAATTCATTAACATATTCTATGTTTACTATTATCCTTCCTCCTTCAACAAATTTAGTAACATGAGTCCAGTACAATACCGAACTCATGTCCTAAAAACTCTCTAACGCAACGATCTGTCTAACTCTATAAAATTAGTTCATAATATACGATTTTTCTTATAGAAATATAGCACAGCAAACATTAGCATAATACCAATTACGTAAAAAATTGTTGTTCCACTCCCACCAGTATTAGGAATTACCCAATTATTCTTCGCATTTTTCACTGTTATTTTTTGTGTCTTTACTGCTTCTGTAATTTCTATTTCTATTGGATCTCTAAGTAACATGTATCCGTTCGGTGCTTTTATTTCTTTAATCGTATACTTTCCAATTGCTAATTGGTTGGAAATCACCTTTCCTTTTTCATCCGTTATTAATCTACTAACTTCTTTCCCTTCTTTATCTAACACTTGAAATACAGCGCCTTTTAGCTTTAATTCACTATCCATATCATCAACTTTTTCAATTTCAAATTGCCCAGTCGGATCTGGCAATTTCTTATTTCCTATTTTAATTTCTACTACTGCATCTTTTTCTATTTTTACAGTTATTTTTTCTTTTAATAATTCGTAACCTTTAGGTGCTTCTACTTCCACTAAGGTATAGTTTCCTATTGGTAAGTCTTTTGATATTACTTCTCCTTCTTCATTTGTTACTAGTTCTCCAACTATTTTTCCTTTTGAATCTTCTATATGAAACTTTGCCCTTGCTAGTTTTTTATTTTTATCACTTATGTCTACTTTCACAAGCTTCATTTTCCCCATTGGATCTGGCAATTTCTTATTTCCTATTTTAATTTCTACTACTGCATCTTTTTCTATTTTTACAGTTATTTTTTCTTTTAATAATTCGTAACCTTTAGGTGCTTCTACTTCCACTAAGGTATAGTTTCCTATTGGTAAGTCTTTTGATATTACTTCTCCTTCTTCATTTGTTACTAGTTCTCCAACTATTTTTCCTTTTGAATCTTCTATATGAAACTTTGCCCTTGCTAGTTTTTTATTTTTATCACTTATGTCTACTTTCACAAGCTTCATTTTCCCCATTGGATCTGGCAATTTCTTATTTCCTATTTTAATTTCTACTACTGCATCTTTTTCTATTTTTACAGTTATGTTATCTTTTAATAATTCGTAACCTTTAGGTGCTTCTACTTCCACTACGGTATAGTTTCCTATTGGTAAGTCTTTTGATATCGCTTCTCCTTCTTCATTTGTTACTAGTTCTCCAACTATTTTTCCTTTTGAATCTTCAATTTTAAACTTTGCTCCCTCCAATTTTTTATTATCATTATTACTATCAACCTTTTTTATTTTTACTTTTCCTGTACTAGGCTTGTTCCAATGTTGCCAGTTAAATTTGAAATTGTGAAATTCAAATCCACCAGTTTGTTGTACCGCACCGACAAATGCTTGTCCATTAATCGAACCGCCTTTTGTTTCTAATACAGCATTGGGGGCAAACACACTACCAACGACACCATATCCCTCTGTTATAATTTTTTTCGCATTTGGAAAAACCCAAATCACTTTCCCATATAGCTCAGTAAACGGGGAATTAGGAGAATATGGTTGTGATGTAGGAACTATATCTGTAGCCCTTCCAATATTGTTCGTGTCATATAGAATAGACCCATTTTTAAATGTAACCTCTGTTGCATCCGAATACATAACAATAAAATCTTTGTCCTTAGCATTTGGTAAAAATACATCTCTTATATCTAAATTAATTTTCCCTGTCAATTCTGATGAAACATAAATATTAGGATTGTTTATATCTTTTCCGATTCCAGGTGACTTCATATTTGGAATTGGGGTATTCGTTTTATATTGACCTGCATTTTTACTGACTTGGTTCACTATATTGCGAAATTCATTAAATTTCGCGTCAATTTCTAGTTTTTCTTTATAAACGATACGATCATAAGAGGATTGTATGATGCGATCTGGATCACTCTCTTTTGTCATTACGACTATTCCGTTTTGAATGATAAAAGATTCTTCTCTTGATTTCTTAAATTTTCCAGAAAATAACAAGGACGGATATCCCTCATCACCCCATTTTTCACCTACTATATTAGATGTTCCCGCTGCAGCACCTACAATCGTATACCCCGATGCATCCATATCACCTTGAACTGCAATTGCTCCTTCAATGTCGCCACCTATTGCTTTATGGTTACCAAAGACAACAGCATTATAACGCGATATATCTCCTAGACCTTCTAAGTTAGTCGTGGATCCATATGCTTCTTTTGGTACATATACGACAAAACTTACACTTAACATTAACAAAACAATAAAATGAATACTTACCAGCTTTAATCGTAGCCTCAATTCCTTTGTTCCCACCTTTACCGTATTTTTTCTATAGTCGAATAAAATGAAATTTTTATTAATGATGATTTACTTCATCTCCTATATACCTTCTTTACTTATCTTTGAATTTCCGGTCCCACTTCCCATTAATACAGGATAAATACATACATTCTATCAAGTAAACCTTTTCTTATAAATTTCGACTAGAAACACACATAACAATAGGATTGTAACTATTACAGTCCACTTATTAAATATAACTATCTCTGTACTCACTTTTTGTTTTTCTTTCTCGTTTAACTCCACACGCTCACCTCGAACTAGCAATCTATTGGTGTTTATTCCATAAGGCGTACACGTAATTAAAGTTGTATAATCTTTATTTTGTACAATTTGTAGATCGTCCGTTTCGTGTGGTAACACTACTTTAATTTGATCTACTTTATAAGCAAGAACTTTGTCTAAAGAATGAAGATAAAAAAGATCTCCTTTGCTCAACTTATCTAAATCTGTAAATAATTTTGCTGATGGTAAACCACGATGCCCTGTTAAAATAGTGTGCGTATTTTCTCCACCTACCGGGAGCGAAGAAAAATCTAAATGACCTATCCCGCGACTCAATACTTCCTCAGAGGTCCCTTGATAGATTGGCAGTTTTATATTAATTTTCGATATTTCAATATACCCCATTACATCTCCTAAATTTAACGCATCAGCATACGCTTGATGATTACTTTTTTTTTCAGAAAATGGATCTGTAAATGTTTTCGTGGAAGTTTGAACTTGTTTATTATATTCGGCTGCTTCTTTTTCCCTACGTTCGACTTCTTTCTTTTGTAATGCTTTAATCTTCTTATCGTAAGAGCTAATCTCAGAATAATGTGCACGGGTCGCCAACCAATTACTAATAGTAGGATATAAAAAAATACCTAATCCAAATAAAAAAATACCTCCCAAAACAAGATTTCGTTTCATATTTCCACCTCTGTATATGCTTAAATATCGAAAAGAGGGAAGCATTTTGCTTCTCCTCTTTTCATATGGTTACATGTTCCTAAAATCTTAATTTCTAGCAAACTTTTTTCTAAAGAAAACAAATGCCGCTGTAAGCATTAAAGTAAGGCCTATTACAGTAAAAAGAGTCGTTCCTATACCACCCGTTACCGGAAGAATCCATCCACTTTTATTATTTTCTATCGTTAATTTAACCGTTTGATTATTTTCGCTAATCTTTACATCAATGGGGTCTTTTAATAATTGATAAGAAGTTTTTGTACCATCTTCTTTTGTATATGTCGGTGCTTTCGTTTCAAAAATTTGATAGTCTCCATATGGAATGTTAGACCATTTAATAACACCATTTTCATCTGATACACCTGTTACTTCTTTTCCTGCTACGACAACTATTTTTCCATTATTATCTTTAAGTACAAACTCTGCACCTTTTAATTTATTCTTATTAGCACTATCAATTTTTGTTAACTCAATTATTCCAGTTGTCGGAATAACAACTACAGGTTTAGATTCCTTTTCTCCAATTACATCATTTTTATTTGTAAAATGTATTTTTGCTGTATTTAAAATTTCCGAACCAGATGGTACTCCTTCTTTTACTTGGGATTTAATTTGCAAATGAAATTCTTTTTTACCATCTAATTTTGTGAAATCTTTTACTGTAGCTGTTACTTTTTGACCTTCTATAGCTACCTCAACAACGTTTGCATTTACTTCTGCTCCATCAATTTTCACGATTGGCTTTCCTTGAATCACTAAACGATTATCCAAAGTATCTGTTACCACATATTTTTTGTATTCCTTAATGTCTTCTGGAATTAATGTTTTAATATCATAATTATAATTAGTTAACGGATTTATTGGTAACGCTTCCAATTTTCCGTTAATTTTTTTATCAATTGTTGGTTCTTCATTGTTTTTCACTTCTATTTTAACTACTGTACCAGAAGTAATAGTTCCATCTTCATTAATTGTTCCGGAGTTCTTAACAAAAAACTCACGTTTAGTTGGATCTATTACATAGCCTTTCGGAGCTTTTGTTTCTTGGAAATAGTATTCTCCATACTCCAATCCTTGCACTCGGATATGGCCATTAGCATCTGTTGCTAACTCTTTTTTCACTTCTGTACCGTCTTTTTTAAATAAAGAGAATACTGCACCTGCTAATGCTTTTTCATTTACACCAGTTTTTATTAAATCCACTGCACCACGTTTAATCTCATTTTTGGGATACATGTGAACATCATAGTTTAGCACCTTACCCTCTTTATTCGTTAATGGGATATCCACTGTATACGTATTGGGATTTAGATTCACATGTGGAGGTCCTGCCACTTCTTTCACCTCATAACGTCCTAGCGGAAGATCTTTTAATACAGCTTGTCCGTTATCATCTGTTACTACTTGATTTGGAGTGGCTCCCATTACAGGTTTTACGTCTTCTTTTACGATTTTCCCATCGTTTGAAATTTTTTCAAAAGAAGCAACCCTTTTCACTTCAAACGTTACACCTTTTAATGGTTTCACATCTTTTGGCACCTCTTGATTTGCAGAACCGTCACCTTCTAGTCCCTGCGCTCCATCTTTTTCTTGTTCATACTTATGAATCGTTAAAGTACCTTTAGATGGTGAATCTGCCTTTACTAATACACTAGACCATGTAGAAAATGTTAAGAATAACACTAAAAGCACACTAAATATTTTTTTCATTTCTCTTATCCCCTTTACTACTTCTATCATTTTAAAAATTTCTTTATTACTATTACCTTCTTAAAAGCAATAGTGTGCCAAGTATCAGATTTAAACGAATAACATAAAACATAGTCGTCCAACAATCCATTGTTTACAATCACTTATTCACTTTTCTTATCTTCTATTATTACGTTGTCTCTCCACATGATATATGTAATTTTCTCCCCTAAATTACACGTATATCCTTATTTCAAGAATCATTACATTTGTTACATAATAGCTTTCACTGCTAATTTCGACTAGTCACTTACTGTCAATCTATTCATTTCTCACTTCCTATCCCTATTTAAAATCCAATCTTAATCATTTTTTAATACATATAAGTAATAACCAACAAATAAGTTTGACGATTCATATTTTACGTTACTGTCCAAAACTATTACTTGTATATTCAAATAATATGTGCTATTCATGTTAAATTATGGTATTATTCTTAGAAGTTTATAACTTTTATTTATATTTTTTATTGATAAAGGTTTTCCGTATCTACTTATGAAAAAGGAATATATGTTTATTTAACTATTACGCATAACTGTAAGGAGGAAGAATATGACTAAAAAACTCAGTCTAGTTGAGATAGAGTACATTTGCAATATGTTTTTTCAATCTTTGCGAAATTCCAGTTTGGTTTTTTAGATTGTAACAAAAATATTCTTTTAGAATTTAAATCAAAAAATGATTCACATTCGTTATATACATCAAAAATAGAAGAGTTACATATGCTTTTTCAGAGAAATGATACATATAATTCCCCCATCTTCAGAACTCACGAATATCTAGGGCACTTTATTTTAATTCACATAAAGAGCGATTATATGGTGAACGGTACTGTTATTATTGGGCCCTTGACACATGTGAATTCTTCTACAAGTAAAGCGGATAGTAACCTTAATTTTATTCCAAATTATAAAAGAACAAGAGACCATTATTTTTCATTGTCAGTCAAAGATCAAAATTTCTTTGTAAATATAGCGATATTGTTCTATAACATTCTCTATAAAAAAAATTCAGATGTAAGCACCTTTTCAAATAACAGTGACTCACTTCATATAAGTCATAGCAGCATCTTAAACGAAGATGTATATATTTCAATGCAAAAAGATGAATCCATTTATCATAATTTATATATAGAGCAGCAACTACTTAGTTCTATAGAAGAAGGGGATAAAGAAACCGTACTCAAATATTATTACGAATTCCAACAAGAGACTCTTTCATCTTTATCTTCATTCCATCAATTAAGACGTCATAAAAACATTTGTATTTCATCCATCACGCTCGCTACTAGATATGCGATAAAAGGGGGACTTCCATCTGGGATTGCTTACAAAATTTATGATTTACATATTCAAAGAACAGAAGATTTAAAAGACAAAGAATCTGTTTGGGATTTATTAAAAAATGCTTTTTGTACCTTTGCAGACCGTGTAAAGGCACAAAAAACACAGCAACATTCACAGACTATTGCTATTTGCAAAAACTACATTTTTAAAAATATTTACAATCCAATATCTGTTAAACAACTTGCTAAATTTGCAAATGTGAATTCAGATTATTTATCTATATTATTTAAAAAAGAAGTCGGTATTTCATTAATTGAGTACATTCAGCGTGAACGAATCGAAGAAGCAAAGAAATTATTAACTTTCACCACCTATCCTTTATCAGACATATGCGCTTCGCTTAATTTTAGCGATCAAAGTTATTTCACTAAAATTTTTAAAAAATTCACCAATGAAACACCTGGTAAATATCGAAAATCTCATGTTGTCATTTAGAGTGAAACTTCCATTAAAACAAAATGTTTTCAGTAACTCATCAATGGCAGATTAGAAGCACTCCCAGATTCATGAACTATAGGATTTATGCTTTTTCCAAACCAAAAAACACGTTACTATTCTTTTATTTTAATGAGAATAGTAACGTGTTTTTTATGTAATGTAGTTTTGTAGACAGAACATGATCCAACTACAAATTTTTATAGAAGTCAAATGCACCGCTTAACTACTAAAATCTTATTAAGTAAAAAATCCATATTTTGTTTTACTTACTTTCTACTTTATTTCTTTTGAATAATGAACTCTTTTCTTCAAACGAATAATCCCTACTATTATTTTTGTATCTTTCTAAATTTGCGAACCAAAGTGAGTACTGTGCCTACAATAATTATCAATATGCCGATTGCTGCACTGTTAGTTGTACTTACACCCGTCTTTGGAAGCTCCTTATATGTATATTCTTTTTTATCGCTATTACTGTTGTTTGAGATATTACTCTTATTTTCCTTATTAGCAAGGCCATTAGCTTTGCTAGTTTCTTTATCTTTCACTAATACTTTTTGTATTGCATTTACCTCATTACCCACGGAATCTCTAACACTATATATTATTTCATAAGTACCAGCTTTAGTTGTATCTATAGTTCCTTCATACGCTACTTTAGAAATAAGGTCACCGTCCTCTTTATCAGTAGCTGATACCCCTACCAATGGATCAAATTGATCACCCTCAGTAATTGAAGTTGTAGCAGGTACTTTTAGTATTGGTTTATCATTTTTAACTTCTTCTCTAACTTTGACCGTTACAGTTTGCTTCGCCGTTACTTCATGACCTTTAGAATCTGTAACCGTGTACGTTAATACGTAAGTACCGGCTTTAGTTGTATCTACTTCACCATCAACTTTGATTTTAGAAGTGAGATCACCGTCTTCTTTATCGATAGCTAATACTTCTGCCATTGGAACAAATGAATCTCCAACATGAATTGTCGCTCCAACAGGCACTGTTAATTTAGGTTCTAAATCTGATGTTTCTCCATTTCCCTCTACAATTACAGTCTGTGTTGCCGTTGCATTCCGCCCTTGAGAATCAACAACCATGTATTCCACAATGTATGTACCTGGTTTTGAAGTATCTACATCGCCTTTATGCTTTACTTTATTTGTTAAATCACCATCTTCTTTATCAACAGCTTTTACATTTCTCATTGGATCAAACGTATCACCTACACGTAGTGTAATCGTAAACGGTACAGTTAACTCTGGAGCTTGGTTTTCTGCTGTTTTTTCGTTCTCTTTCACCGTTCCTGTAATTTTTGCCGCATCAAAAGCATTTTGGACTGCTTGAACTTCAATTGAGTTCGCTCCATATTTATTAGTTGCCACTTTAAGGCATGCCAATTTCAATTCAGAGAAATTAGAAGTCATATTTAATTCATCAGTATTTGCATAATAGAAAATATCAAACATTCTATCTTCACCAATACCATTTACATTTACACCGTTATGAGTACCACCTTGTGCCATTAAATACGCAACTTTATTAATAATACTTGAGTTAAAATGAACGCCTCCATAATCCTCTCCATTTAAATCATTATATTTACTATAATCATCCGGATACGGTAGTCCTTCTGAAAAATTAATTGCAGTTGGATTTTTCATATTACGAAAAGTCGATCCAGTTTGTTCTCCTATTGTCCAGTTAAATTCCCCATTATTTATGTATTTCTCTATAGCCGTTCCCATAATATCCGATAATGCCTCGTTAATTGCCCCAGATTCTCCTGAAAATTCAAGGTTAGATTCACTTGATGTAACTGCATGTGTAAATTCATGACCGG
Organism: Bacillus cereus ATCC 14579; assembly: GCF_000007825.1. Taxonomy (NCBI): domain Bacteria; kingdom Bacillati; phylum Bacillota; class Bacilli; order Caryophanales; family Bacillaceae; genus Bacillus; species Bacillus cereus. The sequence continues at coordinate 2,473,809 of NC_004722.1, read as the reverse complement.
CTATATCGAACGCTTTTACCATGGGATCTCCATATAAAAGCATACTAATGTTATTAATATTAGTACTAAATGCATTCTCCCAATTTTCAGGATCATTTGTTCCTCCAGAATCCCATGCATGTACAACTGAAACTACTTTTTTTCCTTTATTATCAAAACTATTACGCTTATATTTTTCTTTATAAAAATCGTATACCTTTGTTGCTAAGAAATGAGCGCTTACCGCCTTTGGATCATTAAATGTTGTTGAAACACTAGTTGCTAGTATACCAGGATAATAACTTTCTTCATTTGTAATATCTCTATAATTTACATCATATGTCTCAATTCCTTGTCCTCTTGTGTAATCAGCAAGCGCATAATTCCCACTGGTCTGTTTAGAAATACCAAATGTACGAGTTACGCCTAAATCATCTTTTCCTGTTCCAGTTAATGATGTAAAATTGCTAGTTTTATTTTCCTTAACGGATTCAACATACTCTTCACTTATTTTCAAACTTGATTCTTGTACCATATCTTTTAACATTTCACCATTATGAGCATTCACTAAATAAGTTCCAGATACATAATTTGGTGTTGTAGCAGCAAATGTAACTTGATATGCATTGCTAGCCTGCCCATGATTTTCATCAACAAAAATAACTGCCTTAACTTCTGGCTCAGAAATAAATTTAGTATCGTTTCCGTACTTTTTATAAATATATTGTTTTGCTTCTTCTTTTGATAAATTAATAGGTTTCTTTAAATCTTCTTGTGTTAAATTTTGTGCGCTAGCTCCTGAAATGCTTTTAATAATACCTTTTTTATCTACGTGAGCAGTCAACTGGTGGCCATATACTTCTTTTCCTTCATATATTTGTTGCATGCGCACAAGTGTAGTTCCATCATAAGAACCACGTTTTTGAAGAACCTTGTAATCTACTCCTGTTTCTGCACTAACTTGTTTTGGAGACAAAGCATGCTCCGTATTTTCCTTAAGTGCATCTTTCACTACATTCTCTGGTGCCTTTTTTGATGGTTGTGTCAGATCACCTGTACGGAACGAATCCTCTTGAATTTCAACTTGCATTTGACCAGTTTCCTCTGCATGCCCTACTCCATATGGTGTTACACTTGTTAAAACGAATCCTGTTGTTAATGCAACTATAGCTATTTCTTTTTTATTTCCCATGATATTTACCTCGTATAAATTTCTATTATTTATATGAAACTGCTAAAATGTATATAATTTATTCCTAACATAAAAAGATGACTTTTGTAATCTACAAAAGCCACCTCTTCAATATGTAATATCCCTAAAATGTTTTTAATACATAATTTCTATACGAACAGAAAAAAGCATTCATTAACGAGCATTTTGCAATACTTTTATTAAGTCATTTATATTTTCAACTTTCTGCTGAAACTGATCAAGTCTGCTATGTAACAATGAAGGATTTTTATCTTCAGTTGAAATAACTTGTTTTAATTCGTTTTCTAATTTATCATACATATCAAAGAAATTATCAAATTCTACACTTACAAGCTCTTCATTTTCGCGATAGAATCTTTTTGCTTCTATATAAGTCATATATGATTTATTTAAAAATCCTAATGAAATTAAATATTTAGAAGTGTTTTCTTGATAAATAGCAATATCACACGCTATTTTAATATCAGAATAAGTCTTTTGAACGAGACAATGCAATTCAAAAATCTTAAACTTTAATCCATTATTCATTTCATCCCCTCCCATCGTATCTATTCTACATAAAATTAGAATATTATACAAAGAAAATTATTAGCATGAAATTGACAATTTAAAAAATAACTTAAGGATAAACAAAATCCCTCTCATTATAAATTATAGTTGCGGAGCATTTACCAACATAACAGCAAAATAAAAAGCGAAAAGAATAAATCTTTCCGCTCTTAGAGTAATAAATACATTTCATATTGCGCTAAAGAATTCTTTTCAAATCCACATTTCTTAAGAAAACCTTCCAGTAAATTATTGTTAGGAAACCCAATTGATAAACTTGATAAATTTAATTCTTCTCTTGCTACTTGTAATAATTTCATCCCAACACCAATATTTCTATAATCTTTGTCTACGAAAATAAAACTAATTTTACCTTGTTTATTTACACATAGAGAGCCTTTTAAGTCATTATCGACATATGCACCATAAAATACATTATTTGTTTTTTTGATATAATCAATATCATTTTGCCAATTTATATGGAAGTTTAACCATTTCTGAATTTCATCTTTAAAAGTTGGAAATTCTAATTGTTTTACTTCAATATCCTTACAATCTTTATTCATTATTTTAGTCAAATCATTTAAATTATAATAAGAAAGATCGTACACTTTTTCATAGCCCAACTTATTATAAAAATGAATCGCTCGGTCATTTCCTACAATGACTTCGAGAAAAAGTTGCTTACATCCATGTTGAATCGCCTCTTCTTTATGCAGTTCAAATAATTTTTGACTCACACCAATACCGCGGTAATTAGGATGAACCGCTAATGTTCCACAGCGCATAGTCTTAATACTTTCATAATCCTTTATACCACCTAGTATTACGCCAGCAGGTTTGCCTTCTTCTAAAGCAAGAAAAGAATGTTCTAGCAAATTACCTTCTGGTCCCAAAAAACGTTGTATAAAATCCCCTTTTGAAACTTCCATTTTAATAATGTAATCTGAAAATCCAACTTTAAAAGCTTCATATACTAAATCAATATTTACATCACTACACCTTTTATATTGAATCATAATATAATTATGCCTCCAATTACTTATGTTAAAACCCTCTAACTATCTATTATTTACTACATTAATCTCATAAACACGTAAAAAGGCAATTAAATGCTCACATGCTCTTTCGCATGCTAGCATTTTAAAGATTTTTTGTTCTTCTTTCGTTTTATCATTTGCTTGATCTGAAGCAGCTTTTAAACAGAGAAATGGTTTTTTATTTATTTGACACACATAGGCGAAAGCTGCTACTTCTTGATCAACTGCCAATGCTCCATATACGGTATGGAGTAAATATCTCATTTCTGAACTACGAATACGTTGATCTCCGGATAAAAATGTACCGAAATGTATTGGATCATATGATCGTATTTTTTTTATTCTTCTTACAAGTGATTTTGTTGTTTCAATAGGTGCTGTTCTACCGTTATATAAATTAAAAACATCTTCCCCTGAGCCAGCTGCAGTAACATCGTGTTGTATTGCGTTTAGTGCCACTACAATATGACCGTTTTTCACCTTGTTTGATAAACTTCCGCATATTCCTGTCATAAACAACTCATCTGGCTGAAACTCACTAATTAACAATTGTACACAACTAGCGCAGCTTACTTTACCGACACCAGTAACAACTGATATAATTTCCAGCTCATTAATAGTATGAAAATGAAATTCCCAAGCTGCTCTTTTTTCAACACGTTCACTCGGATAATGTTGATGCAAATACGTCAGTTCTGGTTCCCATGCAGATACAATTGCAATACGTTTCATTACACGCTTCACTTCCCCTATTGTCATTTAAATAAGTTATCTATACTTTCTCGTTCATAATCTGGAATCCATTCTTTGTATTTCTTATATGAATCTCGTATTATTTCTTTATTCTTCGCAATTACTTCACATCCTCTATCATCATACATAAACATCACAATATCTTTCTTTGCATTTATGAGAAATACATCTGGATAAGAGATTTCTTTTTTTCGTCCAAATCGAAGATACAGATCAGAAAAATCCTCATGATTAGCAGCTTGTATCAGCGGTTCATATTTAATATCTTCCGCAAGACATTTAAAAGAAAATTGATATGTACAATATAAAGTGAAACTTTAATCAATGGGGGGGTCTTACTGCCCGGCAAATAGCGGGATAAATCTGCTTCTTCATCTTCAAATAAAAACGGTAACGTTTCTTATCTTATATGAAATCTTAAATCTCTTTTCTTAATATATTTATTGTATATATTTATTTTCTGTGAAGTTTTTATGTTTTCCTTTTTAAATCTATAAACATTTGTCACTACAAACACTACATCTTCTTTTGAAAATATGTCTTCAAAGTTGAGAAAAGTATTCCATATTTAAATCGTCGGTTCCTTCTACAATTTGATATTTATCTTTTCCGAAATCAAAATGTAAATGATTTTCCCACTGAGAATATAAGTAGGGTCCTAATGTAACTCCTGGAAATGTTTGATTCATATATTCTTTTAATTGCATTTCCTTGTCCTTTCTACTGTACAATTCTTTTTAAATCCCAATATGCTTCTTCTAGCCACGGATGTATAACTTTCAATGTATCTTTCCTTTCCCACAAATATGAAATATATACAAAAGCTGCTTTTTCCAAAGATTTTCCCAATTCTTTTTTTATTTCTATTAAATATGGTGGTGTCCCTTTTTGATCCCATTCTATTTTATCTGCAACAAATAATACTAAATCCATCTTCGTTGCATGTTTACGCAACGTTGTATGGCAACAAATTGCATTTAAAATCTCTTCATCTTCGATTTTAAATATTTCTTTTGCGATTACCCTCGATAATTTTTGATGAATAATCATAGGAAACTTTCTTTCCGCTTCCACTATTGCTACACCAAATTCTTCAGCAACTGCAATCCGCTCCTCGTTTGGAAAAATGCCACTAATATCATGTAAATATCCTGCAATTGCTGCTTTTTCTTTATCTACGTGAAACTTTTCTGCAATCTTTTTTGCCTCATTTGCCACACGAATTGAATGTTTATATGTAAACTCTTTATTATATTTTAGTAGAAAAGCTTTAATATCATTGTCTATTTTTCCAGTTGGAGTAAATGAATATATATCATTACATAACATAGAAAATCCCCCTTATAACTAACTTTCATTATAATGTAGAATCTAAATATCCTTGTTATTTTATATTCGTTATTAATCTTTTTACTCCTTTTTAATACGTTACATGAAATTTTATACAGAATCATCGCTACAAGTACATAAATGTTTGATATTATAGTAATGTTGATGATTTGTAAGGAAAGGAACTACACAATGAATAAAAATATATTAATTATTGATGATGATAAAGAAATTGTTGAATTACTTGCTGTTTATTTGCGAAATGAAGGCTATAACATTTATAAAGCTTATGATGGCGATGAAGCATTGCAAAAGGTTTCTACATATGAAGTTGACCTTATGATTTTGGATATTATGATGCCAAAACGAAACGGATTAGAAGTTTGTCAGGAAGTGCGTGAAAATAATACTGTACCAATTCTAATGCTTAGTGCAAAAGCAGAAGATATGGATAAAATATTAGGCCTTATGACAGGTGCTGATGATTATATGATCAAACCATTCAATCCATTAGAATTAGTAGCTAGAGTGAAAGCTTTATTACGAAGATCCTCTTTCCAAAATGCTACTTCGCAAAAGAATGAAGATGGTATTATTCGTATTCGCTCTGTTGAAATACACAAACATAATCATACAGTTAAAGTAAATGGAGAGTACATTAAACTAACCTCTATTGAATTCGATATTTTATATTTACTTGCGAGTAATACAGGAAGAGTATTTAGTTCAGAAGAAATTTTCGAACGCGTTTGGAATGAAGATGGTTATGGTTCAAATAAGACGGTAATGGTCCATATTAGCAACTTACGAGATAAACTTGAAACAGTAATAAATGGAGAAAAATTTATTCATACTGTTTGGGGAGTTGGCTATAAAATTGAGAAATGAAGCATTTGATATATTAAAAGATATTCCTAAATGGAAACTTATTTTTTGGCTTTTATTAGCTATCACACTCACTCCTATTACTGAACTAATTATTTATCGCCTCGTTACGAGTGTAATTGAAAGTTCACTTACTCTAACCGAACTCGGTAAAGAATTCATTCGAATTTTTGGTTATGAAAAGTATAAAGGGATTAAAGAGTCTTTATGGATGATGATTGTATCTTATTTGTTTTTATTTTCTATTTTTTCATCCTATCTTTACATTTTTTATCGTCACGAGAAAAAACTTTATTATGAAACTTGTATAAAAAAAATGATAGAAGAAATTCGTTATATTGCAAATGGAAACTTCAATCATAAAGTTTCTATTGTAAATCATAATTATCTAGAAGAATTAGCAATCGGGGTCAATGAAATTGTTGAACAATTAAAAGTCTCAATTGATGAAGAAAGACAAGCGGAACAAGCAAAAAGTGAACTTATTACAAATGTATCACATGACTTACGCACTCCCCTTACTTCTATAGTTGGATACGTAAATTTAATCCATCATGATAATTATAGAGATGAAGTGGAATTGCGATACTATATTCAAGTCATTTACGATAAAGTAACTCGTCTTAATGCATTAATGAATGACTTGTTCGAATATACACGTGTTCAAAATAAAGAATTAAGCTTGTATTCTGTTCCTATTGATATTGTAGAGTTACTTGGACAATTAACTGTTCAATTCCGCATACAGGTTCAAGAAGCTAATATAGAATGTCGGCCTTCTTTCCCGTCTCAAAAGCTCATGGTATTAGCTGATGGTGACAAATTAGTGCGTGTGTTTGAAAATCTTATTATAAACGCTATCGCTTATGGAAGCGAAGGTCGCTATATTGACCTTACTGCTTATGAAAGTAATAATATGATTACAATTGATATAACAAATTACGGACAACCTATTCCTAGTACGGATTTACCTCATATTTTTGAACGTTTTTATCGCGTTGAGAAATCTCGCTCTACAAACACTGGTGGATCTGGACTTGGATTAGCAATTGCAAAAAGTATAGTCGAATTGCATAAAGGAACAATTGAAGTATATAGTGATGACGAAAAAACAACATTCACTGTAAAACTACTCCCATACAAATGTTAATATTACAAATAAAAAGTTCAATTTCTTACCATATAAGAAATTGAACTTTTTCCATAATTACCCTAAATTTAATAATCCTTTATAATTCTTTAGAAATTCTTTACCTTTTCTTTCTTCCTAATTAAGCATTCCTTTTTACAATACTATTATTGATGTCATAATAGGAGGATCGCTTATGCAATTCTTAAAGAAATTTGCTATTTTATTATTATCTTTTTTTATTACTGCTCTTATCGTTTTATATTTTTATCTTTATGTAAATGGTCCGATTATTCAAGCTAAATCAGCTATTTTAATAAATGCTAATTCAGGTGAAATTGTTTATAAAAAAAATGAAGAAACCCCAGTACAATCAGCTGCTTTATCTAAATTAATGACAGAATATATCGTATTGGAGCAACTAAATGATAAAAAGATACAGTTAGATGACTTCGTACAAATAAGTAACGAAGTTTTCCGAGTAGAAACAAGCCCTATACAAGTAACATCGAATGATAAAACAACGGTTCGTGATTTACTTCATGCATTGCTACTGGCAGGGAATAATCGTTCTGCACTCGCTCTAGCAGAACACATTGCTGGAAATGAAGATAACTTTACAGTATTAATGAATAAAAAAGCAAAAGAACTAAAGTTATTACAACCATCTCCATTTCTAAACTCTACTGGAATTAATAATAATACAAATAAACAATCAACTACAACAGCGATAGACGCAGCTAAACTAGCAGCACGATTAGTAAAAGATTTTCCAGATGTATTGAATATTACGAAACTAACCTCTTACCAATTTACCTTCAAAGATTCCCAGGTTTTCAATACGAATAAAATGATATATTCCCTTAATGAAAACATTAAACTTCAAGGTGTTGATGGCTTACAAACTAGTTTTTCAACTAACGGTAATTATAGTTTTGTCAGTACAGCAAAACTTGGAGATACTAGACTAATTTCAGTAATATTAGATGCAGATGAAGAAAACATTTCATTTATTGAAACAAAAAAGTTGCTCCAGTATGGTTTTGATCCTTCCTCGTACTCTGCACTCCAAGCTTTTAAAGACGCCCTTACATCTTGGACAATATTGCTTCAGTTTAAAAATTTAATTATACAAACTATAATGATTTTTTTAATCATTACCACCTTAATGTTTTTACATATACGTCAGAAAAAATCCGAGGATTTCAATTAAGAAATCTTCTTATATATATAAAACCGACTTGCGCTTGAGATGCAAGTCGGTTTTTAATTCTATCATCCTCTTCCAAGCAAATTTGCTGAAACTGGTTGCAAGTTTAACTCTCTCGCCCATATAGATAGCTGACCAATATGATAAATTTCATATCCCATTACATGTCTTAAAACCTATGTTTTTTGAGGCATACATCCATCTCTGTTTCCTTTCGTTGTGTTCGTTTGTTTAGTTTAAATGGGTTAATCTATTAATTCTATTAAATCCAACAATTGAACTATTACACTTTAAAGTTCTACTCATATACTATAGTAGATTACTAGAAAGGAGGCTTAACTATGGATAGTTGCGTTGTATTTGTAAACGGACAACCTTTTTTAGTTCTTTCAGTAGCTGGTATTGAAATTGCTAGATTAGAGATTTCCCTTCAAGTAGCATTAGCTCTAAGAGTACTTGGGATACCAATCTGTGATTAATTACCAAATTAAAAGAAAAAGAGGGCATTAGCCCTCTTTTTTTATTTTCCTCATATATTTTCTTAACAACAAATAAAATTTTAATTTTTATATTGTAAGGAAATTCCGAAAAATAAACTCATTTTATTCAATAAAAAGAGCACCACCCATACCTCATTATCCGTTTCTAAAAAATTAGAATTCGATTAATTACAAAAAAATTTAAATATACGAACGTTACATAAAATACTTGTTAGAATAGCTGTCCTTCACACTATTTATTTCGCAGACGTTATATAATCAAAGCACCAATGATTAACTTTTTATACGGCTTATTTTAAGTGTGCTAGCCAATACTTTTACTTGTATGTTCTATACACTCATTCTCTACGGTATACTGATACCAACTTATATTTTTTGATGAGGGCCAATTTCCCTATATCCCTCTTTATTCCCATGTACTTTTTTTCTCAAATCCAAGCTAAATAATCTATATTGTTATCTTTTAAAATCAGCTCACTATCTGATTATATTAATAACCTATCACCTGGTAAAATCCTATTACCTAATGTATCTTCAATTGAATGGTCCATCATTTATACTTACGGATTGGCTTTCCCGTATCTATTGTGCATGGACATTGGATTTTCTAGCATCTAGCTCATTTCTTTAAAAATGTCGGATTTTTCGTCTATTATTAAATGAATAATGTTTGGAAGGGGATGTAATATGACAGAAATTAAAGTAGGGCTTACACAATTTTTAGACTTCACACTGAAAGGTAGTACAGCTAAAACAACCTTTATAAAAAATCTAAAATCCCAACCTGAATATCAACCAGCTTTTGATTACTGGAAACAATTACGAGAAACTGTTATTAAATTTCATCAAAACAAACTACCTTTTGAATATTTCGAAACATTAGTACAAACGGTTGATCAGAAAAAAAAACAAAACTACATTGATGTCATAAAGCAATACAAAAAATTCATTAAAAATAAAGACATCTCTTGGTTTGATCCAGGTAAATCACATTGGAAATCAGATGATTTAATCGTCCGTTCATCACCTGAACTTGGCTTATTCATTAATAATGAGCCACATCTTATCAAACTGTTTTTCAAAGGAAAAAAAGAGCGAATTGATAAATACAACATTAACTCGACACTCACACTATTAAATGAATCAACATTTTCAAATGAACGAAACGATGTGAATTATACGGTACTTAACATCCAAAAGAACAGAATGTATACGAATAACTCTATTAATAATAATCATTTAGTAGCGCTTAAATCAGAAGCTAACCAGTTTTGCTATATATGGAATAATCTATAAAGGACTATTCATCCCTTTCAATACATTTTTGATGCATACTTTAGTTACAATTTTTCTAGATTCATTCAGTTTCGTTTAATTATGGCTCACCCTCTTATTCCTCAGAAACAATGCAGGTAGGCCTTTTTCAAAAATGGTTTCTTTGTTAGTTTTAACATACTAGCTCTCCCCCGAAACAGCTGCAATTGAAATTATTTTTGTTTTATTATCCACTATACCCACCAAGCCCCTTTGTTAACATAATATAATTATAAATTACTATCGTTGCTACTTCTTCCATTCATATTCTAACATACTCATTTCCCATAAATTCCAATACGTTTCTCCTACTCTTTTTGACTCTCTTAATAAGCCTTCTTTTACAAACCCTATTTTTTCGTAACATGAAATGGCCGATGTATTAAAATCATACACACCAAGAGTTACTCTATGTAGTTTTAATTCGTCAAAAGCAATATGAAGTACTGCTTTCATCATATGTTTTCCTATAGAACGTCCTCTCATCTTCGTATTACCAACTAATACTTTTCCAATTCTAGCGGACTTATTAATATTATCTATTTGCCCAAGCGAAATATGACCAATAACGTCTGAAGTCTCTTCATCTACCACTTTGAAAGCGAGTGTATTTGCACTTTCTATATACTTCTCTAATTGCTGTTCGTCTAAAGGGAATGTGAATGCATTTCCTGACCATTGTATTAGAAATTCTTCGGAATTAATCCAATTTATTAATTGTTTAAAATCAGATTTCTTAAAACTTTCTAGTTTAATCACTTCCTTGCTCCTTTCGTACATCATGCTTTATAACCTCAAACTTATTTCTATATAAAGAATATATTCTCCTTTTATATGAAATTAAAATAAAGCCATTCATGTGAATGGCTTTACAAAAAAGCAGCTTAATTATGCTTTGTTTGCTACATCAATACCATTAAAATCAAAGTCAGCAGTAACCGTTGTAACAGGTGGGAAAATTGCTTCAATTTTACAAATGGAAATAATTACTCCAACCGATCCAGGAATAGCCGCAAGCCTAACTACATCACAACTGACAGACGAAACAGTACCTACATAAGTACGTCCCTCTGTATTAATTTGAACTGTTCGATTAATTAATTTCTTAAGTTCATCTCTAATTCCTTGTACACAAGAATTATCACATTTCTCATGCTGTTCTTTTTTACACTCTTCGAATACTTCCCAACAATCATCTTGTTTACATGTACACTTCTTTTTACAATTATTAAATCGAGAACCCAATACCTCACCCCCTAATCCTTTCTATTAGTAAAGTATGTCCACTAGCTTAAAAGGGTACGAGGCAAACACATAAAAAGAAAAAAACAAACAATTGTACCAAACTTTCTTTTCATTATTCATTATAAAAACAGACTTCTCCTAATTAAAAGCTTTTTAATGAGCGGCCGTGAATTTAGTCCTACTCCATTTAATGTTTAGACACCACTTTCTAAAACAAACCTTTTTTCTTTTAAATAAGACGCCCCTTAAAAACACACTAGATTTTCCCATTAACTCACATATACATAGACTTTATTTGTGGATTTCCCATTTTTCATTGTGAAATATACATTTAAAAAGCGTACTCGAAAATAAGATATTATTTGTAATCAGAACATTTTCTTCAACAAGTGTTTATTGAAAAATACCATAACTAGTAGTAGTTCTCTCCACTTTCTCTTAAAAATTAGCATAGTTTGTATGAATTCTATATCGAGTAGAAGACACTCTATCATATAAAGATAAAATAGTAGGTTAATAAACAAGCCATTTTTTTATTAAAACATAGAATAATATGAACACTATTGAAAGGAGGTAGAAATAAATGTCCTGGAAAAATGATTGCTGGAGTTCTCAGAAAAAGCATTGCTGTGATGATTGGTGGAAATCTAAAGAAAAGCATCATTGTGATGATGATTGGAGTTCTCAGAAAAAGCATTGTAATGATGATTGGTGGAAATCTAAAGAAAAGTGTCATTGTGATGACGATTGGAGTTCTCAGGAAAAACATTGTAATGATGATTGGTGGAAATCTAAAGAAAAGTGTCATCGTGATGATAATTGGAGTTCTAAACGAAATAAGTGTCGTTGTAAATGTTTCTTTATTTGTTGCCATTGTAAAAGAAAAAATTGGTAATATTTTTAATGTCAACGTAAAGGAAAGAATATGTCTTTTGGAACCCATCGGGCTTTTCCGGAAAGTTGATCCCTCACCTACTTCCTTGCTTTTGCTGAATTTTTAGATGGGGCATTACTGCCCGGCAAATACTAGAATGTAATATATAAAAAGCTGACTGCTTATGAAGTGACCCCTAAAAGTTAGACACGGTTATTTCATTAGGCAGCTTGATAAAAATGAGTCCGGTATTGCACCGGGCTCATTTTTAATTTTGCCTTTATCCGTTTTGTATTGTAATAATCTATATATTTTTCTAATTCTATTTTGAAGTGCTCTACACTTTCAAACTCTTTTATGTAGAGAAACTCAGACTTCATGATTCCAAAGAAATTCTCCATTACTGCGTTGTCATAACAGTTGCCTTTACGAGACATACTTTGTACGATACCTCTTTTTTGTAATGCGTGACGGTATTGTTTCATTTGATAATGCCACCCTTGATCTGAATGCATCATTAGTTGGTGATTTTCAGGTAAACCTTCTAATGCTGTCTCTAACATTTCTGAAACAAGTGAATACGTCGGTCTAGAGCCAATTGTATAGGTAATGATTTCACCATTATACAAGTCTAATACAGGTGATAAATAAAGTTTCTCACCGAATAATTTAAATTCTGTAATATCGGTTACCCATTTTTCATTTGGCGTATCTGCCGTAAATTTACGCTCTAAAATATGAGGTGCAATTTTACCAACTGTTCCTTTATAAGATTTATATTTTTTCATACGTACAAGACATTTTAAACCTAACTCTTTCATAATTCGTTGCACTTTTTTATGATTCACTATTTGATTACGATTGGCTAACTCATTACGAATACGACGATATCCATAACGACCTTCGTGTTCATCATAAATCGCTTTAATTTCTACTTTTAAATCGGCATCTGGATCGATTCTATCCATTTGTTTTACATAAAAATAATAGGTGCTTCGAGGGATATCCGCTAACTTTACTAATTCTTTCACTTGAAACTCATGCCTTAATTCATAGACTACTTGTGCCTTGTCTTGTTTGGTGATTTTTCCTTGTTTTGAACTAAGGCATTCAACTTTTTTAAATACGCATTTTCCATACGTAAGCGTTCTAATTCAGCTTGTAACGCTTCAACTGAACCTTCTGCCGGAATCTTTTTAGTATCATGTTTTGTGTTTTTATTTTTCATGGATGGACGCCCCTTTTTCTTTGGTTCAAGGGCATCTAAGCCACCTACTTCAAATTGCTTCTTCCATTGATAAACCGTTGTAAAAGAAGGAACCATGAATATAGCCGCTGTATCCATTAACGATATACCCGATTGAGCCATAAAATTTAGTACGTCTAGTTTAAACTCTGCGGTGTAATTTGTATAGACCTCGTGTAAACCTTCTTCTCCATGGAGTTCGTATAAGCGTAACCAGTATTGAAATTGTGCCTTTGTAATATGCATCTGTTTTGCATATTCTGCTTGAGAAATTATTTTCGGATTAAATCCTTGAACGAGCGTTGACTTTAAATCCTTCGTAAATTTTGTCATACAAAAAACTGCACCTCCAATTGTTAGACTGTGTCTAACAATTGGGGTGCAGTTCATTATAGTCAGCTTTTTATATATTAACACGTAAAGGTTTAAACAGACATATAAGCATTCACGCTTTGTCATCACCTTGTTGTTGTAAATTAGTATTTCTCCATTGAATAGACATTCCATAATATCGTATTTTGATTAAAACTAAAAAACATACTTAACACTAATAGTAAAATTTTTCTTCTTCATCAAATTCACTTCTTTTCTTTTTATAAACATAAAAAAAGGATCTCTATTTATATAGAGATCCTTTCTAACTTTATAATTTACTAGACTGTAACCCCTGAATAAACGGAACTACTTCAGGATTTACAAGCGATGATAAATCACCTAATTCTTTTCCTAAGTAAGCTGCTTTAATAACACGGCGCATTACTTTAGAATTACGTGTTTTCGGTAAATCTTCTACAACGTGGATGTCTTTAGGACACAACGCTTTTCCAATATGAGAGTTTACTAAACTCATTAATTCTTTCTTTAATTCTCCTGTGAATGTTACATGATCTCTTAACACTACAAAACAATGACAAACTTCACCTTTTACTTCGTCAGGTACACCAATTGCAGCAGCTTCGATTACATCGTTATGTTTCACAAGAATAGATTCATATTCAGCAGGTCCAATACGTTTACCTGCAATATTTAACGTATCGTCTGAACGCCCTGTGATGATATATTGTTCACCATCGTAAATGACCCAGTCACCGTGGACCCATTTATTTTCAAAACGCGACCAATATGTGTTTACGTAACGTTCATCATCTTCCCAGAAGCTTTTCGTCATACCTACCCAAGGTTTCTCTAAGCATAATTCTCCGACTTCATCTCGAATTGGTTTACCTTGATCATCCAGTACGACAGCTGCCATTCCTGGTAAAGATGCGTTAAAACTAATCGGTGCTATTGGCTTAATAAGAACATTACCGAAAATCCCACCAGAGATTTCAGTTCCACCTGAGTAGTTACAGATTGGGACATTTCCTTTTCCAACCGTTTCAAACAGCCACATCCATGGATCAGGATTCCAAGGTTCTCCTGTTGATGCGAATACTTCCAAACTCTTTAAAGAATGTTTATTGACATACTCATCACCTTTTGCCATCAATGCTCGGATTAACGTTGGCGAAATACCTAGATGAGTAATCTCATATTTATCAACTGTCTCCCATAACCGGTCTGCTTCTGGGAAGTCTGGAACACCTTCGTACATAACCATCGTTGCTCCATTAATGAGTGAACCGAATAATAGAAACGGCCCCATCATCCAGCCCATATCAGTTACCCATAATACACGATCACCTTGTTTAATATTCATTCCAAATCCTGCATCAAAAGCTGCTTTCAAAGGAAATCCTGCATGCGTGTGTACTGTTCCTTTCGGCTTACCAGTCGTTCCTGATGTATAAATGAGCATTAATGGATCATCACTTTGCATTTCCTCGGCATGTATGAATGGTTTTTCTTTTTCTAGCGTACTCCACGAAAAGTCATAGTTATGTGGTGTAAAATCATTTCCTGCATGACGAACGATAACAACTTTTTCAACAGTTGGGCAATGTTCACAAGCTTTATCTACTTCATCTTTTAAAGAAACAATTTTACCGCGGCGTGAAAATCCATCTGCGGTAATAATCATTTTTGAACCTGCCGCTTGCACACGTGTCATGACTGCATCAGACGCAAAGCCTGAGAATATTGGTGAAATAATTGCTCCGATTTTCATTACAGCTAGCATCGCAACAACTGTTTCTGGAATCATCGGCATATAAATTGTTACACGGTCACCTTTCTCAATACCCGCGTGTTTCAAACCATTTGCAACACGACTTACCCAGTTGTCAAGCTCTTCATATGTAAATGATTTTGAAGTTCCATTTTCCCCTTCGTACTGAAGTGCTGGCTGTATTCTCGTCTCTTCATCCGCAAGCCAGCGGGATAAAGCTGATTCTACAACGTTACATGTTCCGCCATTATACCACTGTGCAAACGGTGTACCATTTTCTAAATCTAACACGTCTGTATAAGGTTTCATCCATTGATAGCCTACTGCCTTTTCTGCCTCTCCCCAAAACCAAGCTGTTTCCTCGATAGATTTATTATAAAAAGTTTCATAATCTTCATATCCCAATGATTTCATCCAACCATATAAACGTGTTTTTTCCTTGTACTCTTCTGTTGGAAACCAAACTGCTTGTTTCAATGTTTTCCCCTCCTTAACTTTTTGAGCAAGAAAGCCCTAAATAGGGCTTTTAAACTGGATATACAGGATGTTTACGATCCGTGAATACTTGATATTTACTCATATACATTTCGAAACGTCCTTTTAATTCTTCACGTAAATTGTTTGGATGAACAATACCATCAATCACCATCTCTGATGCTAAATGATAAATATCAATATCTTTCTTATACTCTTCACGTTTTTCAGCAATGAAGCTAGCACGCTCTTCTTCTGGTAAAGCTGCAATTTTATTTGCATATACAGCATTAACCGCAGCTTCTGGACCCATTACCGCAATAGAGGCTGTCGGTAATGCCAGGCAACAATCTGGTTCAAATGCTGGACCTGCCATCGCATATAAACCAGCACCATATGCTTTACGAACAACGATAGAAATCTTCGGTACAGTTGCTTCACTCATTGCAGAAATCATTTTTGCACCATGGCGAATAATACCAGCACGCTCTACTTTTGTTCCAATCATAAATCCTGGTACATCCGCAAGGAATAATAATGGAATATGATATGCATCACATAAATTAATAAACTTAGCAGCTTTATCAGCTGAATCATGGAATAATACGCCGCCCTTCATACGCGGCTGATTTGCAATAATACCAACAGGCTTACCATCAATACGTGCTAAGCCTGTAATTAGCTCTTGAGCAAATAATTTTTTCACTTCATAGAATGAACCTTCATCAATAACTCTATTAATGAGATCTTTCATATTGAAAGGAGCATTTTGATTTTCTGGAATGATTTGTTCTAACGTTTTATCGAATTGTTTCGGTTCTTGAGGTGTAACCAATGGAGTCTTTTCTAAGTAGTTATTTGGAAAATATGAAATGTATTGTCTTGCTTGTGTAATCGCATCTTCTTCTGTCTTGCATAAAACATCTCCGCATCCTGATACAGAGCAATGCATACGAGCTCCGCCCATCTCTTCTAAAGTTACCTTCTCACCGATAACCATCTCAGCCATACGAGGAGATCCTAAATACATAGATGCATTTCCTTCTACCATCATTACAACGTCGCAAAAGGCTGGAATATAGGCACCACCAGCTGCAGAAGGTCCAAATAATAAGCATACTTGAGGAACTTTACCTGATAATTTCACTTGATTATAGAAGATTCTTCCTGCACCACGGCGCCCTGGGAACATTTCTACTTGATCTGTAATGCGCGCTCCAGCAGAGTCGACTAAATAAAATAACGGAACACGTAGTTTTTCAGCTGTTTCTTGAATACGTAAAATCTTTTCAACTGTGCGTGATCCCCATGATCCAGCTTTTACAGTAGAATCATTGGCCATTACACATGCAGTACGACCATGTATTTTACCCGTTGCCGTTACAACGCCGTCCGCAGGTAAGCCTGTTTGTTCACAGTTAGCAAATAATGCATCTTCTACATATTCGCCATTATCAAATAGAAGCGCTAAACGATCTCGAACAAATAATTTTCCTTTTGCTTTATTTTGTTCATGATACTTTGGTGCGCCGCCTTGTTTAATCGTTTCAACTCGTTCTTCAAATGAATTAGATTGTTGTTTTTGATCTAACATATTTACTCCCCCTTATACGTTGGTGTGCGTTTTTCCTTGAATGCTTGTAATCCTTCTAATCTATCTTTCGTATGGATTACACCTTCATACGCTTGTTTTTCCATTTGTAATCCGGTATGTAAATCAACTTGAATACCATTTGAAATTGCCTCTTTTGCTAATCGAACAGCAATAGGTCCATTACTAGCAATTTTCTCTGCTATTTCAATCGCTTTCTCTTCAAGTAAATTAGCTGGTACAACAAATTCTACTAAACCATATTCTTTTGCTTCTTGCGCTGAAATACGTCTACCTGTATAAATTAATTCTTTCGCTCTACCAACACCAATTAATCTCGGTAAGCGCTGTGTACCACCCGCTCCTGGTATAATTGCAAGTGTCGTTTCAGTAAGACCAAGACTTGCAGATTCAGCAGCAATTCTAAAATCACAAGCTAAACTTAATTCCGTACCACCACCAAGTGCAATTCCATTTATAGCAGCAATAACTGGCTGTGGTAATTGTTCAACCATCTCCATAGTCGTGCGAATCATACTAACAGCATGGCGAACTTGTTCCTCATTCATACCAGCACGTTCTTTTAAATCAGCACCAGCACAAAATGCTTTTTCACCAGCACCTGTTAGAATAACTACACGCGTATTGGACTCTTCACTTATTTGAGTTAATATGTTTTGTAACTCTTCTAATAACGCTAAAGATAATGAGTTTGCTTGTCTTTCACGATATAACGAAATCTTTACAACGTGAGGTGTTACATAATCAACTGAAATGTTTTGTAATTGTAGCATCTTCTCACCTACTTATCGTTTTATGTTGAAGCGCTCTATACACATGACTCGGTAATTGGATATTTAGCTTACTTTGAATAAATTGACTAGCTCGCAATAACTTTTCTTCGTCTATATTCGTTTGAACTCCTAATTTATGGAGCATATGTACTAGGTCATCAGTAGCAACATTACCTGATGCTCCTGGTGCATAAGGGCAGCCCCCAAGTCCACCACAAGAACTATCAAATGTTGTAATACCGTATTCTAATGATTTAACTACATTTGCTAGAGCCATTCCATACGTATTATGAAAATGCATAGCAAACTGCGAAGCATCATACTTCTTTAATAGATGTTCTAATACTTGTTCTACTTGTAATGGATTCGCTACACCGATTGTATCCCCAAGAGAAACTTCATAAATGCCGTATGAAAATAGTTGATTACATAATTCGTCAACTGCTGTGACACTTATATCCCCTTCATAAGGACATCCAAATACAGTAGAAACATAGCCTCTTACCTTTTTCCCTTCGAATAATGCCTGTTTTGTTATATCTTCGATTACAACTAACGCTTCTTTAATCGATTTATTAATATTACTTTTATTATGAGATTCACTTGCTGATAAAAAAACATTCACCTCATCTACATTTTGCAAAAAAGCTCGTTCCAAACCATTTTGGTTCGGAACAAGCGCAGCATATGTAACATTTGGATCCCTTTTCAGCTCAGAAAACACATCATTTGCATCCGCTAATGCTGGGACCCATTTTGGGTGAACGAATGAGGAAACTTCAACATACGACAATCCTGCTTCTGTAAGTAGTTGAATCCATTTTACTTTATCTTTTGTGCCAACAATCTTTTTTTCATTTTGTAAACCATCACGTGGTCCTACTTCTTTAATGACAGCAAAATTAGGTAGTTTCAATTCGCTTCCCCCTATATCTCCCTATTCAATTTCTAATAATACATCTCCTTCATTTACAAAATCGCCTTCTTGCACATTAATTTTCATAACTGTGCCGGCTTCTTCTGAAATGATTGGAATTTCCATTTTCATAGATTCTAAAATGACGACATCCTGCTCTTCCTCTACTGTATCTCCTACTCCTACAACAATCTTCCAAACGTTTCCTGCCATCGATGCGTATACTTTCGTCATCATTTTTTCCCCCTTAATATTGTTAGATCTTATTTTTTAACGAGTTGTTTCGTTACAAAACCCGTTGTATAAATACCCGCTTTGAACACTTCGTCTTCCAAAACTTGCAGTAGCATTGGCGTGTTCGTTTTAATACCTTCTACTTTTAATTCTTCTAGAGCATCATGTAATTTCGAAATTGCTTCTTCACGAGTCTCGCCATGTGCAATGACTTTCGCAATCATTGGATCATAGAAAGGTGTAATCGTTACATGATTTTCTAAGAAGTGATCAATCCGTACATTTGACGGTAATGTTAAATCTGTAATTTTCCCAGGTGATGGGAAGAATGTTTTCGGATCCTCTGCATAAATACGAGCTTCAATGGCATGACCACTACGTTTTACATCATCCTGAGTAAATGATAGTTTCTCTCCACTTGCGATAAGGAGTTGCTGTTCTACAAGGTCTAATCCCGTAATTTCTTCTGTCACTGGATGCTCTACTTGTAATCTCGTATTCATTTCTAAGAAATAGAAATTTTTCTGATTATCTACAAGAAACTCAACTGTACCTGCATTTGTATAGCCAAGTGCTTTGGCAGCTTGTACAGCAACTTCTCCCATCGCCTTTCGTGTACCTTCATCTAAAAATGGTGAAGGTGCTTCTTCGATTACTTTTTGATTTCGGCGCTGTACCGAACATTCACGCTCCCATAAATACACTGTGTTACCATGTGTATCTGCTAAAAGCTGAATTTCAATATGATGCGCATCTGCTATATATCGCTCTAAATACATTTCTCCGTTACCGAAGAAGTTTTGCGCTCTTGTTTTATTACTTTCAAACGCTTTGGTGAGCGTTTGCTCAGTTTCCATCAACTGCATACCAATGCCTCCGCCGCCTGCGGATGCCTTAAGCATTAATGGATAACCAATTTGTTTTGCAATTTCAATTGCTTCTTCAGCAGTTTCAATATTTGTAGTAATACCTGGGACTACTGGGACATCTGCTGCTTGCATTGCGATACGTGATTCAATTTTACTTCCCATCTTCGTAATGATTTCTTCTGAAGGACCGATAAATACGATTCCTTCTTCTTTGCAGCGAACCGGAAAAGACGGATTCTCTGATAATAAACCATAACCCGGATGAATGGCTTCTACATTTGTCTTCTTAGCTATTTCAATAATTTTTTCAAGGTTTAAATAACTTTCTTGAACACGCGGTCCACCTACTAAGTAAGCTTCATTTGCCATCTTCACATGAAGGGCATTTTCATCTGCTTCAGAATAAATAGCAACAGTGCGAATGCCAAGTTTTTGACAAGTTTTCATAATACGAACAGCAATTTCCCCGCGATTCGCAATTAATATTTTTTGAAACATAGTGATTCCTCCTTTTATCTACATCCTAAATGTCTAGCAATTACGAGACGTTGAATTTCAGAAGTTCCTTCACCAATTTCTAATAGTTTCGCATCACGAATATGTCGTTCAACTTCATATTCACGCATATAACCATATCCACCATGAATCTGTACTGCTTGATTCGCAATACGGCTTGCTGCTTCCGATGCAAATAATTTTGCCATTGCCGCTTCTTTGCCGAAAGGTTTATCGTTATCTTTTAACCAAGCTGCTTTATGTACTAAATTGCGTGCTAGCTCTACTTCAGTCGCCATATCAGCTAATTAAAATTGAATCGCTTGGAAATTAGAGATTGACTTTCCAAATTGTTGACGTTCTTTCGCATATTGTAATGCACGTTCAAAGGCTGATTGCGCAATACCAACTGCCAATGCTGCGATTGAAATACGCCCTCCATCAAGTGTATATAAAAATTGTTTAAAGCCTTTATTTACATCACCAAGAATATTTTCTTTCGGTACACGAACGCCATCAAGTACGATTTCACAAGTATTAGAAGCGCGAACACCCATCTTATCGTAAGGACTTGAAATCGTTAATCCTTCACTCGTAGTAGGCACGATAAATGCAGAAATACGTTTTCTACCATTCTCTTCAATACCGTTGACAGCGGTTACAATAATTGTATTTGCATACTCTGCGTTTGTAATCCAACACTTCTCACCACTGATTACATACTCATCACCATCTAATACCGCTTTCGTTTGAGTACCACCTGCATCTGATCCAGCATTCGGCTCCGTTAATCCGAAGGCACCTAATGTTTTACCTGACGCCATTGGAACTAAATACTTTTGTTTTTGTTCTTCTGTACCGAAATAATAAATTGGAGAAGCACCTAATGAAATTGTTGCAGCATAGCTTAAACCGGTGCCACCACAAGCGCGACCAATTTCTTCAACTGCTAACGCATACGATACCGTATCGCCACCTGAACCTCCATACTCTTCTGGGAATGGGATGCCTAATAATCCTAGTTCGCCCATTTTTTGAAATGTTTCATATGGAAACTCTGCAGTTTTGTCATAATATACAGCTTTCGGTGCGATTTCCTTTTCAGCAAAGTCACGTACCATTTCTTTAATCATTTGTTTTTCGCGAGTTAGAGTAAATTCCATTCCGCTACACACCCCTTATCGAATATTGAGTTTCGACAGCGTGCGAGTTTCTACTACAAACATAACAACTTAAAAGACAAGAATATTAGTTAGACAATTGCTACAATTCTGTCATAACTTAATTTTAAAACAGATTCTGTACTAATGCACAAAAAAATTCCTACATTGTTCTACAACAACATAGGAGATTTTGTGTCGAATTATGTAATTTATTGTTTAATAATCTCTACCTTTTCCCGAATCAGAAATTTCTACTAATGCTTCAGGGTATGGTTCGAAATACGTTTGTCTTAATAAATACTTTTCATCAAATCGAATAGCCCATGATTTTAATATTGTAAGTAAACTACTAAGTGGTATTTTCTTTTCTGCATACTTTTGTAACAGTTCTATAAAATGATCTTTTTCTTGTTTTTTTAACTTTGTTTTAAAATATCCAAAAATGTGCTCGCATACATTTACATTCGATGTATAACGGGGCGCACGCATAAATAATTCATATAAAGTCTTCTCATAGTTTTCAAATACCACTTCAATCTTTTCATTTTTTTGATTTGCAATTATACGACCTAATTCCTTTTGTTTCACCTGATTATATGCCATAAATAAATATTTATTGTCCGACTGAAACGATACAAGTTCTTTCATATTTTTATTGTGTTTAATCATTTTGTAATATGCGATTGTAAATAACCTTGTAAAGAAATGCTCTCTAATAATAAAATTCGACAATCTACCTTCCTCTTCAATAGGAAGATGCGAAAAATTTTTTACTACTGCTCCGCCGAATAAGCCAGCTCCTTTTCCCTTTGCTGGCGCTTTTTCAAAACCAGAATAAATTTTCACATCACGCGTACCACAACTTGGTGAACGATTCTTTAAAATAAAACCATCCACATCCGGTATCGTTTGTAAAAAGTCATTTGAAAACTGCTCCATTTTTTCAGTTACATCTTCTCGTGTCGACGGTTGCACAAGTCTATTCTCACCATTTTCTTCTACAATTCGTATCGTTTCACGAGGAGTCCCCAATCCAATCTCCACTTCTGGACAAACAGGTATAAATGTAACAAATGGCTGCAAATTTCGTATTGTTACATCTGGAATCATCTCTCCATTATAACGACAAGCATCAAATTCTAAACACTTACTTACGACGATTGTAGGTTTTGCAAATTGTCGCATCTTATTACCTCCTTATTGCTAGCCCGTATAATATAAATTGTACTAAGATTAACATTTTAAGCAAAGTTTGATTCAGTTATTTTTATGAGAAATATATATCCAATGATATATTAACAATCATTCAACTCTATTTTCTATAAATGTGCGCCCTATTAATGAGGGTTTAGATATTGTGAAATGAATAATACACACATGCTTCGGAGAAATTAATGATTAAGAAAGGAGGGATTGTTATGAAAAAGAAATTATCATCTATCTTAAGTGTTTTAGCACTATCTATTATGTTTTTAGGTACATCTACGCAAGCTGAATACGATGGAAATAATATGAATAGAGTGAATAACACTGATATTTCAACTCGAGTAAATGACAATAACTTAGACAGAGTTAATAATGATGTAAGAACTCGAAATGTAAATACAACAAATGATTTAAATGATAATCGTGATAAAAATAATAATTGGGCTTGGCTTGGTTTATTAGGACTAGCAGGATTATTAGGTCTTAGAAGAAGAGACAAAGAAACACGCTGATTTAGAATGTTTTTAGTAAACAAGTACTTATTTATCAAAAATATATAATGAAAATAAATCGCCTTTTTAAAGGCGATTTATTTTTACTTAAAAGTAATGTATGTAATTCACACTTCAACGATTAAAATCGTGGAGTTAATCCATACAATATAAATTGAATCGTATTTTCAATTTCCGCTTCATCACTCCATTTTTCTTCAGGCAATAATAAAAATCGTGTTAATAATAAACCTAATACAGCTGATAAAGTAAGACGTAGTACGGAAGATGGTGGTATCTCAATAATTTCCCCTTCTTCTTGAAATTTCACAATCAACTTTTTGAAATGTGAAAACAGTTCTGTTTCTACTAATTGCTGTATTTCATTTTTCAGTTCTGGTTGGAATGGCACCTCTTGAATTAATATTTTTATCATAGGAAAGTGTTTTTGAGCAAATTTAAACCTATTATGAATTACAACCCTTAAAAGTCCTTCGTATGATTCATAATCCGATTTAAATATTTCTTTTGCAAAGGTTTGTACGAAAAATGGTGCAGCGAACTTAGTTAAAGTTGGCATTACGACCGCTAGTAATAAATCTTTTTTTGTTTTATAGTAGCGGAAGATGGTTCCTTCCGCTACACCAGCACGCTTTGCAATTTCACTTGTTGAAGTTGAAGCGTATCCTTTTTCTCCAAACATATCAACAGCCGCCTCTAATATACGCATTTGACGTTCATTTCGTTTATCCGTATTAGTTGCAGCTATTAATTCCTCCAGCCAATCCTTCTGCATTTATAAAGCTCCTTTTTGTCATTATTATATTTTGCGATGTTTCTTTAAAGCAAATACATTTCCTACTGCAAATAATATTGCAAAAAGTAATAACACAGTAAGATCTAATGCAATCTCTGTAAACCCTTGATTCCGAATCATCACTTGTCTCATTGCGTCAGCGCCGTATGTGAGTGGAAATACTTTCCCTAACATTTGTAGGTTCATAGATTCCATTGGAAACAATCCAGAAAAGAAGATTTGTGGCACAATAACAAGCGGTATAAATTGAATCATTTGAAACTCATTATTTGCGTATGCCGATAAAAACGTACCTAATGTTAGTGCAGTTAAAGAGAGCATACATGTAATAAGTAACGTTAGCCATATGGAGCCAGCTACGTATAAATCTAAAATATAAACGGAAAAACTTACGATAATAATGGATTGTATAAAGGCAAAGATTCCAAAACCAATAATATAACCTGCGACTATTTCCCATCTTCTTACTGGGGTGGATAATAACCTTTCTAGCGTACCACTTAAACGTTCTCTTACGAAAGATACACCAGATAATATAAATACAAAGAAAAATGTAAAGAAACCAATTAATACAGGACCAAGCCCATCAAACATCGTAAAGTCTTTAGAGCCATGTAAATAATTTACTTCAGGTTTCATAATCGATACATCATTCTTCTCTGTGCTTTTTTGCAATACTTGAAGTACAGCACGATTTTTTGACGAATCACTACCTTCCAACAGAAGTTTCATTTTTCCATTCTCTATTCGAAATACTGCATCTACCTTTTGTTTTTCCAACTCAGAAATCGCCTTTTCCTTACTGTATTCATAAATTGACGCTTCTTGATTTTTCATCACTTTTACTATTTGAGCGGGCATATCAACAACAGCAATTTGCGGTATATAGTCTTTCTGTGTAAACACTAGTGACAAAAGCCAAAGTAATAACATCGGTGCTCCAAACATCATTGCTAACGAACGCTTATCTCGAAAAAATTGACGAATAATACGTATGATTACACCAGTAACTCTCATGATGGCACCACCTCTTCTAGCAAAAAGACATCTTCAATCCGTCCAGATGACACGCGTTTTTTCAATTCTTCAGTTGTTCCAACCGCAACTAGTTTCCCTTCTCTAATTAACCCTAGACGCTCACAAAATTCAGCTTCATCCATAATGTGCGTCGTTACAATAATCGTTGTGCCTTTCTTTTTAAGATCATAAAATTTTTCCCAAATCGTTTTTCTAAGAAGCGGATCTATCCCCACTGTAGGCTCATCTAAAATTAATATTTCTGGTTCGTGAAGGAGCGCTATTGCTAATGATAAGCGTTTTTTCATTCCACCTGAAAATTGTTGTACTTGCTTTTTCATATACTGTGACAATTGTACAAGTTCAAAAACCTCTGCAATTCTTGTCTTTTTACGTTTTCCCTTTAGTCCATACATCGTTGCTATAAAATCTGCATTTTCATATGCTGATAATTCTTCGTATAATGCATCCGCCTGGGCCATATAACCAATTCGTTTCATCTCATTTAAATTAGGCATATTAGTATTATTAACAAGCACTTCACCTTTCGTTGCCTCATTAATACCTGCAATCATTTTAATGAGCGTTGTTTTCCCCGATCCAGAAGGTCCAACAAAACCAAAAATCTCTGCTTTTTCAACTTGCAATGAAAGATTGTGTAACACTTCTTTTTTTCCAAAACTTTTTGATACAGTCCGTAAAATAATTGAAGGTTGTTGCACGTTTCATCCTCCTTTTCTAATAAAAATGAGTGAGTACTCACTTTTATTTTACTCTTGCTTAATTATATGTCAAACTTCGTTGATTAGTATGTATGTTCAATCACCGATATTAAACAATGAAACAGAGTCGACATTAGAATTTCATTTCCTAAAGTCGACTCTGTTTCATTTAAACTATAAATTTCACTTTACGTTTTTAAATTCATATACTTCCGAATTCTAGCAACGTCTAAAGAATATTCGATAACTAATTGCTGTAACGGTAAAATAACTGTGTCAGGATATAAATGTGCATATTGTAATGTTTCTGCATATTTTTCTAACCTTTTTTCTAAATACTTTATTATTTGATCAGGATGACTTACTAATAAACATTTACAATAATAATGGATTTGTTCCTCAATCGCCGTGTATTCTTCAATTTCATATTCTTTATGCATGTGTACACCCCTTTAAGTTTTTTATATGAATTACTTATCACAATTTTCACTCGACAAATTTTAAGTTTTTTGATTATTTACACTATAACAAACACTGAGGGTCAAATTTTGTTACTTTATGTAACGTAGAAAATTTTTAACAAAATTGTAATGTTTACTCCTGCAAAATACAGAAAGCCCCTTTACTCATTTTTGTATAAAAAAAATCGTACAGCTTAATTTAGCTGCACGACTACAATTTCTGGCCTATTCAAAATCCTTTGCGGAATGATACTATTTCCTAATCCTCTACTCACTACCATTGATGTATTTTGTTCTACATATAAACCCGCTGTATATTTAGGTAAAACACCTTGATTTGGAGCAACTAATCCACCGATAAATGGCAATCTAACTTGCCCTCCATGAGCATGTCCCGATAAAACCAAATCCAACCGCTCATTCGTATATTCCTTTATAAATTCAGGCCTGTGGGATAATAATACATTATATCTATCTGGCTGCATTTCAATTTTTGCTTTTTTAATTTCATCTATTATAATATTTCCTTCATCACGGTTTCCAGTACCAAACTCTGGATCATCAATACCTAGCAAGTTTATCTCTTGCTCACCCTTTCGAATGCCTACATGTTCATTCCTTAAAACATTGACACCATATTTCTTCAACTCTTTTTCTAAACTGTTATACTTTCCAGACCATTGTTCATGGTTTCCTGTCACAAAATATACAGGATACTTCTTTACCATTTCTCGTATTAATTGCATACTAACTTCTGCATCGTATGATTTACTGTCAATTAAATCACCCGTAATTGCAATAATATCTGGGTCTATACTTTTCATTTTTTGAATTAACACATCTTGATTATCGCCAAATTTTTTATTGTGTAAGTCTGAAATTTGTAGAATTTTATACCCTTTAAAAGAGGATGGTATTTTACTAGAGGTTATTTTAATCTCAGTTATACTTATTAAATTGTTCTGTAAAAATAAAAAGATACTACAACCTACTAATGTAGCAATAAGTAATATACTTCTTTTAATCTTCTTGCTCATATTCCCTCCTAAAATCTTCATCAATACTACAATTCTCAAAAACATTTCAATAGATTATTCTTTTTATCTAACGGTTCTCTTTTAAAGTGAAATCGATTTAACTACGATAATCAAGTACAAGTTTCTAATTTTAGGAACTGAAGAACTTATATCACTCTGTTGAAGTAAACATGCCCGGTTCTGTTCTAATCGTAACTCTATCATATAACATTAAAGCCGAAATTCCCAAGTTAAGGAATTTCAGCTTTTTGAGTTCGTATGAATATCTTAGTTTTAGTTCTATGTACCTTGCAGTTATACAACTTAGTACATATCAGTTGTATATCTATATGTGGTGAGGTTTTTATCTTTTTCAATAATCAACTATGTATAAAATATTTAAGTTAGTTAATACCCTTAATGGATATCATGCTTTTTAAAGTTTCCGCCTTGTACTTCCGCAACATCATATACATTGACAAAGGCATTTTCATCAATTTCATGAATAAGTTCCTTCATTGTTTCTAAATTTTATAATTATGTAGCGTCCTTCCATTCAGACTTCAATATTGAATATTGATATTCATCAATCCACTGGCCTTTTAGCATGTAATTCTGCAATAAATGACCTTCTCTCCTCATCCCCACTCGTTCTAGTACAGAAATAGACTTATTATTTCGAACGTCCGAAAATGCAATCACCTTATGTTTTCCTAATGAATGAAATATGTAACTCAATAAGGCACAAACAGCTTTAGTTGCATAGCCTTTTCCCTGATATTCTGGAGAAAGAGTAAATCCGATTTCTACGATGCGAGGTTCATTTACAAGTGTGTGAAGTGCACAATCTCCAATTATTTTGTTATTTTCAGTTAAAGCAATTGCGAACTGGAACCAAGTACCTGGTAGATTAGGATTATTTTTAACTTGTTCATTTACAAACGTTTTAGCCTCATGATATTGATAATTAACCCATGACTGAAATTTAGCCACTTCTGGATTAGAACGATAAAAATGAAAGTAGTTAGTGTCATCCATACTAAACCTTCTCAAAACAAGACAATCTGTTCTCCAAAAGACTTGATTGTCATTCTCCATAACTATTCACCCTCTTTTCTACATTAATTATATCTTTATAATACATAGGTATAAATAGTTTACATGCTTATAAAAAAAGCGATTCTTTTCACATTAAAAAGAATCGCTTTCCAAGTTTTTATTTTTAATTATATTACATAAAGAATTGAAAGATTATTACTTAAGAGCCTTAACTATAACTTCCGTTGCCTCTGCAATGAGTTGATTATCATAGGTAGCCTCTTTCTCATCTTTACTAGATAAAATTGCGATGATAATTGGTGCTCTATTTGGAGGCCAAACGATAGCAATATCATTTCTTGTCCCGTAACTGCCAGCACCTGATTTATCTCCAACTACCCAGTCAGTTGGTACGCCTGCACGAATAAGTTTGTCTCCTGTAGCATTTCCTTTCATCCACTCTGTAAGAATTTTACGTTTTTCAGCAGGAAGTGCATTTCCGACCGTAAAAGCTTTAAGATTCGTAGCAATAGCTTTCGCTGTACTAGTGTCACGAATGTCTCCTGGAATAGCTTCGTTTAATTCTGTTTCAAAGCGATCAGACATAGTAATCCGATCCCCCATATGCCTAAGCGCTTTTTCATATCCTTTAGGTCCTCCTATTTTATTAAATAAAATGTTCCCTGCAGTATTATCACTTGAACGAACAGCTGCCTCAGCAATTTCTCCTAGTTTCATTCCAGTATCTACATGTTTCTCTGTAACAGGTGAATAATCCACTAAGTCTTCTTTCGTATATGTGATTACTTCATTTAATGAATCAATTGAGTTTTGCTGTAGTAATACTCCTGCTGCTAAAGCCTTGTAGGTTGATGCGAAGGCAAATCTTTCGTTAGATCGATAAGAGATTGTTTGATTTGTACCAGTATCAATCGCATATACACCTAATCGAGCATCAAATTTTTTCTCAAGTTGAGAGAACTCTTTATGCGTCGCCTGATTTTTATGTTTCACTTGTCCAGTCTTTTCTTTCGCTTCAACTTGCAGTGCCCCTCCTGTAAAAGCTTCTAGGCTTGTAATACTTAAACCTAATATACCAACGCATATTCCTATTTTTAGCATCCTCTTATTTTTCAAAATCATCATTCCTTCCAAATTTTTAGTACCTTTTTATACGTACACATAATAGACAATCACCGAACCAAATTTGTTCCATAAACTGAAAAAAATTTTATAGCTAGTATGAGAGTTATTAACAAAATAAGAGATAGTAGCTATGATCGCCGCTATCTCTTATTTCACATTTCATTTTTTCTTATAAATGGCTTTATACAAACAGGTTCTCTTCCCTGAGAAAAGTATCTTAATTTTGCTTAGAACTACCTGTACTAGTAGCTTCACCATGTATACGTTGCTGTTTTAAATCAAAGTATACATCTAATACTTCCTTTCCAATTATAGAATTAATTCCATTTTTATCATCATGAAGCCATGGAACTACTACGGAAAATGCTACTTCTGGATTATCATATGGAGCATATCCAACTAACGTTAAGTTGTAGCATTCCATACGTTCTCCTTTTGCATTTCTACCAATCGGGTCATCTCCACCATATACAGTTTGGGCTGTTCCTGTCTTTCCTGCTGGTTTATATGGCGCGTTTTTGAAATATTTCACGCCAGTTCCATCACCTTCTTGGAATACCCATCTAAACCCTTCTTTTATCCGATCAATATGTTCTTTCTTCATATCAATTCGATTTAATACGACAGGCTCTATGGAACGTATAACTTTGCCAACCTCTTCTTTTATTGATTGTTCTCGTATTTCTTGTACAATTTGAGGTTGCATTCTATAACCACCATTCGCAATCGTTGAAATATATTGCGCTAATTGCAACGGCGTATACGTATCATACTGACCGATAGAAAAATCTAGTAAAAACCCAGGTTGACTATCTACTTTTCTCGTTTGTCCAATTATTTCATTCGGTAAATCAATACCTGTTGGGACACCTAAACCAAATTGCTTGAAATAATAGCGCATCGTATCAAATGCTCCTTGTTTAATATCCAATGAGCCATTTGGTACGTAATTGACTCCCGCAATTTTTAAAGCTGTCTGGAACATGTATACATTTGAAGATACTTGTAAAGCTCGTAAATCATTAATATTACCAAATCCGGATACATTGCCACGATTTTTTAGCTTGTGTACCTTTAAATTTCATCGGCGCGTCATAAAATTGATCTCCTGGATGTATTGCCCCTGTCTCATATCCAGTTAATAAAGTAGCACCTTTTACAGCTGACCCTAGCTCATACGAAGTTGTCATGTTACCTAACGCCAAATCCTCAACCTCTATTTTCCCTTCTTTTTCTACAATCTTTTTGCCTGCCATAGATAAAATTTGTCCGTTATTTGGATTTGTCATGACAACAAAAGCTCGATCGAGCAGTGGCTCTGAACTCTTAAAAGCTCTCAAGTTTTTCTCTATACTTTCTTCCACTTTCTTTTGTAATTCCATATCAATCGTTAATGTTAAACTATTACCACTTTTTCCTTTAGAGATTATTTCTGTGCTAACAATGTTTCCTGATTTATCAGTAATATTTTTCACTTCTTCTTTCGTGCCGTGTAATACATCTTCATATCGTTGTTCAATATAACTTTTTCCAACACGATCATTACGGTTATATCCACGTACTAAATAAGAATCTAAATTTTCTTTCGGTAATCCTTCTTCACTACTCGTAATATTTCCTAATATAGAACGAAATAAATTACCATTTACATAATTACGTTCCCAATCAACAGTGGCATCTACTCCTGGAAAATCTCCAAGATTTTCGCTTATCCGCGCATACTCTTCATCTGTTACATCTTTTTTTATAATTTGTGGTGTTAGTTGATAACCTGAACTCATTTTACTTTTAATAGCTAACACCTTTAAATCTTGTGCTGTTAATTCTGCTAATTCTACCTCTGTAACGCGACCTCGTCTTAAGTCTTCTATTTTTTTATCTAACTCTTTCCCCTCTATACCCTTTTCTTTAAACTTTTCTATATCTTTCTTAGTAATCTTTGTCTCCGCACGTTTCGAATTCAACTGCATCCAAAAATCTTTTTTATCGATATCGGTTAATTTATTTATGTCTTGTTCGAGCATTTCAAGTACTTCCGCCAAGTCTTTTGCTGTTTTTAAAACAGCTTCACTCGTAATCCCCTTTACCCTTGTATACGTAATTGTGCGAAGAGGTTTATTATTAACGACTGTTTTCCCTTCTCGATCTAAAATTTGTCCACGTGGAACTGGAATACTAGTTATTGCATTTTGACTACTTTCCACTTGGTTCCTATAATCCTCTCCCTCCACAATTTGTACTTTCCCTAGCTGCATAATAATAGCTGAGAATAGTAAAAATATGCAAAGGAACATAATATTTAACCGAATAGATATATATGTCTTCTGTTTCTTTCCTTTTTGTTCTTTCATAAATCCTCCATATAATTCTTCCGGAACTCCTCACTAATACTTAAACGTTCCCTATATATTTGAAACCATTATTCGGTTATAAATAGTGTCTTATCTTTTTTTCTAAATCTTTGTAAGTATTAATTCCTTTTTGTATAGCCGCGTAATTGATAAATCTCCCTTCCTTTTTTCTCACTTGTTTTTTGTCGATTGCAATGTGACTCATATTATATTTTACACATAGGCTTGCTAGTAACTTTTCATATTGATTATTCCTTTCTTCATGCTGTAATACTTAATAGACAACCTAAACAATACAGTTGTTCCACATTTACAAAAAAAATAATTAAATATAAGATGAAGTAGGCTACATAAGGGAGGGTTATATGTTACATACAAAAAGATGGAGATTATTTGCGGTTCTTTCTATTGTAGGTTTGATTTTACTAATTTTATTAAAAATCAACTTCATTTCAATTACTATCGCAACTTCTTCAGCTGAAAGAGGAAAGATTTTTGATCAAAATGGTGCAATACTAGCTACAAATAAGAAAGTTAAGTCTCTATATTGCACTTCTAATGATGAAAAGCTATCGAAACAAGATACATCAAGCACATTAGCTTTTTTTAATCAATTTTCAAGCGAGTTTCAACATGATATTTCTACAGAGAACATAAAATCTCAATTACAACAATCTTGTAAAAAGCAGACTATGAATGATATACCGTTATACTCTGATATAACTGAGAATGAACTTGCATTCATAAACAAAAACAAACCCAATAATGTAATAATTAAAGATGAATGGATTCGATATTATCCTAAACACGAAATTGGTTCACAAGTAATTGGGTATGTAGAAAATGACCTTAATTCAAAGCATATGGCTGTTGGAAAAAGCGGGATTGAGCTGCAATATGAAAATGATTTAAAAGGAAAACCAGGTAAAACTCTTATTTTTAAATTGAATAATAAAAAGTTCTTATGGAACATTCAAAAAGTACAAAAAGGAAAAGATGTACGGCTAGCTTTAGACTCTGAGTTGCAGCAAAAGGCAGAAGAAGCATTAAGATCGCAAATTAAGAAAACACCTGATGCTAAAGCTGGTTATGCTGTAGTGAGCGATGCAAAAACTGGCGCGATTTTAACTATGGTCAACTCGACAGTTTTTGATCCAAATATATTAAATACACATGTATCTTCTAGAAAAGAAAATATTAAATCTCTTTCGCAAAATAAAGCGATTCAAAAATTAAAGTATGGTGAATCTTATGTAAATATGGCTTCTACTATAAAACCACTTACTATTTTAATTGGATTAAACGAAAAACTTTTTCAACCCGAAGATACTTATTTAGATAAAGGTACTTTTCAGTATGATAATCAAAATAACATTACGAATGCACCTGGAACACCAACAGGTGAGATTACACCGAGGCAGGCTATCATTAATTCATCTAACACATTTATGACAGCAAAAGTAGCTCTGCCCTTATTCAACCAAAATAATGGAAATATAGAAAAAGTGGCACATATATGGACAGATTATTTAATGCAATTCGGCCTACGTTCTAAAACCGGGATTGATTTGCCCTTTGAAGAAGACGGACAATATGAATTCCATCCATCTAATAAATTTGAAAATGGGATTTCTGCTTTATTAAATGCCTCTTGGGGAGGAAATGAAGTGCATACTCCTCTTCAACTCGCTCAATATGCAGCAACATTGGCAAGTAAAGGTGATAAATATAAACCTCAAATCGTAAGTGCGATTATTGGTCAAGATGGTAAGGAAACCAAAAAGTTTAAAACCATTTTAGAAAGTTCAAATCGTTACCCGATGAACTTTTGGAGTGTCGTGCAAGGTGGAATGAGTCAAAATATAGAGGAAATCAAAAAGTTGCCCTTTGACGTCGCAGGTAAAACAGGTATTACAGGTTTTCCAAATGAGCAAGAAAGAATGATAAATCATTCTCTTTTCATTGCATATGCTCCTACTGAAGATCCACAAATTGCCGTTTCTGTCGTTATTCCTGGCAGTAATTCCGAAAAAAACATTGCCGCTCTCGTTACATCAGAAATTTTAGAGTACTGGAATACTCTTCAAAAAGAGAATAAAAACAAAGAGGAAGGTTCATTAAAGTGAACCTTCCTCTTTTACCATATAGAATCTATATTTATTATTTTCCATATACCTTCATTATTCTTTTCGAACATAAATGAATATTTAATATCAGTTAAAATGTACTCTTTCTGTACATATCCAGTATTACCGTTAATTGTCGATATTTTTATATATCCATCATTCTGCACTTTTTCTGGAATCCAAGCTTTTACCATTTCATTAGATACTTCATATAAAACTTGTGATTCTCGCTTTGGTTCTGCTAAAATTTTTGTTTTATTTCCAGTAACAGTTGCATATATAAAATGTGCTTGCTTTGGTTGGTTACTTTCCGTCAATCCACTTGGTACTTTATATACTTGCTTTGTATCATTTCCAAACTCTCCCCCCATTGTAAGGGCGACTTGCAACTCATGAAAAATATCTTCATCAAACTTCAGTTCATCCTTCTTATAACTCTTCCCTTTAAATAGAACTTCATCATTTAACGCTTTGTACAGGTCATTTTCATTTTTTGAGTTCGTACTTTGATATAGTTCATTCATAAATTGTTTTAATGATGGATCTTGAGCAGACTCATCTTTTGTTTTAGGCTTAATTTGAGTACTACTTTGTACTGGTGATTTATTATCATCAAGCCAAGGTTGTTGAACAATGAAAAATAACATTGTACAAACTAAAACAACTACAATAGGTAATGCTTTTTTACGAAATGGTCTTTTATGTTTTACAAAATCCACTTCATTATTTTCGTATATAGACTGCTTTATTTTAGAAATAAATTCTTCTTCATCTTTACGATTCTCCATTGGGCCTTTTTTTATTTTTCTATACCAGTCAGGATTTTGTTTATTGTTCATCACTACTACCCTCCCCTATTAATTTTGAAACCTTACTTCTCGCTCTACTTAATCTCGATTTTACAGTTCCAATGGATACTCCTAATGTTTCAGCCATTTCTTCATATGATAATTCATATTTTGCGTCCAATATAATTATTTCACGGTGCTTTTTAGGTAGTTTTAATACAACCTTCCACACCTCATTCATCTCTTCTTGGTTAAAAAATTCTTGTTCTGCTGACAGGGATTGCTTATCGTCACTAAAAAATCCTATTAAAGATATCCTTTTAAAATAGGAGGATTTCAAATAGTTTATTGCCGTATTTCTTGTGATTTTTAAAATCCACGTTTTAATAGATGACTCCTTTCGAAATGAATTCCAATTTTTAAACACCTTTATAAATACATCTTGCGTGATATCATCTGATAAGTGTGGATCTTTCGTAATAATAAATGAATAATTCCATACATCTTGCCAATAGTCTTTTATAACATAGTCCAGCTCATCATGATTACACTTTTCAATAAACGTCTGTTCCATTTCCACACCTCAAACTTATTTGAATAAACATAAAAACTGCCCTCACTTTTATTATGGTTTCAATATATAGACAAGATACAAGTTTCATTTGTTCCATTGTTTATCTTTTTTCAAGCAGAATAATACTACTAAAAAACAAGTAAAGCATACAATGATAAAATTCTACTCATGAAAATCTGTTTTTTGAATTTAACGTAACACTCCACTTGTCCATTTCAACTTGCTATACTCTTCTATTTACCATTAGCAATGCCAACTTTTCAGAAATGAAAATTAAGATAAGGTATTAACTTTCTAAAGTCGCAACAAAAAAGCATTCTCGATTAGAAAGAATGCTTTTTGAAATTTCATTGCTCTATATTTTCCCCAATTTATATCTTTGAGTTAAGCAAACATGTAATAAATGTAGTCAAAAAATTCACCTTATAATTAAGTATTATTTCTGAAATACATGTTTTACTTTTTCACCTGGAACGTTACTTCCCCCTCTTCCTTTTACATCTTCAATCATCATTGTAACAATCATGTCTGGCGCATTTGCATCGAAAGCTGCGAACCATCCCAGTTCTTTTCCGTCTGCTTCTTTCGACTCTTTCAGTTCTGCTGTACCAGTTTTACCAGCAAGCGTTACACCATCAACCTTTGCAATTCTCCCTGCACCATCAGGGTCATTAATGACTTTGATTAATGCACTCTTTAATATTTCTTGATTCTTTTTAGAAACCACATTTTCTTTCCAATTCCCTGCTACTTTTGCTTCTTTTAAAAGATGTGGCGACGGAATATTCCCTTCATTCACAATCGGTGCATATGTTAATGCTAAATGAAGTGGTGTCATTAATACTTGTCCTTGTCCATAGCCTGTGTCTGCTAGTTGGATATCGTTTCTTATCCCATCTCTTGCAATGATTGAAATAGGAAATTCGTATTCGATTAGTAATTTTTCATGAAAACCGTATTTCTTCAGTTCATTTACATACTGATCTTTTCCTATTTTCAAAGCTTGTTGAGCAAAATAAATATTATCAGAGTACTTCATTGCCTTATCAAAATCAATTGGACTTGCATCCTTTACACGCGTTACATAGTAATTTCCCCAAGATGAATCTTTTGTCCACTTCAATCCTTGAATTTTAAATTCTTCCTTCGGATTTATTGTGTTTGTTTCCAAACCAATTGCACCTGTGATCGTTTTAAATACGGAACCTGGTACAAATGCTTGTGTAAAGCGATTCGTCATTGGTAGTTTCGAGTCGTTACTCCATGCTTCTCGTTGGGCTTTCGATGCTCCTCTAACTATTATATTTGGATTATAAGCAGGGCTACTTACAAGTGCGATTGTTTCACCTGTTTTAGGATTGACCGCTGCACTAGACCCTGCTTCAGTTTTCATCTCATTAAAGATTTTTTCTTGAATTGCAGCATCAATTGTTAACGTAACATTTTCTCCTTCTTTTGCTTCTTTTTTTGCTACGTTTTTAATCTCTTTCCCCTTCTCATCTTCTATAAATACGCGTCCACCCTTTTCACCACGCAATTTATTTTCTAACACTTTCTCTAAACCAGTCTTACCTACTAAATCATCTGCTTGATAACCTTGTTTTTGAAGTGATTTTAACTCCTCCGCATTCACCTTTCCTATATATCCAGTTAAGTGTGCCGCTGCTTCACCTAATGGATACGTACGAATATTTACTGGGTGAGATGAAACTCCTTCTAATTCAATATAATCATTCTGTCTGGTTCCCTCTTTTAAAATGCCAATTGGTACAAAGGAGTCTGGTTTTATCCATTTCGCTGTGAGCTTTTGTTCGACCTCTTCTATAGACATATCAAGTAATTGTGCTACTATTTCTTTCGTTTGCGCTGCTGTTTCGCCTAGTTTCTCTGGAATAATTCCAACCTCAGTCGCTTTACCATTCGTTGCAAGCCCTTTTCCATTTCGATCATATATTTCTCCGCGTTTTCCTTGCTCTATTTGCATACGTACTTTGTAATCTTTTTTCATACCTGGGAAGATGAAGTCTGGTGTCCAATCTATTTCCCAAGACTCTTTATCTTTCACAAGTTTTGCTTCATGGATGAATGAAACTGGTCCTACATCCGTATCCATCTTAACTTCAAAAAGAAAAAGCTCTTTATCTTTCGTATTCTCTCCTTTCATTTTAACTTTTAAATTATTAGCTCCAATCCCCTCATAGATTTTTTGATATTTTTCTGTGAATTCTTTTTTAGAAATCGATTTTTTGGCATGGTCTGATAAATGATCATACATATTTGCAAATTTTCTATCATTCCATAAATTGATATATTCTTCAAATGCTTGTTTTGGTGGTTCGTTTTTATTACATCCTACCAACAAAACTGCGAAACAAACGAAAAGCAGCATCCATAATTTTTTCAATTCAATCTTCTCCCTTAGTTAAAAATGATGATTCCTTTCGTAATTTATTTAATAAAAAATGTTTTAACGCTTAATAGACAGTGTAAGTAATGACATTGTTCCATATTTACAAAAAAATTAATATCTATGTTCATTTTAATACAAAAAAGGCAGGCATAAATATATGCCTGCCTTCCGTTCCCAAAATCAATTACACCCTAAAACAACGTGTGGTTAACCAAATCCAGATACTCTTCTACACCCTATTTTTTACTTTTCTAAAATAATTCCTGCTATTTCATTAGCATATTTTTTAGAGTCAAATCCATCATAGTTACTTAGTACTACAACAGTCAAATATTCTTTTGGAAACCGCATGAAGTATGAACGATAACCTGCCCAGCTACCTGAATGTTCCAAGTATCGACAGTTAAAACCTTCTGCAAGCCTTAGCCCAAAAGCATAATCTTCATTGGCAATAATCGTTTCCCTAGTTGGAGAAATTTCCGGACCTATTTCGCTCATTCTTTTAACAAGTTCTTTTCCGCCAACGGTACCTGTAGTTAAATTTTCTCCCCACTTTACCAGGTCTTCGACTGTTGCATGAACTGCCCCATCACCTGTATGTTCCCAAGGGCTTTCATAGACCATATATGCTCCTTGTTCATTCTTTGAATACCCCCTAGCAATTGATATAGTAGTTGGGTAGCAATCTACAATTGTTGTGTCTTTCATATTTAAAGAATCAAAAATACGTTCTTTTGCAAACTGACGTAAAGACTTCCCGCTTACCTTCTCTACCACCAATGACAATAAAAAATATCCTGTATTGCTATACTCAAATTTTGTGCCAACAGGGAACCTTGCAATTTGATGACCATTAAGGTGTTTTAGCGATTGTTCCACAGTTAATATATCAGTAAATTCAATATTTTCCGCATGAGCCAATTCCATATAATCAACTAGTCCGCCAGTATGATGAATTAGATGCCTCAATGTTACTGGTTCAGCATATGTTCCTATAGAAGGGACAAACTTTACAATTGAATCATCTAAACTCAATCTTCCCTCTTGTTCTAAGAGTAATATAGAAAACGCTGTAAATTGTTTAGAAACTGAGGCGATATTAAAAACGCTCTTTGTGGTTATCGGTAGATTTTCCTCTATAGAAGCTAAGCCAACTGCACCTTTATACGTTACTCCGCTATCAAAACTGGCCATATATGCAAAGCCAGGAACTTTTGGTGAAAACTTTTTTAATAATTGTTTAATCAATGTATGCGTCTTTTCATTATATGTATTATTCACCTTAATCACATCCCCTTCTCTTTGAATGGTTAGGAATACAATAAAAAATACTATATATATAAAATGTCAAATTCTCCTTTCAAAATTTAAACTTTTTAATGCATTATGCCAAGTACTAAAGGAAAGCAAAAATTATTAAAGAAATTAATAGTCTACCTTAGGATTGCTCTTAACAGGTTAAAAGCTTTTACAAACAAATTTTAGCAAACAATGTCTTCCCCCTCTTTTTTTATGACAGTTTTTTGATTGGAATGAAAGCCAATAGAATTAATTATTGAAATATACAAAAAATCTTAATATAAACAATATTTTACAGCGCTTCTTCTATAACGTAAATATTCATTTTACTTTATTTTCCACATAACAAAATATTCTACTTGAGAAATTATTGTTCCATGAAAATTTTTTCCTTTTCACCAAATGGAAGAAGAATCCTGACTGTTAGCGCTTTTCGTATTACTCAAACCTGATAACAAGCATGCGTTCTCCGTCAAGTGTACTTCAGCAAAAGTACTAAATCCTGGAGTGTCACCTGTATGCCTCCCAATCGGAACACAGGTTGGAAGCTTAGTTTCATCCTTATAAATAAAAAAATAGGGGGAGCCTATCGTGACAGACTCCTCCTAAAATACAACTCTCGTATACATATCGGAAATGAATTTATTTTACTAATAGTGAATATTCACCATTTTTATCATCAAATTTATGCACATTCAGATAATATTTCCCTGGTTTCGCTACGAATTTTCCCTTTATAGTATTTCCTTCATCTTCACCACAAGCTACATAATTTTGCATATCTGATTCATGATAAAGTACCCATGTCATCCCAATATTTTGTTCATTTACCACAGAAATCTCTACTTCTTTTGGATCTGTAACATTAAACGTATAAACATCTGTTTGATCAGGAGTAACCAGATTTCCTTTTACAAGCGTATTAAACGGGAGTATCTTCTCTTCTTCAAGGGACCCGCCTGTTTGCGGATCTTGTTTTACAGTAACTTTTGTCTGTTCTATACTTTCTTTTCCTCTACTATCTTTCACAGTTAGTTCCACAGTATATGTTCCTTTTTCTCCATATATGTGGGTAGGATTCGCTTTTGTACTTGTTATACCATCCCCAAAGTTCCATAGATAAGAAATAACTTTTCCATTTTCACTTGTTGTACCATTGCTATGGAATTGAATTTCTTCATTTACTATCCCGCTGTATGGTCCATTCATATTTACTATAGTAGTCGTTTTTTCTTTTTCCTCTGTCGCAACACCATGGAAAACAATATCATATTCAAATTGATTAGCTGCATTCACACGATAGTTTACAAAATAGGCTGTAACTGTTTTATAACCGCTCCACCCTTTTTGGGATAACTGCTCTAAAGTTTGATTTACTTGTTTACTCATCGTTTTCCAATCTTCAGACTCACCTTTTGATATCCCACCAACGTACGTGCCTTCCACGCTAAATGTGTTAAAGAATTGCGACTCATGTTTTGTAATTTTTGCATCTTTTATATTTGCTACATCTACAATTTCGTTTTTCACTTCAGCTAACGGCTTTGGTGCGTGTTGAATTAAATAATCATTTGTTACTTGATGTACATTATATTTACCTTGATTATCAGTCAACTGCTGCATATATGCTTGATATTCTGCATTCAATTGTGTATTTTTGCTTAATAATTCACGATACGCATCATAATTTTTCACATCGTTTGCACGGATTAAATCTTGAAGCTTATCAAATGTATCAAATTGATGATTATACAAATAAGACTGTAGTGCAAAGGAATACTTATAAAAATCCCAAGATCCATATTTGGCGAACAAAGTTTGCTTTGCTGTATAACGGCTTGCTGGATCAGATGATAAGCCACTTATTATACTTTTACGTGGAACAACATTGTTTGTACGTGTAGATCCTGCAAAAAATTCTGCATTCCCTTCTTGGAACCAAGTTAACCGTTCATTTTGATACATTTCTCCGCTTCCAAATAAACTAGGAACCTCATATCTTCCTTGTAAATAATGAGTGAATTCATGACGGAACAACTCTTCTAAACTATAAATACTCTGCTTTGGCGTACGCTCATATGTAAAGAAAGTCCCCTTCTCTTCAATATAAATTCCACCGTTGTTTGTTTCATATCCATATAATTGTCTATTTAATTGATATTCATCTGGATTATTATAAATTACTATTGTTAGTACATCATCAGCATTACCCGGTTCTAGTGCTTTATCATTTCCAATTACACGGTGATATTGTGCTTTTACTTCCTTGGCTGCCCAATATAATCTCTTAATTTTTTCTTCTGTTACTTTATCTCCCGTCTTAAAGACAATAGATCCGTCATCAAATATAATTTTTTTCAAATACGTAGAAATATGGTTTAACCAGTAATCAATGATCAGATCTTCTTAACTTAAGTAAACCTAAATCTATTTGTCTCCATACAGAAAGAGATAAATAGTTTTGTTCCTATTCATGAAATAGTACAATATATGCAAAATTACATATCTAATTAATTGCTTTTAATGTTATATTTTAATAGCGATGAATGCTATTATTTCATAAGTTGTCAACAAGCGTTATGTATGTATGAGAAAAAGGAAGGAGCCAAATAGGCCCCTTCCTTTTTCTACTAATTAACTAAATTACTCTCTGGTAAAAATTTAAATAGTAATGCTCATTTACAGGCGTCTCATTATGCATTAAACATGCTAACTTAGCTTGCTGTCGGAAAAAATAAAAACGATAGCATTAAGTTATTAAGAGACAAAAATTCATCAACACGAAGACAGATTTGTCTTGGCTAGATAAATTTGGTGATAAATACAGGAAGTAACTCTTACGATCCAATGATTCTTTTTCCTGCCTTCTACCCTTGCCACTTCTGTTTCATGACTTGTAAATAGAGATCTTCAAACTCGTTAAAATGGACGCGAAAAACACCTAATGTATCGATATAAGCAGAAATCACATCTTTTTCATTAAAATGGATACCTTCCTGTGCTAAGTCATAGCTATCATTAAGGCTGTATAAATCAAAATATTCTTCTTCCCAATACAGGCCTCTATTTACTAGTAATCGAGTAGAGCAAGTAATAGCTTGTTTAATATTCCATTTCTGAACTACTAACTTTTCATTTAAGACTGAAAGAAGGATGTTTACCGAGGGGTTTTCATCAACTATGCGGCTATATGACAGTAAAGCCGATTCTATATATATATCAGCTTTGCTTTAGACATTAAAGATATCTCCATAATTTCATATGGCGGGTGATCATTTGCTTCAATCAACCTATCGCACCATGAAATAACCTCCTCTCTATTCCAAAGTCCGCAGCCTAGTCCTAATGCATACAAGTGGGCTAAAGTTTGATAAGATTTCAATATGGTTCACCTTCAATTTAACTGTATAGTGGTATTGCATTCATTTTGGAAATAATCACGCTTAGTAATAAATATAATAAGCTGCCCAAACGGACAGCTTATTTGCATTAAAAACGCTACACATGAACTTTTTCTTTTTTTCGACGCACAAGCCACCAAACTAAAGATAGCAGTACTAGGGGAAACGGAAATATCTGAATAAACAAAAATACTTCCCAAAAATCGTGCATCGTACTACCAGGGGAATCTGTTGCCATCCCGCCAATAAAAAAAGACAATGGAATGACAAGTATATTTATACCTAAGCTAATCATTAGGAATGATAGATTTTTCTTCCAGATTACTGGTAATGCAGCCGCGATTAATAAAACCAATGCAGTACCCAGTATAAGAAACAGTGCTCCAAATAAAAATACAAAGTATAAAATAGCATTGATTAAAGGTTCCACAATAGCCCTCCTAAGGATTCATTCTATAGAAACACTCATGTTATTTAGAAAGTCAGGATGCTATACCTCTTAGTTGTCTTTCAATTTCTTCATCGCTATAGTCTTCATTTATCTGCTTAGAATACTTAATCTACTTGCTTATATTCTGGACTGCGTTAGGACATATGTTTCTATTGTACAACCAGCTAGCAAGAAACCCACACTTATCCCTGCTAATACGGTACCTTTAAAGGCTCTGTTCATATTCATTTGCCCCTTTTATCTTTTCGTATTTTTTCTCCATCCATAGACAGTCCATTATGAACGTTTTCATTATAAGTATTGTCTGCTCCTTACTATCTGTTTCGGCCCTGATTCTTCTCGTTTACCGTTTCAGTATTACGCTTCAATTCGCATTATCATCACATAAAAAGGACATACCTATTCATATATATACCTTTATTATTTTATATTGAAATAAATAATGGTTCAAAGTTATTTTGTGAAAATTATACAAAAATTAACAATTCATCAATTACCCAACAATAGATAATATGGATAAAGAAAAAATACTAGAGAATATCACATTGTAGTAGTCTCTAGTATCTTTTCATAGTATTTTAGCGGCTATGCAATACGGAGGGATAAAAAAGGACCTCTTACGGAAAGATAAGAGGTCATCAAAAAGATAAAAATGTTGTATTTGAAACACGCGAGTTTCTAATTCACATCATAACACAATATATTTGTATATTCAATATATACATTAAAAATAAAGAATATTACATCATTGAAGATTACGGTGAACCAGGAGATAGTGTTGAAAATGAACCTACTTTGCGCAACATTTTCCCGAAAAAGTATGCGGATGTAGCACCTGCTAAGACATTTTGAATAATCTTTGCAGCTGCTACATCAACGGGTAATTTATTGTATTTCCAATCTAGAGAATCAATTGTCCAATCCCATACTTTTAAAACTAGTGAAATAGATCTTTTTAATTACATACTTAATTTATTTTTTAATGTCCAATATTTTTCTCCATTAGCTTCAAAAGAGAATTCTACCCATCCATTCGGATCTTCACGATAAATAAAGATGGTTGTTCCAGGAGTTACTGTACCAACTTTATTCTCCTCGACAGCTACATCTGGTCTACTTTTAATTTTTAAATTAAATGGATAAGGTACCTGATAGTAAGTAGCTGATGATACAACATTTGAGCTTGAACCGTCTGCATACATTTTA
This sequence comes from Bacillus cereus ATCC 14579, assembly GCF_000007825.1. NCBI lineage: Bacteria > Bacillati > Bacillota > Bacilli > Caryophanales > Bacillaceae > Bacillus > Bacillus cereus. Next base: position 2,429,380 of record NC_004722.1, on the reverse strand, counting down.
TATGGAATTTCATTAGATAACGCGTCGACATCTAATGTTTCAGGATTCTTTGGTAATTTTTTTGCATATGTATAGTCTTCTACACGAAACGGTTTAATACGTTCCATAATACCCGCAATTTTCTTAGCCCAGCCTTTATCTGATGCATATTTCACGTTCATGCCAGTTAATGTTGACCCGTTATAATACATACCACTTTCTTCTAAATATCTTTCTCGTACATAATTAGCGTTATAAGCAATACTATCGCCGTAGCTTGGTAAATATTTCGCATATTTAAACGGATCTCCATCATATGCACGTAGACCGAATAAATTATGTTTTTGATATGCGATTTCTGATTTTCCGTATCCAGATTCTAAAATCGCATGCGCCGCTAAATAATGAGCACTCACGCCATATTGATTTTGCGCATTGATAAAATCTTGTCCATGTCCAACTAAGGGACTATCTGAATGATATTTTGCAATAAAACTATCAATCTCTTGAGCTGTAATTTTCGAAGCCACTGTTAAATTTAAATCTTCATATGAGGTAGCAGTAATAACCTCTTTTTCATCGTTTAAATTTTGTTGTAACATATCTGTTTTTGCAGTAAGTTGAGCAGCTTCAGCACGTGTTATAAATCTATTTGGTTGCCAACCGTTCTCGGTACCATTAGAAATTTTTAAATCTATTAAAATATTGGCATGTTTTTCTCCCCAATGCCCTTTTAAATCTTCAAATCTAACCTGCTCGTTATGATTTGCTGTGCTTTGTAGTTTATATGCATTTACTAGCATGGTAGCCATAGCAGCACGAGTTACTTTTCCGGATGGATTAAAGATTCCATTACCTTCACCTTTAACAATACCAGCTTTTTCAGCAGCAGCAATATAAGGAGTAGCCCAGTGGTTTTGTGAATCTGTAAAAGATGGTTTTGCATTAGGGTCAATTTTTATACCTAAAACTTTTGTCATAATTTTTGTAGCCGAAGCTCTGTCTAAGGAGTCATTTGAACCAAAAGTTCCATCTGGATAACCATTTAATACCTGTTTATCAACTAAATAGTTAACGGATTTATCAGCCCATGTAGGAACATCAGGGAATTTATGAGTATCTGCTAAAATATTAGAAGAATAGGATAATATAGCTCCTGCAAGGATACCTGTTGCAATTAATTTGTGCTTCATTAAAATAAACACCTCTACCATTGTATTTATCAAATTGAGATTTTCTATTTTTATATTTACATGTTTGTAATAATAATAAAATCGTATTATCACGCATTCAATTTGATGTAACGAGTATAGTTACTTATATACACAAGTGTCAATGAATTTCTTTTACAAAAATACATAATATTTACATGATTTTATAATTGACTTATGTATAAATTTTGTAAAGGACCTTTTGATAGATTTTACCTGAAGAAATCTCTTTAGTTGTTAATTTGCCAATCTTTCTCGTTTACTATTAATCAATTAAAAAAAGAATTTTTTGTTTGAAAATCTTAAGTTGATGGATGTGTGAACGTACCGCTACTAAAATTCTTGCTTTTAATTTATTATTACTGTATTATATTTACGTATCAATATAAGGATTATATTATATAAAAAGGAATCAAGTCTATAAGTAAGATTTAAATCCTTTTCCAATTCAAAAAGATTTTGCCAAAATCTAATATAATTTATGCTTATCTTTTTAGTATGTATCTAGTAAAAACATATTTTTTATCCATAGAATTCTGTTTTCAATGATATTAATTAGTGTTCTAAACAAGGAATCCTACAAAGTGATCTGAAAAACCTGAGAGATATTGTATGTAGTTTGCTCATCTCCAGGTACTACAATAAAAGAGCCTTACCTCTCTAGGCAAGACTCTACTAGTTTAGTTGTATACTATTTACATGATAACTAAGAAACAGAAAACATATAACACCAAATAACAGCACCCTATTACTCCTCCTACAGCTAATACCTGTTTAACCCAACTCTTAAATTTTTGATTACTGTAAATCGCTTGCACTCTTTCCATATTTCCTCCTATTAAGGAGAACCCTTAAAGACTCTCACCTCGCTATAGTACCATTAAAAAATGAATAATAGAGATCTAATGTATAAATATGCAATATTGCATACGGAAATGTATTGTTATTATTGTAAGCGCTTACTATAATAAAGTTATAAAGATTTATTACATCTTAATACGAAAAAGAGGAGAGAATAATATGGAAATCGCAATGGCAGTTTTAAAATTTATAGGTGGAGCAATCCCATTAATTCAAGAACTACTAAAAGTATTTATGTAAATTCACTATTTAGCAATTATTTATAAAAATTATTATACAAATGATCTGTATATCAAAAATGAATTGGTTTACAGATCATTTGCGTGATCAAGGTCCCTTTAACATGACTAATGGGCCTTTTTAAAATTTTTAAATAATTAAGGTTACGTCACATCACCATCAAGTTAGCAAAATAAAACGAAACTTTAACTTGATGGTGATGGGGTAACAGTTGTGATTTAGAGATAAGATCAGATTATACAAAGTTTTGCACGTCAGCGATACCGGAAATAAACTTCGCCTTTAGTAGCAAGAATCCCCAATAAAGATAGTCAACTTGCCTATTTAGGAATAAGAGTGTCAATTTAAATAATGCATTCTGAAACACTACTCTTCTTCTAAAATAGCGTAATAATATTCATCCCACCATTCATTCCCATGTGGTATACACTTCCTGAAATAGCCTTCTCTTCTCATTCCAATCTTCTCCATTACTCGATATGATGGGGTATTTTGTGGCTGACATGTAGCTATAATCCTATGTAATTTCATTTCCTTAAATCCATATTCCAATGTAGCTTGTGCTGCTTCAGAAGCATATCCTTTATTGAAATATTTAGGATTGAACACCCAACCAATCTCATATGTATGCTCACCAAAATATTTATGAAAAACTATATGATCAATCAGAATATCTTTATGAATTAATACTACAGGAAAGTTCTTAGCGTTTTCACCAATGTTTTCATTCACAAAGTTTCTTGTATTTTCTTCAGTAAAAACCCCTTCAGGTATGTATTTCATAACATTGATATCTGATGTATACTCATGAACAGCTTGCCAATCTTTGAACTCAAATTTCCGTATTAATAATCTTTCTGTTTTTATAAACATTTACTTTTCCCCCTCAAAAAATTGCAACTATATTTTAAATCCACATTTAACCCTTAAAACAAAAAGAACTTGTAGGACTCTCTACAAGTTCTTTTTGTTTTAAGGTGAATATACGAGCCAAACAAACTATCTTACAGATTGACTGTAGAAACTTTAGGGGTAATGCTTTGACAAATATATTATATAACAAATATTAACATCCACAGGATTTATTTTTGAAAATTATGTGAATTAAGAAAGGAAGTAGTTTTTTCTTAGCTATTATTATTATTATTATTATTATTAACTGACGGTATCATTATATTTTATTCTGCAACTTATTTAGAAGAGCTATGTACATTTCGAAGAAGTTCTTCAATAAGTTTTGTTTTTTCATTTACCTTTGTGGCATATGTGAAATCACCATAACAATATGGATACCTAAAATTATTTTTATTTCCACCACAAGTATACATCGCTGGATTTTGATCAACTTTCATCTTAGAAAACTTTTTGGCTGAATCCTCCGAGTGTTGTTTAACTTCTTGACTAGCAACAAAATCAATATAACCTGACCCCATATTATAGCTTTGAATAATTGTATCCATGCTAACATCCTTGTCCGTTCCATATTTATACATTTTAGCAAAGTGTTTTACCCCTTGTTCAATGCTCAAGCTTGTCTCTTGAATTTCATTTGGCTTTAATCCAAGTGATTCAGATGACTGCATAGGATCGTTTCCCTCACCTCTACTCTCTTGATACATAATTCCTAATAAAATTGGTGTTTTCTCTCCTAAATTATATTTTTCTAATTCTTTTTTTAAGGTAGACTCATATTGCAATACACGTTTTTCGGTGGCTTGCGCTTTATTTTGTTGAATATTGGTTTTATGATTAAAATATAGCATTCCAAGTATTATTACTAAGCCTAAAATACTAATAAGGAACACTTTTATAATTTGTTTTTTACTTGTATCCTTCATATATTCCTCCTCGTATAAAAAATTTAATTTTTCAAAGGTAATTGGTTATTTACAAACTATGTAATGAACATCTATCTCCCGCCCTTTTTAGACTCAAACATCAATACTTTAAGGTTTTAAGTTTAATATAAAAATTTAAAGATAAGGTAAAGATAAGATAAAGATAAAATAAAGGGTATTTTTTAGCGTACTTTAAAAGATATTGCTACAAAGGGATATATGGGACAACTTGTTGATATGAATGGATTTAGTGATAATTGAAAGGTTATTGTACAAGTTATTAATTATGGAGACATCATTCCAGAAGATTTAATCCATCTTTTCAATATGCTTTATATAAAAACCACAACATAACATATAATAAAAAACGGCGAACCCTCCACCTAGGAGAATCCACCATCACAAATAACTGATTATTTCACACCTAGTTTTTTTGCTTTCTTAGGGATCCCGTCTTCCAGCACTTCCTCTCAAGCTGTTACACCTGGAATATGATGTGATTGCATTTGAAACAGGGCTTTGGGAAGCAGCAGATGTTCAGCAAAATTTTGATAACTCAACCGCTACAGAAGCGATGAAACAATCCTTATACTCTGTATGGAAAACTGAAGAACTTGAACAATTATTTACCTATATGAAAGAACAAAAAGAAAAAGGAAAGCCACTCACATTAGCTGGTTTTGATATGAATTTGTTTTATAAATCTTCATTCCGCTCTTATGCAAAAGAATGGTTGCAAAAAGTAAATCCTGAAGTAAAGAGTGAATTTGATACAGCAGTGTCAGAGTTGATTGAACTGGATAGGTATTACAATAAAAATAAAACATATCCCTATGATCGGTTTAAAATGGAGATACAGCCTGTAATTAACAAGTTTGAAAAGGTTAGAATGTTTATTCAGAATCATAAATCTGAATTGATTCAAGTTACACCACATCCTACGTATGATGTGAAAGTCAGAGGTGGCATCTCCTCACCTAACCTGACAGACTATTCTTTTTATATCCGAGATCAAAAAATGGCACAAAACTTCGCATGGCTAACTGAAATGCAGTATGGAAACAAACTGGCCCCCTTTAACAAGTAATAATTTGTTCTGCACCCATGTTGATAATTCTTCTGGTAATCGGAATGTAACGGAACCATGTTGCTCTTTTATAATGACATAGGGATTGCGGAATTCTTCTTGAATGCCGATTCCAATCACTTGATACAATTTCCTGCACTGACTCGGAAACAATATATTTGGAATGTCTAATGATTCAATTTCATGAAAAGAATGACGGAATCTCACCTCCATTGCAAATACCATCACACCAACTCCCAGCTATACGTAAAACACAATTAGTATACCGATGAGATCTATGTTACGTGCAGAAATCCCCGTTTTCTCCCCAGACTTATCTACAAGAATAAAAAAGGAATCACAAGATATGTTCCCTTTTCACTATTTGTTTTCTACACTTTTAATTCCAATATTTCTAGATGCTGAATAGATCCGCCCCCTGGCAGGTAGACATCTTCCTCCTTCAGCAGGTATACGGAACTTTCCGTTTCTACTAGTGATGGAAGATTGCGCACGCCAAATAATAATACTTTTCCCCTATTGCCCAAATGACGTGGGGTATGCATGGAAATCGTAAGGTTGTTTATGCATGTAATTGTTCCTGTTCTTAAACATTTTCGGGTATCTATTTTTATTATGTTTTGCTTTTGTAGTATTTCTTATTTTTATTGTTTGATTGTTATGACTGGCATTTGCTCGTTTTCGGAAATTTCACTGTAACCAAAATAAAGTAGAAAAAACAATAAAATAATTGTCCAAATAAATATAAACACTTTATAACTATACTTCATATGAAAAACCTCATTTTCCCTATATAAGTGAATGTACATACACCCTATAAATCTAATTACATAAATTATCGGATGTTTTAGTAGTAGAGAATCATTAAGTATTAAGAATTGTTATTCATAAACATATCCAAGAATTCTTCAAAAAAATATCATCTAGGCATTTTAACATTTCATCAAAATGCACAGATGATATTTTGTACGTTTAGCTTGGTAATGCTTTTTATGTAATGAATTCTTATCTCTATTTCACCTTAATGTTTATATGTACAAGAGTCTGTGTAGCAATTAGACTGTACTTTAAATATGTACTCAATTGTGTGTGGGAAAGGAAGCACATTTTATTTAAAGTGGTTACTTTAAAGCCCTTAATTAGTTGGTAGTCTTCTTCATTCAGACAAAAAGGAAATTTAAAGTGTGCACGTACTTTCAACTCAGACTTTTTACTACACACACTCCTATACACATAACAATATTTATAGTTTTTTGTAACATTACGGAAATAACAAGAAATAATATCGAAATATTTATGATATTTTGCAACAATTTAGTAATATAACTGTAACATAACGTGTATAATCGCACAATACTTTTTAACTGAAAATCAATAAATTTATGTAAGTACCCATAACGTATTACATATTGTTTGTGAAACCTTTTAATGAACAAGTATAAGTGGATGGCGGGAATTGAACCCACATCAGAGGTTCTGGAGGCCCCTGTTTTACCCTTAAATTATACCCCCTCGTGGTCGGAATGACAGGACTTGAACCCGCAGATCCACAATCTAGCAAGTCTAGCATTTCGCCACAAACTCCATAAAAATAGAAAAAGACCACCGAATGTACTCGATTGTCTTTTTGCCATGCATATCTGCACAAGAAGTGTATACTTCAAACCCTTTAATATTTTTAGCTATGAGCATACTTATAAAACTCTAAAAACTATTTGATAATCTTTTAGAATCTAACTTTCTTTTAATACTATTTGCTATTTCTTCAATATTTTCATTTAGAAAGAAATGATTACCTTCAAAAGAATGAAAAGTACACGTTTTACTTGTGTATCGTTCCCATTTTATTACTTGATCATATGTAGTAAATTCATCATTTTCCCCATTAAATATAAGAAAATCAATATCACATGGTTGTGTATTTTTGTCATGAATATACGTCTCAACGATTTTAAAATCTGCTCTTAGAATAGGGAGAAAGATCTCCATTAATTCTTCTGATTGCAGTACCCCAGATGGTGTACCTCCCATTGCAATAACTTCTCTTTTAAATTGCTCATTAGAAAGATTATGTCGGATATTTCTTATTTTACTATTTGGATGATTTCTACCGGACAAAACAAGAAATTCAGGCGATACGTTTTTAGAATCTTTTATTTTTCTGGCTACTTCATAGGCGATCAAACTTCCCATGCTATGCCCGAATAGAATGTAGGGCGAATCATCTATCTGCATAACTATTTTATTGTAGACATCATTTACTGCCTCTTCCATACTTTGGTACAAGTTTTCTTCAATTCTATATCCTCTACCAGCTAACTCTACCGGGACTACCTCAATATATGGATTAAAGTGATTTTTCCATTTTGCGTAACTAAACGCAGATCCCCCAGCATGTGGAAAGCAAAAAAGTTTAGTCTTCTGCATTGATTTTCTCCTTACTTTCAAATTTGTATATAGTTTGGCAAATTGTATAAATGTCTTTAATTATTATCTCTTGAGGAAATTCATCTCTTGTTGCACAAGCAGATAACTTATAATTTGGATCAATGTTATATTGTTTAAAGTAAAAGTTTTTAGGTATATGCTTGTATGAAATTAAAGTTCGTGATTCTTTTTTTATAGAGAATGAATTTAATGGGGTATAAAGCCCTTTTCCAATCGTTTTTATATAGCTTTCTTTTAATGTCCATAAATCATAAAAATAATTAATTTGTTCATCAGAATTCATATTAGATATATCATAAAATTCTTCCGCTGAAAAAAATTCTTTTGCTAATTTAAAAGCCTCTATTTCTGAAACTTTTTCTATATCAATACCCACATTAAAATTAGCAGTAGTACAAACCACCCATTCTCCTGAATGTGACAGATTAAAATGAAAGTCAGAAAAGTTTTCAACAAAAGGTTTTCCATACTCATTATATATAAATCTAATTTCTTCATTATTAATTTTATACTTTTGGCAGATTAGAGATCGGATTAGTAAATCCCCTATCAGGGTCCTATTAATGTCGCATGAATTTAATAATCGCTTCATTCGCTCTTTCTTCCCATTTGAAACCAAGTTACTAAGTTTCTTAAACAAATGACTTTCAATATTCTTTGGTATTTTCACAGCGTGAATTTGTATGATAAATCACGTCCTTTTTTAAAGAATGGCTTCATATATGAACGTTACAGAAACTCAAATTAACTTTATTAAATTGCATATACAATAGAAAAGGTGCATATTTACATATCAATGAAAATATGCACCTTCCCTCAGTAATATCATCAGGCATTCGCTTCTATTACAAAGATTTCTATGTCTCTACCAATTACTTTTTACATTATCCCCTTAAAAAGTAATGCTCTTAATATATTCATTATTCCCTACACTTGATATGCAGGTATTGGTCTCCCCTTTTCGTTCATAGCGTTGCATCTTTTGCACTCTTTACTTTTCAGTTAATGAAAGGGATGTTTCTTTTATCCCTTCAAATTCATTTAATAGGTACTTAGCTATCTTTTCAACTGCGGGGAAGTCTACTATTTCCTCATGTGATCCAGGGACAGAATACTTATTTACTCTTCCTTTTAATAAAGGTCCCCAATCTGTAAACAGCTCTTTTCCTTCCTCAGCACTAAAATAGAGAACTTCTCCAGAGTATGGTATTAAATCATGATCTGCCATTATGTTTAGGCATTTCCTATGAGCATTGATAACTTGCTTCAAATTCATAAGATCTGCATCAGGCGGGAGTACTCCTTCCATAAGTAATCGCTCTACAAGCATATCTTGTTCATGGAAGAGGCCTTTCCCCCGCTCAGTAAAATCTCTAGAAATGAAATGCTCATATATATATGAGAGCATATCCTCCGTTGTTTTATAGTCCTGCTCTGAAGGTACTTTAGTATCCATTAGTATCAACAACTCAACTTCCTCACCTTGATTCTTTAGTACAGTTGCGATTTCATAAGCAATCGCACCGCCTAAAGACCATCCTCCAAGACGATATGGACCTTCTGGCTGAACACGTTTGATTTCTTCAATGTAAAGTTGAATTACTTCCGGCAAGGTCAATTCATCAATTTCTCCCTTTTCTATAAGAGGATTCTGTAAACCATAAAATGAACAATGGTTCTTAAGTAATCTTGCTAGTTGAATGTAACAGAATACATTTCCCATAAACGGATGAACACAGAAGAAAGGTCTTTTCTCTGATTCTTGTAGTGGAACCAGCGCTGATACAGATTTTGTCATATCATGCTTATCGCGAATAAGGCATGCGATTCCTTCCAATGTTGGATTCTTAATCAATGTAGACACCTTAATCTCTTTTCCAAACTTCTCCTTAATTTTTGAAATCAATTTAATTACAAGGAGAGAATGTCCCCCTCTATTAAAGAAATCATCATTTACATAGACATCTTCTATCTGTAACACATCCTGCCAGATTTTAATCAACTGATATTCAATTTCATCCCTTGGAATGATTGGTGTAGACAAATTATTTTTTCTTTGAATTGTTAAACTGTTCAATGCCTTTCGATCAACTTTTCCATTCGGTGTAAGAGGAATCTTGTCTACCTTTATAAAGTGTGCGGGAACCATATAATTCGGTACTTGTGTCTTGAGATATTCACGCCAGTCATGCATACTTCCATCTCCAACTACATAAGCAACCAATCTCTGCTCTCCTAGCTTATCCTCTGTCACCAAAACTACTGCTTCTTTTACCAATGGATGCCTCTCTATACTCGCTTCAATCTCTTCAAGTTCAATACGAAAGCCCCTAATTTTCACTTGATTATCAATTCTTCTCAAGTAATCTAAATTACCATCAGGTAAATAACGAACCAAATCTCCCGTACGATATAAACGCTCTTCTTCATTAAATGGATGACGGATGAATCGCTCTGTTGTTAATTCTGGACGATTCAAGTATCCTCGCGCTATACCTGCACCACCAATATATAGCTCACCTGTTACACCAACTGGAACAGGTAACAAATTTTTATCTAATACATAAGTTTGAACGTTCGGCAACGGACGTCCAATTGTAACTCTCTTACTATCTGTTTCGATATGATAACACGTTGCATCAACCGTACATTCTGTAGGACCGTATACGTTATAAAAATCAATTTTTTCAGTCTCTACTAGCTGTTTCCATAATGACGGCATGATTGCTTCACCACCGACCAATATCTTGCTTGGCACATGAACATCAGCACTTGTTTCTAGTAATCCTCCATCTATAAGTAATTGAAGTAATGAAGGTGTCATATCAAACATTTCCAATTTATTCTCCCTAATATAAGACACAAATCGTTCCGGATTAGTGCGAACTTCACTTGGGATAATATATAAACTTGAACCATACAGCAGCATTTGTAATTGCTGAATAGATACATCAAAGGCAATTGACGCATTCAAACCGACGCGCATATTACTAGGTATCTCATGTGAGAAAACTTCTTTTTGTAAACCATAGGATAGGTTTATTACAGAATGGTGCTGTACTAAAGCCCCCTTTGGATTCCCTGTCGAACCAGAAGTATAGATAACATACGCTAAGTTTTCCCCTGTTACCTCACATATTGGTGAAAGTTTGCTTTCTTGAGAAAGCATTGCTTGGTCCCTATCTAGGCAAACTGTCTTGATGTCTTTAGGTATCCATCCTAGTAATACCTCATTTGTAACTAACACTCTAATTCCCGTGTCTTCTAAAATATATTGCAGGCGGCTTTCCGGATTCGATGGATCTAATGGAACATAGGCTGCTCCAGCCTTCCAAATTCCCATGAGACCAACAACCATCTCAACTGAACGCTCAAAGCAAAGGCCAACTAATGACTCTGTCCCAATTCCACATTTCTGTAAATGATGAGCTAATTGATTAGCTCTTTCATTCAGCTCTCGATATGTTAGTTGCTGTTTTTCATCTACCACTGCCAACGCGTCAGGCGTACGATGTACTTGCTCTTCGAATAGTTGATGGATCGCATTCTCACGTGGATAGGATATAGTATTATTATTCCATTCTTCCAATAGCTTTCTTTGTTCAGCTTCCGTAATATATACTAGCTCCGATAGATTTTGATCAATGTTTTTGAGCATTTGCATTAACACTTGGTGTAAATGACCCAGCATTCGTTCAATGGTTACTCTATTAAACTTACTACGGTCATACATTAACTTTAACGATAACTGGATTCCTGGAACTACAGCTAACCCTAATGGGTAGTGGGTTTGTTCTACCCCTTCCAATTCACCAATTTCCAGATTTTCTGAAGACTCCTCTTTCACTGGATAATTTTCAAACACATATAAACTATTGAACAGCGGTATTCCTCTAGGAACTTCACTCCACCCCTGAATCTCTGTCAAAGAAGCATACTCATATTGTCTTCTTTCTATCTCTTCCTCTTGTATCTTCTGCAACCAATCTATTAATTTTATATCATCCATCAATTGAATTCGCGTCGGTGACGTTGTAATGAAAGGACCTACGATGTTTTCAACAGCAATAATCTCCGTAGAACGCCCTGAGCTTGTTACACCAAAAACAATGTCATTTTCTCCACTATATCGGCTCATGAGATATGCCCATGCACCTTGAATTACTGTACTCAAAGTAAGTTTATTGCGTTTCGCCCATCCTTGTAACGCTTGAGTCTGCTCTTCTGATAAATACGTAACCTTCTCTGTGTAACCTTTTTCTTCCTCTTTACTTTCTAAGCCCAGCAAAGTTGGCGCAGTAAAACCTTTTAGCTTCTCTCTCCAGAATTGTTCCGCCTGCTCCTTATCTTGCTCTCTTAGCCATTGGATATATTTCTTATATGGTGAGGACTTAGGTAACTTCACAGCTTCTCCATTCATTCTCTTCTGATAGACTGTAAGTAATTCATTAAATACTAATGGTAAACTCCATCCATCCAGTAAAATATGGTGATGGGTCCAAACAATCCGATATTCTTCCTCACCTTCTTGAATGACTGTTACCCGCATCAATGGTGCTTCATCAAATTGGAAGGCTTGTTTTCGATCTAATGCCAAAAAGACTTTTCTTTTTTCCTCTATCTCTTCACTTGTCATTGTACGCCAGTCTTCTTTGTTCACTTTAAATGGGATATTTTCATACACCACTTGTACAGGTTCTTCAATTTCGTCCCATACAAATGCTGTACGAAAAATTTCATGCCGCTGAATTACAGATTTCCACGCCTGCTCAAATGTAGAAATATTCATTTTTCCTCGAATCATAAAACTCAATTGCACTATATACGGTGCAACATGTTCATCCCCTTGGTCATGCAATGTGTGGAAAATCATACCTTCTTGCAAAGGTGATAGTGGATATAAATCAGTAATCTGATTGTTCTTTCCGCGATGCATTTTGTTTAGTACATTTGTCAAACCTTCTTGGCTAAGATTAGCCATTGCAAAATCCGAAATGGTCAGTGCAGATTCTCTATCTGAAAATTGAATCAATGTACTCAGTTGATATAGCATATTCTGTGCAATACTTTGAATCGTTGATTTGGCAAATTGTCCAACATTGTATACCCAAGTGAAATGAAGTTTTCCATCCGTTACAACCCCAATTACATCAATTACATGCGATCGCTTGGAACCGGCAGCATGATCTAAACGCTTAAATTCGTTCTCCGGAATAAACATTGCATCGCTAGAAAACATTTGGTCAAATTGTCCAAGATAGTTAAAACTAATAGACGGTGTATATTGGGAGCTTAATGGCTCACACATTGTTGTGTTCATGTAACGCAACACCCCATAATCAACACCCTTATTAGGAATTTTGCGAACTTGTTCTTTAACTGCTTTTAATGCTGCAATTGGCGTATTAGCATTAGTAATATTTAAATGAACTGGGTAAATACTTGTAAACCATCCCACGGTTCTCGATAAATCAACATCTTCAATAATCTCTTCTCGACCATGTCCCTCTAAATCTACGCTTAGTATCGGCTGCCCCGTACATGCTGCTGTAGCTTGTACCAATGCTGCTAATAATACTTCATTGATTTGGACACGGTGAGTGCTTAAAGTCTCTTGCAATAACATACGGGTCTCATTCTCGTTTAACACCACAGTAATTTCCTCAGTTACTGCGCTTACTGGATTACTTATAGTACCATCTACTGGCAGTATAACTACGTCTTGTTCAACCTGCTGCTCCCAGTAATGTAGCACTTCTTTTGATATTCCAGTTTGAGCGTAATGTTGTAATTTCTCCGACCATTCTTTAAAAGATGTACTCTTCATAGGTAATTGAATTTTTTGCCCTTGGACCGCTTGCGTATATGCTGTTTGCAAATCTTCCAATAAAATCCGCCAAGAAACACCATCCACGGCTAAGTGATGAATTGTCCAAAATAATCGACCAGTCTCCTCACCTTCATCAAAATACACCATTCTCATTAAAGGACCATCATGTAAATTCAATCTTTCTTGTGCAACATTAATCTCTTTTTGAATAACTTCATGCCAATCCGCTTCCGGCACTTCGTCTAATGAAATGACAGTCAGCATCAATTGTTCTTCAATTCCTTCATTCCACTGTTCCCAAGTCCCATTAGGTAAACGTTCATATCTTAAACGCAGGGCATCATGATGAAGTAGAAGGTTACGCGCTGCCTTTTCCAGTGATCCTATGTCCAATTTTTCTTTCGTTCTAAAGAACATGGATTGATTCCAATGATGTGGATTAGGATGATTTTGCGCAAAAAACCTTTGCTGAATAGGTGTAAGTATCGTCTCTCCAGTTATAATTCCTTGTTCAGCTTGTACACCTTGTTCTTCTTTGACTACTTGCGCTAACTCAGCAATCGTTTGGTGTTCAAATAGTTGTTTTGGTGTCAACTGTAAACCAGCTTGCTTTGCGCGAGAGACAATCTGAATGCTAAGAATTGAATCTCCACCAATTTCAAAAAAGTTATCATAAATACCAATACGTTTTGAACCTAGCACACGTTCCCAAATGATAGAAAGCTTATGTTCACGTTCATTTCTTGGGGTTGCGTAGCCTTCTTGTATTCCTTGATAATCTGGTATAGGTAACGATTTCCGATCAACCTTTCCATTTATGGTTAGCGGTAATTCTTTCATTTCGACAAAGTAGGAAGGTATCATATGGATTGGCAGTTTTGTTTTAAGATACTCTCGCCATTCTTCTACACTACCTTCGCCCACTACATAAGCTACTAACCTCTTATCTCCCGACTGATTTTCCCTAACTATTACAACTACCTCTTTTACCAAGTCATGCTCTTGTAAAGTCGACTCAATCTCCCCAAGTTCGATTCGAAATCCTCTAATCTTCACTTGATTATCCATTCTTCCTAAGTAGTCTATATTACCATCAGGAAGATATCTCACAAGATCGCCTGTTCTATATAACCTCTCGCCTTCTTTGAATGGATGAGAAATAAATCGTTCGGATGTTAACTCTGGACGATTCAAGTACCCCTTTGCTAGACCTACTCCTCCGATATAAAGTTCCCCCATCACACCAACTGGAACTAGCAACCTATTACTATCTAATACATAAGTTTGGACGTTAGGCAATGGACGTCCAATTGTTACTCTCTTACTATCTTTTTTGATATGATAGCATGTTGCATCAACCGTACATTCTGTAGGACCATATACATTATAAAACTGTATTTTATCAGTCTCTACTAGCTGTTCCCATAATGACGGCATAATTGCTTCACCACCAACCAGTACCTTACTTGGAGCATGAACGCCATCGCACGTTTCTAACAATCCGGCATCTATAAGTAATTGAAGCAATGAAGGTGTTATATCAAAGATTTCTAACTTGTTCTCCCTAATATAAGCTACAAACTGCTCCGGATCACTTCGTACTTCATTCGGAATAATATACAAACTTGAACCATAAAGCAGCATTTGTAATTGCTGGATAGATGCATCAAAGGCAATTGACGCATTTAAACCGACATGCATGTTAGATGGTATCTCATGTTCGAAAACCTCTTTTTGTAAACCATGCGACAAGTTTAGTACAGAATGATGCTGTATCAAGACACCCTTTGGATTCCCCGTTGATCCTGAAGTATAGATAACATACGCTAAGTTTTCTCCTGTTACTTCACATTTTGGTGAAAGAATGCTTTCTTGTGAAATCATTGCTTGATCCCTATCTAGACAAACTATCTTGATTTCTTTAGGTATCCAGTCTTGCAATGACTCGTTCGTAACTAATACTTGAATTCCAGTGTCCTCCAAAATATATCGTAGACGACTCTCTGGATATGATGGGTCTAATGGAACATAGGCTGCTCCAGCCTTCCAAATCCCCATAATACTAACAATCATCTCAACTGAACGCTCAAAGCAAAGTCCAACCAATGATTCATTCCCAATCCCGCATTGCTGAAGATAGAGGGCCAATTGATTAGCTTTTTCATTCAGCTCTCGATACGTTAACTTCTGTTTTTCATCTACCACTGCTACCGCATCAAGTGTACGATTTACTTGCTCTTTAAACAGCTGATGAATCGTACTTTCCTGTGGATATGCTACAGCATCATTATTCCACTCCTCCAACTGTTTTTGCTGTAATACTGACAATATAGGCAACTTAGCTAATGATTTATCAGGATTCTCCACGATTACATTCAACCAGTTCCCAAAATGTTCAGCCATGGATTCAATAGTTAAGCTGTCAAATAAATCAGTTCTATAAACAAAAGTAAGTAATAAACCCTCTTCCACTTCTGCAGCAGTTAAACTTAAATCAAACTTAGCGATAGGAGCATTACTTTCTATTACTTCTATATTTCTTCCATGTAGTTCTGGTAGCTTCTGTCCCGTATTTTGCAAAGTAAACATGGTTTGGAAAATCGGAGAATGGCTTGTATTTCGTTCAGGTTGGATAACCTCTACAATTTTCTCAAACGGAACATCTTGATACTCATACGCCTTCAATGCTTTTATCCTCACTTGAGACAACAACTCTTGAAATGCCGGTGCATTACTTAAATCAGCTCGATAAACCAATGTATTGACAAAGAAACCAATCAGCCCTTCAATTTCTCGATAATTTCGATTTGCAATTGGGCTGCCAACAATAATATCCGTTTGTCCCGTATAACGAGCAAGGAAACTTTGATACGATGCCAATAAGGTCATGAAAAGCGTTGCCCCTTCTTGACGACTTAGTTCGTTTAATTTATCCAGTAATGAGCGTGACAACAGCACATTATGAGTTAATCCATGGTGGGTTTGCACTGGCGGACGCGGACGATCCATTGGCAACATTAAGACTGGTAACTCACCAGATAATTCTTCCTTCCAATATGCAAGCTGTTGATTTAGTACTTCATCTTTCAACCATTCTCTTTGCCACTGAGCAAAATCTGCATATTGAACTGGTAGTGGTTCCAGCTCTGCTTGTTTTTCACCAATCGCATTCTCATAAAATGCCATCCATTCTTGAAGTAAGATTTCCATCGACCATCCATCTGAGATAATATGATGCATATTACACAGAAGAACCCATTCTTCTTCTGAAATTCTTATGAGTTTCCCACGGAACAATGGCCCTTGGTCTAAATCAAATGGAGATTCGACTTCAGTTTGAATCCATTGCTCCAACTTTCTTTCTCTCTCCTCTAATGAAAGCTTAGTTAGGTCCATTTGCGGAAGAGGACGGAAAATATAAGGTTGAATCTGCTGCACAGGATGACCTTCTTCTTCATGAAATACCGTCCGCAAAGATTCATGACGCTCTATTAACTGATTCCATCCCAACTCCAATCCCTCAGGTAACCAATTCCCTGTAAGGCGGCATGCCATTGGCATATTATAAAGTGCACTATTAGGTGCAAATTGATCAATAAACCATAAGCGCTGTTGGGCATAAGATAGTGGAATATTATTTCCGCGTTCCATCGGCACCAATGGTGGAATTTCTCGTTTTTCGCTCCCCTTACGTAACTGATCTATTCGTTTTGATAATGCCTCGACCGTTGAATATTCGAACAGTTCACGTACTGGCAATTTGATTTGAAAGACTTCCTGTAAACGTGAGACCACTTGTGTAGCAAGTAGAGAGTGACCACCAAGCTCAAAGAAAGAATCCTGAACACCAATTTCTTTTATTCCTAGCACTTGCCTCCACACTGAAGCGATAAGTTCTTCCAGCGGAGTTCGTGGGTATACAGTATTTTCGGCGGATTGTTCACTAAGTATAGGCAATGCCTTCAAATCAAGTTTTCCATTCGGTGTAAGTGGTAAAACTTCCATCTCAATAAAGTTTGTTGGAACCATGTAATTTGGTAAATGTGTTTGTAGATGTTCTCGCCATTCATGTACACTTCCTTCACCAACTACATAAGCTACTAATCTCTTGTCACCTTGATTATCCTCTCGTACCAATACAACTGCTTCTTTCACAGAAGAATGTGCCTGCAAAACAGCTTCTATTTCTCCCAATTCAATCCGGAAACCACGAATTTTCACTTGGTCATCTATACGGCCATGGAACTGGAGATTACCATCAGAAAGATAACTTGCTTTGTCTCCTGTATAATAGAGACGTTCTCCTGACTTGAAAGGATGTGGAATAAATTTTTCCTTTGTAAGATCCGGACGATTAGCATATCCACGTGCAAGATTCTTCCCTCCAATATAGAGATCTCCAATTACACCAATTGGTACTAGCTGAAGATGAGAATCTAACACATAAACTTCTGTATTCGCAATCGGTCGACCAATCGATGGCGTACCTGTTGTCACTCCTACAGGTACATAACAATCTGTGGTAACAACGGTATTTTCCGATGGCCCATACTGATTAATTACCGCAAAAGGAATATCGTTAGATGGATACTGCGTTAATTGATCCCCACCAGTAATGATAAAACGAAGATCCGTTTTATCTGGCCAAGATAATTTCAAGAGCCTTTCCAGAATAGGCGTAGGTGCAAAGCTAGCTGTTATTCGTGAATCAATGAGCCAGTCCCTTAGTGCTTCTGGATTAATTCTCAGTTCCTCTGTTGACAAGTAGAGTGCTGCGCCAGCAGTTAGATACGGCCAAATCTCCTGGACAGCCGAATCAAAAGCAACCCCTGCAATCTGAGTCGCACGATCCTCTGCTGAAATATGATAAACTTCCTGATGCCAAGAAACCATATTCATTAATGAGCGATATTCAACCATGACACCCTTCGGTTTTCCTGTAGAACCAGAGGTATAGACAATATAGGCTAAGTTCTCTGGATTTATTTGACGTGTAGGTGCGATTACGCTTTCCACCGTTAATTCTTCTAACCTCACCATTTCGACGTGTGCGAAATGTCCTTCTTGTCCTTCCGCCGTCACTACAAATTGAATTCCTGCATCTTCAATCATGTATTCTAACCTTGATTTTGGATACAACGGATCTAAAACGACATAAGCTCCACCAGCTTTTAAAATGCCCAGTAAACTTGCCATCAGCTCAGCTGACCTCGGAAGATAAACTCCTACCACTGACTCTGGGGCTACTCCCTTTCGTTGTAAAACATTTGCCAACTGATTTGCTTGTGTATCCAGTTCACCATAAGTCCACTGTTTTGTTTGGTCAACTACCGCAATCGCATCAGGACGCCTTGCTACTTGCTCCTCAAATCTGTCGCAAACAAGACCCTGATGAGACATTTCCATTACAGTGTCATTCCATGTTTCTAATAACAAAGTACGCTCGGGTTCTGATAGCATACTCAGGTCATGCAACGGATTTTGTGGACGATGAGAAACTTCATGTAGCCATTTCTCAAAGTGTCCTGCCATCCGTTCAATAGTAGTAGCATTGAATAAATCCTTATTATACTCAAAAGTAAAAAGTAACCCCTCTTCCGTCTCAGCTGCCATTACACTTAAATCAAACTTTGCAATTGGACTATGGCTTTCTATCATTTCAATACTTCTACTAGATAACACCGGAAACTCTTGTTTCATATTTTGCAAAATGAACATAGTCTGGAAGATTGGCGAATGACTTGTACTTCGCTCCGGTTGCACAACTTCTACAATTTTTTCAAATGGAATATCTTGATATTCATACGCCTTCAATGCCTTTTGACGAACCTGATACAGTACATCTTGAAATGTCGGTCTACCACTCAAATTAGCTCGATAAACCAGCGTGTTAACGAAGAAACCAATTAGTCCTTCAATTTCTCTATAATTCCGATTCGCAATTGGGCTTCCGACCAGAATATCTTCTTGTCCCGTATAACGAGATAGAAAACTTTGATATGCAGCTAAAAGCGTCATGAAGAGTGTAGCCCCTTCTTTTCGACTAAGTTCATTCAATTTATCATGTAGCGTGCTTGGCAGAACCAGAGTGTATATCGACCCGTGATGAGTTTGTATCGCGGGACGCGGGCGATCCATAGGAAGTTGGAGTACAGGAAGCTCCCCAGACAATTCTTCCCTCCAATATTGGAGTTGTTGATCAAGCACATCCTCCTTTAGCCATCCTTTTTGCCACTGAGCAAAGTCGGCATATTGAACCGGCAATGGTTCAAGTTCCGCTACCTTTCCATCCGTTGCTTTCTCATAAAATGCCATCCATTCTTCAAGTAGGATTCCCATTGACCATCCATCTGAAATGATATGATGTAGAGTACAAAGGAGTATCCATTCTTCCTCTCCCACGTGCAAAATACTTGCCCTGATTAATGGACCCTCTGTTAAATCAAATGGCACTTCTGTTTCTTGTTGAATTAAACGTTTAACTTCTTCTTCTTGATCTTCAGAAGAAAGCATAGTTAAATCCGTTTTCGGAATTGATTGAAAAGCATACGGTTCAATTTGCTGTACGGGTTGACCGTTCACTTCGTGAAAGACCGTCCGCAGTGATTCATGACGTTCTATTAGTTGATTCCATCCCGTTTCCAATGCTTCAAGTAGCCAATTCCCTGTAAGGCGGCATACCATTGGTATATTGTAAAGGGCACTATTAGGTGTAAATTGATCAATGAACCATAAGCGTTGTTGGGCATAAGATAGTGGGATAGCTTCTCCTCGTTTCATTGGTATCAGCGGCGGAATCTCTCGTTTTTTATCTCCTTTACGTAACTGATCTAATCGCTTTGCCAGTGACTCCACCGTTGTATATTCAAATAGTTCACGTACTGGTAATTCAATTTGAAAAATTCCCTGTAAACGTGAAACTACTTGAGTAGCTAGTAGTGAATGACCACCGATTTCAAAAAAGGAATCCTGAACATTAATATTTTTTATTCCTAACACTTGGCTCCAAACGGAAACGATAAGCTCCTCCACTGGTGTTCGTGATGAAGTAATATCTTCACTTATGAACTGTTCTTCTAATTCCAGTAAGGCTTTCCGATTCACCTTACCATTTGGAGTGAGTGGCATACCTTCAATTTTGAAAAAGTATGCCGGAACCATATAATGTGGCAGTTGCTTCTTGAGATATTCACGCCACTCCCCAGTATCGCCTTCACCCACTACATAAGCTATTAACTGCTTATCTCCTGGTCGATCTTCCTTCACCAACACGACTGCCTCTTTTACAGATGAGTGATCATGTAAAGCTGCTTCAATTTCTCCCAATTCAATTCGGAATCCTCTAATTTTAACTTGGTTATCTATTCTTCCAATATATTCTAAGTTACGATCATTCATATATCTCACCAAGTCACCCGTTCGATATAATCGTTCCCCATCCTTAAAGGGATGCGGAATAAAACGTTCAGTAGTTAAATCCGGTCGATTGAAGTAGCCACGTGCTAATCCTACTCCTCCAAGGTAAAGTTCCCCTGCCACACCAATCGGGACGACTTGTTGATATTGATCTAACACATACAACTCTGTATTATCAATCGGACGACCAATCGGAATAAGCATTGGTTCTTTTTCTAAATCACAATCGTAATAAGTCACATCCACAGTTGCTTCAGTAGGACCATACAAGTTAATTAACTTTGTTTGCTGAACATTGTAAAAGATCCCCTTAAACCGGCGAACCTGCTCAGTGTTTAACGCTTCTCCACTAGTAAAAACTTGAATTAAAGACGATACATCCCTTTTCGAATTATATAGTTCCATATAATCTAAGAAAGTAGATAACATCGACGGAACAAAGTGCATGGTGGACACGCCGATATCGTTCAATATACTCTTCAATCACCGCAGGATCTTTCTCTCCTCCTGGTGGAAGTAAACAAACACGTGCTCCTACAAATGACCACCAAAATAATTCCCATACAGAAACATCAAATGAAAACGGTGTCTTTTGTAGGATTGTATCCGCCCCGGACAATGGGTATTTTTTCTGCATCCACTGTAGGCGGTTGATAACGGAATGATGTTCAATCATTACCCCCTTTGGATTTCCCGTCGAACCCGAAGTGTATATAATATAGGCTAAGTTATTTGCTGTTACTCCACTTACCGGAGCTAAATTACTCTCTTTAGAAATCATCACTTGATCCCGATCTAAACAAATTGCTTGAATATCTTTAGGTAACCAGTCCTGTAGTGCCTCTTTTGTTAACAGCACTTGAATTTGTGAATTCTCCAAAATATATCTCAGGCGGTTTTCAGGATAACTTGGGTCCAGTGGGACATAAGCCCCACCTGCCTTCAAAATCCCAAAGAGACCGATAATCATATCAGGAGAACGTTCAATACATATACCAACCAATGATTCAGGTCCGATACCTCGTTTTTGTAGAAAATGTGCCAATTGATTCGATTTTTCATTTAGTTCTTGATACGTTAGCTTTCCACCCTCATAAACTACCGCCACTGCATCAGGTGTCCGTGCAACTTGTTGCTCAAATAGCTCATGAATCATACAATCATGACCATAAACTACGTCCGTATCATTCCATTCTTCTAAGAGTTGTTTTTGCTCAGTATCCGATAACATTGACAGCTTTGTATATGATTCATCTGGATGATACGTGATTTCATTTAGCCAGTTCTCAAAATGTCCTGCCATACGTGCAATGGTACTACTATCAAATAAATCCGTGTTGTATTCAAATGAGACGAATAGACCTTCTTCCACTTCATAGGCAGTTAAGCTCAAATCAAATTTAGCAATAGACATATTACTTTCTACCATTTCAATACTTCTATCAGGCAAATCTAGTCGTTCTTGTTTTATATTCTGTAGCGTAAACATGGTCTGAAATATAGGGGAATGACTCATGCTTCGTTCAGGTTGCACAGCTTCTACCATTTTTTCAAATGGTATATCTTGATATTCGTAAGCTTTTAACGCCTTTTTCTTTGTTTGGTTCAAAATCTCCCGAAAAGTAGGGGTGCCACTCAAATCTGATCGATAAACCAATGTATTAACAAAGAAACCAATTAATCCTTCTACTCCCTTATGGTTCCGATTTGCAATCGGGCTACCAACTAGAATATCTTTTTGTCCCGTATAACGAGCGAGAAAGCTCTGGTATGCGGCCATTAAAGTCATAAATAAAGTGGATCCTTCTTGTCGACTTATATCCTTCAATTGACTGAGCAATTTATAAGGAAAAATCACGTGATGCGCAGCCCCAGAGTAAGTCTGCTTAACCGGTCGAGGTCGATCCACTGGCAGTTGTAAGATAGGAAGCTCACCAGACAATTCTTCCTGCCAATACGTAAGCTGACGAGTTTAGCACATCACCTTGCAACCACTCCTTTTGCCACTTCGCAAAGTCTGCATATTGAATAGATAATGAACTTAATTTAGCAGGATTTCCGCCTGTTTCTTCTTCATAGAAAGCAAGGCATTCATTCATGAATATACCAATGGACCAAGCATCAGAAATAATATGATGCATCGTACACAGTAATAACCATTCATCCTTCTCTAATTGAACAAGCTGATTACGAATTAAAGGACCATTCATTAAATCAAATGGTTCTTGCGCTTCTCTCGCAATTAAACTATCTACCTCTTTTTCTTTTACTTCTAGAGGAAGTTGAGAGTAATCCCTTACAGGTAATGCGCTAGGAAGGAATTCGACAATTTGTTGCACAGGCTGTTCTCCTATTTCTTTAAAAACAGTTCGTAATGATTCATGACGTTCAATGAGTCGATTGAATCCCTTCTCTAATGCTTCAGGTATCCAATTTCCTTTTAGATGCCATACTGTTGGAATATTATATAAAGAACTGTTTGGGTTAAATCTGTCCATAAACCACAAACGTTGTTGTGCATAAGACAACGGGAGTGCTTCTTTATTCTCCTTTTTTTGCATTTGCTTCTGAAGCCATGCTCTCTTCTCAGGAGAAAGTGAACTCAGCTTTGCAAGTAAATCACTTCTCATTTTTTTACCCCTTCCTCAATCAAATTACTCTCGAATATCCCTTGTGCTTCTTCCTCTGATAGCTCCTCTAATTGCTTAAGTAGTTCCAATAATTCTTCATCATTACTCACTTCTGCTTCTTTTTGAACATAGTCTTGAAGACTTACATTCTCCTTACTATCATTCTGCATTTCTTGATTTTTGTTATCGAGCAATTGATCAATCTGTTCTGCCAATTGCTGCACCGTATGAAACATAAATAAATCATGCAATGGTATCTCGATTCCAAAAGCCTCTTTAAGATTGGAAACAGCTTGCGTAGCAAGTAATGAATGTCCACCAATTTCAAAAAACGAATCCTGAATTCCGATGTTTTCCATACCTAAAACTTCATGCCATATCGAAACAATTGTTTTTTCCGTAGACGTACGAGGAGCAATATAACAACTCGCTATCTCCTGCTTCTCTGGTGCTGGTAAAGCCTTCCTATCAATTTTCCCATTAGGAGTGAGTGGAAATGCATTTAATCCAACAAAATAGGATGGAATCATATAATTTGGTAGTTGATCCTTGAGATAATCACGCCACTTTTGAGCATCCCCGTCTCCTACAACATAGGCGATCAAACGTGGATCGCCAGGATAATCTTCCCGCACCATTACAATAGCTTCGTTAACTAATATATGCCTTTGTAATGCCGCTTCAATTTCTCCTAGTTCAATCCGGAACCCACGAATTTTTACTTGATGATCAATTCGTCCAACATACTCCAAATTTCCATCTGGTAAATACCTTACTAGATCTCCAGTCCGGTATACTCGCTCTCCTTCTTTAAACGGATGCGATATAAAAAGATTTTGCGTTAAGTCAGGGCGGTTTAAATATCCACGTGCTAACCCTGATCCACCAATGTATAGCTCACCAACTACACCAATTGGAACCATTTTTTGTTCGGCACTTAGTACATATACTTCTGTATTGAATATTGGTTTACCAATTGGTGGTACCCTATACATGACACCCTTTTCTAATTCCATATACGTGGAATACGTAGTATCTTCGGACGGTCCATATAGGTTGTACACCTTTTCGATTGTACTTCTCTCGTATAAATCTTGAACAAGCGAATATGGCAATGGTTCTCCAGCCAAATTCATCACCTTTACCGAAGAAGGGATTGTTTTTACTCGAACCAGTTCCTTCGCTACCGATGGCACAGTATTAACCAAAGTTACACCTTTGGTAGACAACTTCTCTAGATGTAGAGCATTTTCAGTGACAATCACCTTACCACCCATCGTTAAGGGAACAAATAATTCAAAAACGGATAAATCAAAAGATAGCGAAGTTGAAGCTAACACTCCCGCTAATTCCTTTCGGGAATACGTACGATGCGCCCAATGAATCATTGTTACTGTATTCCTGTGCTCAATCATTACTCCCTTTGGATTTCCAGTGGAACCTGAAGTATAGATAATATAGGCTAAGTTATCGCCCGTCACTTCACTCATACATACCGTAGTTACTTCTTGTTCTATTTCTGCTCGATTACGATCAATACAAATCACGTCAACGAATTTAGGTATAACCATTTTTTGTTGTAACTTTTCCTGTGTCACCAGTACCTTTATTTGAGTATCCTCTAAAATGTATTGCAGTCGACTTTCCGGATACGCTGGATCAATTGGGACATATGCTCCTCCTGCCTTCATAATTCCTAAGAGGCCTACAATCATCTCAGATGAACGTGTAACACAAATCCCAACCAATGATTCGAAACCTACACCATTTTTCTGTAAATAATGTGCCAACTGATTCGAGCGTTCGTCCAACTCTCGATATGTTAGTTCTTCATCTTCGCACACTACTGCAATTGCTTCTGGTGTTTTTTTCACCTGTTCTTCAAACATTGTATGAATCGTACTTTCTTCCATATCTATAACACGCGATTTATTCCATTCCTCTAGTAGTTGCTTATATTCTACTTTCGATAACATATTCAGTTCTGATAGTACACATTTTGGATGAGAGACAATTTGATTTAACCAATGTTTAAAATGACTTGCCATACGCTCAATGGTTGTATCATTAAACAAATCAGTATTATATTCAAAGGTTAGTGATAATCCTTCTTCCGTCTCAGAAGCAAATAAACTCAAATCAAATTTGGCAACAGAAGCATGGCTTTCCATGAGTTCCATTTGTCTTTCAGATAGCTGAAGAAACTCTTGTTTCGTATTCTGTAAAGTAAACATAGTTTGGAATATTGGTGAATGACTTGTATTCCGTTCAGGTTTTACGGATTCTACCACTTTCTCAAATGGGATGTCCTGATACTCGTATGCTTTTAGCGCTTTTTTTCTTACCTGCGACAAAAGTTCTTGGAACGTCGGATTTTCACTGAAATCAGCTCGATAAACCAACGTATTTGCAAAGAATCCAATTAATCCCTCAATCTCTTTCACATTTCGATTAGCGATTGGGCTTCCAACTATAATGTCGTCCTGTCCTGTATAACGAGAAAGGAAGCTTTGATACGCTGCCATCAATGTCATAAATAAAGTGCATCCTTCTTGCAGACTTAAATCTTTGAGCTTTTCCTGTAGGGAATTCGCCACTATTAAGGACTGACTTGCACCACGATGGGTTTGAACTGCAGGTCGAGGACGATCCATCGGTAATTGTAAAACCGGTAGTTCCCCAGATAATTCTTCCTTCCAATATTGAAGATGCTGATTCAAATTCTCCTCTTTTTGCCATTCCTTCTGCCACATGACAAAATCTGCATATTGGATAGATAACTCCTTCAATTCCACTGGTTTTCCGGTTAGTGCTCCTTCATAAAAAGCCATCCATTCTTCAAGTAAGATTCCCATTGACCATCCATCTGAAATAATATGATGCATCGTACAAATGAGAACCCATTCTTCCCTGTCCACTTTCAATATTCGTGTTCGAATCAGAGGATCTTGTCCAAAATGAAATGGTTCCTCCGCCTCGTTTTGAATAAGGCGTTGCATTTCTTTTTCCCTATCTTCCAAAGAAAGATCTGTTAGATTCGTTTGAGGAATATGTCTGAACACATGAGATTGAACCTGTTGAAAAGGTTCACCCTCTTGTTCTAGAATTGTCGTCCTTAATGATTCATGACGCTCCAACAATTGATTCCATCCGACCTCCAATGCTTCAATTGACCATTTACCTGTTAAGCGACACGCTGCATGAATATTGTACATAGCACTATTTGGCATTAATTGATCAATAAACCATAGACGTTTCTGCGCATAGGAAAGTGGGATAATTTCTTCTCGTTTCATAGGTACAAGAGGAGCAACCTCTCGTTTTTTATCTTCTTTTCGTAACTGATCCACTCGTTTCGCCAATGCTTCCACTGTATCGTGCTTGAAAAGTTCACGTAATGGAATTTTAATTTGGAACAGTTCTTGCAATCTAGAGACGATTTGAGTAGCAAGTAGTGAGTGCCCACCACGTTCAAAGAAGGAATCCTGAATACTAATATTTTCTATCCCTAACACTTGACCCCAAACCGAGGCAATAAGCTCTTCCGATGGCGTCCGAGGTAGCACATTTAAATCTTCAATAACTTGCTCATCAGGTGCTGGCAAGGCCTTTCGGTCAATTTTCCCATTTGGAGTAAGCGGGAAGTGTTCTAACTCTATAAAGTGCGCTGGAATCATATGAGTCGGTAATTGTTTTTGTAAATACTCTCTCCACTCTTGGGTATTTCCATCGCTTATTACATATGCAACCAATCGTTGATCACCTGGACGATCTTCTCTAACTAATACGACAGCCTCTTTAATAAACGAACATTTTTCTAAAGTCGCTTCAATTTCTCCTAATTCAATCCTAAAACCACGCATTTTGACTTGGTGGTCCATTCTACCTATAAATTCTAAATTTCCATCAGTTAGATATCTTACTGAATCTCCTGTTCGATATAGTCGTTCCCCAAATCGATATGGATGCGAAACGAATTTTTCAGCAGTAAGATTCGGACGATTTAAGTATCCACGTGCCAAACCAGCACCACCAATATATAACTCACCCTCAATTCCTATTGATTGCAAGCGTTGATTTTGGTCTAATACATATAATTGCGTGTTCTGTATTGGTTGCCCAATAGAAACAAATTCTTGATTAGGCTGAATATCAAATGCATTCACATAAATAGTGGCTTCAGTTGGCCCATAAAAGTTGGTTAATTTCACTTGTCCACTATAATCCCATTTCTGTTGAAAACGTCTAACTAACCCTGAACTTAGTTCTTCTCCACCAGAAAATACATGGCGTACGGACGAACAATTCATGTTCAATTCAATATGATTGAAGTGGTCTAAGAAAACAGATAACATCGAAGGTACAAATTGAACTATAGTAACCTGATGTTGTTTAATCACTTCAGCTATAATAGAAGGATCTTTTTCTCCACCTGGAGGTAGGAAAGATACACTTGCACCAACGTGAATGCCCCAAAACAATTCCCAAACAGAGACATCAAATGAGAATGGCGTTTTCTGCAAGACCACATCCTTTTCAGAAAGCGGATATTTATGTTGCATCCATTCTAGATAATTAATTACTGAATGATGCTCAATCATTACTCCCTTTGGATTCCCTGTAGATCCTGAAGTATACATAACATACGCTAAATTTTCTCCTGTTACACCACTTATACATGGGGTTGTTTCTTCTTTTTCAATTGCAGTGTAATCTTTATTCATACAAATCGTTTCTATATTTTCAGATACAAACAAATTTTTAGAATTCTCTTCCGTCACTAGTACTTCGATTCCAGCATCCTCTAATATATATCGAAGTCGACTCTCTGGATAAGTAGGGTCAAGTGGAACATACGCTGCTCCTGATTTTAGAATACCTAATAACGCTATCATCATTTGTAATGAACGTTCCATATATACCCCAACTAGAGACTCTGGGCCTACACCATGCTTTTGTAAATAATGAGCTAGCTGATTTGCACGCTTCTCCAACCCTTTATAGGTAATTTGTTCATTTTCGTAACTAGCCGCGATTGCTTCCGGTGTTTTTTTAACTTGCTCCTCAAACATCGTATGAATCATGCCTTCAGCCGAATAATTAACTTGAGTATGATTCCATTCCTCTAGTAACTGTATCTGTTCTTCTTCTGTTAAATGGGTAATTTCAAATAGTTTTGAGTCTAGGCTCTTCGTCATCTGAATTAATATTTGCAATAAGTGATTCTGAATCAGATTTATTGTTTCTTCATTAAAATAGCTTCGATCATACATCAACTTTAAAGTAATTTTCTTACCGGGCATTACAATGAGTGTTAAAGGATAATTTGTTTGTTCCGTGCTTTTAACATCTAGTAATCTTAAATCATCATTTCTCTCACCTTGAATTGGATAATTTTCAAACACATACAAGGTATGAAATAAGGAGCTATTTCGCGGAACCTCACTCCAGCCTTGAATATCTATCAACGAATTATACTCATACTGTCTTCGTTCCATTTCTTTCATTTGTATTTTACGAAGCCAATCTACTACTGATGTATTATCCGCTAATCGAATTCTGGTAGGTAATGTGTTAATAAATAGCCCCACCATATTCTCTGCTCCCATTAAATCAGTAGGACGTCCAGCGCTAGTTACGCCAAATACGACGTCACTGTCACCGCTATACCTACTCATCAAATAAGCCCATGCACCTTGTACTAACGTATTCAACGTTAATCGACTATTTCGTACCCACTCTTGTAAATTCTCAGTAAGTTCCTCAGATACTTGATAAGCACACTCCCCATAACCCTTCTCTTGTCCTTGATCCTTTCTTTCCATTGCTAATGGAGTAGGTGCATAGAATCCTTTTAATTCTTCTTTCCAAAATTCCTCTGCTTGACTTTGATCTTGTTTATTTATCCATTGAATATATTTTTTATAAGGAAGAGATTTAGGAAGATTCAAAAATTCTCCCTTTATCATCTTGAGATAAACTTCCATCACTTCACTAAAGACCAATGACACACTCCATCCATCTAGCAAAATATGATGATGTGTCCAGATAATTCTCGTTTCCTCTTTTGCTTCTTTAATCGCAGTGACTCTCATCAATGGTGCTTCATCCAATAAAAATCCTTTCCTACGATCTGCAGTCAAAAACTGTTGTAATTTCTTCTCCTTCTCCTCATGCGAATAGGTACTCCAATCCTCTTGATGAATAGTAAAAGGAAGACGTTCGTAAACTGCTTGTAGAGGTTTTTCTACTTCTTCCCAAACAAATACTGAGCGCAGAACCTCATGTCGTTGAATAACATATTCCCAAGCTTTTTCAAAAGTAGCAACATCCAATTGCCCCCCGAGCAAGAAACCTACTTGTACAATATAGGAAAAAGAATGTTCATCATCTTGATCGTATAAAGTATGAAACAGTATTCCTTTTTGCAAAGGTGATAAACCATATATATCAATAACGTCTCCCATTTTTACACCCTCTTTTTTGTTAATTTAAGTAATACTTTGCTTAAGCTTTCTTCCGTAAGATCCTCTGCATCAGCAAAATCTGATACCGTAAAAGCAGACTCTGTTGTTGGTTTATTTATAAGTTGACGGAGATGCCTTAACATACCATCTGCTATCACTTGAATTTTTAATTTAGAAAACTGTTCCCTACTATACATCCAAATAAAATGTAACTTTTCATCTTTCACCATTCCGATAACTTCAATTAGATGAGATGGTTTGGAATCTGGAGCATGATCTAAAAATGTAAATCCTGTCTCTTGCATAAACAAAGAGTCCCTTGAAAACACCTGATCAAATTGGCCCAAATAGTTAAAGCTTATTGAAGGCTTTTGCTGATAAAACGGAAGTAATCCTTTATTCAAGTAACGTAAAATACCATAGTCAACTCCGCGATTTGGAATTCGACGTAATTGTTCTTTGACAGCCTTTAACCCTTCAATAGGTGTCTGAGTTCCTTGAAAATTGAGATGAACGGGATAAATACTCGTGAACCAGCCCACTGTCCTTGATAAATCAATACCTTCAATCATCTCTTCTCTTCCGTGTCCTTCTAGATGAATAGAAACGGTTTGCTGATTTATACAATCAACGATAGCTTGTCCTAATGCCGTTAATAGTACCTCATCAATCCTTGTCTTATGAGTGACTAGAACTTCGTGTAACAATGTTTGTGTTTCTTCTATTCCTAAAGTCCTCTTCACTTGATCAATCGATTCTTCTGTTGTTTCTTGTATTGGATAGTCCATTGGAATTTTCATCGTTTCTTTTTCTACTTGTTCATTCCAATAATTTTGTACTTCTTTTGAAATCCCCGAATCACTGTATGTCTGGAGTCGTTCAGACCACTCTTTAAAAGATGTACTTTTCGCAGGTAAGCGAACTTCTTGACCTTGTTTCATCTGGTTATATACCACCTGTAAATCTTCCAATAGAATCCTCCATGACACTCCATCTACTACTAAATGATGAATCACCCAGAATATTCGATCATTTCCAGTCAAGTTATCTTCAAAGTACACTACTCTCATTAACGGACCAGTAACTAAATTGAAACTAGCTTGATTAATGTTCATCTCTTCTTGTATTATTTTATTCCACTCTTTTTCATTAACTTGATTACGTTTTACAACATGGAGTACTGACAGCTCATCAGTCCCTTCATTTCTCTGCCTCCACGTTCCGTTTGGTAACTGTTCGTACCGGAAACGTAAAGCATCATGATGTTTCAGTAAATTTAATATCGCTCCCTCTAGTAATTTCACATTCAATCTTTCTTTTACTCTTAAAAGCATTGATTGATTCCAATGCTCTGTATGTGGATGTTCTTGCTCGAAGAACCAGCACTGAATTGGAGTAAGAGGCACATTACCTATCACAATTCCCTGCTCCGCTTGTACTCCCTGCGTTTCTATAGCCACTTGTGCCAGCTCAGCGATAGTTGGGCATTCAAACATTTGCTTTGGAGTAAGTTTTAACCCCACTTGACTTGCTTGAGATATGATTTGAATACTGAGAATCGAGTCGCCACCAATTTCAAAGAAATTATCATAGATTCCCACCTTTTTAACACCTAATACTCGCTTCCAAATGGTAGTCAGTATCTGTTCGTTACTATTCCGAGGGCCAACACATTCACTATTAATCTGCTTTTCCTCTGGCATAGGTAAGGCCTCACGATCAACTTTACCGTTAGCTGTAAGTGGAATAGCTTTCATCGCCACAAATCCCGAAGGAACCATATAACTTGGTAGTTTCGCTTTAAGATACTCTCTCCACGCATCTACATTTCCATCTCCTACAACATATGCTACTAATCTTTTATCGCCCGGCTGATCTTCTCTTACAATTACAACTGCCTCTGTTACAGATGCATATGTATGTAAAGTAGACTCAATTTCCCCAATCTCAATTCTGAAACCACGTATTTTAACCTGATGATCAATTCTTCCACGATAATCTAGATTCCCATCTGGCAAATACCTAGCTAAGTCTCCTGTCCGGTATAATCTTGCTTTCGGATTACTACTAAATGGATGAGATATAAAACGCTCTGCTGTTAATTCAGGTCTATTTAAATATCCACGTGCCAATCCTGCTCCACCAATATAAAGTTCACCATCAACACCTATAGGAACAGGTTGTTGATAAGCGTCTAGTATATACACTTCTAAATCGGGAATCCGCTTTCCAATATTACTTCTTGAAGCATGCTGCACATCATCTAAAGTAATTGGATAATATGTAACATGAACTGTAGTTTCTGTAATTCCATACATATTAATTAACTGTGGTTTTTTCTCCCCATACCTTTGAAACCACGGTAACAAGCCAATAGGTTCTAACGCTTCTCCGCCAAATATCACGTAACGCAGCTGCAAATTTTTATTCTTATCTTCTTGTTCACACACTCGTATTAATTGGCGGAATGCGGAAGGTGTCTGATTTAGAACTGTGACTTCTTCCTCCACCAATACTTGATAAAAATCCTTAGGTGATCGACTAATCCAGTACGGAACAACAACTAATTTTCCACCATATAATAACGCTCCCCAAATTTCCCATACTGAGAAATCAAATGCATACGAATGAAAAAGCGTCCAAGTATCTTTTTCATTAAACTGATACAAACAATCCGTCGATTTAAATAACCGTATAACATTGTGATGCTCTATCATAACACCTTTTGGATTTCCTGTTGATCCCGAAGTATAGATCACATATGCCAGATTTTGGGGACCGACACTAGAAACCGGCAAAGTCTTACTTTCTTTCCCAATCTCATCTTGATCACAATCCAGGCAAATCGACTCAACATTTTCTGGTAACCAGTTCAATTCTTTTAAACTTTCTTGCGTTACGAATAACTGAATGCTAGCATCTTCTAAAATATATTGAAGTCGCTGCTCTGGATATGTTGGATCAAGTGGAACATAAGCCCCACCAGCCTTCAAAATTCCTAAAATACCTACAATCATTTCGAGGGAACGTTCAACGCACAGTCCAACTAAAGTATCAGGTCCTACTCCCTTTTTCTGCAGATAATGAGCTAACTGGTTTGCACGTTCATTAAGCTCCTTATAAGTAATTTTTTCTTTTTCATACGTAACTGCAATAGCATTTGGATAAATCATCGCTTGCCGTTCGAACATTTCATGAATAGTTACTTGAGGTGGGACATCCAGTTTAGGATTGTTGAACTCAACTAAACTTTTTCTTTTATCTTCCTCAGAAATGATTTCTATTTCAGCCACCTTCTGCTTTGGGTTTTCAAAAATTTTTTCCAGTATCACTAGCATAACGTTAAAGAATCGTTCTATCTCTTCCTTAGAAAATAGCTCCTCACGATAATCAATATGTACATGTAAAGAGTCTATATCAATTAGATTTTCAATATGAACTGCAAAATCTTGTACTTCTTCACGGTTTGGAATCCATAGTGAGTCACCACTTTCATCACGATCCCTATAATCAATCGTAGTTCCGAAAAGTCTCACATTACTGTTATTCTCTTTATTAATCTGCTTTAATAACAAATCAAATGGATATTTCTGGTGTCTTAATGATTTGCTTTGTTTTCTGGACACTCTACTAATAAATGAAAGTACTTCTTCTTCTGGATCAATATCCATTCTTAAAGGAACTGTACTCACCATCATTCCAATCAATTTTCGTTCCATTTTAGTCATACGGTTGCCGTAAGCCATTCCTAAACCAATATCAAGCGATGAGGTCCACCGATACATGGACAACGAAAAAGCAGCAACAAAAAGAGTATATAAACTATTTTTGTAATCTTCAGAAAATTTTTCTATCTTTCTCTTCAAATGTTCCGTTAATATAAACGTCTCACGTGATGCTTTTGTACTAACTTGGTACGTATTATAAGGCTTCAATCCAGTCACAGATGGCAGTGTTTTAAATTCCTCTAACCAAAATTTTTGATCCTAGTATTCTATAGTGTTACTAAAAAAGTATGTTTGTTCGTTGGTCAGAAATTGAACATATGAATTTTTAATTTCGCCTTCCTCATTCTCGTTATGCATGTCATAATAATATTTTGCAATCTGCTCAGTAAATATTTGAATTGATAAACCATCCATAATAATATGATGAACATTTCCAAAGACTGCACATTCATTATCGTTTAATTTTATTAAAGCGAAATAGTATAAATTTGAATTAAATAATGTAAACGTTTCTTTTGTTTTCTGCTCAATCCATTCCTCAAGCAAATTTGTATTCTCCACATTACTGAAATCAAAAAACTCAAATTCTTGTTCTTCATGTTTAGTAAAATATTGTTTCGGTTCCTGATGCCCATTTTCTTTTAACCTAATGCACAGACCGTCATTTTCACTGATAACGCGATTCACAACTTGGTTTAATTTTGAATAATTCATTTTTCGATGAAGTTTAAATAAAAATCTTAAATTACATATTCCTTTATCAGAATGAACGACTTCTGTATACCATATTCTTCGCTGCGGATGGCTTAATGGATAGCATTCCTCATTGGTCATAAAAATCTTCCCTTCAAAAATTATTTGCTCTTATAGGTTCGTGTTTATGTTTAGCCCATAAATATTTCTGCAGTGAAACTCCAATTACTCCAATAATAACAAGCCCAATCCCTCCATAAACATAGAGTTGAGTTACTCCAAACAAATGCACTAATGGACCACTCATAGCAGGAGAAATAATTAGAACTGCGTTTGTTAAACTGCTTTGTATACCAAATACTCTTCCTACTTGATCTTGATCGGATTCTATTTGTAAAATGACTTGATTAGATACAAGCATCAGCCCACTTCCGATACCAGCGATAAAACTAATTAAATAAGCTAAAACGAAGACCGTACCGGGCGTTATCAAACCAATCCCCCCAAAACCAATTCCCATTAAAACCATACCTCCACATACTACCCAGCCATATTGAAATTGTTTTAATTTCTGAGTTAGTAATGCACCAAGTATTCCGCCAAGACCAATAATAGAAATGATATATCCCATTTTACTTTTATCATGTGGGAATAAGCTCTTAAATAAAGTTGGGAATTGTGAGTCTACTAATTGTAATACCGCCATGGCTATTGTAACGAAAATCATGGTTGATAATATTATCCGATTAGATAACACATAACCCCACCCTTGTACCCAAGCGGTCCAAGTACTTTGTTTTTGCTGTTCAACAAATTCTTTCGATATAGTTTCTTTAAATTTTATTGTGGGTATGAGAACTAAGGTAGCTAATAAACAACTTATAGCTCTTATAATGAGGCAGAACTCTGGTTGAAACCAGCTCAACAACATGCCCCCTATAAGGGGGCCTACTATCTTTGTACCCTGCTCTACTATTCCGTTGATACTTACTGCTTTAGTAAGCAAGTCCGGGGATACAATCTGTCTTGTTAGTGTTTGCTGTGCAGGATAATAGAAAACAATAAAAATGGAACGAATCATTAATGCCACTAAGAGCCAGTGGATATCTTGTACAAATAAAAGAGCAATTGTTATTAGACCAACCATTAGATTACAGAACATCATAATTGGAATTTTTCTAAAACGATCTGCAATAACACCTGCCCATGAGCCAAAAATAATTCCAGGAAGTGCATATGCAACAGGAATCAATCCAATCATAGTAGGATCTACTTCCCATTCAAACCCAACTATAGTCATAATCGCTAACATATCAATAAAAACACCAAGCATAAGCAATGAATAGGCAGAGAAAACTTGTAAATAAACCCTATTTCCTAATAGGCCTTTTGAATCAGTAGTTTTCATAAAAGCAAGCTCCTTAGGTTACTAATATAAACGCTTTTGCGTATAAGGTACCTCTTTATTAAACCTAATTAATCATTATTGACATCTCACCTAGAATTTAACTTCGCCAAAACTCAAACCGGTCTTATTTTTCATATATTTAAAATAGTCAGACAAACGAAAGCGTACCTATTTCTTCATTTTTATATCAACTGTTACAAAATATATCTTTACCTTACACTAATAACAGCTAAACGTTGCCTTAATATAACCCTTTACAGTCGTTTACACATTCAATTCACATCCTTTTTAAAGTTGGCTTTTTTCTATCTCAAATACTATCACACAAATATTTCACCTACTATATTCATAAAGTTGAAATATTTGAATCAGAAAATTCGGATAAAAAACCAAATCCACAAATCATAACAAACTATTATTTATTTATATTTTCATTTTATAGATAGCTTTAACCATAAGGGTATCAAGAATTAAGTTTTTTAATTTTATTAACATAATAGTTTAAAGAGACCGTAAATCCTACTAAACAAAAAAAATATACAATAAAGTATATTTTTTTCTTATCCTACATATTTTCTATGCAAATTAATCCCAATAACTAAAGTTGATAATAAAAATATAATATTACCAATCACTAATGTACTCATAACAAGAATTGAATAATATAGTATTAATACTTCTGCACCTACTACCTATTTTATTTATTGGATATTTATACTTCAAAAAATTACACATCATTCACAATTAGGATACATACCCAAAATATGTTTTGAACGTTTTATTATATTTTAAGATAATATAAAATCAGTTTTTCTATAAGAGAACTTAATTTTTATGTAGTACGAAACTGTTAGTAATACAGTATATACTAATTTAGTTATAAAAACATTTAAAGACCACCTATTTCCATAAGTGATCTTTCTTTGTGATTCTGTATTTGTGCACTACTGTAGAAATATATCGTAGAAACGCTTTGTTTGCTAAATGTTTAGTTCTTTCTATTTACTAAAAAACATAGCTTCATACAATTAATATCATATTCGTTACATTGCAAACTATTATTTTGTCTTCTGTACAGGCAAACTACTAAAAATTAATTCAGCAACTTTTACATATCCTTTTGAGTTTGGATGAATTAAATCCTTAGACCAAAGCGTATTGTCATTAACTAAATGATGATTCCAAAAATCAACATGATGAAGCTTATACTCTCTGCTCAGTGAATGTATAACTTCATTTGCCTCTAATAATTGTTCTTTTATTACTTGTTTTTTTTCAGAAGCAAAAGGAAGCCTAACTGTAAAATCTGGAAGGTTTGCTATAATAATATCAGCCCCTGCTTTACTTAATGTATCTATCATAAATTCCATATCGTTCTTATATGCATCATGATTCCAACGTCCTTTTAAAACATCGTTTGCCCCTGCAATGAGACTAACCAAATCTGGATTAAAAGTTAGCGCCTTTTCCAATTGCTGCGATTGAATTTCTTTAGTTACTAACCCACGCTTTGCAAAATTGGCATATTCTATATCATTTTCACACAGTTGAACAAAATGATCTACCCAGCTTTTTAATGCAATTCCCTCAACTTCATCCCCTATCCCCTCTGTAAAACTATCGCCAATTGCTACAAATCGCTTCCACATATGTATTCCCCCTTTATTGTTAACCATATCTATACTATACAATAGCTCACACCGTAATTGTTATTTCTAAGTGGTTTTCGATTTCAATTATATTCCACTTTACTATATTTACATTTAGAATCTAAAATTGACCGATTCCTAAGTATACTTAGGAATCGGTCATATTCATATATTTACTAAAGAAATAAAATCTATCTAGGAATTATACTTTTTTCAAAAAATTTATTGTTCTTTGTTTTGCCCAGTTGATACATTTCTTTTCGATTAAATGATATGAAACTATAGAAAAAAGTAGTGTCATTACAATGCACAAAGTAAGAAGAAAAAATTACACCCTGACATTCCAAGCTATCCACATAAGAATCTATAGTACTTTGAAATCTTTTGTTTCAAACTAATATTTAGTTGTATCCTATAAAATTAGCTTTTTACTATATCAATCGAACGATCCCACATACCACTAAAAAAAGATCCTGTTTTACGTATAAAACGTGTAAGCCAATTTGCTTGTTCGACATCAGATTTTGTTACAAGGTCTATTTGTAATGATTTACCTGATAAGAAACCAGAATCTGTATTATCTTTAGGAGAGATAATCATTTTACTAATAGTTCCCCCCTCTTTAATAGGCGCTCCTTGTTCCATATTGGATACTTTAAATTCTTTTTTATAAATGTCTTTATTGCCCTTCGGCATTGGAAGTGAAACAGCTTGCTTCGTTTGAACTACTACATCTTTTTCTTTTGCATTTGCCACTCGAACTGTTTCATGTCCTTTTATTACTGAATCTTTTCCGTAGACATTCTTCACTTCAAAATTCGCAAATCCATAATCGTATAATTTCTTTGTTTCATCAAAACGTGCCGTATGAGATTTTGCTTTTATCACTACAGAAATTAGTCGCATACCATTTCTTTCTACTGTACCAGTGAAACAATCTCCCGCTTCTGGAGTAGTTCCTGTTTTCAAACCATCTACACCTTCATATTGCTTAATTAAGCCTTTTAACATCCAGTTAAAGTTCGCCATATCAATTGGATATTTACCACCCTCTTGGAATGTTTTTTTAGGAATTTTTGCTGTATTTAATATTTGGGGGAAATCTTGAATAAGACGTTGTGCTAAAATTGCACAATCCCTTGCAGACATTTTATTTTTCTCTTCTAGAGTTGTCCCTTCTAGATGATATCCTTTTAAATCTTGATTTGTTAAGCCAGTAGAGTTTACAAACTTATAATCTTTCATACCAAACTCTTTTGACTTATCGTTCATCATTTTTACAAAATTGACCTCTTTACCAGCAATCTGTTCAACTAAAGCAATTGTTGCACCATTTGCAGAGTAAATTGCCATTGCCTCATATAACTCTTTTACCGTATAAGAGCCACCATTTTCTAATGGAACATTTGATAGTGAACGATCTTGCGAAATCTTATGTGCATATTCAGAGATTTTAACTTTTTGATCCCATTTAAGTTTTCCTTTATCCACCGCTTCATGAACTAAGTATTCGCTCATCATTTTTGTCATACTAGCAATTGCCAATGATTCATCTGCATTTTTTTCATATAAAATTTTCCCGGAATTTGCTTCTATTAAAATTGCTGATCCTGCTTCAACGTCTATAGCAGGATCTGTTTCCGCTGCTGCTTTTCCAATTGTAACGACCATGCTACAAAATATTGTAAGCACTGTTACTATTGCAATAACTCTCTTGCAAAACATACCTTTCACTTCTGTTACCTCCAATTTCTTTGTACTCAAAAAAAGCGTTATTCTAACATAATCCCGCAAAAAATAGACAGTGTTCTCAAATTGTATATACATATAAAACGTTAGAATCGCTTTCATATAGACCACCTCATCCGACACTTTTAGGTGCGCTAATACTTTGTATTCCCACACATATCCTTATTTTTAATCCCCTTATATTTTTCAAAATGATTCACACTTTCATATTTTTTAGGATTACAGTTAATAGACAATCTAAATAATACATTTGTTCCACATTTACAAAAAAGAAAAAACTACACCCTATACTGGATGTAGTTTTCCTAACTGATTTATTTATTTTTCACTTCATTTTTATAAAAAGCAAATAATGGTTCGATGGATGGACTAGACAACAGCGGAATTGCCTTCTCAATCAATTTCCTATCCCAATCAAACCAACGCATTTCCATTAACATGTTTATTTCTGTATCAGTGAATCGTTTCTTTATTTCCTTAGCAGGATTTCCACCAACTATTGTATACGGTGGAACATCTTTACTTACGACAGATCCTGCAGCAACAATTGCACCTTCACCAATAGTAACGCCAGGCATTATTATAGCATTCATTCCAATCCAAGCATCACTTTGAATGACTGTATCGCCCTTTGGTTCATATGATTGTTTGATTTGCTCAGCAAATGGATATACTGTAATCCATTCTGAGTGATGATTATGATTACCACCCATTAAAATGACTACCCCACTTGCAATGCAAACATAATTCCCAATAATGAGTTTATCAAGATGCCATCCCATCTGTTCAATTGGATTGAAAAGTGCTTGAGACTTAGCATCTCCCCACAAATACCTTA
Organism: Bacillus cereus ATCC 14579; assembly: GCF_000007825.1. NCBI lineage: Bacteria > Bacillati > Bacillota > Bacilli > Caryophanales > Bacillaceae > Bacillus > Bacillus cereus. Next base: position 2,389,308 of record NC_004722.1, on the reverse strand, counting down.
CACAGCCATCTTCAAAATTTTGATGGCTATAATAGCCTGAATAATAGGAGTACTCTCCTACTTCAATGAGTGGATTTGTTACTATATCTTTTATATACTTTGTTTCTGACCAATGATTAAATAATGGATACTTCATAACTTTATTCCTCGCTTCTAAGTATTATATATTTTGCTATTTACTTAGAAGCTTACTACGACTGCTACATTTTTTAGCTTTCTCAAACGACGAATCATTATCTTCAAGCCTTTCTTTTATACTATAAAAAAGCATAACGCAATATATTACACTAGTCAAATTGTGTAATTTTGAACACATCTTAAACAGCGTAATACTGCAATAGGAACGTGAAAACACTCTAACTTTGATCCAAATAATATATTGATTACATTTAGTTTATATTTTGTAAAAAAATTTTAATTGCCATGACAAAGCAAACAATAACCACTATTGGTCGTATTAATGACGTCCCTTTTGTAAGCACCATCTTCGCTCCAATATACGATCCTATAATTTGACCAAGCATCATAATCAACCCAATTGTCCAATCGATTTGGCCAAAAATAATAAAATATAACAAAGCAGCGAAATTACTTGTAAAATTCAAGATCTTAGCATTTGCAGTTGCTCTTGTAGCACTATATCCACATAAAAGAATGAATGCTAAAGCAATTAAACTACCTGTTCCTGGGCCGAAGAAACCATCATAAAATCCAAGGAATGGAGCCACTGTTAACGCAAACAACAACATACTTATTTTTCTCGGTCGATCTTCGTTTGCTATATTTGGAGATAATAGAAAATAAAGACCAATAATAATAAGTAAAAAAGGTAATATCATGATTAAATATTCTGCTCGTATCTGTAAAACAAGCCATCCACCCAAAACTGATCCCAAAAAGGTCATTAAGATGGACAAACGCATTTCTTTAAGATTAATTTCTTTCTTCTTAATAAAAAACACTGTTGCCATGAGAGTTCCGCTACTCCCTTGTAGTTTATTAGTCGCTATCGCTACAGAAGGAGACATCCCTACTAATAACATTATCGGGATAGTTATCATACCACCGCCCCCAGCAATCGTATCTATCCATCCTGCTAATACAGCTACTAAAAATAGTAGTATAAGTAATTCAATAGTAAAATCCATACAAAGAATATGGGAAGGCTTGAGCTATTATAACCCAAACCTCCCCATCGTCCCTCCTCTCTTTAAACTAGTTAATGATATCTGTAAAGTAACTTTCTTTTTGATCACGTAATCGACTGGAAACGTATTGTCTGCAAACAATTCTTCTTCCATATTTATTGTTTCCAATCGGGATTTTATATTCTTCCTCAGATAACCTTTCCCTACCATGAGTTACATTTGTTTGTTTACCATAGTATGAATTTGGTATAAGTAATAAATCTTCAGATGTAAGTGGAACCTTATAAGTAGGCGTTGTTCGTAAGAGTTCTAAAAACATGTCAAATTTCAATTTTTCTTCTTCACTTTCTCCCACATAAATCAATCTATTTTCTGCTCCATTCAAACAAGTTGCAATAATATCACCATTATCATCTAAAAATATAATTTGGTTTATTTCCCCTACAAATCCCGATATTTCACCATCAGCCATTCCTGCGATATGAGCAATAGGCATTTTACTTACCGCCAATATGTCATCTTTACTGAAGAAATTTTCTTCAAGATGCTTTTGAAGTAATTTTGGGGTTCCAATATGAGTTTGAGTTTTTAAATTTAACACTCCTTTTAATAAAAGAGCATCAACTCTAGTAAATTTGCCACAAGTAATTTCAGACACTATTCGTTCCACGGATTTATTAAGTCTATTTGATACAATTTCTAAATTCGTATTGAATGTTTTCAATCTTGCTTCAATATCTGATTGGTCTTTCATATCTGTATACACTGTGGCATCGTTATGTTGATAAAAGTTCCCGCCACCAGTGCTTGCACCGACATTTCGCAAAACTTCATCGTTGTTTAAAGGTGAAATGAGATGAAATCTATTTTTCCCTGCATGTTCGGATGGGTGAATTAAAGCATCATAATTAAAAAGTGTAGCAAAAAGCCATGTGACCCATTCTGCATAAAAATATTTTTTCATTCTATCGTGTTCGTCTTCGCCATAATTAAAACCTCTGCGATTTTCCCCAGGTAATAATGTTTCCATAGGATCACATGGAGTATTTTTAATAAGAGTAGGTGGTACGTTTCCACCACAATTCGCTATTTTTATTATATGTAGTAGGTTTTTCATATCTGAATTCGGATTTTTCTTTGAATAGTCAATCAAACAATTAAGCCACTCTTTTGAAAAATATGCTGCTATTTCTTGATCACAAGTATAAGGATTATGAGTTTTCAATTCATTTTCTATCAGATTCTTCATTTTATCCTTCAATACATTAGGAATGCTAATTTCTTCAATTTCTGTAATCTGCAGTATTCCTTTATTCATTATAAAACCTCCGTTGTTTTATTTTTTATACCCTATCTTCTATCAAACAAACTATCCATTTCTTTTTTGCTCCTTCGCTTTTCGTCAGAGCTATTAGAACTACCGATTTACAAATAAAAAACGTGGATTATAAGAGATTTCTTCTTAGGTACATTTCCCCGACGAACCTCTATTGAATGGGTAAATTTAATTTAAAAATTCCTTTCATTTTCTAAAGTTTTCCTAATTTTAAAATCAGAATTTTTAATACAAATATGTTAACATTAAAAATATAACACGAAACCAAAAAATGTAAATGAATAGTTTTTTTATAAAAAGTAGTCAGACTATTTATGAAGTAATTCGTACTCCATTGAACGAACTACGGCCCCTCAATTTTATTGATAACAATAAAAAAAACCCTAAATTGATAGAGGGATTTTTTTCAAGTATATTCTATTTTAAAGTTCTTACTTACCTTTTACCCCGCTATTTGCCGGGCAGTAAGACCCCTACTTCGAAATACAGCGGAAGCAAAGAAGTTAGGTGGGGGTCGGGCTGCCCATAAAAGCAAGATTGGTGAGGGCTGATAATCAGTGGGGATGAACAAAACTCCCCCTGATTAAAGTTTCACTTTATTTTAAAAGATATTGCTGTAACTTCTTTATTAACAGTTCCATCCCGTTTGGACTTACAATAATCTTCCCATTCGCTAACGAAATATTGCTGTCTGAAATATCCCCTGTAAGTGCACAAGCTCTTGGAGATTGATATTTTCGTAAAATAATCTGGTCCTCTTCTATAAACATTTCAAGAGAATCTTTTTCTACAATTCCTAAACTCCGTCTTATTTCCATTGGAATAACAATACGCCCCATGCTATCTGCTTTACGAGTAATTCCTCTTGATTTCATAAAATGCCACCCTTTATATTTATCTAATATTACGGTATTTATTTTAGCAATAAACAACAATTAGGAATAGTTCGTATTACAGTACTTTTTTTAGAAATAAATAACAATTAGGAATAGTTTATGTTAGAATTCTTTCTTGTTTATTCTTGATTTTTAATATATTTTTCCTTGATCATTTTTATATATTGTTTTCTTTCAGTTAGTTCAAATATAAATAATGCTTTTTTTATGTCTGTTAAACCAACTTCATTAGAGTGCTGAACTTTCAATAAAATTGCACCTTTTTCAAAAAATAATTCACCTAATAAGTATAAAGTATTCATATTTATCGCTAATTTTATACCTATTTCACTATACTTTATTGCTTCTTCATATTGATTTGCAAGGTGTAAACATTTTGTTAACGTATGAATGAGTCTTAATTTGATTTCTTTTTCTCTAGGAAATTCTATCTTATTAAAATTAATTAAACTTTGTTTTAATATATTTATACTTTTCTCATACTCTTCATTTTCTGCATGTATTATAGCAATTGAATTCATTATGCTTATTTCTTTTTCTGATAAAAAGTTACTACTACTTAAGGTTTGTTTTAGTGCTCTATTTAAAATGTCAAAGGCATTACTTGTTGCTCCATTTACATAATATATAGCAATCGCTTCATGCCATAATAGAAATTGTTTATCTTCTTTTGATTGAAAATTATTCTCATCTTTCTCTTTTTTTACTATTTCGTAAAGCTCATTATATTGTTTTTGTTTCACACAATCTCTCATTACACATTTTACATTTTCAATATATTTTATTTTTTTATTTTTGGTTAGTGCGAATATATAATTTGGATCAATACCAAGTCTTTCAGATAATTGATACAACAATATGCTAGATGGATAAATAATACCTTTTTCTATCTTACTAATTTGACTTTGTGAACATATTCCATGACATAATTCAGATTGTGACATGTTTTTTTTCTTTCTAAGTTCTTTAATAATAATACCAAGATTGTAGAATTCCATCTTTCCTCCCTCAAATGTAACACTTTATGAGTATAAGAATATTTCCCAACTTTTAATGTAATGTAAAATTAATATAGTTACAATTACTAATTATATGGATTTATAGTTTCTTTTACAAACTTGTATTACAATACGAGAAATTATTAAAATATGGTTCACTAATAATTAATGGGAGTTTTATCCCCCCACTGATTATTAGTCCACTCCAGGCAGGCTTTTACAGGGAGTTCGACTTCTTTGCCACATCTAAATTTTGAGGTGGGAATCTTACTATCCGCAAATAGCCTGATTAAAATAAATATGATTTTTCACCTTTATTTCTTTTAATAGTTTCTTTTGATTTTTATATAAATAATTTCGAAGGAGCGTATTTTATGAAAAGAATGTTGACCGAAAGAGAGTTAGAAGTAGCTATTTATGTAGCAAAAGGATATACAGATGCAGAAATTTCCAAAAAAATATATGTTACCCCTCGAAGAATTTCAACGATAATTAATCATATTAAAGAAAAATGGCATATTAATTCTAGAGTGGAATTAGGTATTTTAGTTTATCATTATGGTTTTATAGATGCACCCTTATTTTCAAATAAAAAAATTCAGCTATGTAAAAAGGTTGTACAATAGATAGCGGAATATAACGAGTTTAAATTGCAAATAAAAATAGAAGAGCAGACAAATTTTTATTATTTGGTTTACTCCATCACTTTTTAAATTTCATACATTAATATAAAAAGGTTAGAGAATTAACTTCTCTAACCTTTTTATATACACTATTAGGTTTCAAACAGTAAAGATGCCCTAATGCTACCATTGATCCTGTTCCCTATTCAACCCTGTATAAACACAAAAAAGAATCAGACATTACCACTATTCAAAACCAGTTACAATTCTCTCTTTCATTTTCTGTAATACTTCACTGCTCAATACTTTTTGACCAGTAGGAAGTTTTAATATGGCAGCGGCACCTTTACTAAGGTATATTTCTTGATCATTATTTTGATTTACTACCAATATTCCTTGCCCTTCAAATTCGAAATAACTAATATCTTTTGTTTCATTTGTATTATTTTTTATTGCTTTATATAATCCATATAAATCTTTACTTCTATTTTCTCCGCCCGTTCGAATCGGTTCAGTATCATTCGCAACAATCAGTCCTTCTGGCTGCTCACCCTTTATAATAAACCACAGCTTTTCATTTGTTGGTAATAGTAAATGCTTAAATTCAGAGCTATTTAAAATTTGCTGTGCTGGAATAGTTGCATAGATTGGTAATGAAAATGGAGATGTTGTTATTTTTTCAAAACTTAAATTTTCAGAAGAACCTCCCTTACTATATTGATAATCTTTTAATGCGATCGATTGTACTGATTCACTTTTATTTTTTGATGCATAACTAATTTTACTAGCAAAAATAATAACGGTCATTAAGCACATGCACGGTATCACAAGCTTAAGTAGTTTTCCCATTTATGAACCTCCGCTTTTAATATTATTAGTTTGCATGGATATTATAAACAGTTTCACTCCACCAAAAATTACTATTGTTATGGAACGTACTGAAATTATGATTATAATGATCACCATACCAAGGGTCCATGTATGTTATATAATCTGTTCCATTTGTCCCTTTATAAAACCCATCAAGTACTAAAAAGTGTCCGATGTTAGCGCCATTTTGCCACATAATGAGTGCAATCATCGGCTGATTACTATTAATTTGACTTTTGAACCAATCATACGATTTTGCTCCAGAACTTATAGCTGAGCTAACCCCATATCCGGATAATCCATATTGTATTTCACGTGAAGTTGCAGGATTATTATATGATCCACCCTTAACATACCTAACGTACTGATCTTGTGAAGGAGTTTTTCCAAAATAATTTAAAACTGAAACCGAAGTGCCTGCCCAACACCAATTTGACCTTTCTTGTAATATGTTAGGTACAGATAATTTACGATCTATTGATGTATTTGGAGGATTTCCATTAATATACGCTGACGTTACATATACTTTTTTTCCATCTTTAAAATAATAAAACCAACGATTATCTAAATTTCCTGTCCAGTAATCTTTAACCGCTTCACCATACTCCCATCCTTTAAAAGATACTGTTGTATTTCCGGGAATCACATCTACAATATTTGCATTCAAACTTTTTGCCTCTCTAACATTTACATTCAATGGAGCTGTTGTTCCTGAAAATTCAACTTCTTCTGCTATTATTTTCTGAACACCAATAAAACTAAATGTGAAGAACAATAAAAACATACAAACAATAAAATGCTTTCTTTCCTTCATTTCTCCACCCCTTCATCAGTACTAAAAAACATCAACAATTCATCCTTATTAATTGTTCAAGCTTAATATTACATACTAACGAAAAATGACTTCTCATAAAGTGAAACTTTGATCAGTAGTGGTTTTATTCATCCCCCACTGATTGTTAGTTAAACCAATCGGGCTGCTCGGCAAATAGCGGGATAAATTCCAATACAAAAAAGGAGCCTATAAATTTTTATAGGCTCCTTTTTATTTCGTCGTTATTACTTAGCTAATTCTTTTGTACCCTTCATTACATCAATGAAGAATCCCCAGTTATTCACTACAGAAGAGATACTGATATGTTCATCTGGAGTGTGGACGTTAAAAATGTCTGGTCCGAATGAAATTGCATCTAATTCAGGCATTTTTTGAACGAATGCGCTACACTCAATCCCCGCATGCACAGCGAAGATTTCAATTTCTTTATTGTATTTTTCTTGATGCACTTTTTCAAATAAATTACGAATTTGTGAGTTTGGATTGTATGGCCATTCTGGATACTCTGACTCTATTTCAAATGTAGCACCAACTAATTCAGCAATATATTTGATTTCTTCTGCAACATGTTGTTTTAAACTACTTACAGAACTTCGCACTTCGTTACGTAATTTAATTTCATCTTGCAACGTTTCAATAACGCCTAAATTTGTTGAGCTTTCTACAAGACCTTTAATATCCATGCTCATACTTTGAATGCCATTTGGAATTAAGAATAATGATGAAATAAGCTGCTTTTGTGTCTCTTGAGCAAATACTTTTTCAACTGTTTCATCCAATTTTGTCAGTGTAACATGAACATCTGGATCAACAGCACGCATTTCTTCTTGTAATACACGTGTCCATGATTCTAGTTTTTCTTCTACTTGTCCTACATCTTCTGTACGAATTAAAAGTGTAGCTACACTTTCACGCGGAATTGCATTCGTTTTTAATCCGCCGTGAACTTCACTTATGTTAAACTCCGTATGTGCCGATAAATCACGTAATACTCGTCCTAATACTTTGTTCGCATTACCGCGTTGTTTATCAATTTCCATACCAGAATGTCCGCCTTTTAGGCCACCAACATATAGACGGTATGCATCCATATTCGCTGGCGTTTCATCCCAAATTACGGGAATTGTTTCAACAGCTTTCGCACCACCTGCACTACTTACAAGTAATTTATGATCTTCTTCAGAATCAATATTTATAAATATCTTTCCTTCAAAATGATTTGGATCAATAGCAAAAGCCCCGCCCATTGTCGTTTCTTCTTCAGTAGTGATAACGACTTCAAGTGCTGGATGCGGAATTTCTTTCGAATCTAATAAAGCTAATGCATACGCAACTGCAATACCATTATCAGCACCTAAAGTTGTTTGATTTGCATATAACATGTCCCCAATGATTCGTAATTCAATTGGATCTTTTTCAAAATCATGTACTGTTGCTTGATTTTTTTCGCAAACCATATCCATATGACCTTGAATAATAATAGCTGGTACATTTTCATAACCAGTTGTTGCTTCTTTTTTAATAATGACATTTAATGCTTCATCTTGAATGACTTCTAAGTTACGCTCTTTTGCAAAGCCCACTAAATAATCACTAATTTCCTTTTCATTACCTGATCCTCTAGGAATCTTTGAAATTTCTGCAAAATGATAAAATACAGGGTGCTTTGTTAATTGTTCTAAGGTAGAATACATTTTTCAAGCTCCTCTCCAAATGACAAAATAATATGTAAGTCTCATATCATTATACCATGATTCATTATTTTACCTTTGTTTTAACTTTTATTGTTCATTTTATGTACAACAATCTTACAATATTGTAAGGGCGTTGTAATCTATATCGATTTTTCTCATTTAATAATAATCGTATACTTTTTAAAGAAACACATTAAAGGAGATAAAGAAAATGAAAAAGTTTTTAGCAATTATTACACTATGTTTATTATTTTTTAGTTTTACTATTGGCTGTGAGAGAGCGTCACTAAATAGAATTGGTAAAGATGTATATTACATGCAGATAAAAGGCGAAGGAACTATCGAAAAAGTAGATGGTAGAAACTTACGAAACTATACGCTGCCCGCATATGATGAAGATGGTGTCAAAAAACAAATTACATTTAGAAGTACAAAAAAAGAAAACGACCATAAATTAAATAAATACGCGTTTTTACGCCTTTATGTAGATCAAGATGATAATAGCAAAAATGAAATATCATCAATTGAAGTAAAGTCCTATGAAGAGATTCAGAAAGCAGATTTACCTGAAAAAGTAAAAGATAAGTTTACTATTAAATAAAAAAACAAAAGAAAATGCTCTATGCATTTTCTTTTGTTCTTTTCACCTGTATATATTTTGAACTACTATTATTCATTAGTTTCTCTAACCGATTTATATTCTCCGTTAATGCACCTTTCACAAGAGAGAAATCTGTATTGGATTCTTCTTTTTTTTCTTTAAAAAACGAAGACTTTTGCACATTGACTTCAGCCATCTCTTCTCCCCCTTTTCAAAAAGATACAACCTTTTATTTATATTATATAGCAAATGTAGAAAGAGTGTACACTTATGATTTTCTTTTTAATTCTTCTTCTAATTCTTCTACTTGCTGCAACGTATCCCCTTTTATTAAAGAGAAATCTGTTGTATCTTCGTTACCTTCTTTAAAAAAATCATTGTCATAATCTTTTACCACTACAATCACCTCTACATGCTAGTGTAGGAATGATTGTCCAATTTTATTCAACTTTGTCGGATTTTGTTTTTAATTTATGTATAGAAGAAAAGGACAGAAAAAGATTCTGTCCTTATTTACTAAAATAACTATGATGTATTGTTAAATTATATACATTTTCAAAATCCCGATCTTGCAGGTTATTTTTCTTTCCATCAATAACAATGAAAACGTCACTTACGATTTTTGCTGGTATAATCCCGACATTTTCTACTTGCACCGCTTTCTGCTCATTCAATTGCTCGATATGTTCTAACGGAACGATAATACTAAATTGCGAGCGAATACCACGAAAGTTTGTATTTAACTCTTTCGCGGCTTCAAAAACAACAATTTTCGCGCCAATCTTTTCCCCATATGAATCTAAAAATGCATTTAAGCTCTTTGTATATTCCTCTTCCGTATGCCATTCCATCGTACCGAATACTGCTGGATTAACATTTTGAATAATTGTCGTGTATATTTCCCCTCTCGCTTTAGATGCAATTAATGATCGTTTTATTGATTGAACTGTCTTGCCAATATCGCTAAATTTCGCACCCCATATTTCTGAAATATTAGGCGTTAAAATGAACGCAATATCAACAAAAATAACCATTGCAGTAAACATTAAAAGATTTTTCCAGAGGGTTAAATCAATTCCTTTTATCATGAAATACACGGTGACAGATATGATAAACAAACCATACCAAGTCTTTCTAATACGTTGCTTTTTCTCCTCGTACAACTCCTCATTTTTCCAATAAAAGAAAACAAGGACTACAAAAACAATCGCTAAAACAAATAAGCCAATTCGAATGTTAGAGATCATTAATCACATCACCCTCCATTCAAAAACTACTCACGATATCATTACATGCGCAAGCTGCTCTCTTTATGACAAAAGACGTGGACAAGCTTCTAAAATTAGCTACATCGCATATATATTAGAAAGTACCACGTCTTTTATCCTGTTATTTGTGGGAAATAAGACCCCTACTGATTAAAATTTCACTTTACCATGAGTCTATATTGTATATGTAGACAAGCATTCATTTCAAATTTTCGTATTAAAAAGAAATATGTTTCGGAATTTCCCCTTCAGGTACTTCTCCATCCATACTTAAATAATAATGACGAATCGGACGTAAGTTTTCGTCTAATTCATAAACAAGCGGAATGCTAGTGGGAATATTTAATGAAACTACACCATCACTTGAAAGGTTGTCTAAATATTTTACTAGCGAGCGAATTGTGTTACCGTGTGATGAAATAATTACTTTATTACCACTTTTTAATGTCGGCGCAATTTCTGAATGCCAATAAGCAAGTACTCTCTTCTCCGTATCCTCTAAACATTCAGTTAATGGAAATTCACCTTTTTTGAGTGTTTTATATCTTGGATCGGTCGCTTCATATCGAGGATCGTCTTCAGTAAGAGCCGGTGGTCTTACATCAACACTTCTTCTCCAAATATGAACTTGCTCCTCACCATATTTTTGTGCAGTTTCATCTTTATTCAGCCCTTGCAATGCACCATAATGTCTTTCATTTAGCTTCCAAGATTTATGTATTGGAACCCAAGTAAGATCCATCTCATGAAGTACAATCCATAACGTCCGAATTGCGCGTTTTAATACTGATGTATAAGCCACATCAAAAGTATATCCGTTTTTCTTTAATATTGCTCCTGCTTCTCTCGCTTCACTTAATCCATTCTCTGATAGATCAACATCTGTCCATCCCGTAAAGCGATTTTCAAGATTCCATAAGCTTTGTCCGTGACGAATAAGTACAAGTTTTATCATTATAATTCCCCTTTCGGAAATGTGAATTTTATTGTTCCATTGCGTACACGTATAAAGTATCTAGTAATGTATCTTTTTATCCATTCACTCTATGACCAAATCATAGTTGCCAAATGTATGGATAAAATTTGTTCTTTTTCAAACGATAAAAACAGAAGTTTTTTCATTATTTTTGATCGACTGGTATTTCACGTTTGGATATCCAAGCATCAAAACCTGATCGGCTATTTGCCATTTCATTCATAACTTGGTGCCAATTGTCCTCACATGATTCACCAAATTTTGAAAAAATAGCACCCATTTGTTGTCTTTGTACATCACTCAGTTTTTTCTCTAAATCTGTACCTTTTTCTGTTAAAGACAACTGTTTCACACGTCGATCATGCATAGCTTCATTACTCTCAATTAAGCCCTTTTCCACAAGTTGACGTAGCGGTCCGTGGAGAGCTTGTTTACTTATTTCTAATAGTGATAATAACTCATTTACACTTATCCCTGGAAAACGTGCGATAAAAAATAAAATTCGATGATGTACTCGTTGAATGCCATATTCTTTTATAATTTCATCTGGCTTTTCAGTAAATGTTTTATATGCAAAATAAAATAATGCTAATGCCTCATTCATCTGTTCTTCTTTATGTTGTGTCATCTACTTTCCCCCTGTATGTAAATTATACCACAATCTAGTAATGAATATTTTAATCAACGCATTAGAACTTATTTAGTCTATTGAAACATTCATTGCACAATTAGGAGATGATTCATTTGAAAAAACAATATACTGTAAGTACATATTTATTGGATAGACTACATGAATTAGGAATTGAACATATATTTGGGGTTCCTGGTGATTATAATCTTGCCTTTTTAGATGATGTGGTAGCACATGAAAATTTAAAGTGGATTGGCAATTGTAACGAATTAAATGCTGCATATGCAGCAGATGGGTACGCTCGCATAAAAGGAATCGCTGCTCTTATTACTACTTTCGGTGTCGGAGAATTAAGCGCCATTAACGGTATTGCTGGCTCATATGCAGAAAACGTGCCAGTTATAAAAATCACGGGTACGCCACCAACAAAAGTAATGGAAAATGGAGCAATCGTCCATCATACGTTAGGCGATGGAAAGTTCGATCACTTTTCCAATATGTATCGAGAAATCACTGTGGCACAAACAAATGTAACACCTGAGCATGCAGCTGAGGAAATTGACCGTGTATTACGTGCATGTTGGAATGAAAAACGCCCTGTTCATATTAATTTGCCAATTGATGTGTATAATAAACCAATTAATAAACCGACAGAACCTATTATAAATAAACCTATTTTAAGTAATAAAGAAGCATTAAATAAAATGCTTCTACATGCCATTTCAAAAATAAATAGTGCCAAAAAACCTGTTATTTTAGCTGATTTTGAAGTAGATCGATTTCACGCTAAAGAAAATTTACATCAATTCGTAGAAAAAACTGGGTTTCCCATCGCGACGTTAAGTATGGGAAAAGGAATATTCCCAGAAAAACACCCTCAATTTATAGGGATTTATACTGGTGATGTAAGTTCTCCGTACTTGCGAAAAAGAATTGATGAATCTGATTGTATTATTAGTATTGGTGTGAAGTTAACTGATACTATTACAGGCGGCTTCACACAAGGTTTTACAAAAGAACAAGTTATAGAAATCCATCCCTACACTGTGAAAATTATAGATAAAAAATACGGTCCAGTTGTAATGCAGGATGTTTTACAACATTTAAGTGATTCAATTGAGCATCGTAATAAAGATACCCTTGACGTTAAGCCATTTATTTTAGAATCCTCACCTTTTACTGAAGAGTTCATTCCAAAAGCACAAATGGTCACACAAAAACGTTTTTGGCAGCAAATGTACCATTTCTTACAAGAAAACGACGTCTTAATTGTAGAGCAAGGAACACCTTTCTTTGGTAGTTCTGCTATCCCTCTACCTAATAACACTGCATATGTAGGACAACCGTTATGGGGATCTATCGGATATACACTGCCCGCTCTACTTGGTACACAGCTCGCCAATTTATCACGGCGCAACATTTTAATTATTGGTGATGGTTCTTTCCAAGTAACTGCCCAAGAGTTATCAACTATATTACGTCAAAATTTAAAACCAATTATATTTTTAATCAATAACAACGGATACACTGTTGAACGTGCCATTCACGGCCAAAACCAACTTTATAATGATATACAAATGTGGGATTATAATAAACTATCAATGGTATTTGGGGCAGAAGAAAAAAGTCTAACATTTAAAGTAGAAAATGAAGCAGAATTAGCAGCAGTCTTAACAAATATAACTTTTAATAAGAATCAACTTATCTTTATTGAAGTTATAATGAGCCAAAGCGATCAACCTGAATTGTTAGCTAAACTTGGAAAAAGATCTGGTCAGCAAAATTCTTAATATAAAAGCATAACCTAATTATACAATTGGTAGTGTAAAACTTGTTTTGAGAATAGTTTCGACACTCAAAATACATAAGGAAAAGGATGGAAAGCACCATCCTTTTCTATTTTAAGAGCGTTCTTCGACTAACGCCCCGTGCGACAAGCAAAAATTCTTAATCCATCTTTAACTTTATAGCTTTTGTCGCAATAAATGTTTTAATATGCTTATCTAATATCCTTGTTCCACCAAAATCATCCTCATAAAAACCTGTTATAGCAAAACCAGCTTCAATTTGGCCTTGGATTTGGTCTTCTAAAGTATGCGCATATTCTATTGTTTGATTTGAATCGATGTAATCTTGAACTTCATCCTCTGGTAAATAATCCAATGTTGATGAAGGAATTGAATGTTTAACATCAAGAATACCTTTTTGCTCTTGGTTATCATCAAAAATCCATAGTAACGGATTTGTAAATCCAGCAATAAGAATACCTTTATTCTTTAAAACCCTAGAAACTTCATTCCATACAAGATGAACATCTTTTACAAACAAAAATAAGCTACGCTTTTTCTTTTTTATTCAGCAAGAGTTAACTGCCAAGATACACCATACTTATCATTTAACCAGCCAAACTTTTTACTAAACGGATAAGAACCTAAAGGCATAAGAATTGCTCCATCCTGCGCTAGTTTATGAAAGACCGTATCAATTTCTTCTTCTGTCTCACAAGTTACATAAAGAGACATAGCTGGAGTGAATGTAAAATTATGATTTACATAACTATCAATACACATAAACTCTTGGCCATTTAGCGTAAAAGTTGCATGAATTACAGTTCCCTCTTTACCAGGTCCATTTTCATCATAGCGAGAAATACTTACAATTTCTGATTGATCAAATAGCGACGTATAAAAATTCATTGCTTCCTCAGCTTTGCCCTCAAACATTAAAAACGTAGTAATTTTTTGATTTGCGTTACTCATATGGAGACAGCCCCTTGTTATGTATTTATGTAAAACATACGTCACTCAAAAACCGAACGTATATTCCCATGAATATATTGTCTATAAAAACGATGAGTTTGTCAATTATCTACTTTATTATTTCTTCTTAAATAATGCTGTCCAAAGAAATGATTCTCCAAACATTTCATTCGGTTGTTTCATTTGTTTCATCCTTCTAATCTCAATTACCTCTAATTCTTTAAATATCTCTCTTAACTTTTCTTCCGAGTATGCAAGACCACCTTGTAGACTCCATTCTCTATATACGTCCCAATCTGTTATTTCTGATCCATTTCGCTCATCTAAATCGCCTGCTGCAAAACATGTTAATCCGAAATAACCACCCGATTTTAATGAGTTTTTAATTAAATCCACATAATTTATTCTTCTATGCGGTGGAATGTGATGCAAACAGCCCGAATCATATACAAAATCAAATTCGTTTTGAACCTCTAAATTAAAAATTGAATCACAAATAAAATGAATTTCTACCCCTTTTGCCAATGCCCTTTCTTTTGCCCAGTTAATGCCTTCTACAGATAAATCCACTGCTGTTACATCAAATCCTTCATTCGCTAGATAAATTGCATTTCTACCCGGACCACATCCAAGTTCTAATACTTTCCCTTTTAAAACTCTCTCTTTTTGTATATAAGAAACTAGATTCTCATCTGGAACATTTTCAAAAAACGGAACATCCTTTTCTCTATTCTCATAAAACTCATTCCAAAATGGTTCAGCAGGTCTTAATAATGAATCAAGCATTTTTAAAATATCTTCTTGTGTGTGTAACATTTCAGTTTTCATTAATACCCCTCCATAAATTAATAGTCAGAAAATTATTATATATCTTTTCGAACTTTCAAACAAAGAAAAAACTCCTATATTCAATAGGAGTTTTTGTCTTTAAAATCCGAGTACAGCTAACCATTTTAACAATTTCTCTTCTCGCGCTTTTAAATCATCATTCCTAAACTTGCCTAGTTGTATTTCACTAACAACTTCTCCGTCCTCCATAAAAAGAACTCTTTCTGTTTTCTCTGCTACCTATACAACATGAGTCACTTAAGAAGGTTACTTTGCTGAAAAATAAAGCCGATTTCGTTAAGGGATATTTTTGCTAACGCCTCTTCTTTCATACATGTTATTTCATACAATCATACTTTTCTAATAAAATAACGCTTTTGTTCACTTTTTTGATACATTTACGAAACATTCATGTGTTACCTTCATTAAGTTCTTTTCTTTTTATAATGTCGTGTGAGATATACCAACAGAGGAAGCCCTAGATCCCCTAATCCTAGGGCTTTTTTATAAGAATTTTATACATTTTATTATTTCCACTAACTCTTTAAATTGTATATACATAATATAAAATTTTCATGTTGTTATATTTTTTGATGGCCTCTTATCTTTCCTTAAAAGGCTTTTTTTCAAATAACGCTTTTATTTAATTTATATTTAAAAAGTTCCTTTTCATAAAGACTTCCCTTATATGCTATACTCATTCTTAAATAATTGTATAAGGAATGTTAAAAATGGATGATAGATCGTCAAGACAATGGAAATTGCGACAAAAGTTAAGAGCACTGAAAACCAAAAACAACAATGACACAAACCCTTTGTTTAGTGAATGCCTTGAATCCCTAGGAAACGAAACTCTCATTTTCTCCCAAGAAAAAAGCCAGCAGATTGCTATTATTTTAATGAATTCATTTCCTATAACTGTCTCGGGAAGAATAGATTGGGAACAGATAGATAACCAATTCATAGCTTCGAACAAAGAACAACTACTTTCCCTTATTAGAGCAAACCAACTAGATTTTGACGAACAGATTTTTATAATATGGGATAACTATGAAATCCCTGTAGTAAGTACAAATCTTGATAAAGTATTCCAATCACTAGTTGACGTTGATGCAGTCAGTTTTTATTACTGGATATTAGACAAAGAATATAGATTCGTAATTGAAATAAATGATAAAGAATTGATTAGGATTGGGTTTCGCTAATACTCTAAGCATATTTCCTCATTCTACTAATCTGCAAAATTTAAATTGTATTATTTATCAAAGACTTAAAATATACGAATGTCACGTAAACCGATTGGTGTTAATCATGTTTATGTTTATAATTACGTTGATTTGGATAACTTGCATTTATAAAATGTAAATGTTTTACAAATTCAAGTTAAACAAACATTGTTATATCAAGGTTTGTTTGACCTAACATGTTATATTCTTGATACTAAGACGGTTTTTATGAGCATTTCGTATAAGTGTGATTTAACTGATTAAGACTATTTTTAAAAACGACATATCAGCGATAATTTATGTCTATTCTGTATAAGTGTTAGCAAGATCGTTTGCAAACTTGTTAGCACTTTTTTAAAACTTAAACCAGAGGAGATTCATACAATTTAGTAACAATGTAAAATTGTATTTATCAAGGATAAACCATTTAACAAATAGTTTGCAGCACTAAATGATTTACAAAAGAATACCCATCAATACACTACGAATAAAAATAATCAGCTAATCGAGGGAATATAATTATTTTTATTTAATTCGCACTTGTACTTCTTGTTCTTGTATTACTTGAATGATTAACTCCAATACAATATTTTGTATTAACTGATGCTCATTATCATGAAGTTTACTTTGTTCTGATATGTATTCAATACATTGATATATATACCCTTCTACCAATAAGCTCCCTTTTTCAACTGTAAGTGTATTTTGCTCATTCTTTTTTACCTTTGGTATTAAAAATTCGGTTTTTGTCAAAATAATCTCCTGTTCAACCTCTTTTATTCCAATCACTTTTTCTTTAAATACAACCTTTTCTCGCAAACTAATTTCACCTTTATATCTTCCTATTTCTATTGGTAGTTTCGCTGTAATAAAATTATTTACGTCTTCCCCATTTTCACTCTCTAATATTATACTGTGAATAGGAATCCATGAAGATGCCTCTACCTTATTCTCTTCTTTATTCCCTTTATTTTTTTGGTTATATAATTCAAAATGAATTCTCTTCTCATGAAGATTTAAAGAAACTAATTTACAATAACTATCCGAATAATATTGTTGCACTGTAGTTAATAACTTACAATCTAATTCACGCCCTTCTACACCTTTTTCATTCCTAAATACAAATGCTTCTTGATTTTTAATATTTATTTTTGGAAATATTTTAAAACTAGTTACTTCTGAAAAAATAGAAAATGGAGTTTTGACCACCAGTGAGCGTATTAAAGGCCCTATTTGTGATCCAGACGCTTTACCTTCTTTCTCTAATTTTGATGCTACATATTCTCCCTTTAATTCAGGTGGTATTTCTTCTTTTCCCCCTCTTTTTTCGTGTAAATTATCTTGTATATTCAGTTTTTTATACTTGTAAATTTCATCCCATATCCCCTTACCAATCCATGGATTTTTCATCACCATCCCCCCGTCTGATGAAATTCAAAAAATTTGTTTTTTGTATGTGACCATTTCATCATTATATATGTTGTATAAAAATAAAAAAGAAATTGTCTTTTTAACAAAGACAATTTCTTTTTATTTTTATAGTGCTACTTGTACTTGTTGTACTTGTAAAACTTTTAAAGTAAGATCTAGTACAATTTTTTCACGAAGCGTATCAAATGGTTCGTTTAGGTTTGTAGGACAAGGTGAAAAGTCTAATTCAAAAAATTGAGCGCTTACTAATTCACAATATGGTTGTTCGTTATAAAAAACTGCATTTTCAAAGAAATATTTGTCTAGACGTGGTAAATCACCGTTTTTAGGATTTATAAAATGAGAAGTAGTGTCCGAAGAAGAAGCTACTAAAGCTAATGATAGAAAATCACCTTCTGTCAGATCTGCAAAACCAGAAAATGGAACATTTGCAATACGATCATATAGAACTCCATTACACTCGTCATTTGCATATTCAATATTTTTACGAATATAGCCTTGTACAAATAATTTCGCTCTTGTAACTCGTCGGTAAGGTGTACCTGGTACTGGTACAAATGCTACAGGCACTAACTTACATTGTGTTAAAAATACGTTTTTTAAGATGCGTTTAATTTCGACTGCTGGAGGCTCTAATGAAATATCAGACTCTACAACAATTTGAAGCGTTCTTTCAGCTAATACAACTGGAATCTTTACAATAGGTGCTCCTGGAGTAACAATTGGTGTTGCAGTCTCATCACTTAATGGTGTTTGGGTTTGTCCCGCTACCTGACATGGTACATTAATTGGACATTGTTCGCTCATGTTTTATGCTCCTCTTTTTATAAGATTTTAGAGTTTATGAAATTTTCAAACTCATAATACTTGTATATGTCTTTCTTCTACTAATGTTTGGGTTCTATAGTAGCCTTTTTAATCATTATCATTAAGTTAGTATAATCTAATCATTTTTATTGAAAATTCTGAAAATTAATATTTTTAGAGGAATACAAATTCTGTTTTCAACGTATCTCGCAGATTCGGTAAAATTATGAAGTCTTTATTACATGAGTTATCTTGAATTTAATTTTGGATATCACGATATGAACATGGTTACCAAATGATGATTTTTATTTTTATCAAGCTATATATTCGTAAAAAATCGCTTTACATATACTGAAGTTTTATTTGTTGTTACATAAAATCTTTTACCTATTCAATTTTGAAATATACATTCAAGACAGTATACTCCAAAATAAGAAATTATTTTAAATTAGAATATTTTCTTTGATAAATGTGTGTTGATTAATTTCATAATCAGTAGTTCTATCCACTCTCCCTTAAAAATTAGCATAGTTTTTATGAATTCTATATCTAGTAGAAAGCTCTCTATCATATAAAAGTATAATAATAGGTTAATAAACAAGCAGTTTTTTTACTAAAACATAGAATAATACTGACCCTAATTGAAGGGAGGTATAAAAGATTTCCTGGAATAATGATTGCTGAAAATTTAAAGACAAGCACCATTGTGATGACGATAAATTTAGATATATTATTTAAATAATTTGTGTTATAGTTTCAAATGTTAATTAATTACAATATTTTTCAAAAAGAGTATACATAGTCATATAAATCATGTTATTTTGGATAGTTTGTTCTTTAAATTAGGAATTAAATAAAGAATTATAAAAACGCGCTAGGTACAACTAAGAAAGAAACAGGATAAAGAATAAGTCATATTACCTGTAGTAATAACACTAAGTGAATTGCACCTCTTATAAGTGACTTGTGTATCTCTTACTGCGTTTGAAGTTAATTGCCAATATTTCGTGTCGTTCTTCTACAAGACATTGCGTAAAACCGTTTGGTTACCAATTCCACCAACGTAATCTTCAACATCTTTCATTCACTTCATTAAATTGTCCTGTTGCTTGATTTTGTGCTTCTTGAACTTTTTTATTCAACTCTGTTTTTGTGGTTTCAATATCTTTGTTGACTTGCTCTAAGGTATCTTCCTTTACTTTGTCCATATCAGGAACAACCGACTCCCAATTGCCATTCTTCCATAATTTGAGGATGCCAGGCTTGCCGTTTGAAATATCTAACCATAAGGTTTTTCCATTTTCTAAACCGATTGTCGGTGGTTTTGCGCTTTCAATAATTTTTGTTTGATAATTTTTAAGGTTTTCTTGTACTTTTTCTGCTAACTTTTTTGCTGCTTCTGATTCCTTTTTCACAACATCAACTTGTTCATTTGTCTCTTTCACAAGTTCTTCCAACTTATCTAACAAGCCTTTATTTGCTTTTCCAGCTAGACTGCCCATAACTTGGGCATACATGTGATCTAACAGACTTCTCGTATCTTCTACTTCTTTAAAATCAACAAAATAATATTTATCATTTGCCGCATTTGTATCACATTCATCCGCTGCGATAAGACGTGCTTCTAAAAACAAAGGTGGCGTAAATTTTGTATCTTTGAAATGGACAATATCGCCCTTATTTACTTTTTCATGAGATAAACCAAATATCTTTTCTAATGCAATTGGAGTTACTTCATACTGTACAGTGCTATTAATACGTTTCTTTAGTTCCGCTTCCGTTAGTTGTTTTAATCTTTCGGCTGACATATTTTGATCTTCTGTTTGTGGACTATAGATGTCATATTTGTGTGAACCATCTTCTGTCCAACGTTGTAAGGCATCTGCATCAGCGACGTATAACTTCCCACCGTTAATCTTTTCAAAAGTTAGATACTCACCTGTTTCTTCGTTTACTTCAACAGTAAAATCCTGTAGCGGTTCTTTTAAACTTTTCCTAGCCACTCCGCCATGCCATGTACTACCTGCACCAAAGTTATCTATAACAAAGCGCTCACTATCTGACTTTAGAGTTCCTGTGTTTTCACCTTCGTTAGTGTTTGGACCATTTTGATTCCAACCAACCATTGTTTTCATTTCATCGTGCATAACAAGCTGTTCTTTCTCGACTGTTCGTTCTTCCACAGAAACAGGGTATCCCATACGAAAATGTTGAATTTCTTCTTCCTTTTTTCGTGAAATATCAATAAAAGTAGAGGGAGTTTCTACCTTAACTATGAACGTAGGATCAGAATATTTACTCTCATTATTCGATATATTTGTAATTAATCTACTTCCTTGTAATTTGAAATCTATTTTTCTCCTTGGGCCTAGTTTATAAGGCATTGGACAAATGAATTTTAAGGTGCCTTTTCTTAAACTCATAAAATTATCAACATTAAAATCTTCATCAATAACAGCTATATATGTTCTATCTAGTTTTGTATCAAAAGTTAGCTCGGTTGCTTGTTCAGTAATTAACCATGTCGCTATTTCTTCTTTTAACGTTTCTAAATCTGTTCCATCTGGAACGATAATTCCCACAGAGACAGAAAGTCGACGAGGATCTGTTTCCATTCCTAATAATCTTGCGCCTGGATATCCAGGCGTGTTTAAGAATTTACGTTTTAGAGGTTCCCATGTTGGCGGGCTCCATCCTCTTTCTAGTTGGATATATTCTTTTCGTTGATTGTTGAATGTAAAAGAGCTCATTTTGACACTCCGTTTTTTTATAAAATAAAAGAAACCCAAACCTAAAAGGCTGAGTTTCTCTTTTCTTCTCTTTCTTGATACTCGGTTGTATAGCCGATAAGTACCGCGTGCCACGTCTCTTCCTTCTAAATTTACGGGTACTTCAATAAATCTCCACCAAGCATTGGAATAACTCCACCGCCAGATGATCCGAAAGAATTATTAATGACTTGATTTGATACACTATTTGTCATGGCTTATCTACTGTTTGACATACTTCCATATACACCACTCATGACGGTCTTTAATCCTCCTAATTGGCTTGCGGAAGTAGCCATCATACGGCTTATATTATCCATTAATTGATTTTATAGATTATAAAGGTATATTATGAGTTGTGTTTTCCGCCACTTCTCACAATACAAATATATCACGTTAACTCCAAAACGACCGGCACATTTCCTGCCAAAAAACGGCCATAACCCTTTCACTTTTTATTATCTGATTTACATATAATTACAATGAAAAATGCAATTATGCTCACAAAAGAAGGGATTATTTTTAATCCCTATCTTTTGTGATTGTAGTATTTATGAAATTAGAGCTATCAAAGAGATGTATATCAATAAAGGCTGATGTTAGTTTTCATCTTTATCATTTTCTGATTTCGTAGCAGTATCTTTAAAAAAATCACCTGCTAAATTAAGTAGTTTCTTTCCACCTTCACTATTCAAAAGATTCATTAAAAATACCGGATCTTGAACCTTTTGAATAAGAGCTTGCATAAATACGGATTTAGCAACACCTAATATCTCTGTCGAAGTTATTTTTATATTAAAATATGGAATATTAATTTGGAATGGCGAATAATCAGATGAATTATTTTTCTGTTTTTTTAATGTTTCATCAGTCGTTCCATTGATTGCTTCATTGGTTGTTTCATTATTCGTTTTGGAAAGTGTAACAGCTTCGGCCGCTATTATTCGACTTTTCTTCTGAGTTACTTCGGTTATTGGAATAGATGAAGTTTGATACGAAACATTTTTATTAAAATATGGGCTAGATCCCATTTTTTTCTCCTTTCATAACGAACACATTATATATTCTAAACATATATTAAACTATATTAATGAAGGATTACTTCACACTACGTGAAGCAACCCTTTATTTATTCTTGGTGATATAAGAAGGTTGTTACTTAAAAACCACCATATCCGCACCAGCTTGCACCAACGATAATAAGCAAGATAAACAATACGATTAGTAATGCAAATCCTCCGCCATAACTACCACAACCACTTCCATATCCTTTTTCTGCAGCCAAGATACACTCCTCCTCTCTAGAAAAAAATGAAGTTCATAAACTAGCAAAAACAAGCAGCGCCAACGATAATAAGCAAGATAAACAATACGACTAGTAATGCAAATCCTCCGCCATAACCACAACCACTTCTATATCCTTTTTCTGCAGCCAAGATATTCCCCCCCGATCCTATAACAAAGATGCGTTTCATAATAACTAACAGAAGTTCTATTAATTTAACTCGTAATGAAAACAAGCTAACAGAAAAATAATTTTTCATTGCAGTCATGTTGTACTTGCTTATCACTACACTGACACTATATGTATTGGGCTGTAAACGGTTATGTGCTTTTATATCAACTTTTCCATTTTTGAGGAAAATGTCATTGACCATTTTTAAAATCGTTATATTTATATTAATAATTTTATAACCCACATTTAAATTTAATCATTCGTATCTTTTTCTCTACTTTGACGATTTGAAATCATTATCTTCTTAATCCATACTATTTTCACTAAGTAATTAATATATTATTTCAAGTTCTCTATGACTTACCCATATCTTATATTGTGTGTAACTGAACCCTTTGCTGAATCCCTTGGTATCATTGAATTTATAACACTTTCTTTTTTGAGTTACATAGTACAAAATTTATGAGTAACTGTAAGGAATACCACCACATTGCTACCAAGCTAAGAATATGAATTTTATCAATCCATGTTTTTCGTTTGCATATTGGCTAGTATAGAACAAAAGGTTATCAAATGCCGAGGGAACTCTCAGCAGATGATAACCCTTTGAACTAGCGTATCAATAATTTAATTAGATAACCTCACAAATATATTATTGAACCACCCCAAATACATTAATTTCAGCGGCACTTGTCCATGGATTGTTGTTTACCTCGCTTAATGCACGTAGTTTAATATAACGACCTGTCTTGTTTACAAAGCTGACCTCTTTCAAGTTAATATTGTTTGCAAAAGCACCTATGGATACCGCTGTTCCCCAGTTTACTCCATCACTACTGACGTAAAACTCATAGTCCTTAATCGTTCCATTTATTTGGCCGTCTTGCCTTGGCAAGTAGCTGAATTTGGAGAGGTTATAAGTTGCACCTAAATCAATTCGAATCTCGTGCGGCATTGGAGCTACGGGGCTCCAGTTTGTATGCCAAAATGTGTCTTTGTTTCCATCAAAGGCATACGTACCTAAATTGTACCAATTATAACTATCTATATATTTTAGTGTCCAGTTTGTTTGCGGAATTAAACTAGCTTCTTTTGTTGTGACTGCTACATTCATAGCAGAATTACTTGTACTTGTCGTTGTAATCGTTACTCCTGATTTTTCTCCCGTGTAGGTATTACTATTCGGATTAGTGTCTGGACCAAAGGTAGCAGCATGATTTTGATTCGTGTAATAGAACGGGTCTTGGTATTCACTGACTGATTGTTCTATATCAATGAAAGGATGCGGATCACTGGAATTATTATTCATGGATTCATCAATATGCCAAACTGCAATACCACCAGAATTTGTTGGTAAGCTCGCATCATACCCAACCTTTGCGCGATTCTCAACTAAAAAATACGTATTATCCTTTAAAGGAATCTTTAACACATTATAATTATTTGGGATAGCATTTAGAGTAAAGTTATTAGTGGTATTTACTACATTTGGTGTTACAAATCCTAATTTTACTTTTGACCAAGCATCCATATGACCCGGTGTAGCTCCATAATCTTCTCCTTGTAGACTATTCCAAGATCCATTACCCATTATACTTAGGCTACCCACACGATTATTATCACCATATAGATCTGGCAGGCCAAAGGAATGACCTAACTCATGAGCAGGGATACCAATTGTTGCCATATGACCATATTGTTTTTCACCCTGCGCCGTATACATGCCTGATACCGTAACACCATCGTGATTTGTATTTGGAGCATACGACTGATGTGCCCAAATATAAGGAAGTGGAGCACCAGGAGCAGCCTGTTCATTACCAGCAAGAAAACTTACAATGTAGAAGCCATCTTTAGAGTCAATGACTTGATCATTATTAGTATCAAGACTAGCAAAATCCACTTGAGAATCAGCTTTAGCCAGTGCATCTGTTATAACCGTACCCATACTTTTTCCCGATGTACTCGGATGAGCGTAATCTAATTTCACTTTAACCACTCCATCATTTTGAGTACCATATGTTTCAGGAGCTGGAGTTATCTGTACTTTTCCGTTACTTACTTCATTATAGTAATTCTTAACTGACTTTTGATTTGTAGAAAAGAATTTGTTACTCCAGTCGTTATCGTTATATGCAATATCAACATCTGTAAACCCAATTAACAAAACAAGTAATTTTTTGGTTCCTACAACTGGAGTGACAGTTCCATCAATATTTTTTGGTGATTCTTTTTGTAATTTATTCATGTGCACCTGTTTTTTCTTTGCTTGAGGGTTGTATTTTTTTATCCACTTATTCAAATTGTCCTCATTTAACGCCATTGAAGGCTTCTTATCGATTTTATATTTTGTACCCGTTGATATCAGTTCATCTGATGTAAGCTCAGCGTAATTCCAATATCCCTTCTGATCTTGTAAAAGTATGTCGCCATCCTTTGTACTTACCCAGTGGAACCATTCATCTCCATGTAACGTGCCTTCAAAAGTTTCGCCTGACGGCTGCTTCATTTTGACAACTCCCTCGTATGCTGGTGCGGCAAAAGCGTTCGTTTGAACATACAAAACACAAATCAAAGAAAAAACGAACATGAACAGGAACTTTAAAATTCTTTGCATAAACATTCCCCCTTTTTCAATTGTGTGTGAAATATTCTGTTGATAGCCAGACTAGATTCATACATGGAATAGATTGAAAGATACATTTGTATAACACTAACAGAATACCTTTAATTATAATTACAGGAAATTGAAAAAATGTTAATTTTTTATCCAGATAAATATTTTCTCAAGATTATCCAATAAAACAGGATTGATAATGGTAGTTCTTCAGAGAACTACTGATTTTCTGCCTAAAATGTGTCTTAACGTAACATGCGAATTTTTTTGATGTGGCGATCCCATCGCAATCAGGCTAAGGTTTTAAACTATCCCAAAAGAAAAAGCAATGATTAAATTTTAAACCTAGTCATTGCCTTATCCATTGCATCTTGATTTACACCTATATAACGTAACGTGACCTTCTCTGACGAGTGATTAAATATCTCCATGAGCAATGCTATGTTTTTCGTTTGCATGTACATGTGAGACCCGTATGTTTTTCTCAATGTATGTGTTCCTATTTCATCTAATCCAAACTCTGCCACTGCTCCGCTTAATATCTTATATGCCATACTACGACCAATTGGACGATTCCTACCTTGTCTACTTTGCAATAAATACTCATTATCTTCCCTTTCTTCGATAAACCATTTAAGCTCTCTTTTCATTGCTGCAGTAATTTGTATTCGTTTCTGTTTCCCAGTTTTCATTTCTCTCATAGATATATGACTACTTTTAACATCTCCTACCTTCAATTTCAAAATGTCCGAGATTCTCAGGCCTGTATTGATTTTCATAATAAAGAGGATGTAATTGCGTAAGCTCTTTTCCTTAAAATACTCTTTAAGCTGCTGTATTTGTTCTGGATCACGTATTAGCTGAACAAAATTCATTATTCATTACCTCTAGTTTCTTCAGTCTCATAAACTTCTAATCTAAGAGCAAAAGCAAGTTTATAAAATACTCTAGCCTTAACACGTCGATAAGTACGCTCACTCATGCCGATTTCGTTATATACCATATAATCACATACATCTTCATCTTCTAGATAACGCTTAATGATGATGTCTCTTTGCTCCCTTCCTGCACGCCCATTACCCAAACGACTAAGAAACTGGTCAATACGAAATGATGTTTGCTTAATCCATTCTTCTCTTTTACTTTGTTGAATATTAGCCATCGCTACATCTTCTAATGGCTTTCCTACATCATTTGTAGATCCGTGATATCTAATTTCATAAGAAGGAGTAACTTTCATTTCTTCACGCATCATTCCAAACTGTCTATATAAATGTACATTTTCGAGAGCACCTTCTAATTTTTTCTGCGTTGCTACTCTATCGATTTTTGGTAAGAAAAATAATTGTTTAGTCATGTAAGACCACTCCTGTTTATTTTTAAATTATTTTTGTCTTAATGCTCCGTGTCTTCGTTCATAACAAGGTCTATGTATTCCCATTAAATCACCAATTTCACGAGTACTTAATTTCTCTTTTTGTTTTTTCTTATTTTTCTTCTTTCCTTGCTTGGATTGCTTTTTCCACTCGCGTAATTGTTCTTTTAGTGCCCTCATATTTCCCCATCCCTCTTTTCAAAATAAAAAGAACACCTATTCCTAAAACAGCTTTAATTGCTGCTTTAATGAATTGGTGCCCTCTAGTTTTCTAGCCGGACTATATTCTGTTTGTTTTACTTTAAAAGGATTATTTTGTTAAAAAATTCATTCTAACTTATAAACACTATCTTTTTCTTATATTTCCCATTAAAATTTAATAGAAATATTCCGATAACAAAGGAGCAACCTATGAAACATAATATAAATCTATGGTCCTTTATTTTTTCATTCGTTTGTATTGCTTGTTTTCTTTTATATCTTGAAGTATGTACACCTGAAATAAATGCATCTTTTATAAACGCCGTTTATTTTCACCCTTTATTTTTCGTACTCATTTTTTCAATAGGAACTTTTTTTGCTGGTATTAAAGGATTCTCTAAAGTAGATAATTGGATATCAATGCTTAGAAGCATAGTAACAGTTCTACTAACAATGTTATTATCAGTGTTTTTAACACTAACTTTGATTGTGGGCTATGCATTAAGTTAATCGTAGTTCTTCACGAATAAAAACCAATATTCCGTCAATACTGTAGACACATGGTTATCTTTCTCCGATTTCCTTATATAAGCAGTTAGCTTTTGCTAGCTGCTCTTTATTTGTACAAGGTACTCAATTGACTGGCGCACATATAATATCCTGAGTTCCTTTCTTTATAAAATAGTCGTTATAAAATGAGACTCGTCACGAGAGCACTTTACTAAGTGCTCTTTTTATATTCCAACTTAATACAAAATGAAAGTTTGATTAAGCTTATTTTTACTACCGCATAACATGTTTAATTCTGCTTATAATATAGTTGTAACTTAAAGTTACATATCATTTACTTGTAGGGCCTAATCTTCTTTTGTACAACAAGCAGTTAGCTAATTAAGCTGGCTGCTTTGTTGTGCAAAATGAAGTTTTTATACGATTTTAAACACATTTAAAAATAAATTCATATGATATTATTCCTCTCTTTTACAAAATGGATTTTGGTCAGAAGAGCACTTTTACAAAGTGCTCTTTTCCCATGGAATTAAAGCTCTACAAAATAGAGTTTTTGTTCAAATTAACGATCATACAATTGGACGGATTTACTAGTATTTTTACCAAAAAATTCATGATATGGTTAATTAGTCGAGTACGTCATTACTTGGCACTTCCCCTTAGAAGCCCCGCGGACAATCGGGGTTTCTTTTATCAATATATATTTGTCAAAATAGTTAGTTGAGTGTTAAAATATCATAGATTCTCCTTAGGGAGTTTTCATGTAATTAAACAAGAGTTTACAAGTTCTCGAATCTTCGCCCCTTGGAGCGCCCTTCAAGGGGCTGAACTAATTAAAATAACGATTTTGTTCACTTTTTTGATACATTTATGAAACATTCACATGTTATCTTCAATATGTTCTATTCTTTTTGAAAAACCATGTGAGAATACCAAAACAAGAAGCCCTAAATCTAGGGCTTCTTGTTTTCAAATAAGGATTTTGTTAAAAACTACACATTTATTAAGAACATGCATAAAATATAATGTGGTATTCTTTTTCAATATTATTTTTTATCCGAGAGCGCCTTGAATGGCGCTCTTTAATTTCTAAATAACATTTTCAGATAATTACGAGAGCGGATTTTATTATGTCTTACAAGCACTACTTCACTTTATTAAATAGACTATATAGATATCTAAAAGAAGGGAGCTTTAAATTCATATGGCTGATTACTTTTATAAAGATGGTAAAAAATATTATAAAAATCAATCGCATTCCAACAATCAAAAAAACAACTGTTTTATTGAAACTCATACGATAGCTGGTTCTGCAGAAAATGCAAATGGGAATATACCTGTATCTGTTTTCCTTGAAACCACCGCTCCACAAACTGTATTTGAGGATTTTACAAACAATCATAATAAAACATTAATTCAGTTATTCGTTGTCGGTATGAGTGCACCCGTTCAAGTAACTATTCTAACAAGAAGATCTAACGTACCAATTACTACTACATTACAACCTGTTCAAACAAAAATATTTCAAGTTGAAGATTTTCAAAGTCTTACTCTTACAAAGCAAGAAGGTTCTACTAGTGTAGTTAGTTTATTTGTTCAAAAAACATTCTGTATATGCTGTAACGATAATAACGATTCATGTGATAAATATTACCACGAATGTAATTGATAGATTAAATCACCAGAAGAACCCTTTATATAAAGGGTTCTTCTCCTTTAACTCCCCCACATTTTCCGGTTTTTATTAAACTAACTATTTTGTTAAAAATCTTTCTTCATTCTTTTTAGATCAAGTAACATATCTTACTAGATAAGGATATATTCCACAAAATTTTGAAAGGAGGACTTTTTATTAACACTACTTTAATTTCTCATTTTTATAACGAAGAGTATCTGCTTCCGTGGTGGTTAATGCACCACACAAAATTATTTGATCATGGCATTCTTATTAATCGTGGGTCTACTGATCGTTCGGTTGAATTATGCAAATTATTTGCACCTCATTGGGAAATCCGTGAATCAAAGGTACTAGAGTTTGATGCCATTTTAGTTGATCAAGAAGTAATGAACATAGAAAAAGAAATTACGGGATGGAAAATGGTACTAAATACCACTGAATTTCTTTGCTGTGTTGATAAGGAAGCCTTTTTCTCATCTCTTGCCAATTTAGGGCAAAAGATGTATGCTATTAGAACTATTCTGATGGTGGATGACCCTGCTCACGGTTATACCAATCCCAGATACGGAATCCCCCTTGTCAAACAGCGTTATCATGGGAGAATAATCCCTCCTAATCCACCTGCTCCATACTATGGTGGTAGATTAATCCACCATTATTCGCATGGTAACTATTGGGCAGGGCGACATTGGTCACCTCATCCATTTATCGTTTACATGTATCCTGCTTTCATTTTAAAATTCTTTTACAGTCCCTGGAATACTGCTATGAAAAACCGAAAATTACAAATTGGGCCTACTCTTTCTAAACATAGCATCCAGCGTGACTTAGGTACTCATCATCTGGCAACACTAGATAAATTAGAAAAAAATTATATACACTTTACAACCTCAACTACTGATCTTCGGTTAAACCCGGAATATCAAGTTTTATTTCCAGATTTATGTTTTCCTAACTTACAGTAATGTCCTTAAAAAAACATTCATATATATTTATCAGATGCACTTTGAAATCCCAGAGTATCGAATACTTTTATGAGTCGACTGACCAACAATATTCGATTTATCTTTAAAAATTTATTAAAAATAACTTAGATACAAAAAAGCTACGTTTTATATAGGATAAAAATTTTTTTACGCAAAGGAGCTTGATTATTTGTGAATTTCCAAAATGATAACAACTCTAACATTCACAAACCTTGCACTTGTCCATCCCCCACGGCTAATAGCTTAAATGTTGTTCAAACTACCCCATCAATAGTTTCTGTAAATTCCGCGATTCCACTAGATACCGTGGCAAATTCTAATGGTACAGCAATCTCGTTCACACCACCAACAACTGTTTTACTTGAAGGTGGAAGAACCTATTTGGCAATCTATGAAGTACAAGTTATCATTCAACCAGGAGGTAATTTGGCAGGTATCACTATGTATCTTAATAATAATCCAATCATTGGATCTGGTACTTCTCTGGGATATACTGCAGGATTCACTTCTGTATCAGCACCCGCAATTTTCACTACACCTTCAGGTATAACAAGTACTCTTACTATTAATGTAGGACCATATTCTAATACATTAAATACATTGGGCTTGACTCTTGCTGTTGTAGCATTAACATAGTTAAATCTAATACTTTCTAAAATAAATTTCTTTGTCCTTTAACTGCGGTTTGGAGTTAACCTCTTAGAACTCACTATAACTACATATAGAAAAAGATTATTATCTAAAATCAATAGTATTGGGTGACTCGGCTGACACAATTGCTGAGTCACCCATTTTTTATAATAAATTAACGCTTTTGTTTAGTTCTAATTTTTATAGTTAGATTAGATAAATTTATTTCTTATTATCTCAAAATACAATCACACCCAATTCATATCATGCATCTACTGGATATAATCTGCTATTCTTAGAGAGGATGATATACATATGTCTAGAAAAGACAGATTCAATTCACCTAAAATAAAATCTGAAATTTCAATTTCTCCCGACCTAGTCGGGCCTACTTTCCCACCAATCCCATCATTTACTCTGCCTACTGGAATTACCGGACCTACTGGCAACACTGGGGCTACCGGCGACACTGGACCTACCGGACCCACATTTAACATTAATTTTCGTGCAGAAAAAAATGGTGCACAGTCTTTTACTCCTCCTGCAGATATTCAAGTATCGTATGGTAATATAATATTTAATAATGGTGGAGGGTATTCTTCAGTAACGAATACATTTACAGCCCCTATAAATGGTATCTATTTATTCAGTGCCAATATAGGATTTAATCCAACTTTAGGTACGACTTCTACTCTAAGAATAACTATAAGAAAAAATTTAGTATCCGTTGCTAGCCAAACAATAGATATACAATTTTCTGCAGCAGAAAGCGGAACTTTAACTGTAGGCAGTAGTAATTTTTTTTAGTAGCGCATTATTACCATAATGAAAATCTTAAAATATAATAGCTACAACAAATCTCATACATATAGGAGGACCTTAATGATTCTAGCTCAAGAAAAGAACATAAAATTAATTATGCATTTTCTTACCTTATTATCTTTTTTTATTCTTATTTTCTTTAGCATCACAATTTTTTATATACCGTTGATTTTTTATTTTGTATACAAATCACAAAACATTCAAAAAAAATATCCTTGAAGCTGTGTTTTATCAACTATTCATTTGGATAATTACAGTAATTTGGAATCTCTTCGCAATAAGAATCTTAATGCTATCCTTGTCTAATTTAGACTTGACTTCAAATAATACTTTGATTATTTTCGGCATAGCTCCTTTATATCTAATACTGTTCCTTTTGTTAATTTTCGGGTCTATAAAAGGGATTTTATATGCGCTACAAGAAAAAGAGTTTCATTATCCTATTATTTCTAAATGGATTAACAAATAAAATCACGTGTAGAAGAATTCAGAGTTTTACTGAATTCTTTTTTTATGGACCTTTCAAAGTCTTTTACATATTCCTCCGTTCCTTCTTTTAAATAAAATCCAAATTCTATACCAATTAATTGACTTATATTTAATTTTTTGGGATTTCATAATAATATTTACCTATAAAATCATTACCCTTATATAAGGAGCCATGAGCCTTTCCACTCATGGCTCTTTTTTATTACGATTTTCATTTCACATCTACACGATTTTGACTAGCTTCTCGACTAAATCCGTCTGGATATCTTGTTGCTAATTTAGATATATTCATTTGAGCAATATCTCCTAGGGTATATTCCCTTTCGTGAGACATGATTGAACTGTAGTACAAGATGTCCCCTATCTCTAAAGCGATTTTATGTGTATTTCCTTCTTCTTCTCCTGGACAATAAGCTGGATCAAATCCATGACCATGAAAAATTGCTTTTTTACAACATCAGCAACCTCACCAACTTCTCCCGTAAGCCCTAATGCTGCATTTAAAACAACTCTACCAAAATCGTTATTTGTATTCCATGTACATAATGTCGCTTCTTGATATTGATCTAATTCACAAATTTGATTGATATTCATTACAGCTTGTCATTCCATTGATTCACTAACTAATCTGGTTGTTTCATATACACCGTTTTCCATAGCGTTCATTTTATTTTCCCCTTCCTATTTAGCAAATTCCTAATCCTTTTTGAGGTAAGTTCGATGACTGGTATAAATCTTCAAATTCATTTATCTAATTTACATCTGTTAACTGAAATTCAATAAGATATTCTCGTTCTCCCAAATTTCGTTTTAATCTTTCTAAGTCTTCATTGCTTATTACAAATCGCTTTGAACTAACGATTGATGGATTCATTTGAACATCACGAACACATGCTGATATCGTAAATTCTTGTTCTATATTATTTTTTATAATCCATATTTCATCTCCAATATGCAGATTGTATTTTTGCATAAAATAAATCGGTACACCTATTTCCCCTTTACTAATCTGTATCACTTTATTATTTAAATCTAATAAAAAATTAAAATTAGCGTTTTGTTTCACGGAACTAATATCTATTACGCTATTATGTTCGCCTTATTTTTATTTTGTATAAAAATGTTATACCCGTTTACTTGTACTTGGATCATCTCTGCCGTTTGCTACTTTTTTACAAAAGGAGTTTTTTCTACAAATGAATCCATTGACTTTTGATTTATTTCTCCGGTATGAATCTGTACGACGTGCGGTGCGCTTGATACTTTAAACAATCGATCATAGATTTATAACGTTACTTGAAGCACTAGCCATTAAAAACTTGATAACTTGATAAACATAAATAAAATGATAATTATCATTTTATTTTTAGAGAAATCTCTTTTTAACATTCTCCTAATCATATGAAGCTAGTTCCCTTCATTTCTTAATATTTTCTTCGTCACTATAGCTATTAATATCATTATGAAACTAATAGCAAATATAGGTAAATAAATTTTCGTACTGAATCCTTCAAACATAAAACCATATACGACTTGCCCAATTGGTGCCATACATTGAGATACCGCTGTTATAATTGCCATCACTTTTCCTAGATTTTCATTTGGTGTTTTCTTTTGGACTACAGTAATCACATAGATGGATACAATTGTCATAATCATTGCGATTAGAAGAGAAGAAAGTATAAAGAGGATAAATGGTGGATAGGGTCCTAAATTAAGAATAAACGGTGTAACTGATAGTGCCACTGGCATTACTAATAAAGCTATGATAAGCATCCAATTATATAATGTTCTCATCTGTAACTTTTTAGCAAAGAAACCGATTGACAATGCCCATAATATGGTTGCAAAATCAATTAATCCCATTCCAATTCCATACATCGTATCGCTACTCTGCATAGTTACTCGTAACATAATAGGTCCTCCAACAACAAATAACGGTGTCAAAATTAAGTTTAGTAAAGCTGCAAGTAACATAGCTTTCAAAATAAAAGGTTGCTTTAAAACATAAAGAAAACCTTCTTTCATATCTTTTACAATTGTCGGTACGATATGGCCTTCCTGTATTCTTTTTATAAATGGTATTGTAATAAACATTTCTAAAATCGCAGATAAAAAGAAAGCAAGACAACTTGTTATTACGAGCATTTTCAAACCAATTATGCCGTATAATATTCCTCCTAGTACAGGTGCAACTATATTAGATAATGCTTGCACACCATTTACGATACCGTTTGCTTGTTCTAACTTTTTCTCTGGAACTAATTGCGGAATACTCGCCATTACAACTGGTGCGTACATTGCACTAATGACTGCTAGTAAAAACATAATTGTTCCAATCAATAAAATAGATACCGATTCAGTTAATAACAAAACTATAAAACTTAATACAATAGCAGCGTTTATAAAATCAAAAATGACCATTACATTACGGCGGTTGAAACGATCTGCTATTGCTCCGCCAAGAGGTGCTAGCAGAAACGGAATACTCGTTACCGCATATAACCCTGCGAATATATCTGCACGCCCTGTTATATCTAGCACATATAGTGAGAGAGCAAAACGTAATAGTGTTGAACCTAAAATAGTAATAATTTGACCACTTACCATTAAGTGAAAATCTTTCAAGGAAGATTGAATACTTGCTGGCATCCTCATCACATCCTTCATTTAGTCTAGACCGACTGCCGGTCTATAACACCCAAACAGAAAAAAGCTATTTCTGTTTCATTAAAACCTCGATCATATAATCAAAGGACCCTTCTTTTGCTCCAACAGATACTTCCATCATTTTAATATAAGCCTTAGCTCTTCTCATCATTTCTTCCGGTTTCCACTGAAATAAACCATCATCAAATATGACTTGTGCTGAAGAGAGTAATAATTCAATTGTTTCTTGTGGGTATGGAGTATAAAATATGCCTTCTTCTATTCCTTGCTCTAAAACTTCCGTTAATACAGGAGATAAATGTATAATGGATTGCACTAAACTTTTCTGATGCATTTCTGCATTATTTGGTTGATGGAATTGTTCAATCATTTTTTCTTTGACATCTCCTGATTTTGGTGATTGTTCCATTAAAATTTTAAATAACTTATCTAAAACGTGGATATCGGGATTGGAGACAATCCTTTTCGCCTTAGTGACATCCTCTTTAATAATCCTCATAATGATTTCATCCATTACTTCCTCCTTCGACTTAAAATAATGATAAAACGTCCCCTTTGCTATACCAATTTCTTTTAAAATATCATTCACGGTTGTTTTCGTATAACCTTTCGTAAGAAACAAACGCTCAGCTGTTTCTAAAATTTCCTTTCTACGCTCCTCATACTCCTTTACAATTCGCATTCAAGTTCTCCTTCCCACCAGACCGACTGTCGGTCTATTAAAATTATATGTTTAGTTTGCAAAAAGTTTCCTATTATCGTACATATACAACACCATACTTTCTATTTCCTTTATAAATTTTTATTTTTTAACGTCCGCTCAATTTGTTTAAAACGTATCTCATGTTTCTTATTGTCACCTTTCATTTTAGGAAAAGAACGATGCCTTCGTTCGATCTATGTACTTATCAATGGAGTATTTTGTTGAGTTCCAATATGTAATATTGCATATTTTGTACTTTTAATTTTTGCACATGCGATAATTTATTTATAAAAATCATAATTATTAATAAGGGTGATTTATATGAGCAAGTTCCGAAAGAAAATGATTAAATATTTGCAAACATTTTGGGGATGCTTAGCATTTGGTGTATTAATGTTTGCTATCTTCTTAATTACGGATTTAACAGATGCATCTTTAAATACATTAGGCTGGAGAGACTGGCTAGGTTCTGTAGCAGGCGCAACCATTTTATCTGTTGGAATATTTACTTTAAATAAATTGAATTTAAAATAAATATTCGGTCAATACTGTATGTAGGCTGTATGCCAACATTCATTTAAAGTAGTCTTCTCTGTATCTCCTTGTATTGAGCAGTTAGCTTTTGCTAGCTGCTCTTTTATTTTGTTCCGGTTCTTGCCTCTTAAAGAACTCTTTATCTACTTTTCCCCAATAAGTACACATATCTATTCCCCTTTGCTACAAAATGAAATTTTTATTTTGTTTTACGCGTCGCTTCTTCAATCAGCCAAGATACAATATTAAAATCATTAGCTTCACCCTTTAAAGATGTTCCGTTCCAAAAGCATTCTTTCATCACTTCAAGTAATTTTTCAACAGCTTCAATTCATCTCATATTCATTTTCCCTTTCTCCCAAATAACTATTTTGTTTTATTAATTAACTGATTAATAAAACAAACACCTTTATTAAACATTCCATGTTTCTTCACCCCTTGAATATTTTTCAAATAAAAATACATACTACTTTCAAGCTGCCGTGTCCATGGCTAATACCTCTTTCTTTTGATGTATATTTTTTAAGAAATCGAAAATAATACCAACAAGCTGTTTGAACTAGCAGCTTCACTCTTCTCGCAATGGGGATGCAAATTATCACAATTAGCTAACTCATTGAACTCACTGGCAGACAACCAAAATCGTTGTCTGCTTTTTGTATGAGATTTTTCGTTTTACATATACTACTTTTGAACCTGCAGACCAATACGAGCCATTTTGGTACTTGGGATTTCCCTTCCGGGGATAAGTATTTTTTACTTATCCCTTTTTTGTATAGACACGTATATTTAGGGTAAAACTAATTACAAGCAGATTTTCTGTTTATGCGTAGTTCTAAACAAGATTACTTTTTCTCCTATTAAAGGACGGCAGGTACGACTGCTAGTCCTTTTTTCTTATTTCGCATATTATCACTACATTACCTTCATCGTCGTCGTAAGCAATTTCCCCATAAGGATGGCAGTGGTGCTTCTCGAGTTCCTCATCGATAAAAACTAACAAATTAGTTTTCCAGTTTCCAACGATCGTACACCAATACGAGTTTAATCCTTCATAAACTTCTCTTGTTCTATTTCGATAATTGCGGAATGTATAATGAAAATACTCGCTCGCTTCAATACCTTTTCTTTTAACCAAAGTGTTCTGCTGAATGACAGTAATACCCTTGCTCTACTGGTTTTGAACTATAAAATTCCCTTTATAAATTTCAAATACGGTGAATGAAATTTTTTCTTGCCATCATCCTTGTTGTATTCAAACAAAAAAAGAGCCACAATATTTTGCGACTCTTTTACAATTATAACCATTTAACGACCACGTCTTTGCTGACCTTGCTTTGTACTACCTTTTTTATTACTTGGCTTATTAAATGATCGGTTATTTTCATTTCTAGAACTATTTCTCGAACTATTTCTTGAATCACTTCTTGAGCTATTTCTCGAATCACGTCTTGAATCACTTCTTGAACCTTCGCGGCTATCTCTTTGACGATTTTGACCTGATTTCTTCGGAGCCGGCTTTGGTACCGGTTTTCCATTTTCATCTACACGTTTTATCTTCGGTTGTTCGATTATTTCTCTTTGTATTGGTGCACCAAGCGTTTTTTCAATTTCTTCTAAATGTTTTTCATCTTTCGCTGCAACGAACGTAATTGCAAGACCTGATCCACCTGCACGTCCTGTTCGGCCAATGCGATGAATGTAACTTTCTACATCTTCAGGGATATCATAGTTAAATACGTGCGTTACACCATCTACATCAAGTCCACGAGCTGCTACATCCGTTGCGATTAAGTACTGAATTTTAGCTTCGCGGAAACTCTTCATAACTCTTTCACGTTTCGCTTGAGGTATATCACCATGAAGTTCAGCACAATTATAACCTAGTCCTTTTAAATTATCATAAAGCTTACTTGCTCTAACCTTTGTACGACAGAAAATAACAGCTAAAAATGGCTGATCACGATCCATAACAAAACGAAGTGCATCTGGCTTTGCACGGTCTGTCGTCTCAATGACACGCTGCTCAATTGTATCAACCGTTACTTCTTCACTTTGTACTTGAATCATTTGCGGTTCATCCATATAACGCTTCGCCAATTTTTTAATATCTTTTGGCATCGTTGCTGAGAATAACATCGTTTGTTTACTACCTGGTGTCTCATCTAAAATGTCTTCAATATCATATAAGAAACCAAAATAAAGCATTTGATCCGCTTCATCTAGTACAATCGTTGAAAGATTACTTAAATCAATTGTTTCACGTCGTATATGATCTAATAATCGTCCTGGTGTTGCAACAACAATATGTGTATTACCTTTTAATTTTCTCAATTGTTGTGCTACATCTTGCCCACCATAAATCGCTAGTACATTAATATCTTCTCTTTGAACAAGCATTTTTTTAATTTCAGTTGTAATTTGCAGGGCTAATTCCCTTGTTGGCGCAACGATTAAAGCCTGGACATCACTACACTCTGGATCAATTTTTTCTAAAATCGGTAACACGAATGCTAACGTTTTACCCGTTCCTGTTTTCGCCTGCCCAATAATATCTTTACCTGACAGAATAACTGGAATTGCCTTCTCTTGAATTGGTGTTGCTTCTGTAATTCCATTTTCACGTAATGTATGATTAAAAGTTTCACTAATTCCTAATTCTAAAAAGTTTTTCAAATAGACCACTTCTTTTCCTTATTTTTCACATTAGCTTTCATTGTACCATTTGTTTCGCCAAATATGAAAAATAAAAAAATTCTTATCTTCTTTTTTTATATTCATCCTGTACTAGATGAACAAATTCTTTTTGCTTTTTCTCAGATTTTATTAATGTTTCCATGTTAGTAGAAGACAAAATGAACTTCTTAAATTTTCTATTACTCCAAATTAAACTTGTATACTTCGGATCTTCATGTAGATTTCGAAACCACTCTAATTCACTTAATTTTGCGATATGGTGTTTCAATTTCATGTCATTTCGAGGATAAAATAAAATGATATCTGCTATTACATCAAATAACGAACCCATTTTCTCCCCCCCTATACCCTTGCTCAAATTATATATATTCTTCTTTACATATATATTTCAATTTTACCGAAATATAATGTTACTGATTTGGTTGAAATCGCAAAATATATGAACTAAAAAACCGATCTTTTCGATTTAGGAAAGACCGGTTTTCATTAATTTATACAGTAAGCTTTCCTCCATGATAGCAATAATACTGTGCTGCTTTAAAACTTTTAATCCTATTTAAAGACTGTTTCGCTTTTTCTATATCCAAACAAAAATTCGGATTAGCTATTACTAACTCACGATTCTCTTGAACAGCCGCATCTCCCGTAATTACACAGTCTAAATTCGGAAAATATAATGAAATATGCCCCGAAGTATGTCCTGGCGTTGCCACTACTTGACATTCATTATTCAAAATCATTTGACCATCATGTACTTTTTCATCGACGGAAATATGTTTTATATTTTTTAACTGTTGTATAAACCATTTGCCAAATTCTTTTTCTTCATTGGGCATACGTTCTAACATTTCTTCAGCTTGAACTAACCTCTCTGATTTTATATCACCATTAATATAGTTAGATTCAATTTCACTAGCAATAACATTAATATTTGGATATTTCACTTTAAAATCATATACAGCCCCTATATGATCGTCATCATAATGGGTAATAATTATATTCTTTAAGTTTTTCATCTCATATCCATGTTTTAATATTGCATTTTCAATTAAAGGTAAAAAACTTGGATATCCTGTATCAACTAACGTTAATTCATTATGTAATATAATTAAACTTGGATAAATACATTGTTTTTGCCCGTTAAATTCGAATTCAATTGGTAGTTCTATTATTTTCATTTTTCTTCCCCCATACCGCTTATAAAATGCATAATAATAACTAAATCATACACATACATTTTACTGTACATATCACAAATAATTTGAATCCAAATATCCATTTTGTTAGAATTCACGTTTAATGTGTAATTTCTATATAACAAAGAAAAAAGCACCCGTTATGG
Organism: Bacillus cereus ATCC 14579; assembly: GCF_000007825.1. Lineage (NCBI taxonomy): Bacteria > Bacillati > Bacillota > Bacilli > Caryophanales > Bacillaceae > Bacillus > Bacillus cereus. Next base: position 2,348,903 of record NC_004722.1, on the reverse strand, counting down.
ATACTTCCTTATCTTACCTGCTCAACTACATAAATCAAATTGGGTCTATCCGAAACCTGATATGTATAGTCTTCATTTTTATGCATATATGTTTCTATCCTATTTATCACTTTAAACATTCTGTCTGAATTCGCACTGAAACGAGATACTGAATCACATAAAACTATTGACCCTTTCTTATAAAAATTTATAATTTCATAAATATCTCGTTCTAAACAAACTTCTCCTACTTGCAAATCCTCTTTCGCTTCATAGTTATAAATTCCCATTCTCATTTTCCCCTCAAATTGTATTTTTTCTTACAACATCCCCTTGTTACATAAATAATACCACGATAAAATTCTAAAACTCAAACTCATCGGCTTCATTTGAGAAAATAAAAAAGCCATCACCGAAGCGACAACTTTTAAGAAAATGGGAGAAAAGAGAGGAAAAATGGTTCGAACCAAAGTAACACCTGAAATGCTAGATGAAGTGGCTAATCTTGCAATTAATACCAGAATTACATTAGAAGCCTATGAATCACCAGCGAGTAAAGAGGCTATTTAAGAATTACAAAAGTTCTCATCAATAAATGCACCCTTAGATTATTTAGAAGTAATTCAATATTGTACGAATGCAGAGATTAATGTAGAAAATGAACTTTAATACGTATTACCACCAAACGTTACCTGCGTAGTACCTTTACTTGGAACGAACACATACTATGTAACGGAACACTGTTCAAAATAATCCACATTATAATATTTTGAACAGGTATTCCCCTATTTTTATGGAAATATATAATTAAGAAAAACAATAAAATTGATTAATCTCTCTCTTCTTTGTCCATCCTTTTAAAAAATCTATGTTTTTGTAAAAGGAGTGTTTATATGGAGAAACAGACCCTTTGGAAAAAGTTCAAAAAAAGCTCTGTAAACCTCGGTAAATCCAGCGTATATGAAAGTATTATTTTATTCTACACAATGAAAAAGAAAGAATTACCTACTAAAGCGAAATTCATAATATTAGCCGCTTTATCTTATTACGTATTAGCAATCGATTTCATTCCAGATATAGCTGCTATTATTGGGATCGGCTTATTAGATGATGTTTTAGCAATCGCTGTAGCGCATAAATACGTGATGAGACACGCAGATGCTGAAATTCGAGAAAAGAGCAAAATAAAGATGGAGTCATTATTTACTTCAGCACAAGCATAATGAAACTATCTAGTCATTTTTTACCTACCTTTTTACTTTCAAATAAAGCTAACTGTAATTAATGATAGTTCCACCTCACTGAATATTACCCTTCACCATGAGAGCATAGCAGAATAAATTCCTAAACAAAAGCTTTTCTCTTAGCTCTCAAACCGTAAACAAATAGGGAATCAGCACTTGTTCCTAAGTTCTGACTCCCTTTTATTTATTCTTATATCTATCTGTTATACAGTTTCATGCGTTCCCTTATATAAAACTGCTATTGCCGCTACTATAAGAATCATACCCATAAAAGCAGGTGCGGCATGACCAAGTGATACATAGATTTGTCCTCCAAGAATAGGACCAATCATTCTTGCTAAAGCTTGAATAGATTGGCTTCCACCTTGAATCCTTCCTTGTTCACTAGAACTGACAGACTTTGAAAGCATCCCGTTGAATGAAGGTCCGAAAATTGAATCCCCAAAACCATACATCAGCATCCCAGCGATAAGTAGTGGATAGAGTGAAAACAAAGCTGATGCCGCAATAAAACTGTATCCTATAATCTCCGAAACCATCCCAAGAATTGCTATTTGTTTATCACTAAGCTTGATCAAAAGCTTTGGCATGATAAAACTTTGTGAAACAATGTCTTGAAAGCCCAAAATTGAAAACATAAGTCCGATTAATGCAGGTTTCCAACTGAAAGTATCCATTGTAAATTGCGTGAAAATTGCTTGTAAAGATCCGTTAGGTATCCAAAGTAAAAACGCTGAGACAAGTAACCACTTTAAATTTTTCATGGAAAGTATGTTTGCTAGCTGTACAAAAGGATTTAACCTTACAAAAGTAATCTCTTTCAACCTATTATTTTTTTCAAGGCTCTCAGGCATATATTTGATCCCATATACAACATTTATTAACGTTATGATTGCACCAAAATATATAGGTACAGTATCACCAAACTTGGCAAGTATTCCCCCAATGGTTGGGCCAATGATAGTTCCCGCACCTACAACTGCACTCACCCATCCAAAATATTTCGTTCTCTGTTCTTTTGGAATGATGTCTGCAAAATATGCGAAGATAGTACTTATGCTCCCACCTGTTATACCTTCTATTATGCGTCCAGCAAATAGTACCCATAAAGCTCCTCCTATTCCCAAAACTAAGTACCCAATTGCAGAACCAAATAAGCATATTAAAAGTAATGGACGACGGCCATACTTATCGCTTAAAGCTCCGAGTACTGGTGCAGTTAAAAACACGCAGGCCGCATATACGGAAGTTAGTAGTGTAACAACCAATGCTTGTTCTTCCGGATTACTTGTATATGGCTGTACTAAGAATGGGACTACAGGCATGATGATACTGAAACCTATACCACAAAGAAATACAGAAATAAGTCCGAATAGTAAAGCATGTTTATCTATGCTTTTTTCAGTTCCCCTTTCATTTTTCAATCTAAATATAGACATTTAACTTCTCTCCTAAAAAAAATGTTGCTTTGTCAACAAAATAATAACTCTATTTTGTTGATTAGTCAACAAAAACAAAATAATAAAAAAGCAGCCTATTCTCATTAGAGTAAGGCTGCCCGTAAAAGCCCGATTGGTGAGGGCTGATAATCAGTGGAGATGAAGACCCCCCACTGATTAAAGTTTCACTTTATTATTAAAATATGTTACGATTTAATATGTATACCTTGTTTCTTTATTTCTGCATCCAAATGTCTACTATACTTTTCCACAAAGCTAATTATACTGTTGAATTCTTCTTCAGTTACTTGTTCAAATACAGCTTTATCTCGCTCTTGAAACTCTTTGTGTAGATTTTCATGGATTTTATAAATTTCTTTCCCTTGTTCGGTAAGCCTAAAATAAATTTCTTTCTTATTTTCTGACTTTTGGTAGCTTTCAACAAGGCCTTTTTGTATGAGCTTCTTAGTCATTCTACTTATAGCACCGCGAGTCACATAAAAAGCCTCTGCGAGTTGTGTCACGTTAGAATCTGCATTGTTTTCAATATATTCAATGCAGTGGACTTCAGAAGACTTAAAACCTTTAAGACCCTCTTCCATCTTATCTTTATTAAGCCAAACCAGCTTATTATATAATTCCCTGAAACCGTTCATGACCTGTTCTTCTTTATTCATGCCCTGCCCTCCTCACCGCTCATTAGCACATTAAAACTATTATATTAAATTTCTGCTTACGTTTCGACAATATTGAAATAATTATTATAACATTAAAGATATGTGTAAAAATAGGCGCTTAAATAAAATAATTTTTAAACAGCAAATTTTGCAAGTTTATTTCTACTTACAGTAAACGGTAGACAAAAAGTAAGAGCTAAGATCATTTCTCTTAGCTCTTCTTTCATAAAACTATTTCACTTCATTAGCGACAAAAAAGTGCTCACATACACTTGATATGCGCTGTAAGTCCACGTTCCCACCAGATATAACAGCCACTACTTTTTTCCCTTTTATATAACTATCAACTTTTCCTGCAAGAAGTGCAGCAGTTGCTAATGCACCTGCACCTTCTACAACAGCTTTCCCACGTTGTAATAAATCTTTCATCGCTACTTCCAGCTCTTTTTCTGATACAGTTACAATATCATCTACTAATTCTTTTACAATTTCAAATGTTAATTCACCTGGTATTTTAACTGCGCAACCATCTGCAATAGTAGGCGCCTCATAGTGTTCTACGATTGCTCCTTTATCGTAAGATGCCTTCATTCCATGAACATTATCTGCTTGGACACCAATTATATTAATGGATGGATTAAAAGATTTCAATGCTACAGAAATACCAGAAATAATTCCGCCTCCACCTATTGGTACAATGACAGTATCTACATCCCACATATCATCAAGAATGTCTAATCCAATTGTACCTTGACCAGCCATTACCTCTACATCATCATATGGATGTAAGTATGTTTCACCTGTTTCCCTTATAATTTCTTCACATTTTACCTTTGCATCATCAAAGGTTTCACCATGTAAAATCACTTCAGATCCATATCCTTTTGTTGCTTCAACTTTTGCCTGAGGTGCAGAAATTGGCATAACAATTTTACTCTTAATACCGAGTAAATGAGCAGATAATGCAACTCCTTGTGCATGATTACCTGCTGAACATGCAATTACACCTCTTTCTTTTTCTTGATCCGTGAGCCGCGACATTTTATTAAATGCGCCACGAAATTTAAAAGAACCCGTTAATTGCATATTTTCTAATTTCAAATGAATTTCTCCACCCGTTTTACTAGTCAAGTAAAAAGATTTTACTAATGGCGTTTTACGAGCATTTCTATCTAGAATTTTGTGAGCTTTTTTAATATCGTCTATATGTAATGGTAGTTTTCTAGTTATCATACCGACACCTCTTCCAATGTTCTATTCCTAAGTTTTCGTAAGTCGTAGCTCCTTTATACGAAAAGAAAAAGTCTTTATATATGTACCCCACTCTGAAATAAACACATTTGCAAACAATTTAACATCCTCTTCATATCGCGTTCTTTATAATGATTTAAACATGCAATTTGGATCCAATTATTCTTTTGTAAATAAGATGACTCATAATGAACGATGTATCCTTGTAATGCTAATGTATCGCCTACTACTTTAGAAGAATAATCTTCGCTCAATACAATAGTAAGTATAATTGGCGCGGCATGTTCTTTAGGTGAAACAAGCTTTAAACCCATATCAGTAATAACTTCTTCAACATAATCATATGTCTCTTTAATTTTTACAAATGCCTTTTCATCTTCAAATCTCTTCAACGCTTCTTGCAATGCATAAATTAAATTCCATGATTGTGAGTATGGAATACTTTCATTTTCTTCATACATGCCAATGTCCATATAGGCCGGCACAGCCTCGTTTATTTTTACAATGTGGTTATGAAAAACGAAAGAAATTCCTGTATATGATTTAATCGCTTTACCGCTAACACCACTTGCAAAATACACATCCTTCAAGTCTAATGGTATTGCTCCAATTGAGCTTATGCAATCTACACACAGTTTCATTTGATTCTCGTTACAAAGAGTATTTAGCTCGTTTAAATCGTTTAACATTCCAGTAGATGTTTCATGATGAACAAACCAAATCCATTCATAATTTCCAGTTGTCATAATTTCTTCTAATTCGGTATAAATAAATGGATCTCCCATTTCCTTTTTATACGTATCAAAATGTAACCGTGCTCGTTTTGCATGTCCAACTAATCTATTACCAAATTCCCCATTTGTTAATACTAGTCCTTTCCCTTTTAAAGAACGTAACTGTAAAGCAATCGCATCATTTGCTAACGTCCCTGTTCCTAACATAAGCTGTACATGTTTTGCTTTTGTCATGTGAAGTAACCGTTTTTTCACATTGTCCATCATCACTTGAAATGACTTAGAGCGATGGGAAATAGGTCGCGTAGAAAATGCCTTTCGAACGTTCTCTTCAATATCTACTGGACCAGGTAAAAACGTATATTCTTTCGTCATAATCCCCCCAACACTCGACTCTTCAAACATAGCAGGGGTAACATACATTGGCTGGAAGGCTGCGTCTTCTGTACCAACTAACGTATGGAAAGATTTGAATCCCATTTGCTCATATAAAGCTAGTTCACGTGTTGTTGCAGAAATGAGTGCTAATTCATATCCATTTAGAAGCAAATAACGATGTAGAAAACGAATTAATCCTAACAACGCTCTTCCATTTCTATATTCACGTTCTACTGAAAGTAAACGAATTTCATACACTTTTTCTCCATGCTCTTGCAAATAAATATCTAAATTTGAAATTTTATAATCTAACGAGAATGGTCGTTTTCCCCGCACTGCGACCATACCTACTAATCTATCCTCATCTAAACAAATTAAATATGTATTTTCTTTATGAAACCGATCTATACGAAACCGTTCTTTCGTTTCTTCATGTTGTGGTATCTCTTCTACAAAAGTTTTATAATTCAATTTATGTATACTTTCAAATTCCCAATCTTGATCAGCAACTTTATAAATTAACCCCATGCCTTATCTCCTTTATCTATTTAATAAAAAATGATAAGTGGAGATTATCCCCACTTATTAAACACTCATTTTATTCTCGATTTACATATAGAATAAGTACAATAATTATTCCACTTAATATAGTGGTAACAATAGAATAAGAATAAAGAATCATACAAATTGGTAAACAAGCAATCGTAATTAGTCCTGGCTTCGTAAACCCTTTAAATATTAAATAAAATACAATAAAAATGCCTAAGAGGGTAAGCGCTATCAAATAATCAAATGCGATTAGTCCTCCTATAAATGTTGAAATACCTTTACCGCCCTTGCCTTTAAATAAAACTGGATAAATATGTCCAATAATAACGGCCAATAATGTTAACATTACGAATGTAGGATCTTCAAAAAGATATTTTGCTACAGCAACAACGATTGCCCCTTTAATTGCATCACCTAAAAATGTAGCGATGAAATACCCTTTTCCATATACGCGCCCCATATTTCTTGCGCCAGGATTTCCGCTTCCTTCATCCCTAATATCAACGTTATGTCTCAATTTTGTTACTATATAAGCGGTCAATATGTTTCCAATTAAATAAGAAGCCACCAAATATAAAAACTGCATACTATTAATCATGTAATCATTCACTTTCTACATGGGAATACATATACAATATTCAATTACTACGTATATTGTACGTTTTTAACATACATCCCTTTATACATTTTAACATCATATTTTTACAAATCATACAAAAATTCTCATACCTATTTTTAAAAATATATATCCCTCATTAAATAATATGTTCCTTTCACTGCCATTTCTGCTTGTGATACGAATGTAATTTCTTTCATACTTTCTTCACAGCATTTCTTAAATACAGCAAATATTTCAGGAACTAAACGCAATATACTGCCACTTGCTGCAATTGGCGTTGAGTGCTTAAAGTTCAACTTGTTATAAACATTTACTGTAATCCTTGCTAATTCCTTTCCAGCTTGCATCATAATTTCATGCGCATCATCATTGCCATCTCTCGCTTCCTGAATAACTAATGGGGCGATTGCTGCAATTTTATCTTTAGAAGAAGTATATACTAAGCTTTTTATATGAGACGGTGTCAAAAGTTGAAACTGCCTTTGAATATTCAAACTCAATGGACAAAGACTGATTCCTTGATCGAACTGAATTGCCATTTTCTTTAAAGCTTGTAATGCAATCCAATATCCGCTCCCCTCATCTCCTAAAATATGTCCCCATCCACCGCTATACTGATATACTTCTCCTTTCTTTCCTATACAAATTGCACCTGTACCACCTATAGTTAATATTCCATCCTTACCTTTTAAAGCCGCTGCATGTGCGATCATTGCATCATTAAAAATTTCAATTTTTGTTCCGTATTTCTTTTTTAAACGTAATGTTAATTCATTTGTATTCGCTCCGCTTATACCAGCTAATCCTAAACAAACACAAACGCAATGCCCATTTATTAAACTCTTCTGGCATTGATTAATTGCTTCCATAATATGCACAAGAGCTTCTTCAAAATCTATTAATATGTTTCCAAAACCACTGGTAGCTCTTACAAGTTCATTTCCGTCTTTATCAAATGCAATTGCCTCGGTCTTCGTTCCCCCGCCATCTACTCCAATCATATACTTCATATATTCGCCTCATTTTCATCTGCGTATGGAGGGAATGTTATATTCCCTAAAATTACGGAATTCTTAGCACCTGTTGCGCTCAGCACATTACTCGGATTACGATGATACGTTTCGTTTGCTAAAATAGCAAATGCAATTGCTTCTTTCGCTGCTGAAGAATGACCAATATCTTCTTGTATACATATGCTACATTTCTCTTCTCTTAATCCATTCCGTAACATTTCAACAAGTGTATTATTATAACTTCCACCACCACCTAAAATCACCTCATCAATTTCATAATACGGCAAAATAAACGCCTTATAATGATGAACAATTGAACATGCTGTAAACATCGTGACAGTTGCCAATATATTTTCTTTACTATGCTTTTTAAATCGATTCAATAATTCAGTCACAAACGCTTCTCCAAACTGTTCTCTACCTGTTGATTTTGGTGGTTTCATGTTCAAAAATGGATGGTTCATACAGTATGTTAAAATTTCATCTACAACTACCCCCTGCTTTGCAATCCAACCATTTTGATCATATGGTACATGAAATAATCTTTGACATACTTCATCGATTACCATGTTGCCTGGTCCAGTATCGAAAGCAATAACACTCTCTTTACTTCGTTTACTTGGAACCACTGTAACATTACCAATTCCACCAATATTTTGTAGTAGTCTATTTTTAGTTTGATGCCGATATAAAATAATCTCTGAATATGGTACAAGTGGTGCACCTTGTCCCCCTGCCGCCATGTCCATCGTTCGGAAATTCGAGATAACCGTCGTGTTCGTTTCATATGCTATTACTGCTGGTTCCCCAATTTGCAATGTTGAAGAAATAATATTCCCTTCTTGCTTTGGCTGATGATAAATCGTTTGTCCGTGAGAGCCTATTAAATCTAATTGTCTCAAAGGAAAATTGGCTTCTTTACAAACTTCCTTTACAGCATTGGCGAAGCATAAACCAAGTTTAAAATTTAAACTACATATAAGTTGGACATTCGAAGTTTCAATTGATAACGCTTGTTGGATCTCATTTTTCATATCATTACAAAATGGAACAGTAGTAAAATGAATGAGTTCGATTTTAGAATCTACACCACTTCCTTCTATATGAACGAGCGCTACATCTATTCCATCTAATGAAGTACCAGACATTACCCCTGCAATATACATAACGTGCATGACCTCCTATTTACTAAAAAACAATCATGTAAGTAACGAACGTACAACCAATCGAAAACAATATAAATCTAAAAAACAACTGAGCTTTCGATGCAAACGATCCATCAATGAAAGAAACAACTACCGTAAGCAAAACGCTTGCCGCAATACTTGTAACAAGCCAGATACTATGCATTTGTGATAGATTTAGCATGCCTAATAAAGGGACAAAAAGTAAATTTGCACAAATCACTCCAAATAATAATAAAAATACGCCTTTATAACTAAATTTTATATTCATTCTATTTCCCCCTTTCTAGTTTTAATGTGAAAGAAGTGATAGACAAAAAGTCTATCACTCAAAATAACAGCGTGCAGATTAAGGATTAACAGATTCCCCATCACCATTTTTTTCAATTTCAAGCATATTTTTGTCGTACATTTTAAAGAATGGTAAATAAATAAGGAACGATATTGCTATATTTATAAAAACTAATACAATCGCACGCCAATCTCCACCTGTTGCTAAATATGCACCAATTGGAGCAGGTAGTGTCCATGGCGGCATAATATGCGTTGGTGTTACAAATCCCATCGCAGTTGCTGAATATGCAACAGTTGCTGTTACAAGTGGTGTAATGATAAATGGGATAATTAAAATTGGATTTAGTACAATCGGTAATCCGAATATGACTGGTTCATTAATATTAAAAATACCCGGAACAATACAAGTTCTTGATAATGCTTTCGAATATTTCGATCGACCAAATACAATCATAGCTAATACAAGCCCTAACGTCGCACCAGAACCGCCAATCCATATAAACCATTGATATAACGGCTCTGGTGAAATAAATGGCAACTGATCTGCTCCACTAGCAACTGCTTCACCATTTTTCCCTAGGTATACTTCCCATAATGGCCTAGCAACAGTTCCAACAACCGACACACCATGGATGCCGAATGACCAAAAAAACGTAATTAAAAACACTGGAATCATTACACCGAAGTAACTGTCCCCAGCTTTTACTAATGGTGCTGCTAATTTATCAACAACATGGTGTAAATCAATGCTAAAAACGACAGTTACTAGACTCATTATAATAATAACGAATGCTGCAGGTATAAGTGCTTCAAATGAACGCGATACAGATGGCGGTACTTGTTCTGGCATTTTAATCATTACATTTTTCTTCTTACAAAACCTTAAAATCTCTACGGATAAAATAGAAACAATCATCGTCACAAATAATCCATGACCTCCGAGATTTGTCATCGGAAGCATGAATCCTTTTTTATCAATTAACTCAGGCGTTAATGTTAAAAGTAGTGAACATACCGCGAGCTGTGCTCCTGATAAAGCATCTAATTTATAACTTTTCGCTAAATTATATCCTATTCCAAATGCGATATATAAGGACATAATAAACATGGTTAAACGATATGGTATCAATATACTTGTTTGATTCTTTAATGCCCAAACTGATATAAAACTATCTTTCGGCAGTGGTGGAAATGCTACTATTAAAAAGAAGCTTCCTACTATAATAAATGGTAACGCCGAAATAACTCCATCACGGATTGCTTGTAAATGTCTCTGCTCAGAAAGCCTTGCCATCGGTCCAGATAAGTTTTTATCAAGAAACGTGACAAACTTATTCATAACGTTTCCCCCTAACTGATTAATTCATTTACAGTTTTTAATAAAGTCGGGCCGCCAAGCGGTGTGTATGCTTGCGGCGGTATGATGCCACACGGAATAGATTCCTCCTCTGCAAATTTTTTTACAGAGTCAAATCGGTGTCTTATTTGAGGTGCCACCATTACGACATCCCAGCCATTCTTTACTTCTTCCTCTACCTCATTCGTTCCAATTGCATGCACTTCCATGTTCACACCATTTTTCTCCGCTTCTTTTTTTAAAGCGTTTACAACAATTGCACTGGACATTCCTCCAGAACAGACGAACAAAACTTTCATTTATTAATCCTCCTATACTTATAATTTATTACCCTTCAAATAAAAGGAAGTTTCACTTTACTAACAAGCATATGAAGTAGTAAATGAATTTAGTTATAATGAAAGTAAATTTCATTAAAAATATTTTTCTTATTAAATTAATGTTTCAATATGCAATTTTCTCTATTGCAAAGTCAACCTCGCCTCATATATTATTTTAAATAATCATATGATAGGGAGGCGTATAAATGATCGTTAAACGTTTATTAATGATATGTTGTATCGTTATCTTGTTCATCCCTTTCTCTTTCATTCCCCCTCACTTTACTTATGCTGAAGTAAATACTACGTACAAAAAACATGAATTACGTGCTGTATGGATCGCATCAGTTCTGAATATTGATTGGCCCTCAAAAACTGGCTTACCTATTGAAAAACAGAAGCAAGAATTTATAAGATTATTAGACGATGTAAAAAGCACTGGTATGAATGCAGTTGTTGTACAAATTAAACCAACCGCTGATGCTTTCTATCCTTCAAATTACGGTCCTTGGTCTGAATACATTACAGGAACACAAGGAAAAGATCCTGGTTATGACCCGCTCGCATTTATGATTGAAGAAACTCATAAAAGAAATATAGAATTCCACGCTTGGATTAACCCATACCGAATAACGATGAATCACACCGATATAAATCGATTATCAAATAATCACCCTGCAAGGCAACATCCCGATTGGGTTGTCACTTATGGCGGAAAGTTATATTACAATCCCGGTATTCCGGAAGTGAAAAAATTTATAACAGAAGGCGCTTTAGAAATCGTAGAAAATTACGATATTGATGCGCTGCATATGGATGATTATTTTTACCCATATAAAGTAGCCGGTGAAGAATTTCCAGATCAGAAAACGTACGAAACATATAATAATGGTAGATTTACAAATATAGAAGATTGGCGACGTAACAATGTAAATGAACTTGTAAAAGATTTAAATACTGCTATAAAACAAGAAAAATCATATGTAAAGTTTGGCATTAGTCCGTTCGGCGTATGGCGAAATATAGCTGACGATCCCACTGGCTCTAACACAACCGCAGGCCAAAGAAACTATGATGACCTTTATGCTGACACACGTGAGTGGATACAAAAAGGATATATTGACTACATTACACCGCAAATATATTGGAATATAGGTTTCACCCCAGCTGCATATGACATATTAGTAGATTGGTGGGTTAAAGAAACAAATAACAAACCGCTTCACCTATACATCGGTCAAGCGGCCTATAAAATTAATAATAACTCCGTCCCTGCTTGGTCTGATCCAGAAGAATATCCAAAACAAATTGCATTAAACCGGCTATATCCTGATATAAAAGGTAGTATGCATTTTAGCTTAAAAGATATTAATAACAATCCACTCGGAGTTAAAGATAGACTTTCAGAAAACATATATAAACATCCTGCATTAATCCCGCCTATGCCTTGGCTTGATCATGATCCACCAAAACAACCGACTTTAAAAGGCGCCATTCCAAGAGATGAAGGTATTGCAATCGGTATCATTGACAATAGAGATAATGATTCTGCTTATTACGCTATTTACCGCGTGAATGGGAAAAATGAAGTGGATATACAAAATCCCAAAAATTTACTTACTACTGTAAGAAAAACAAAACTTGGAGAAATTTATGTAGATAAAACCGCTATTTCCGGAGAAACGTATACCTATGTCGTAACTGCAGTTGATCGATTGCATAATGAAAGTGTGGCTTCTAGTAAATCTACTATTCAAGCAAAATAAAAGTAAGAGCCCCCATTTTTTTGAATGCGGGCTCTTACTTTTATTTTCGTAGTTCACTATATTGAATATGAATTCTATTCTCAGGGTTTTTATCTACTGTGTAAAGTACAAATAAGAAGAACCATTCTAGTGGCTTCATTAAAATATAAACAAAATCAGCCGACCATTTCGTATTAATATGTTTACTAATCGGATAACCGTATTTATCATAAAAATTACGAATAACTTTATGACATTTTGGTACCCGCTCCTCAATTACATTTTCAAAAGCGTTCGCAATTAATAACTGTCGATTAACTGTAATTCTTTCCCCATGCCTAATTCCTGCTCGTAATGGCTTAACGATGTTTTTATGGCCTTTCACAGAAACTGTACATAAATAATGCCCATCCCCGGAGACAATTTGAGGACTTGGGGCAGGAATCTTAGAATAATTAAAACTACTTGTTTCCATAAACACTCTTATAAAACTATCTGGTTTTTGGCCAAACAGTATTAAAATGAATTGAATAATTAACAAGACAGGAAATAAACTTATCATCCAGACTGTAGCCATTTTTTGATATCCAAAAGAAATACGATACAGCAATAATATAATTCTGTTGCTCTGCGTATAATCTTTCTCATTCTGAGATTGTATGAAATAATCTAATGTATTTCTTAATTTAGCTATGAATAATAGACTAAATGCAAGCATCCCAACTTGAATACAAAAGACTGGAATGTATCTCAATCCTCCGAGTTCCGTATAAAAGGCAAAGCCTGTATGGGTAATATAGATGAATGTATATACAATGTTTACTATCATTAAAGTACTATAAAAAATATAAAATATTGGTGAAAGTTTTGTTAGGCCTTTCGTTAATCTCCAATACGAAACCGCACCTAAAATAACTAAGAGAACTACTATAGCAATGTGGTCATGTGCTAAAGAAGCATATTGATCAGACATCATTCCGTTCTTTTCAAATTTATGTAATGGTATTCCTCCTCTTACATCATTTGCATTCCACATAATGCCTAAACCAAATATAAAATAACTCAAACATATTGATAATATTTCCTGTGGCTCGAACTTTAGTATACTTGAGGAATTTTCCTTCTTCGATTGGAAACTATCCCAAGCTTTACTAATGGGATAGCCCAGAAATAAAAATAAAATTACAAATAGGATGACTAACTCAAATAACACAATACCATACCCCTTTTATAATAATTATTTACACAAAGTACAAAAAACCACTCTATATTTTACCATTTATTTACGTTTGCATATACAATTTTACAAAAGATTAAACACTCTCAATTTACAAAAAAAACGCCTAAAAGCTGAAACATTCAACTTTTAGGCGATCTCTTCTATTTATTCTTAAACTTCTCAGTCGCTGCTCTCATCTTCACATTTAAATCGTGATCAATTGAGTCGCGAATATCTCGCTCTACTACTTCCATTTCTTTTTGGAAATTTTCCAAGTAGATTTTCAATTCTTCTTCCTTCTCTGGTCTTTGTGAAGGTGGTAATTGTACTACCAACGATAACATGGTCGTTAAATCTTTCATTAAGAATGTTTCAAGTTTATGTTGTTGTTCAAACATGCGTTGCTCTTGATAGTACGGAAGTGCATTCAATACTGAAATTGTAATATCATCAACCGTTCTTTGTAATGAAGGATTTATTGAGCGTTTATACGCTTGAATTGTATTTAATGCGTCTGGATAACGGTCATAAAAATACAATTTGTAAAATGATAAGTCTGTCGGTTTTACCGTTTGCTGCGCTTCTTGTCTTAAGAAATCTTTCACTTTCATCGTGGCTACATCGATATCTTCATTCGTAAGCTTTTTCGTAGTTTTTGCCATTACATGCACTTTTTTCTGCTTTTCTTTCGGTAACATCGAGAAGACTTGTTCTCTCGTACGTTGACCTGATGCACAAAATAGAGTATTTAATGTATTTTGTTCTTTCTTCCCTTCGGTGCGAATCCAGCGATAAAACAGTGGATGTTGTGTAAATTCTTGTAGAAACGGTATTGATTTGTTTGATAACTTATCTAAAGAATCTTGCGCTCTTTTATATGGCTTCGTCCATGAAAAATACAGCTTCCTTCCGAAATATACGACTAAAACAACAACAGTAAATGCTATTAAAAGCAATGTACCGAGTAGTAATAGTACTGTTTGAATGAAACTCATTTGTTCACCTCCTCTAATAATCCGTTATTTCCTTGGACGCTGAATGAGTTTCTGCTTCATCTCATCATTAAATGTGTCTAGTTCAATAACGAACTTCTTACTTGACTCGATAATACGTTCTGACGATTTTTCAGATGCTTCAATTGCAGCGAACACATTTTGGAATGATTCACGTAATTTATCCATGCTAATAGCAGGGTTTTCAAGCAATTTCGTCGTTTCTTCTGTATTTTGTTTTAACGCTTGAGAATTACTTAATACCATCGATTCAATTGCTTCATTCGTTGCATTTACCGCATCAATTGTTTTACGTTGATTCGTTAATGCAAGCTGAATAGCAGCTGAAACTGTTACAACGTTTTGTGTCATCGTAATCGCATTACGTATTGCCTCTGTTAATTTTTCATTATTTTTCTTAATGATGTCTACAGAAGCTATAGATTGTAATAATACACTTTTCGCTTGCTGCATATTACGTGTACGTACAAGTATCTTTTCTAATGCATCGTTAATTAACGGAATATCCCTTTGACGCTCTGGATTTTGTTTCTCAGCTTCAAGCATGCCAGCAAGCTTTTTCCCTAAGTATACTTGTTTATCAAGCGCATGAATTTTATCGTGCGATTGTTCTTTTAACATTTCAAGACCAACTGTATCCTCTTGTAAGTTATCACGACCAATTAGAAGGGATCTAATAATTTCCTCAATTTGCTTATCTATAGATTGATATTTATGCACGTATGTTTCAAGTGGATTTTTCTTAAATACTTTAAACATAATTTTCTTCATACCACTTGCTTTTAATGAATTCGGATCAAGCTCTGATACTACTTTGCGTAATTCTAACAATGTATTTGGAATTTCTTCATTCTTTCCATTCATCATCGCTGTTACAGGACGTTTTAATGCTGATAACGTTTGTCCTGCTGCTTGTTGTTCTTTATCCCCCAAATCTCCTAGCTGCGACAATACTTTTGATAAATCTGTATTTTGCTCGCTATTTAACTTTTGTACATAAAGATCGGCTTCTTTATTTAATTCATCAAGTTCTTCATCTTTTATAACTGTATCAACCACTACTTCTACATTATTATCTTTCACAATGGATACAGGTTCTTTTTTCTCGAGTTCAGTCAACAAAATCGCTCCTTTATTTATATGTGCGAATTTATATGCACTATATTTCATCAATTATATCGTATTTCATACACATTCTGATTGCTTGAAATCGATTTTTTTAGAAATGTCTGTTTATGCAGTCATTCCCTGTTTCTTACTATAAGTATACCTGTAATCAACATAATTTTCCTCAGACTTAAGACCTAGAGAACTACATGCTGAAGGCGGATTCTTCATATATTTCCTAAATAATTTACGTTCTTTTAATCGTGCTACACTCAATCTTTTGACATTCACCCGTTTTCAATGTGATAATTCTATTACACTCACTTCTATTTATTTTTGTGAGCTACAAATGCTCCCTTTTGAAACGCTAATAACACTGTTTCAAACGTATCATCTTCTTCAATCATTTTTATAAACTCATCTAATTCACTTGCATGAGAAGTTGCATTATCAACAACAAGAAAACCTTTTGGCTGTAACATACGTTTTATATGCTCAAACCACCACATGTATTGCGTGCGCTCTGAATCTAGGAAAATAAAATCAAATGAATGATCTAATTGAGAATCTAAAAATGCCCCTGCTTCTTGATTGTGAATATCAATTCTTTGTAACAGGTTTGCCTTTTCAAAATTGACAAGTGCCTCTCCAACTCGTTCTGAAGAAAGCTCTACAGTTGTTACATTTCCATTTGTTTCTTCTACCGCATTAGCTAACCACAATGTAGAATAACCATTAGAAGTTCCGATTTCTAAAATGTTTTTTGCATTACACCCTTTTACTAAAATTGATAAAAATTGCCCCATCTCACGAGAAACATTCCGTAATTTTTCTTCCCTTGTTTTTTTATTTCGATCATGCTCTTCTCCATATTGTTCAAGTTGCAATAATAATGAATCTACTGTATCCATTCTTTTCATCGCCTTTCCAAGCAATATGATGAAAAAACTCTTGCTGCCCGTCTACTTTTTATTATATGCGAAACAAAAACCTTTTTCCTGTTATATGACAAAGATTTATAATTTTTTATAGCATATTGTTTCGTTTTTTGGTAAAGTTAATTTCTACGTGCAATTATTCCATTCATATTATTTCATATTAAAATTGCAGTTATTAAATTATATAAACCCCATTTAAATGAATCGGTATTTCAAATTCAATTAAGCGCCCTTTTCGGACGCATTTTCTTTGTTTATATATTTCCAGAAGAAAGGATGCTTACAAATGAACGTGATTAGCTTAGATGCTGCTCGAAAACGAAAGCAGCATAAAAAATTAATGATTACTATACCGATTATTACACGTATTTATGAAGAAGACGGGGAAATTAAATTTGAGGTAGCTGGCGAAAAAGATGTACCTCTTGAAATGTTAGAAAAATAATAAAAAACGCATTTCTGAAGAAATGCGCTTTTTTATATTTTTACATTTAAATGCATAAGTTTTTCAGGATTAACCATCATATAAATATTTGAAATCTTCTCATCCTCAAATGCAAACGAAAGAACATATGTTACTTTATTATTTATTGTAACTATAACTCCTGGTATACCATTTACCATTTTGAAATCAACAGTGTACTCTTCTGTCAATCGTTGTGCAATTCCAAAGAACAAACGTATAATTCGATCTGCAGAATAAATTGGATTGATCGCAGTCGTAACTTTACCGCCACCATCAGCTTTGAGTATAGCATCTGTTTTTAATACTTCCAACATACCTTCCGTATCCCCACACTGTAATGATGCTACAAACTTTTCAACATAAGAAGCCATTTTCTCCGTGCTTAATTTTGATTGCTTCGGTTTCTCCAACATGCTTTTTCGTGCACGTTGAAAGATCTTCCTGCAGTTCACACTACTCTTATCAACAATTGAAGCTATTTCTTCGTATTCATAACTGAAAACCTCTCTTAATATGAAAACAATCCTTTCTACCTCAGATAGTTGTTGTAAAAGTAATAAATATGCGGTGGAAAGGGATTCTTTCATTATAAATGACTTTGATGGCTCATCACTCTCTTCTACAAGTGGCTCTGGTAACCACATCCCTACATACACGTTACGTTTATGCGCTGCCGATCGTAATTTATCAATTGAACGATTTGTCGCCATCTTACATAAATATGCTTTCATATTTTCTATAGATTGTGGATCTTCTATATTATTTAGCGAGATAAATACATCCTGAACGATATCCTCAGCATCCATAACACTCCCAAGGATTCTGTATGATAACGAAAATAATAATGGTTGATACGCTTCATATAACTGCTCCGTTTCCATGATGAACTGCCTCACTTTCATATTGCTTTAAAATGTGTAACGCTGCACGTTTCCCGCTTGCTACCGCAGCATCAGCTAATATTTCATCATGCCCTGCCCAATCTCCTGCAACATAAACACCTGGCATTTCAGGTATATTAGGACCCGGCTTTTCAACACGGTCAATATGAGGAAAATCATGTACTACTGTTATTTTCGGTAAATATTGCTGTGCAACAACTTCTCTTTTCCAATTTGAGTGTAACAACTCCATCGTACTTTCCAACTGTTCTTTATCTTCATGAATATGATTCATCTCTAGCACAGGATTATGGTACTTAATTAGACTCACTGCAATTGATCCGTCTTCACTTAATTTAGCTGCTCTCGATTGATTTGTGAAAAATATAGGTTGATCTAATCCTAATACAAATTGATGTGTAGGATTGGGTAATTGTCTCAAGCCAATATCTAATGCACCAACAGTAACCGGTACCGATTGTTCACTCCATTTATGCAAACTTGTTCCTTCTGCACCTTTTATTATTTTACAAGCCTCTTTCGGCGGAGTCGTCACGATGACTGTACCTACTTCAAAAACCTCATCATCAACACAATGTATTCTTTGTTTACCTTCGGAATGCTCAATTTCCACAACATGCTTTTTAGCCAAAAACTGCACCCCGATATCATTTGCTATAGCTCTTAATTTTGTTATTATCGTCTCCCAACCACCATCTACATAAAGCACTCCTTCTTTTATAGAAAGCTGTATTTGCTTTAGTACAGATGATGCTAATTGTATTGTAGGAGCAAACGTATATGTTGTTGTCCGGCATAGCGCATAAAATATATTGCGAACCATTGGATCTTTTATTTCATTTTCTGCCCATGTAGTTAGACTCATTTTCGGAACTTCTCCTACATCTAAATTTCCTAAACGAATCATAAGACGTGAGAATTGTACTTTTGCAGACCAAGAAAGTAGTGGTGTTGATAAAATTGAGCGAAAATCTGTTGGGATGGTGAATATATCCCCTTTCCATATTCCATGTGCTTTTGTAGATGGTATTCCACCTGGAAGAGTCATACCGAGCTCGTTAAAAGTTATAAACGCTGCCCCGCCTCTATATAAAGCATGTGCACCAAGATTCATGCAGATTCCATTTTTATTTGTAGTCATCCCTCGGCCACCGAATTGACTGGACTTTTCTAATACAATCACTTTCCTTCCAACTTTCGCTAAATATATAGATGCTGTTAATCCAGCAAGCCCACCGCCAACAATTGCTACATCAAATTTCTTCATAATAAAATCCCTCCTTAATCGTTCTACATACAAGACGAACGATTAAGGAGGGATGTGACATAAAAATAAATTTTTATTACCCTACTATATTTCATTACTTTTTAATTCGGTCATATTGCATACGAAATAACTCAATTGCAAATGGAATATCCTCTTCACTCTTTAAATAATAACTGATCCATCCTGATTCAGGTAATACGTGATGTGATTTTACCAAGCCTTGCTTCACTAATTCATCTCGCTTTAACTTCGGAAATGGTAAATCAGCTAATTTATCACCATGAAGATGGCCAAGTTCTTTCTTGCCATAATTTATTTCAATACCACCAAATCGATGCGGTTTTTCAGAAACACCCGCCCAGCTGAGTACTTCATTTCTAATCATTTCACTAAATGACATGAACATTCACTCCTTATAAATGATTGATGTACTTTTAAATTAACATTTTCATTACTTTTTTCCATCAATCCAAAGTATGAATGGGAATACGAATATAGTTTGGTCTTAACACCTTATTCTTTATGGAATAAGGTGTTAAGCTACCGACAACAGCACAAAACAAAGACTAGACACATATCCTAATTTTGTAACCTAACTTACCTATAGAAAGGCGGGTAATACAATTGACTGCCAACATCGACTATACCTCCCCCTCAACCCAATTTTACTTATGATGTAAATAAAAGTAATTTTTTTCGGAAAGATGCCCAGAATTATATAAATGTACTTGGTATTAAACAATTAAATACTTTAGAAAATACTTCTTTATTAGATATTTATTTAAGTACAGGAAATGTTGTAGAACCACATATTCATCAAAATGCAGCTGAACTTGTTTATTGTATTTCAGGGTCTGCTGTTGTTTCTTTACTTAATCCATTTACGAATCAAATATTAAACTTACCGATAAAACCCGGGCAAGTTGCCAACATTCCACAAGCGTGGTGGCATTATGAAATTGCTACAGCAGATAATACTCATTTATTAGCTATTTTCAATGCTCCAACTCCAGAAGTTATTTTCGGTTCTGACATTTTAAGGTTAACTCCAGCTCATATGATGGCCCATACTTATTGTCTCAATGAACAACAATGGAAACAAGCGGTTTCCCCTATCCAATCAACTACCGTAATTGGTCCTCCGGCAAACTGCAATCAAAACCGTGAAATGAAAAATTATCCAACCCAGCCCCTCACTCAACAACAGAATCCGTATCACCAAGATTCTTATTACTTTCCTCTTTACTGGGGCTATTAATTTGTAAATTTTCAAAAGAATCATCATTTATCTCCTAGGAAAATACCAAGGAGATTTTTTTATTGTATGTTCTCTTCCTATTAATAATAGTAACAATTGATAGTGTACATACATATAATATTTATATATTAAATTGGAGGTGATAGTACTATGAGTAATTATAACTATCGAAAAAACTACTCTTATAATAAAAATAGTAGCTCTTCAGCATCCTCTCAATCTTCCAATTCTCAATCTTCCAATTCCCAATCGCAAAGAGACTTAGCCGAGCAAGGCTATATAAAGAAAAAAGGATGTAACTGCAATAAAAATAAATAGTTTATTTTATGGATGAATTCTTTTTTAAAAGAATTCATCTTTTTTTGCTGATCGGAAATTTTTAAAGTTACATAACTTATGCCTTAAATGAGAAAGGGTAAATTATACTTTTTTATACGAACTTAACAAAGAGTAATTGTTCAATGGATTTATTACTTATTTCTCAAAAAAATATAGTCCTTCCTAAATTTATTAGGAAGGACTATATACAAACCCCTGTTTAATTTCCTACTAAATGTAACAAATTAAACGATATTAATACCTGCACTTACAAATCCAGCAACTGCAGCTATTGGACTTGCTGCTGTTAATGAAACATATAACAGTATTTTATCCCCAGCCGCTACTGGAATAGCTTCAGGTATGATTCCTGATGCTGTAGAACCAATCGCTATTGCGGCAAATGCTGGTGTTAATAAAAGAGGTGCGCCTTGTACTGTAAACGTATTGCTTGCTGCAGGTGCAGTTAATATTTGTATTTGCACTTGAACAGGTGATAATGGAGCTAATGCAGCTGTTGCACTAAAGAAACCTGCTAATGACGTAATAACCCCTGCTCTTGGTGCTACAAATGCATAATCACCTACACCTAATGCTAATGTGATACTTGTTCCACCCGTTAATGCTATACCAGGCTGACTAAATCCAAATCCAAGAAGAGTTCCTGTATTAGCTACTAACGCATTAACTAACGCTGCTGGTGTTGTACCTGAAGCAAACGGAATAATAGCTCCGCCACCAGTTGCACCCGTTGCTCCTGTTAAGCCTGTTGCTCCTGTTAAACCTGTTGCTCCCGTTGGGCCTGTTGCTCCTGTTAAACCTGTTGCTCCACCAGTACCTGCTGGACCTGTCGCTCCTGTTGGGCCTGTTGGACCTGTCGCTCCTGTTGCTCCTGTTGCTCCTGTTGGACCTGTCGCTCCGCCTCCTGGACCTGTTGGACCTGTTGGACCTGTCGCTCCACCTCCTGGACCTGTTGGACCTGTTGGACCTGTTGCTCCGCCTCCTGGAGTAGCACCAATTAATTGAGTTAATAAGTTTAATAAAAGTTGTAAACTTGCAGGGTCAATAATTAAAGAGAAGAAGAATGGTGCAAGAGCACTGTAGAATTGTTGTAATAAAGAAAGTAATTGACTTAGATTTGGGTTAGGAGATTGTAGTAAATTAATAATACTTTGAATTAATTGTTTTAAGAAATTCCCTTCTGGAGAAGGTGCTAATTCATTTAGTAAGTTCAATAGTTGAGTAAACAAATTGAGTAAAGCTAATCTGTTTGCATCACTTGGATTTGCAAAAAACGCTGCAATAGCCGAAATTAAAGAGTTTAGTAAAGTAATTAATCTACCTAATTGCTCACTAGTAATCGGAACTGTTTGTGGATTGTTACAACAATCTGGAGTGAAAACAATCGGATTATTGCAGTGGTTATGACCGAAACAATTATTACTTGTCATTTATGTCCTCCTTACTTGTTTTATATTTGAGTTTTTCCTATTATAAGGATCATAAAGTTGTAAAAGAGTATGTGTTATATATTGACTTAAAATAGGAAACATGAAATATAATTAAACTTAAAAACGTTATTTAATTATGTTCATGACTCACATATTAATTATATGTTTTTAATAATTGACTGCTTAGATTAAATACCTAAACTTACGGGTTTATTTTATTTTTCCACGTTTATCTCTTAGGTTTAAATACACATATTAATTTGAATATACTCAACAATTAACAGTGCCATTTTTTCATATAAATATACATTATTTCTTTACTAAGATTGTGTTCTCTTTTTACACATGAAGCCCTTTGTATTATAGAGAACTCTCATATACTATATTGAAAAATTCATTTTATATTTTATTCCAATACACTATGAAAAGAATTGAAGTTAAAATTCCTATCATTCAACCATTTATGACAGCTAGAAATTGAATGTACCTTCACTTAATTTTAACTATTTAAATATAAAACAAAAAGGACAGATTCCTTTTCATTAAGGATCTGTCCTTTTAATTAATAATAATAAATTGTAATATAATTGAAGATCCTTGCGATGGTGGTTGCGTATCCAATAAAGTTAATTTACCAGTACTCACTTCATATAATGGTTGTGGCTGCAGTATTCCATTAACAAACAAATTAATATAAGAAACTTCACTAGGAGACAAAATATTCGTTGTACCATATTGGGGTATCCCGTCAGCATCTGTATATATAAGCTTCTCTCCATCCGCAAAAGTGTAATATAACAAATTGGTGGTTGTTATAGGGCCAATCCCCCCGGTAGGACCTGTTGCTCCGGTTGGTCCCGTTATTCCAGTCGGGCCCGTTTCTCCAGTTGGACCTGTTGCTCCGGTCGGGCCCGTTATTCCAGTCGGGCCTGTTGCTCCGGTTGGGCCTGTTATTCCAGTCGGGCCTGTTACTCCGGTCGGCCCCGTTTCTCCGGTTGGGCCCGTTTCTCCAGTTGGACCTGTTGCTCCGGTCGGGCCCGTTATTCCGGTTGGGCCTGTTGCTCCGGTTGGTCCCGTTATTCCAGTCGGGCCCGTTTCTCCAGTTGGACCTGTTGCTCCGGTCGGGCCCGTTATTCCGGTTGGGCCTGTTGCTCCGGTTGGTCCCGTTATTCCAGTCGGGCCCGTTGCTCCGGTTGGTCCCGTTATTCCGGTTGGGCCTGTTACTCCGGTTGGGCCTGTTATTCCGGTCGGCCCCGTTTCTCCGGTCGGCCCCGTTATTCCAGTCGGGCCTGTTGCTCCGGTTGGAATATAAATTGGTGGCAGAATCGGAAATGTAGGTCCAATATTTTCTGGGCCTATCATCCCCTTATTCAATGATAAATTGTCATTGCGTTTCAATTTAATACCTCATTCCACATGTTTTTTAATTCATACACATCATTATGACCCTATCATTAAAGAATAACTTTATAACTATTCTCTTTTTTCTTCCCAAAGAATTATTACATATATTAAACATTTTACCGTTGCTATAACCGCTTTAATTAATATAATAAATTAATCATTCTATTTAAAAAGTACTAAATCTATTACATTCTTATTTAAAAAGATGAGGTGATTTATATTCAAGATGATAATGAAATTAGAAAAAAAGAAATAATGTCAATGGCCCTTGACATTATTTTCCCTTACAGGCTTACTGGACCTACGGGGCCTACTGGAAGTACTGGGCTTACCGGGAGTACTGGATCTACCGGAAGTACTGGGCCTACCGGAAGTACTGGGTCTACCGGAAGTACTGGGTCTATCGTTACAACAAACTCTATGTTCGCTAATAATACATCAGGTGGTCCTGTTTCAGTCATATTAGGAGGAACAAACATTCCACTTTCAAATAACCAAAGTCTTGGTAATTTTACAGTTAACGCTTCAAATGACGTATTTACAATTCCTGTAACTGGAAGATATCATTTAACCTATCAAGTTAATACGACAACCGCTCTACTTGCTGGAACTAGACTACTATTAAACGCTTCTACGCCAATTCCTGGCTCTATTTTTTCTCCCGCTTTATCAACTTCAAATTATAGTAATAATTTAATTACTAATTTAAATGCTGGTAATACAATTTCACTACAATTATTTGGTATATTATCTGTCGTGAATTTAGTTGGAGGTGGATCAACAGGTGCCTCTCTTACAATTATACGAATTGATTAAAAAATGATTCATTCTTTTTATAATAAACAATCTAAATACTCAATTGGTAAATATTACGAGAGTGATGACGTAATAAAAATAAATTGTACTATATCCATAGTAGAAAACATCTATACTAAATTTTCCGTATATATATTATCAATTTACACTTCCCCCATGTCGGTGTTACATTAAAGATGAAGATCGTTTCTTCTTTACAGACCATCTCAATATGTATTTGAGGAACATCTCCAATCCTATACGCGAGAGCAATACTATATTGACACTCAATTGAGTGTCTTTTTTTATATTCAAAAAATAAAACCATCTCTTATAGATGGTTTTAACAATACACATTTACTCTTTATATTATTGCCAGCTTATAAAGCTGGATAATAAATAGTCATACTTAACCGCGTTAATGTTCTTCCTGAATTAGTATAAGTATGCGGTCTATCCGCCTTAAAGCGAATTGAGTCTCCATTATTTAACGTATATTGACAATCGTTTATGTCAATTGTCAATTTCCCTTCAAATACCGTTATAAACTCTTCTGTTCCTTCTTTATGCGCTTCTGAACTTAATTTCCCTTCTGTATCAATTTCAACCATATAGATTTCAAAATTCCTATTATCTTGGAAAGGAAATGAGGGATACACCTTATATCTCCCATTGTCTTCAGACAATACTTGAACATCATTTCGTAAAACTACTTTCGTATCAGGCTGTGGATTATTAATTAAAGAGGTAAATGATACTTTCAAACCATTAGCAATTTTCCATATTGTTGTTAGTGTCGGGCTTGAATCTCCTCTTTCTATCTGTCCAATCATTGTTTTACTTACACCTGTTAATTGAGAGACCTTTTCTAAACTTAATTTTTCTTTTTCACGTATTGATTTTAAATTTTTTGCCAGAATAAGTTGAATTTCTTCCATAAAAAACACTCCTACACTGTATACAATATAACGACCGTTATGTATAATAAAAAGCACACGTTATATTGTTCTTTTCGGTCATTATAACACACAAAAAATAGGGGGTTTTGAAATGCCTATATTTTCTTTTTTGTTATTTGTATTTATAAGTAGCTTCACACCTGGTCCCAACAATTTCTTAGCTATGACATACGCAAATCAACATGGATTAAAGAGAAGCATAAACTTTTGCTTTGGAGTAGCATTCGGTTTTTTCATCCTCACTTCTTTATGCAGTTTCTTTAATATTGTATTAATTAATATTATCCCTATAATTGAATTTCCTTTAAAAATTTTAGGTGTCGCGTATATGCTATATTTAGCCTTTAAAATAATTACTAGTAAAGGCGGTGCCGGTCACAATGAAAAAAATAATAAAAACTTATTTACAGTGGGTATTTTCCTTCAATTTATTAACCCTAAAGGAATATTATTCGGACTCACAGTAGTCTCTACTTTTATACTCCCTTACTACAATTCATATTCAAGTTTTCTACTTTTCTCATTATTTCTAGGTATAGTCGGTTTACTGAGTACATTTAGTTGGAGCCTTTTTGGTTCCATGTTCCAAAAACTTTTATTAAAACATAATCAATTATTTAACATCATTATGGCTGTTTTATTAGTTTTCAGTGCCGTTTCAATCGTTATACACTAATTCGATGCTCATTTTAGATTTTGTACTTTTTAATACCACTCTTTATCATTCAGACTACTTTACATACTAATCCATCCACATACCCTATGTGGTTTAAAACTTTTAAGAGGAAACCTTCTAACAATAGGTTTCCTTCCATATTATATTAAATAAGAAGCAGGTTAAATACGGAGGTGATTTTGATTAAGACTACTTTAATTTCTCATTTTTACAATGAAGAATATTTACTTCCGTGGTGGTTAATGCACCATACAAAGCTATTTGATCATGGCATTCTTATTAACCGTGGATCCACTGATCGTTCAGTTGAAATCTGTAAAACATTCGCTCCTAATTGGGAAATACGAAACTCAAAATCATTCGAATTTGATGCTTATTTAGTTGATCAAGAAGTTATGGAAATTGAAAGAGAAATTACAGGATGGAAAATGGTATTGAATACGACAGAATTCCTGTGCTGTTATAATAAAGAACAATTTTTCAAATCACTTAACACTATGGGCGGCAATATGTTTTCAATAAGAATGATTATGATGATTGATGAACCGACTCATGGCTACACTAATCCAAGATATAGCTCTCCGCTTGTTAAACAACGTTATCACGGCATAATAATTCAACCTAATCCAAACCAACTATATCTTAACGGTAGATTAATTCACAATAATTCGCACGGGAACTATAGAGTCGGGAGACATGGTTCGCATTATCCTTATAGCATTTACATGGAACCTGCTTTTATTTTTAAATTTTTTTATAGTCCATGGAACGATGCAATGAAAAAACGAAAATTACAAATCGGGCCTACTCTTTCTCAACATAGTGTACGACGCGGATTAGGTTCTCATCACTTAACAACAATTGAAAAATTAGAAAAAAAATACAAATACTATGCAACCTTAACTACGGATCTCCGGTTATTCCCAGAATACCAAATTATATTTCCTGATCTTTGTCCTTAATGTCATGAATATTTAGTTTCGACATCCATCCGTTTTTTATTAACATACCAACTCCAACTAAATACTTTTCTCTAGTAGAAATCTGAGCTAGAACTCTTGCTGCACGGAAATTCCTCTTATTTAATCTCGTATCACTAGCCTATAATCTTTCATACCATTTCATTAAGCACTTGATGTTGGATCAGAAATAAAAAATGGTAGTTCATTTGGAAAATTTTCAATTTCAGATTTTATACCTTCTAAAACAAAGAATTCAAACAATAGAACCTAAACTAAGATTTTAAGTTATGGCTTTATTTTTTTTCTTATTATTCACTTTAAAATCTTTTTATAATAATATTGAAAAATACGATATAATATAAATTACTGTTCTTTAGGAGGATCACAATGGCTGATAAGTATAAATTTTTTATTCTCATTGTTACCGCATTTTTTTCATTCTTTTCTTTAATAAAAGATTTCCGCAACACTTCAAAAAGTTTCTTTTGGGGTAGTTTTATCATTCTTACAAGCTTCATGATACTATTAATACATGCTCTAGATTTAACTCAAATACTTTTTTATCCAAAGCAAATTGCGCTTGAATTTATTACAATACCACGTAAATTATTTCTACCATCTGTCACTGAGGCCGCCAGTTTCCCTCCAACACTAAGATAATAATTTGATTAAGAGCTCTTTCTAAAAGAGCTCTCTTTTTTAACATAAACATACCATATACAAAATCCAACCTTAACCACTTAATTACTTATAAGAACCTAACTTATAAAACGCATAATAATTATATTTATTTACTAGTATACAAGCCGTATCTCTTAGTAGAAGCACAGCATAATATACGATACAGGACAAAACTTTCAAAAAACTTGTCTAAGTTAATTCTCAAAAAGGGGTGAATATAAATGCCTATCGTTAAACCTTTTATAGCAGGAAGACGATTTGTAAGTACAGCAGCAACAGGAACTGCTGCTGGAGCAGATTTAACTTTTGCTAACACAGACTTCACTGATGACACTGGTGCTGTAACAACATTCCCTGCTTCTTATGCCTTTTTAACACTTTATATTAATGGTGTTATTCAAACAGGTGATACTATTACTGGTGTGACTACTACAGCTGCTACTATTGTAGGAGGAGCAGTCCTAGATGGAGGCACTCCTATCGCAATTGAATTTACTATAACGTAAATTTAGTTGTCTTTTTAGAGGTTTCATTAAAAGAAACCTCTAATTTTAAAAATTCACATCAATTTTAGTAGCAACTACATAATACAGTGCAAATACTAGATAGAATGATAGAAATTTATACTCACTCTCAAAAAGAGCACTTATCTGTATTGATCTTTTTGAGAGTGCAATAATTTTGCGCCTATTTGCTCTTGGAGAACCTACTAAGCAGTTAGCTAACTGCTTTTCCATATAGTATTTATTATTATTCATTGCTTTATTCGTAATAGTGAAGCTTGTGCACTATCTACTATAAATTTTCATATATTGTATTATGCTTGTCCAAAATGTGAAGTTAATACTCACGAAATCTAAATACAAGAAAGGAGTGAAAATATGCGCTCATCCATTCGTAAATTCGCTAATTTTAATTGTGAAGCACACGCACCTAGTACACTACCTGCCCTAGGTTTTGCCTTCAATGCTACTTCACCTCAATTCGCAACATTATTTACACCACTACTATTACCTAGTACAGGCCCAAATCCTAATATTACTGTCCCTGTAATCAATGATACAATTAGTACTGGAACTGGTATTAAAATTCAGGTAGCTGGTATTTATCAAATTAGCTATACATTAACGATCAGCCTTGATAACCTTCCATTAGCCCCGGAAGCAGCACGCTTTTTCTTGACATTAAATTCATCGACTAATGTTATTGCAGGATCCGGAACCGCAGTCCGTTCTAATATTATAGGAACTGGTGAAGTCGATGTATCAAGTGGTGTCATTCTAATTAACTTAAACCCTGGTGATTTAATTCAAATTGTCCCCGTTGAAGTAATAGGTACAGTAGATATTCGTTCTGCAGCGTTAACAGTTGCACAAATTCGTTAATAAAGTGAAACTTTAATCAGCCCTCACCAATCGGACTTTACGGGCAGTCCAGCCCCCACCTAACTTCTTTGCTTCTGCTGAATTTTGAGGTGGGGGTCTTACTACCCGGCAAATAGCAGGATAAAAACAAAAGACTTGGCTAATTAACATTTATTGTTCCTTATACACAATATCTTTTTATAGATTTGACACACATTTATATTAAACAAGCATATTTTATTGTATGACTATATAGTCATACAAATCTAAAGCGTTCATAAAAGCACACTTATATGTGTGCTTTATTTTTCATTAAAACCTACAACATTCTCACACAATATCCATATATTATCTTGACTCCTCTCTAAATATATGATTTGTCTCAGAGCGCTTTTAACAGCGCTCTTTTTATTTAAATTCCAATTTTTAAAGTTCGATTTTATGATTTACGTTATACACATGCTACGCTACTTTTGAAACAAGGTATACATCCAAAGACTGTAAGTAAACACTTCAGTTATAAAGATATGTTCATAACATTAAATCGTTATTCACATGTTTTTCCTAGAATACAAGGGGATGCTGTTAAAATATGTAGTGAAAGACCATTCGAATAGTAACATTTACAAATATAAAAATACGGTTTCTCCTCTCAAGAGAAACCGCAACATATCAATGCTTTTACTATATTTTAAACTGGCTCGTATACAAATCAAAATAAAACCCTCTATCTTCCATGAGAGATTCATGATTCCCTCTTTCTAAAATATTTCCATCTTTTATAACAAGAATTTGATCTGCTTTTTCAATTGTTTTAAGTCGATGAGCGATCACAAAACTTGTGCGACCTCTCATTAAATTATTTAGTCCTGCTTGTATTTGTAATTCTGTTCTTGTATCAATATTTGATGTCGCTTCATCGAGAATTAATATATCTGCATCTGCTAAAATTGCTCGTGCAATCGCTAGAAGTTGTTTTTGTCCTTGACTTAAATTCGATCCTTCTGAAGCAATTTCTGTTTCATATTGATTTGGCAAATGCTTAATAAAAGAATGTGCAGATGCTGCCTTAGCTGCAGTGATAACTTCTTCATCAGTAGCATCTAAGCGTCCATAACGGATATTATCCATAATCGAACCAGCAAATAAATACGTATCCTGTAAAACTACTCCTATTTTACTTCGTAAAGAATTAATATCATAATCTTTTATATCTTTTCCATCAATATGAATTTGTCCTTGCTGTATATCGTAAAAGCGAGTTAATAAATTAATGATTGTTGTTTTCCCTGATCCAGTCGGACCAACTAAAGCAATTGTCTCTCCTGGCTGCGCTTTAAGACTCACTTCTTTTAAAATCGTTTTATTTTCTGCGTAGCCAAATGAAACATTCTCAAGTGCAACATGCCCTTGTAAATTTTGTACAACGAATGCGTCTTTTTTATTTTGAATTTCTGGTACCTCATCCATAATTTCAAAAACACGTTCTCCACCAGCAACTGCCGCTTGAATTGTATTCATTAAAGTCGCAAATTGACTTAGCGGTCTTGAGAATTGACGAGAATAATTAATAAAAGCCGCAATAACTCCTACTGTTGTCATTCCGTTTAAGACCATAACTGATCCAGTCCCAATGACAAGGCCCATACCTAAATTATTAATAAAGTTCATACTTGGAAAAATAAAAGCTGAAAATGTATCAGCCTTCGTAGCTGAAACTCTTAGCTGTTCATTAATTTTATTGAAATTTTGTACAGTTTCTTTTTCTTTTCCGTACAACGTTGTAACATCCGCACCTGTAATTGCTTCCTCAATAAATCCATTTAATTCACCTAAATCTTTTTGACGCTTCGCAAAGTTTTTACCACTATATGCAACTAGTTTTTTTGTAACGTAAAACATAATAGGTACTGTAATTAAAGTTACAATTGCTAAAATCCAATTTAAAGCGAACATCGCAATCGTTACACCTATAAAAGTTAACGCTGATGAAATAATTTGTACAACACTTTGTGTCAAAGCTTGATTCAAATTATCTATATCATTTGTCACACGGCTCATTAAATCACCTTGGGAACGCACATCAAAGAACCGTAAAGAAAGCGTTTGGATTTTCTCAAAAATATCTTGTCGTATTTTTTGAATTGTTTTTAATGCAACGTTAATCATGACAAATGTTTGTAACCATGTTAAAAGTACAGTTACACCGTAAATTGCGATAAGTAACATACACATTCTTGCTGTACCACTTAAATCTTTCGGTACAATATATTGATCAATAATGACCCCCATAAAATAGGGACCTAATAATCCAAGTAAAGTAGTAACAACGACTAGAAATATAACAAACATAAGAGCAGCTTTTTGGTAGCCCATATAGTTCCATATCCGCATTACAGTTCCTTGAGCATTTTTAGCTTTCCCCATCTTTGGTTTGTTTCGTCCACCTTTATTAGCAAATTGCCCTTGAAAATTACGCATGTTCTTCCCCACCTTCTTTATGCAAATTACCACCTTGGGAAAGATAAATTTCCTGATAAACCTCACTTCGTTCTAACAATTGTTCATGTGTACCATTGCCAACTAATTCACCATTATCTAATACAAGTATTTTATCCGCATCCATTATGGAAGAAATTTTGGACGCGATTAATAAAGTCGTTGTGCCTTTATATTTTGTTTTTAAAGCTGTTTGAATAGTAGCCTCTGATTTTGCATCAACTGCTGATGTAGAATCATCTAATATGAGAATCGGTGGTTTTCTCACAAGTGCCCTTGCAATTGATACACGTTGTTTGTGTCCACCTGATAGATTTGTCGCACCTTGTGTTAAATTATATTGATAAGATTCTTCCAGCTTATTGATAAACTCAGTCGCACAAGCTGATGCAGCTGCTACTTCCAGCTCATCATGTGTTGCATTTTCTTTACCATAACGTAAATTCTCTTCTATACTACCTGAGAACAACAAAGCCTTCTGAGGTACAAACCCTATTGAAGCACGGAGTTTTTGCAAATCATATGTTTTAACATCTATTCCATCTATACATATTTCACCTTGATCCACATCATATAGACGTGGTAACAGTTTCGCTAAGGTAGATTTACCACTTCCAGTTGATCCAATAATCCCTACTTTTTCACCTTTTTGTATGTTAAACGAAATATCTTTTAAAACGTATTCATTATTTTTCGTATAGCTATAACTAACATTTTTAAATTCGATATTCCCCTCGATTTTCTCAAGTTCGATTGCATTCGCTTCGCTTATTATATCAACCTCGGTATTTAACACTTGCTGTACACGATCCGCAGATGGAAAAGCTCTCGCAATTTGAATAAATACCATGCTAATCGACATAAGTGACATTAAAATGATATTCAAGTAATTAATAAATGCCAAAATCGCTCCTACTTGAAGCGTTCCATTGAATACTTTTTCTCCACCAATCCATAATGTTGCGACAATCCCGCCACTTACAACTAGCATAATGATTGGCATCATTAAAGAAATAAGCTGCACAGCTCGAATATTTATCTTCGTTAAATTTGTATTTACACTTCCAAATTGAGCGATTTCATATTTTTGTCTTACATACGCTTTTATAACACGTACACCAGATAAATTTTCTTGTAACTTTGTATTCACTTTGTCCAATGCCTCTTGCACCTTTTTAAATGTACCACTTGCTTTACTTGCAATTAAAATAATCGCAAGTAATAAAATCGGAACAACTACAAGTAATATTGGAAATAACTCTCTTGCTGTTACAAAAACAATAATTATACTTCCGATAAATAACAGCGGACCACGAACGAGAACACGTAATGTCATCGTCATTGCTGATTGAATGGAAGTGATATCATTCGTCACGATCGTTAATAATTTACCTGTTCCAAATGAATCACGATTATTACTAGAAAATGTTTCTATTTTCGCAAACACATCTTTTCGTATGTCTGTAGCGAAATTAACAGCTGCTTTTGTAGAATACATCATACACCCAAGCCCTCCAACTAAACCGAGTGCTGCTGCTCCTATCATAAGAAGCCCCATTTTTATTACATAATTTAAATCCCGATTTGCAATCCCAACATCAATGATATGTTGCATAATAGTCGGTTGAATTAAGTCCATCGCAACCTCAAGTACCATAAATAGCGGTCCAATAATAGCGAAGAACATGTATGGTTTTAAATACTGTAATAACTTACGAAATGATTTCATACATAGTCTCCTTTTCCCATGAAATTACCACTGAATAATTCATATCCCTCCTTATTTAAGCGATATTTTTTGTAATTTCTTCATTACTTCTATTATATTATGTAAATTAATATTTAACATTATTAAATGATAAGTATTAATGACTTTCTGGTCAATACATATGCTTTATATTATGTAAATACAAAAACCGCATTCTTAATGAAAAGAATACGGTTTTTCATCTATAATTCTTCAATTGTAAAATGTAAAAACTCAGTCTCAAATCCCTTATTTTTAGAAGGACTACACGTGTAAAAACCTATTTTAATAGGCTCATTTCCTATATCCTCCATTAAATGAGCGATTCTTATTTGTTCCCATTGATGTCTCTTTTTCACATATATTGTATAATCACCGCGTTTTCGAATAATTCGAAAACGAAGTTGTTGCTTAGCTGCTTCAGTTGGATAATCTTGCGTTGACCAATCAGAATATCCATTATTCGTTACGACAGCACCTAAGTGAGATGGCCCTTCGGGGATATATTCTAAAGATGTTTTTAGCCAACAGTTCTCCGAAATCATAACAAAAAGACCTGCTTGATCGAATTTTGAATTTGGATTCATACGTAACTGAACTTCAGCTTGAAAGTCTGTCATCATCTCATTATAAAATACATGACCATTCATTACTTCAAAACCATAATGTGTTTTAAGCCAAAAATCAGTTTCTGCTTTCGAACGGACAATAAACGCATGATTATCATTAATTTTATAGTATTCAGGTACATTCATTATAGTGAGTTGCTCAATATGTTCTGGTATATACGATATATTCATAGCTCCTCCATAATAAAGCATTTATATAGACATTTAAAACTCCGCTAATACTGGGAATTTATAACCTTTAAAATCTAACTCTTTATCACTTCGAACCATTAAATACTTGCTAGACTGTACTTCTGTAAACTGTACTTCCTCAACCCCTAATTGATCCGGAGAAAAATAAAATTCGATTTCCGTAAACCTTTCATTGATTTCTCCACATAATTCATCTAAAACCGGAAGTACTGGCGCAAATACTCCAAATAATTTCAACTTTTCATTTTCTACTTCATAAACGATTAGAGCATCTAGTTTCTCTGAATAATACAATTTCTCATTCCATTCCGAATCATACATATTCAAATAAAATGAAGGATGGAAGTTTAAAGTTGAAAAACTATTTGAAAGTCTTTGGCTACTATCAATAGTTTCATGTATTAACTGTCTATTCTCTATATTATAGTAATCTAACTTTTTAAGTAGTGAATCGTTATTATTAATATTTTTATCATATGGTATAGTCATCAAATATTCCTGCACAACTTTAAATCCAAATGCTGTATATAGTTCAGGGTTTTCCGTAAACAATAATGCACATTCACATTTCTTATCGATTTCTTCTATCATTTTACCCATTAATTGTGTCATTAACCCTTGTCTACGAAAATTAGGGTGTGTCATTACTGATTGAATACCCGCTGCATTTATTTTTTCACCATTAATTAATAATGGGAGTGAAAATGCCGCAACATTTGCAATCACTTTATCTTCTTGTAAAAATGATAAAGCTTTATATGTATCACCCCAATATCCTTTATCCGAAAAATCATTCAATGGTTGAGTTGTAATTCCAAACACTTCTTCAAATAAAGGAAATAACTGCTCTCTTTTCGGTTCTTCTATTAGAAGACTTGCCAATTTTTCAACATTCCCCATGTTGTACCTCCAAATGTTAAATTCCATTAAATTAGATATACTTATATGACCTACTCTTAAAAATAGAGGTCTTACCAATCAATATACTATCACAAAACATAAAAAAAAAGTCTAATTAATTTTATGTTTTGACTATTTGAAAATAAGTCGAATAAAACGATATTAAGATTTTTGGATATTAATTAGTTTATTATACAAAAATAGCGCTTTCTAATTAGCTTTTACTAATAGAAATACACTATTTATAATAAAATATTTTTAGTCTTTTATTCCTTCAAGTCTTTCCTTCGTATTAATTTCTTCTCCACTTATACGCTTTTCAAAAGACTTTCTCCAACTACATGAAAGTGCATTTACTTCTAATATCCTTTTTACCCCTTCAATATTTTGTTTTTCCTTATGCATGATACGATTAGCAAACGCTACTGAAACACCTTTTGGATCAGACTGTAGTTTTTTTAAGGTATCGACTGATGATACCCATCCTTCTTTTAATACACGAAAATAAAATCCTGTATATCCTGTTTCTTGAAAATATAGTGGTAACTTTGGAATATTATATTTTTTTGCTAATTTAAAACAAGGTTGCCTTGGTTGTGTTACCTGTACGATTGCCTGTCCTAGCTCAAACGTATCACCAATACAAACATCCTCTTCGCGCATACCACTAACTGTTATATTTTCTCCGAAAGCCCCATATACAAAATCTTGATTCAATTCTTTTTCCCAATATGGATAGTGATCACCAGTATAAACACAAACTGCTTTATCTACTCCTCCATGATGAACTAAGTCAGCTTGTCCATCCCCATTAAATTTTACAAAGGATAAATATACCGGTTCCTTTACTTGTTTCTTATTTATGCCTGTATGAATTACTTTTCCGCCGTATGTAACCTCTTTTGGTAATCCTATATTTAAAGATAATAATTGATATTCATTAGCCATTCTATTTCCTCCTTTAAAGGTGTTACATGTATTTTCTCTCGATTAATTTTTACAAACCTCTCTGTTATATAAAGATGATTATAAAACCTCTAAAATCATTGTTCAATTCAATTATTTATATAATAATGATAGGTATAATCTATTATTATACTTGAGGTGATTCCAATCGAATTACGACAACTTGAATACTTTTTAGCTGTTTCAAAAGAATTACATTTCACAAAAGCAGCTGAGAAATTAAATATTTCACAGCCTTCACTAAGTCAACAAATACGTGCATTAGAGCATGAAGTAGGAATGCCACTTTTCGATCGAATTGGTAAAAAAATATCTTTAACTGAAGCAGGGAAGGTTTTATTATCACATAGTAAAACCATTTTTCATGAAGTCGAACAAGCTCGTTCAGCTATTCAAGACCTAAACGGATTACAGCAAGGTTCCTTAACAATAGGGGCTTTGTTAACCGTCGTAAATTATTTACTACCACCAGCTATTTTAAATTTTAATAATTTATATCCTAATATAGAGCTTTCTGTATTAGGGCTTCGTACAGGAGATATTCGTGAAAAATTATTACAAAACGAACTAGATATTGGAATTACATTTCTCCCGGTGCAAGATAAAGAGATTATCTCCATCCCTCTATACAAAAGCCATCTTACATTGGTCGTGCCCACTGGTCATCGATTAGCTGAACGTAATCATGTATCTATTGCTGAATTACAGAACTACCCTTTAATTCTTTTACCTAAAAATTTCTTTTTAACCGAACTAATTACATCTCATTGTCAAAAGTTAAACTTTAAACCAAGGCCAATTTTAGAAATTAGTACGATGGAATCTTTAATCCAAATGGTTTCCAAAGGAATGGGAATTACAGTGTTACCCAAACCATATATAGACTTTTTACAAAATAAAAACATTCAAGCTATTAAAATAGAAAACCCTACTCCAATAATTGAAATAGGGCTAATTTATAGAAAAGATAAATATATGTGTGCTGCAACTCGAGAATTTATTGAGCAACTAAAAATCACAGTACGTTCTTTCCAAAACTAAACAAAAGAGATTATCCTATGAAACCGTTTCACAACAATTTAGTAGAATAATCTCTTTTCAAAACAAAGTAAACATTATATTTAACTCTTATAAACTTTAATGTACCTTTTTAGATATTGGAATATATTTAGTAAAATATGCACCAACTAGCAATAATACAATTGAAAATAACAAAGTAAAAGCACCGCCAAAATGAAACCAATATGCAAACATATTTAAGATTGCAAGTGAAAAGAAACAAATAGAAGTTACCGCACTTTTCAATCCTTTTATCCCAGACTTTTTTCTCTTTTGATAAGCAATATACATCGCAATGACAAGAAAAAAGATAAGAACAAATGGTAACGTAACTTTTAGTATTGATAATCCCTCCAGTATAAATGCACTCTTTACATCACCATCTTATCCCATTTATCTTTTAGGTATCAATTCATTCTTATCTTCCTTCCAAAAGTCAGTATAAGTTTTATTTTTAAAGTTCACGTTCACCTCAGAAAACGGCATACTTCCTCCAACTTTCAATGAATACCAGTCGTTTAAAAGTGGTGATCCGAAACAAATCTTCATTGTACGATCATGTAAATCGAATAATACAGAATGTAAAGTTCCAAACCATTCTTCATAGTTATGCACAGTAAGTCCAGCAGGATATTCTTCTTCTACTAACTTTTTTAAAGACTCTATGCTTACTTGTTCACATCTATTTAAATGCTCATGTAAAAGGTGATATCTCTTTGTTGATTGTTCTAATTTCCTATTATTTAATTTCTGAATTGATGAACTAACTGCATGGTTTGTTGATACAATAAAAGCTTGTTTTTCACCATCAATCGTTATTGTGGATTTATGACCGTCAAATATTTCAATATATGCTGCATTTAAAGGATCAGCTATTATTAAATTAATATTACTAGCAATTGGGATTTCTTCTATTAGTAACTTAGCTTCCTGCACATTTTTACATTTCTCCAACAACAATCGAATTACCGCAAAACATTGTAAACCACTCACCATTGGCTTTCTTAAACCTGCAATATTTCCTACTGGTTGACCACATGCTGAAAATGTAACAGCTAATCCATGCTCGTTTATCCCTTCCGTTCGGCCAAAATATTGAGTAGAAAAGCCACTATGTGCATACGCACCTTCAACATGAGTTGAACAAAAACGCATATCATCTATTACTGGTGACAAATCATAATTCCTTAATACATATGTGTGCTCTAAATCGGTCTTTTTAGGTAATACTGCACAATGACTACAACCTGCTTTCAATAGTGTTTGATAGTAATAC
Organism: Bacillus cereus ATCC 14579; assembly: GCF_000007825.1. Taxonomy (NCBI): domain Bacteria; kingdom Bacillati; phylum Bacillota; class Bacilli; order Caryophanales; family Bacillaceae; genus Bacillus; species Bacillus cereus. The sequence continues at coordinate 2,310,072 of NC_004722.1, read as the reverse complement.
ATCATATTTTTTGAAGGAATTTTTAACACTTCACAAAACCCCTCAATTTCTTCATTTATGCCTGGACAATGTTTGTTTAGTATATTTCTCGATTCTGTCCAATGGTTATTAGATATTACATTTTCTTCGTGTATAAATTGCGGGATGAGATACGGATTTTGTTTCACGAATTCCCCTTGTTGCTTTCCAATCTCATAATAACTTCCTTTTAATGATGAAAAATACCCCTTTACTTGATACATCAAACTCCCCCTCACATTGGATATATCCATATCGTAACAAATGGATTTCATTCATCCTTGATGTTTTTTACTATCTTTCTTTAACACCATCCCATTTTAATATCTCCACTAATAATTATTTACTAGACAATTAAAGTTTTGTTAATATTGCTGTAATAGCTTTATTTCAAAATAAAGTAGTTTGGATATCAAATGAGCAAAATACTTTGTTAAACCCACTTATAAGCAATCATCTAATTCATGAAATCAAAAAACTTATTTATCAAAATAAAAGGAGAATTTATGTATGAGTAGTTGCAAACCAATTGATAAATTAACTATTGAGGACCTAAAACAAAACCCCATTTGGGAATGGGCAATAGATGAAGAGGAAAACGAAGAACATGACGAAACATGGGTAAAACCAGCGGCAACTACTAATTTTACAGAAGAATTAAACGGTTCAATCGTACTAGGCGAATTATTCTTACATAATGGTGAAAAATTCCCTATGATGTGTGAAATTGATATTGAAGGTGACGAGGCCGTAATTCGTTCTGTTGTTTATTATAAGGAAGCAAAAAATGAGTATATTGCTATAGAAGATATTGTGAAAACGGTCGAAATGCCGTTATCGATTATTATTAATCTTACAATTCATGCAGAATCCAAAACCTTACGCTTCACTGCACATAAAGTAGATATTTATAAAAATTCAATAACGACTAATTTTAATTAAAGTTGGCCGAAATAAAGAAAACAATTATGAAATACAAACTGGGGAATCATTAACGATTCCCCAGTTTTTTAAACTATATTAAAGTATCCCCTTTTCCACTAAAGTCTCTGCGATTTGAACTGAATTCCAAGCCGCACCTTTTAATAGGTTATCGGAAACAATCCAGAGGTGGAATCCGTTTGGCGTATCAGGATCTTTACGTATTCTTCCGACAAATGTATCTATTTTCCCTTCTGCATATAATGGCATTGGATACAGCTGTTCACTAGGGTTATCCTGCAAAATAACACCTGGTGCATCCATTAGTATTCCCTTGATTTCCGCAACGCTTGCTTCTTTTTCCAGTTCTATATAAACCGATTCTGAATGCCCCGATACAACTGGAACACGTACACAAGTAGCTGCCATTTTCAGGTTTTCATCTTCTAATATTTTCTTCGTTTCTTGAATCATTTTGACTTCTTCAAAAGTAAAATCATTGTCTGTAAATATATCTACTTGAGGCAGTACATTAAATGCTATTGGATAATGTTTTTTATCTTTTTTCACCGGTAATATATCACTCTTCACTTCTTCACCTGCAAGTATAGACTTAGCCTGCTCTCGTAATTCATGAATCGCATGAATGCCAGAACCCGATACAGCTTGATATGTTGAAACGATAATTCTTTCTAAACCAAATGATTTTCGAATCGGCTGAAGTGCTGTTACCATCTGTAATGCTGAACAATTTGGAACTGCAATGATACCTTTATGCTGTTTTAAAGTGTGCGCATTCACTTCCGGAACAACGAGCGGTACACCTTGTGCCATTCGGTACTCACTTGTGTTATCAATTACAATCGCACCACTAGAAACTGCATGAGTTACAAATTGTCTAGATACTTCTCCCCCAGCGCTAAAAAAGGCAATATCTACACCTTCAAAGCTAGTTGTTTTTGCCTCTTGTATAATTATCTCTCGTCCTTTGAATCTTACTTTCTTACCAGCGGATCGTTTTGACGAAAGCAATGTAACTTCAACTACATTAAACTTCATTTCATTCTCTAACAGTTCAATAATTTTTTGCCCTACCGCACCTGTAGCCCCAACAACAGCTACATGATAGCCCTTTTTGATCATCTGTTCTCCTCCAATATCACCTGAATGAATATTTCTACAATTTCATTTTATACAAAATTTAATCATTTGGAAAATTAAAATACATGATATAATCATTCACAAATCATGATAATAAAAGAGGGATCGCTTATGGAAATGAGACATGTTAAAACATTTTGCGCCATTGTGAAGTATGGTAATTTTTCTAAAGCTGCGCACGCGCTAGGTTATGCGCAATCTACTGTTACAGCACATATGAAAGCTTTAGAGAACGATTTACATATTCCTCTTTTCGATCGGTTAGGGAAAAAAGTGCTACTTACAAAAGCAGGTCATCAATTTCATCCTTACGCATTAGAATTACTTTCAATATATGAAAAAGCGCAAGAAATCCCCCAAAATACAGATTATTTAGAAGGTACATTAAGTATTACATCTAATGAATCATTAGCGGTATACCGATTACCACAATTATTACGTACTTACAAACAGAAAAATCCGAAAGTAAATATCGTACTTGAAACAAACACAAATGAACAAGCATTACAAAAATTACGTGAAGGAGAAACAGACGTTGTCTTCATAATTGGAGAAAGTATAGAACATAATGATTTTATTACGCGTACTTTTAGTAATGAAACATTTGGATGGATTTTACCAGCTTATTCCGCTGCACATACAAATCCATTCCAGTTATTACAGGAAACTCAGTTCATTTTTACAGAACAAAGTTGCGGCTATAGGACAATGGTAGATCGTTTTTTACGTCAAAGCGGAAATATTCCAGCTAAAACATTTGAAACTTCCAATGTTGAAGTCATTAAACAATCCGTCATGTGTGAGTTAGGCATTTCAATTCTTCCTTATATCGTTGTACAGGAAAGTTGTCAAAAAGAACAACTATGTTTTCAGCCTATCGAAACTCCATCCGTTATTCAAAGTCATGTAATCTATCATAAATCCAGATGGATTTCCCCGGTGTTACAGTCGTTTCTTTCCTTACTTGAACCAGATTAAGATATTAAGAAGTACATATAAAAAGAGTAATTGCCTAATAAGCAATTACTCTCTTACATTAATTAGTATATTATTTATTAGTCTGTCCGCCACCTGCAATTAATTTACTACCTGAATATGTACCTTTGTTCATAAACAATTGATTAATTAATTCTTTTTGCTCAGCTTCCGACATTACTCCTTTTCCTTCTCCTAAATTCCCACTTTGTAATTTCCAAATCTTATTGTGATCCCCATCAACCTTTTCATATTTCCCTTGTTTCCATCGTTCTAAAATTTCTACATATGTACTTCCCTGCACAAGATCATTACTCTTTACAATATCAATTAAGCTTTCAATCCGCTCTTGTGTAATAAAAATATAGCCCCACTTTTGATCAGCTTTCGCTTTTTGATGTGCCATTTCATGTAATGCTGTCTGTATGTTCTCATCTGTCCATTTAAAATTTTTATTAAAACCACTATTTGGCAATGAATAATTGCCATTTTCTAAAAGCTTTGCATCTTCTGCTTTTACGTTACTATCAGCTAATACTTCTACTGCTGGAGCAGCTGGTGATGCCTTTTTCGCAGCTGGTTTACTATTATTTAAATAATGCAGCATACCATATGTTAAACCTACTCCGATTACCGCCATACCAGCTATAACACCTATTATTTTCAAAAATGTTTTCATCTCGCTTGTTTCCTCCCAAATATCTCTGTTCTGACTACCTAATTATTTCTTATATAAAAACTGTTACTTCATTCAAAATATCGCATCGCATCCCCTATCATATTATTTATATATACTTCCTCATATTGTATTTCTTTTTCTTTAAAATTGAAAGATTATTCTGTTAAATAATGAAAATATTCTACAAATTTTTCCTTTATATTTATAAAGAAACAAAAAAACAACGAGCGCGTTCTACAACACTCGTTGTTTTTACTTTATGCATGATTTTCTTTTAACCACTTCGTAATAGCATCTAACCTCGAAACATCAAAACGTCTTTCTTCACACACATTCAAATTTTTTGAGTTTCTCACTATTTCTAATTCATTATTTCTTACACTTTTCGCCTCAATTAATTTACAATACCCATCTGTAACAGTATTTAAATTTTCATAATAACGCTGAAACGATTTTGATATATGTAAATGTTTTTCAAAGTTTCTTCTTCTTTTCGTCTCATCAGATACTTTCCGCTTTCTAAGTTCTTCATCGTTCGTATATAAATAAAAATATTGATCCGGAAAACCAATTTCCCTATTTATCATCTTTTCTTTATAAAAATTTTCTATTAAAGATAATGGCTGATTAAATATATCAAAATGAAAGCACCAATTATAACTAAGTGGTTGATATATATCCCCATCGAATATTACTAATTCATATTGCTCTGACTTCTGAACAGCTATATTCCAGCGCTCAACTTGTTTTTCAAAATACCATGTTCTATGTTCATTTTTTGGCCTTTCAAATAAAGAATTCACTTCAGGTATTATATAAGCACCATAATTCTTTTCTAATTCACGGCACGTGGTACTTTTACCAACAGCGCTTGCTCCCTCAAATGCTATTATCCCCATAGTTTCCCCCTCTTTCATTAACTAAAATTTCGTTGTTTCGCTTTTCTTCCCCATAACTTTCTCCATAAAACAATTGAAGCGATAGTGAGCATGATTGTTGTAATGATACTACCTTCAATTCCGAACGAGCCTCCATGAAGGAATTCAGGGCCATTTGTTGCAGGTTTAAATAGCGGAGTTGAATATATGGTCATCCCGCTAACTGCAAAACCGTAGACGTTATATTGTGCCCAATTCCAAATGGAATGCCATGCGCAAATCCCCCACAGACTACTGTCTTTTAAAACGTAAAAAGCTGCAAATACACCAACTAATATTATATTCGATATTGAAAGAATTGTAATACCTGGATTAAGTAAATGAAGAAAACCAAATAAGAAAGACGTCACAACAATCCCAACCCATATACGACTTCTAACAGAAAGAACCGGGAATAACCAACCTCGTACAATAATTTCTTCCGTTGCCCCTTGTATTAAAAATGCAACTAGAGATCCTACTATTCCTACTATTACTGTTGAGGTAATATGTTGTACTTGCAATTTCACACTCCCCAATAATAATAGTAGAATAACTGGCGTTGAAATAAATACAAACCCTATTAACGCACCTTTTAAATACTTTCTCATCCATTTCTCTTTCCAAAAGCCAATGGATGAAAAAGGTCTTTTTTCTACAAAACGAACCCATATAAATAAAATAAATATAGCTCCGCCAAACGTTAACACCATTCTAACATTGTCATAAATACCTTTCATGAATATCGTTTCAGCTTTTGGTAAAAATAACATAAATAACATAAAAAGTTCGCCTAAAGTCAAAAATATAATGGCTAATATTACAGCAAAGACTGGATGCACCTTTTTTCTCCCTGCTTTTGCTGCTTCAATTATTATAAATGAATTATTTTTCACTTTCTTTTCTCCTTTTATAATATTTAACTACTAACAGTTAACAACCATATTTTACCATAAAAAATGCAATATTAATATTTACTCTAAGTTTTTCTTACATGATTTTGCATAAATCCAAATTAGGAATAATATATAAATAAAAGAGGTGCCTTTGTGCCTTTACTATTATCACCCAGATTACTCAGTGGTATTACCAGCACTTGCTATTTCCAACCATTTGTTGTAAGATAGTAATTAAGGTCAATTTAACACTATATTTTCTTTGCATATTATCAAGTATCAATCAGGGACATTTTGTATTCCTTATGGGTTTTTGATAATATGTGAACTTTTATTTTCATTCAAATAAGGCCGATCATATTGTAATTTTTCTACTTTTAGGAGGCATTACCATGACATTAACAGGTAAAGTAAAATGGTTTAACAGCGAAAAAGGTTTCGGTTTCATCGAAGTTGCAGACGGTAACGATGTATTCGTTCACTTCTCAGCTATCACTGGCGACGGCTTCAAGTCTCTTGACGAAGGTCAAGAAGTTAGTTTCGAAGTTGAAGAAGGTAACCGCGGACCTCAAGCTAAAAACGTTGTAAAGCTATAATTCAAACAATAAAAAGGTTGTTACCAGCAAGGTTAACAACCTTTTTAATATATAACTAAAATTTTTTACATAAAAGGAGTGGTTACATGTATCGCAATCGAAAGAACGATGTAGCAGAAGTACCACCAGAACAAACCCCTGTTTGGGAATGTGAATCAGAGGATTGTTTAGGATGGATGAGAAAGAACTTTTCATTTGAAGAAGAGCCTAAATGCCCTTTATGTAAAAGTAGCATGAAAAGCGGAGAACGTTTATTACCTAAATTAGGTTAATTTATAATAAAAAAAACCTCTTTTAATTAAGAGGTTTTTTTTATTATAAATTTATGTCCTCAATATCAGTTCGTACTATAGAATACAATAATGCATCGTGTTGCTTATTTCCTTGATGAATATATCCACGCAATAGACCTTCCTTTTGGAAGCCAATTTTAGATAACATTCTACAAGAAGTATCATTTTCAGGATATGTAATAGCTCCAATTCTAAACAAACCTAAATCTTTAAATCCATAATCAATAATTTCTCGAGCTGCTTCCGAAGCGTAACCATTTCCCCAATAACGAGGATGCAGATCATATCCAATCTCAGATCGTTTACTCCATAATTGTAAATTGTTTAGTCCAATTGTTCCTATTAAAACGTTCGTTTCTTTTAACACAATTCCCCATCGTATTGCCTTTTTCTCAAAGTAATTTTTTGAAAAAGATTCGATCATACGTGAAGCTTGTCCAAACTCCGTAAAAGAATTCATACCGTAATAACACGTCACTTCATCCAATGAAAAGATTTCATATATTTTTTGACAATAAGATTGTTCTATTTCAACTAAACGTAAGCGTTCTGTTTCTAATATAGGAAATGCCATAGGATCACTCCTTTCTCTCTACTCATTCATTATATCAGAAAAAATATGTATAATTAGTAAAGTCCTTATTGTTCCATAAGTCAAACATTTCTAATGGCGCATTCCCTCTTTATTCTATATACACGAATTGGATACCTTCTGATTGCGACTCAAACATGACGCTATAATTTTCATAAATCAAATTTTAAATTATCAAGAACTGTAAAGAATTTGTTCCTTCATTTTTCCCTTCTAAACAACCACCCTAACCCATACATTTATGGTAAAATATAGTTAATCCATTTTACGCTATGGAGGTGTAAAAATCTATGTATATATTCATCGGCTTATCCCTCTTACTCATATTACTTATTTTTTTATTCGCAAAAAAATTCACACCAAACTCATTCATGATGACTAGCTTTAAAGGCAATAGCTTTAAGACATTTTCAATCGGTATTTTAATCGCTGCCATACTCTCACTTTCATATGGAACTTATCATGCAGTAACATATCAACCTAGTTATTTAGATATTAAATTAAAAAATCAAAACTATACTGTTTTCGGTAATGTAGGCGAATTCGGTTATTTCTCCGAAGAATTATTAAAAAAAGATACAGAAGTACAACTATATTTCGTCTCTTGGAAAACAATAAAGTTAAAAAATCCGGTAATACTTATAGAATATCCTTCAGGAAAACAAGAAACATGGAAGCCAAATATCGTATCAATACCGGTAAATAAATTACAAGAAAAACTTGATATAAAAGATATTTATCAACTATCACCGTATTCATTTAAAGAGTCTGGAGAAATAATATTAACAATAAAAGAAAACAATGCAAAAAACAATACAATTTCCATTCAAATAAAATAAATAAAAACTGTTCCTCCATTTTGCTGAAGGGACAGTTTTTATTTATTCTACAGTATTATTTATTTAATGTATCCATTATTTCATTGGCTATATTCTTTCCATTTCCAATACACGCACCAATTCCAACACCATAATATGAGGCACCAGCTAAATATACATTTGGATAAAGATTCGTCATTTTTTCTTGTAATGCTTGAACCGCTTGATTATGTTCTAAATGATATTTCGGCATTAAATCTTTCCAATTTGTAACTTCAACTACTTCTGGTTCACCTTTAATTCCGAGACTCTTTTCAATATCATATAAAGCGACTCGTACTAATTCTTCTTCACTGTAATTCTTGATTGTTTCATATACCGGATTGGTACTCTTATAAAACATTCTAACTAATAATTTTTGTTTACCCGATGTATGTTTCCACTTTCGACTTGTCCATGTACAAGCATCACAATGTAAATCACTGTTTTCCGTTACAATAAACCCCGTACCATCAGCTGGTAGTTGTTCATCTAGTATGTCAAATCCTAAATAAATACTTATAAGAGATGAGTTTTTAAATGTATTAAACTGCTCATTTAACTCATTAGACTGTAATAAAGTTTGTGCAATATCATGTGGAGCTGCTAAAACAACATAATCAGCTTGTATTGTTTCATGATTTGCAAAAGAAATCTCATATCGATCTTCTTGTTTACTTACAGCCGTCGTTATAACACCTTTTTTTACGACAGTTTCAGTCAGCACTTCTTCTAAGCGATTAATTATCGTAGATAGTCCACCTTTAAATGATACGAATTTTTTATTTCCTGCTGATTGAAATTGTTTTTTATTCTCTTCAAAACCTTTAATAATACTTCCATACTTATTTTTATAATCCAGTAAATACGGTAATGTAGATGCCATTGTAAGCTCATTCAATTTACCAGAATATACGCCTGAAAGCACAGGAGCAATTTGTCTTTCCACTAACTCTTTCCCTAAAAAGCTTTCTAAAAATAAAGCAAGTGATGTATCTTTCGTAAACTCTTTATTTTTCGTTATGAAATCTTTTAAAGCTACGATTTTCCCCTTCGTTGAGACTAGCGTACTGCTAAACAACGACTGGACGCTCATCGGTATCCCAAATATAGTATCAGAAGGAATCGGATGTAACATGTTTTCAGAATATATGTAAGAAATACCTGTTTCATTATATACCATTTCATCTTCTAAATTTAAATCTTTTACAAGTGGCATAACGTGTTCATTACGAGCAACGATTGAATCCGCCCCTGACTCCATAATGAAATCCTTTTCTTCCACACTATGGATTTTACCACCTAAATACTCTTCTTTCTCAATAAGAATTAAATTTAAATCGATATTATAATCCTTTTTTAATTTTTCTAAATAAAACATAGTAGAAAGTCCCGTTATACCTCCACCGATAACAACAACTGTTTTCATATGTGCTGCGCTCCTAACCGATACAATTAATAATTCCTTTTTATTATAACCAAAAGTCCTTATATTCGACTAGCAAGTTGCGCATTCTGTAAGAAATTAGACAATATATTTTAATATATTTTCAAATTACCTAATAAAAAAGAACTATAACATTTACAAACCCCGTCATAGTTCTCTTTATTTTAAAAACATAAAGTAATTGATTAATTTGTCTAGTTCTTGACTCAATGCCAATACTTTTTCATGTTGAATTCCATAATCCGATACTAAATATAAAAGTTCTTCTTTTTTTATTTCAATTACTTTTTCCAATTTCGCTAGTTCCATGTCGTTTTACATCTCTCCAAAAATAAAATGTATGTATTTCAGTATAGCCTACTTACATAATTAGTAAAAGTAAAATACGCATGTAAAATCTTACATATTTGAAAAAATAATATACTACTAACAAAAAAAGAAACTAGATTAAACATCCTTTTACAGATCATTAGCGTTCATTAAGAATGAATAACATAACGGAATTTTTCTAATGTGATATCTTTATAATTTGGAGCTCTCTGTATATGATTAAAATAACTATATGAGAATTTAAATACATGACCAAAATCCCAATCGAATTCACTATAGTCTTTTATCCAAAATATATTTTCAGTTGGTAAAATATTTGCACGTTTAGATTGAATTAAAGGTAATCGATCTATAGGTGAGTGTAAAGTTATTTCCGTATTCAGCTTGAGCTTTTGGCTAGCTCTTAGTACGTATACTAGTTTTAACAGCGGACGTATCCCTCGTTGAAATATATCTATATGTCCTAAATCGTACATTATATTAATTGCGTGGGAGTATGTAAGCAAATGCCCAATTAAATCATGATGTGATTCCGCTCGATAAATACTATTAAATTTCGATAACTCATTTAAAATGAACTGAGATACTTGTGTTGGATTACTCAATTCACTTTGTATCTCCTCTTCAAAACTTAATTGTTTTACTTCTTTCGTCGTATAACCAATCCACGATCTACCTGGAATTGTTTTTCGAAATGATAAAATAAGAGTAGTAATCCCTTCAATTGCTTGATTATCACCCCATTTTTGTAGCTCTTTCATAGCTAATAAACTTAATGACGCATAAATGACGTTATGCCCCACCCAATGAAGCTCATCAATCGTTTGTTCTAAAGATTTTATAATCATATTTTCCGCAATTTTAAAATCTATTTCTTTTTTATCATCAATCATCTCACCAATTTTTTTCTTGTTCAGCATCATCCTTGTTTGCGAATACATATTACGAGCTGTTTCTTCATCAATATTATTATCTTTCATAAAAAAATAACTAGCAATTGCAGCTGCTCCAAAATGTGCATGCCAAATATCATTTGTTTCTTTTTTACATTGAGAAATAATTGAAAGACCGCCTTTCAAAATACTTTTTTCCATTTTCTTTCTCCCCTATTAAAAATCACTATATTTTCATCCTAAAGATGGTGTCAGTACAAATAAAATGTGATTCGATTCATCACTTTTATTCAAAAATCGATGCTTCACATTCGGTGGAATACGTACAACATCGCCTTCTTCTAAATAATATTCTTTTCCCTCCAATTCCACATACACTTCCCCTTTCATAATAACAGCAATCTCTTCCTTATCTTCATGGGAATAATGGCTTTCTGTTGTGTTTGCTCGTTTATTTAAATCCATCATTAACATTTCAATACGTGCTTTCATAAAATCAGGTGTTAATACATCATATACAATGTGATCATTGTTTTCCCGATATACTTTTTTTCGATCTTTTTTCTTAGAAATGAGCGAATCTGTATCGATATCATTAATAAAAAGTGTAAACAGCGGTACATTTAATGCTTTTGCAATTAACTCCAAAACATTTAAAGAAGGATTAGCATGTCCTCTTTCAATTTGGCTAATTAGTGATGTACTAATTCCTGCATAATCAGCGAATTCACGAATTGTCATATTATTTTTCTTACGATAACTTAATACTGTTTGTCCAAGCCTATCATGTATCATAGTAAAACTTCCTTTCATCCATCATAATGCATATTTCATTGTCTTTGTGCTGACATACTAAACAAAGGCAAATAATCCTTTCCTATTATCTCCGGGACTTATATACTTACCTTTGTACATTATATCGTATTAAGTTTATTATAATAAACATTCTATAGGAGGGACAAACTTTGAAATCACCTATTCTTTCATATTTCATCTTATTTTTTGGTGTATTCGCCTTATCAACTTCAGCAATTTTTGTAAAATTGGCAGATGCTCCTGCGACAATCATTGCTTTTTACCGATTATTCTTTGCCACACTGATCCTGTTACCGTTATTACTATTTAATAAAAATAGTCGAAATGAGCTAAAAACTTTAACGAAAAAACAATGGACATTCGGATTCATATCTGGGCTATTTTTAGCTGCACATTATGTACTATGGTTTGAATCATTACAATATACTTCTGTAGCAAGCTCTACAGTTATCGTAACGTTACAACCTTTGTTCTCAATGATTGGTGGTTATTTTTTATTTAAGGAAAGATTTACGAAAGGAGCGGTTATTGGTTGCCTCATCGCTATTTCAGGTAGTATCATCATTGGCTGGCAAGATTTCCAAATTAGTGGAGAAGCTTTATATGGAGATATTTTAGCATTTATTGCTGCCGGTATCATTACTGCTTATTTTTTCATTAGCCAACACGTTCGTAAAGATTTGTCACTTATACCCTATTCAGTAATTAGTTATGGAAGTAGTGCTGGCTTTCTTGGCATATTTGCTTTCACGCAACAAGAATCTTTCATCCATTACTTTACACAAACTTGGTTGTGCTTTATTGGATTAGCTTTCATTGCTACAATTTTAGGACAAACCATTTTTAATTGGTTATTAAAATGGATGAGTGCTACTGTAATTTCAATGAGTATTTTAGGTGAAACAATTGGCACTTGTATACTAGCGTACTTTATATTACATGAGACCATTTCTTTACAACAAGGACTAGGAATTACCGTTATTTTTATTGGTTTAGTATTATTTTTATTGCAGCCAAGTTCTAATAAAAAAGCATGACAGTATACTGTCATGCTTTTAACTATTCATTATGTACAATTAAACCATTCGGTCTAAAACGACTCATCATAATTTCATTAATAAACTTTCCATGAGCTTTCAAATTCCCTATCTTTACTCCCTCTTCTACAAATCCAAATTTTTCATATAAAGCTTTTGCTTTTGGATTCGTTTCTAATACACCTAGTTCTACTCTCTCTAACATTAACCAATTATCAGCCAAATCAAGCATCTTCGTAAGAAGTGCTCTCCCAATTCCTTTATTATGATATTCACTGTCTACCCCAATGAATAAATCGCCTGAATGAGATCTTCGGCCCGGACTTTGTGTTAAACCTACAAACCCAACAACTTCTCCATCATATTCTGCAACAAATTCAAATTGATTTGGTGCTAAATTTCGAATTCTATTTTCCATAGCCTCTACACGCATGCTAGGTAAGAAAACCATATACGGTAAAACGTTATCCTGTATACATATACGATGAATTGCTCTAGCATCTTGTATTTCTACTGCTCTAACGTTGATTCCCATCTTTCTCTCCTCCATATAAATAACAATATATTTGTGTGTTATTCTAGAAACGTTCACGAATGACCTTCTCGCCCGGATTTCTTTATGTCATTTTTACATAATTATTTCGATATAATACTTAATTTTCAAAAAGATTAAAGACTATATGGATATGGATTTGGTTAACTTTTCACCTTGTTATATAAATCAAGCAAATTTTCAATCAAAATACCATTTAGTTTCATGCCGACTATATCACAATTTTCTATTTCAATATTTTTCAGATTACTATTACTTATAGTGCTACATTCCAAATCACATTTATCGAATACAATAGGTTCCTTCTCATCTCCAAGACTTGTATTTTTAAATTGCACTCCACCTAAAGTCACCAAATTAAATTTACTACCAGAAAGATTTAAATCTGCATATGATGACCATCTAAAATTTATATTTCTAAACTTGGATTGACTTACATTACAATTACTCATATTCATATTCATTATATTGCTACCAACAAATGAACTGTTTTTTAAATTCACTTGATAATACTCTGTATTTGCTAAATTACAGTTTTCGTATTGACTATTTTTCATATCTTTATTTGTAACTACACTCGCTTTGTTTGAGCTTGTTTTTATTCTTTTCACGTAACAATACTCATCTTCCGATTCAAAAATCATTTGGTAACCCATCTTTTTATAAAAGTGATGATTGTTAATTTGTCTACTAGATGTTTCGAGATCCCAAATCTTTATGTTCGGATATTCCTTTTCTATTAATTTCATAACATGTGATCCAATTCCTTTTCCTTGATAAACAGGATCTACAAAAATACGATCAATTCGACCGTACGACTTACCAGAAATCGTAACTATTATCCCTCCGATTATTTCTTTATCCATTACAACTTTGAAAGAATCCAATTCTTCAATGGAATATTCCATCATTTCAACTGAAGAATATCCTGGCGGTTGAATGTTATAATCAATGACATCATCTTGGCCATATAGCCATTGTTTTGCTTCTGCATCAAATGTTCTTTTCATTATTTCTGTTAATTTCTCAGCATCTAAAATTGTAGCTTTTTCTATAGATATTTTCGTCATTTTCGTTTTCCCCTTCATTATTACAAACCAACCATTTTTGTGAATGGCATAATTATCAATTCACTTTTGTTTTTAATGCTTTTCCCATTATTACATATGGAACATCATTTTTACTTGGATGAAATGGTTCTAATACATTTACCCAATCTAATCTTTCATATAACGAACGTGCTTTTTCATTGTTTATTTGTGTTGTTAAAACACTCGTTCTATTTGGAATCCCTTCTAGTAATTCATTATGTAATTTCGTTCCAAGACCTTCATTTTGATATTGTGGGTGGACTGCTAACTCTACAAATTCAAAACAATCTTGTAACCATTCGTCTACTTGCTCTAGATGTAACGCTTCTCTCATTAATTGATTATAGTACTGTCCCTCCATTGAGCGATAACCATAAGTAAAGCCAACTACTTCATTTTCATCATTTATTGCTACTATACCTTTAAAACCTGTATATTCTATATGCCTATTCATTCGCTCGATCATTTCATTGAAATTTGTTTTTTCAAATACTTTACAATACAATTTTGCCATATTCCCAATTAAGATCTCATCTTTTTCAATGCTTACGAATTTCACTTTATTCCCCCTATTAAAACATTTATATCCTTAAATTCTTAAAAACAAAGAAAATTAACACTAATCACTCTCTTTACTATTAAACTACAAATCACCCTATATTTTCCACGATTACTTAATATTAATGAATAATAAAAAGAGACCATGTAATATAAACATGTTCTCTTCTTTTATTCATTTTCAATTTTATCCCGCTATTTGCCGGGCAGTAAGACCCCCACCTCAAAATTCAGCGAAAGCAAAGAAGTTAGGTGGGGGTCGTGCTAATAATCAGCGGGGGCTGACACCCCACTGATTAAAGTTTCACTTTATATAATTAAAAATTAGATATTACTTAAGCCACTCGTTGCAAGTATTACTTAACTGCTTTGAGACTCCCACGACTAAAGTCGCAAGCCCTAATCCTTACGGATTGACGGGTGGGATTCTTGAATGACTAAACGTTCGCAGTCCATTTCTGTTTTGAACAGACTTCAAGATGAGGGCATCTCATTGCCCCTCCTAAGACAGTGCGTATAGCATCTTAAGCTGATTGACTGGTACCATTAATCACAGTTGCGGTGCGAATATTCATCGCCCCAACACTATCACGATGTTTCTCAAATCCACATCGGCACTTGGATTTTCTGGCTGGTGCTTTGTTCTTTTCAGAACATTTCGGACATGTTTGACTTGTATAAGCAGGGTTCACATATTCTACCTTAATACCAACTAAATTCGCTTTGTATTCAATGAATTGTGCTAAACGATAGAATGACCAAGTGTGTAGATTTTTCTCGTTTTTACGGCTTGTTCTTGCCGTCTGTCTAATATTCGTTAGTTGTTCTAAACGAATAACAGAAATGTTATTATCAGTTGCAAAGTCAATGATTTCACGACTTACTTTGTGGTCTTGGTCTTGCATCCATCTTTGTTCTTTATCATCAAGTTGTCGAATGGCATTTAATTTCTTATTTTCACCTAACTTCTTACGAACACTACGAAACTTACGTTTCATATATTTGTTTTGTCTACCATTGCCGAAGAAACGAACTTTCTCATCGTCTGTGATGGCTACCGCAGGGACTTTAAGACCTAAATCTACCCCTAAAATCTTCGTTCCTGTTTTTTCATTTGTAGGAATTGTGACAGATATTTGAGCAATCCACTTATTAGATTTCTTCGTGATACGAAGTGTACCTAACTTGTGTGTTAACAAATTAAAATTGCGATTATATTTATCAGTTAATAAAGCACGAACCTTTAAGCGAGTTGATTTTCCATTTACCATGAGTGGAACTGAAATGTGCGTGAAGTCAAACGAATAGTTTTGATTGTTCCATACACAAACAGGTCTCTTTAGAATCGGAATAACTTTGTATTTACTTTTTTTCACCTTTGTAGAAAACACACTTTTAGCGTCTTTAATTGCTTGGTTCTTCACTGCGCTTGGAAGATTCGCTTCAACATCTTTTGTACTTTTCTTAGTGCTCTTCTTCGCTTCAGCCATTTCAGATACAAGTGTATTAATGACTTTGATATACTCATAGCTACTTTGTTCCAATAACTGAATTTGTTCTTTTGTTGGAAGCAATTTAACTTTGACTGTGATTGTTTGTGACACAATTTTCACCCCCTCGTCTTTTGATTTTCAACATACTGTTTAATTGTCTCAGTCGATACATTTCCAGCAGTAGAAACAAAATAGGAACGTGTCCATAGACTTGGCAAGTGTTGAAGATGAGGAAACTCTCCTCTCAAACGCTTCGATGTCACTCCTTTAATTTTCGCCATTGTGTCAGCAGGACTAAGTGTTGGTAGTGTATTTAAGAACAAGTGAACGTGGTCTTTGTCGCATTCCATTGCGACAATAGCAACATCCATTTCTCCGCATATTTCTTGAACCAACTCTTTGAAACGTTCTTCTACTTTTGTGTTAAGAAAAATTTTTCTTCTGTATCGCGGGCAAAACACAAAATGGTAGTTAATTAATGACACAGTTGTTTTTGTTCTTCTATAATCATTTATCATATTCACATTGTATCAGTTTTACTTTTAAACTACACCACAAAAGATACCAATATTTTGGATACTTAAAGTACCACAAACTTAGCGATTTTTAGTGGTACTCCGTATCCAACCTCACTTTCATCCCATGCCTAAAGGCGATGGGCTTTCCCGTTCGGAAAGGGCTGTAAGAATCAATTCACATATTTCTGGAAATCCATCCACATACTATAGATAAATCAAATGAAATTTGGAGGATACATACATGAATAACAAAAATATGAATAAAAAAGAAAATGTTACTGAAAACACTACATCTATTCAAAATAATAATACTGCAAATCTTACTATCGAAGAACAAGCAATGAACGGCTTATACGGAATGCCCGAAACAACAATTGAAGATGCTGATCACGCTGCAGCTGATGATTTAACTTCAAAAAATTAATTAACTACATTGAAAAAAGCCAAGGAAAATATGAACTGCACCCCAATTGTTAGACACAGTCTAACAATTGGAGGTGCAGTTTTTTGTATGACAAAATTTACGAAGGATTTAAAGTTAACGCTCGTTCAAGGATTTAATCCGAAAATAATTTCTCAAGCAGAATATGCAAAACAGATGCATATTACAAAGGCACAATTTCAATACTGGTTACGCTTATACGAACTCCATGGAGAAGAAGGTTTACACGAGGTCTATACAAATTACACCGCAGAGTTTAAACTAGACGTACTAAATTTTATGGCTCAATCGGGTATATCGTTAATGGATACAGCGGCTATATTCATGGTTCCTTCTTTTACAACGGTTTATCAATGGAAGAAGCAATTTGAAGTAGGTGGCTTAGATGCCCTTGAACCAAAGAAAAAGGGGCGTCCATTCATGAAAAATAAAAACACAAAACATGATACTAAAAAGATTCCGGCAGAAGGTTCAGTTGAAGCGTTACAAGCTGAATTAGAACGCTTACGTATGGAAAATGCGTATTTAAAAAAGTTGAATGCCTTAGTTCAAAACAAGGAAAAATCACCAAACAAGACAAGGCACAAGTAGTCTATGAATTAAGGCATGAGTTTCAAGTGAAAGAATTAGTAAAGTTAGCGGATATCCCTCGAAGCACCTATTATTTTTATGTAAAACAAATGGATAGAATCGATCCAGATGCCGATTTAAAAGTAGAAATTAAAGCGATTTATGATGAACACGAAGGTCGTTATGGATA
This sequence comes from Bacillus cereus ATCC 14579, assembly GCF_000007825.1. Taxonomy (NCBI): domain Bacteria; kingdom Bacillati; phylum Bacillota; class Bacilli; order Caryophanales; family Bacillaceae; genus Bacillus; species Bacillus cereus. The sequence goes on along the minus strand of NC_004722.1, from coordinate 2,292,229 downwards.
TCGTCGTATTCGTAATGAGTTAGCCAATCGTAATCAAATAGTGAATCATAAAAAAGTGCAACGAATTATGAAAGAGTTAGGTTTAAAATGTCTTGTACGTATGAAAAAATATAAATCTTATAAAGGAACAGTTGGTAAAATTGCACCTCATATTTTAGAGCGTAAATTTACGGCAGATACGCCAAATGAAAAATGGGTAACCGATATTACAGAATTTAAATTATTCGGTGAGAAACTTTATTTATCACCTGTATTAGACTTGTATAATGGTGAAATCATTACCTATACAATTGGCTCTAGACCGACGTATTCACTTGTTTCAGAAATGTTAGAGACAGCATTAGAAGGTTTACCTGAAAATCACCAACTAATGATGCATTCAGATCAAGGGTGGCATTATCAAATGAAACAATACCGTCACGCATTACAAAAAAGAGGTATCGTACAAAGTATGTCTCGTAAAGGCAACTGTTATGACAACGCAGTAATGGAGAATTTCTTTGGAATCATGAAGTCTGAGTTTCTCTACATAAAAGAGTTTGAAAGTGTAGAGCACTTCAAAATAGAATTAGAAAAATATATAGATTATTACAATACAAAACGGATAAAGGCAAAATTAAAAATGAGCCCGGTGCAATACCGGACTCATTTTTATCAAGCTGCCTAATGAAATAACCGTGTCTAACTTTTAGGGGTCACTTCAAATATCCTTGGCTTTTTTAACTATGCATCTACCTTTTGTATTTCTTCACTCTTTCTTGAAAGTTTACCTGGCCAAAAAGCAAATCGGCCTAACACAACTGTAATTGCGGGTACAAGTAACGGTCTTACGATAAATGTATCTAGTAATACGCCAATTGCAGTTACAATACCAAATTGAACTAATACTTGAATTGGAAGTGTACCTAACACTGCAAAAGTTCCTGCTAAAATTAAACCTGCCGATGTAATAACACTACCTGTTTGTATTACACCATTTTTTACTGCATCCAAGTGATTTTGTGTCTTTCTGTTTTTCCATATTTCTGAAACCATAAAGATATTATAATCTTCACCTAAAGCAACTAAAAATACGAATGCGTACAACGGTATCGCACCTTGAATGGCCGGCGCACCCATACCGTAATGAAGTAATATCCATCCTGCTCCTAACGCTGAGAAGAATGATAAGACAACAGTTACAATTAAATAAACCATTGCAACAACCGATCGTAAATAGACAAGTAATAGTAAAGCGATAATGCTAATCATTACTGGAATAATTACTGATTCATCACGTTCAGTAATTTGCTTTGTATCATATAATGAAGCTGTTTCTCCACCAATCCACAATTGCTCTTCAGCATTACTAATCCCAGCATCTTTTAATACTTTTTCTACACTGTTTTTCAATTTAGGAATTTGATCTAATGCTTCAATTGCGTATGGATTTTCCGCTAAAGAAACTTCATACATTTGTATTTGCTTATTTTCTTTTCCCTCTTTTGGCTCTTTTACTGTATTTACGAAAGAAAATTTCTCTAGTTCTTGTTTAATAGGAAGCTCTTTTCCTTTCGTATCAACAACAACTTTTATTGGTGCTAGTTCACCAGCTGAGAAATGATCACTAATTAACGTAAACCCTTCACGAGAAGGCATATCCTTTGGAAACGACTCTAATAAGTCATATGTGTATTGAATACGTGGTACGAATGAAGCCAATCCGCCTAATACAAATACAGTTAGCATAATTATTGTCCATGGTCTTCGTACTACAATATCTCCAAGTTTTTTACTAAAGGAGCCTTTTGATTTTTTAACTTTTACAGCCCTCTTTTTCTTTCTTGCAAACTCCTCATTCATTGAATTTGTTCTCGGTATAAACGGGAAAAATGCAATTCTACCGAAAATTAATAATAGTGCTGGTAAAATCGTTAAAGCCGCGATTCCCATTATAAATACAGCAACACTAAATGGTACTGCAAATCGATGAAAGGCACCATAATGAGCAAGTAGTAATGTTCCTAATCCAAGTACAACAGTTAACGCACTCATTATTATTGCACCGCCAGATGCTTTAATCGCAAGTTGCAATGCTTTATATTTACTTTCTTCTTCTAACAAGTACTCTCTATATCTCGAAATTAAAAATAGACAATAGTCCGTTCCAGCGCCAAACAATAATACTGTCATAATTGATATCGCTTGGGCATCTACTTTAATCCATCCGTGATCAGCTAAAAAACCGAGTGTAGGACTAATAATACCGTATGCAAAGCCAACAACAAGTATAGGTAAAATCGCTAAAATTGGTGAACGATACAGTAAAATTAACAAAACTAACACTAGTAGTACAGTAGCCACTAACAATTTCACATCTGCTTGACTAAATAAACTAACTGCATCCGTTTGAATACCTACAGGTCCTGATAATCGAACATGTAAACCAGATTCACTTATTTTTTGTTTAAATGGATCTTCATCCACCTTACTATTCACTATTTTTCTAAACTCTTCAAGATTTCCTTTTAATATATCCGTACCAGCAGATTTATTAAAAAATACCGGTGTAACAAATGATGTACCATCTTTTGACGCACTTTTTGATAATACTTGCTCTGGAATTGTATCAAATGGTGGTAACGTTGATTGTTCTTTTAAAGGACTAGATTTTAACTCTTTATAAACATCTTGTATGAGTTTATAATCCTGTGACTGTAACCCACCTTCTCTATACCATACTACTAACAAAGGATTCCCTGCATTATTCGGAAACTCTTTTTTCATAAGCGCTTCCGCTTGCTGTGACATAGCTGTTTCAGGTAAATTTTTCGGATTCCGGTTCTTTCGTACTGGTGACTTGTGGTAACGTAAATGAAAGTAATAATGTAATAAGAACCCACACCGATAAAGTGATCCACTGCGTATTTCTCCCTGCTACAAGCCTCCCTAACATATGTAACGGGTGCTTTTTCATAAAAACCCACCTTCCTTTTTTCCTCCATTATTAATTATATATACTGGTCGGTTAATTAATCAAGAATGATTGAAAATTATGTTATAATTATCTCAATCATAAATGTCAGGAGCGAATGTATTTGGAACAAAAACAACGTCCTCTCGGAAGGCCGCGTCAAAATAAAAATACAAAATCTACAAAAGAAAACATTTTAGAAGTAGCAACCCGCTTATTTCTTACACAAAATTATCAAGTCGTTTCTATGGATGAGGTCGCAAAAGTTTGTGGTGTTACGAAAGCAACTGTCTACTATTACTATTCAACAAAAGCCGATTTATTTACCGCTACTATGATCGAAATGATGGTACGTATACGTGAGAATATGTCTCAAATACTCTCTACAAACAAAACTTTAGAAGAAAGATTATTAGACTTCGCTAAAGTTTACTTACACGCAACGATGGATATTGATATGAAAAATTTTATGAAAGATGCAAAACTGTCGTTATCTGAAGAACAATTGAAACAATTAAAAAATGCTGAAGATAATATGTATGAAGTACTAGAAAAAGCACTCGATAATGCTATGCACATCGGAGAAATTCCGAAAGGAAACGCTAAATTTGCGGCTCATGCTTTCGTATCTTTATTATCTATTGGGAATTTTAAAGATGAAAATCACAATCCTATTCTTGCAAATATAGATGAATTAGCACAAGAAATCGTTTCTTTTTATTGGAACGGATTAGGTCATTCATATTAAACAGATTTCCTTTAATAAAAAAGCATGTTTGAATTTTTTTCAAACATGTTTTTTTATAATTTAGCATCCATTATCTAAAAATTATTATCTTCGACTTTTATAAATTTTGAAGTTGAATCTTTATATTCCCCTTACTTAATCCCCCATGGTAACAAACTACAGATTCAATATCTAGATTTAAATACTTCTTCAAAGACTGCTGTGCTTCCTTAATATTTATAGTTGTTGGGGCGTGAATTCCTCCTAACATCCCATTCACACTATACATAGAGTCTCCTGCAACAAGAATTTTACTTTGTTTCAAATATAAACTAATATGACCCGGGGTATGCCCTGGAGTATGAAGAATTAGTATTCCACCGCAATACGGAAGTTCTTGCCCGTCAATCATAGTATCACTCACTTTTCCTTTTGGTCGGTTCTCTACATTTCCTTCCTTCAATAAAGGTAAATCCCCCTCGATATATGGCTTATCTAGTTCGTGCGCATAAACTTTAATATTACTTCGACAGCGCTGCAACAACTCCGGAAGACTACCTATATGATCAATATCCTGATGCGTCAAAATCACGACTTTTAACTTATCAAATGATACCCCAACCTTTTCCATCTCTACTTGTATATCTTCAATTTGTCCTGGGAAACCCGTATCTATTAATACTGCCATTTCATCATCCCATAAAAGAATTGGATGAATAACAAATTCTTGAAATTCGGGATGTAGCATTTCTATCCCTTTAGCAATCTCCATACAGCCATTCTCCTTTATGTTGAAGTTTGAAAATATGTACGAGTAAACTGAAAATATAAAGTGAAACTTTAATCCGTGGGGCTTTTACTACTCGGCAAATAGCGGGATAAAGCACCTCTATCTTATAATATGTTTTGTCATCCCAATAGAGAATGCTTCAAATCCTATAGATTCATAGTAAGATTGCAATTTTTCTACACACATAAGTTGTGGAATAACCTTGTTTTGTTCACAGTGTTGGATTAATCGTTTCACTATTTCTTTTCCGATGCCACTAGACTGATATTTTGGCAATACACCAACTCCACAAATAATGCCTGTTATGACTCCATCTGATATGACACGCCCCATCCCTACTAACCTCTTATCATCAAAAACATAAATTGCATACCAACTTTGCTTACACATTCGTTCTAACTCGTTAACCGTTAATTTAAGAGAATTCCATCCTAAAGATTCGTATAAGGATAATAATCCATTAAAATCTGTAGGATGTTCACTTATGTAGCGTATACTATTTTCCATGTCAATACTCCCTATTCTCTGGCTTGTTTATATTTCATAAAATTCCCTTTACACAAATCCGATTGATGTAAAAATAACTAGAACAAACTTCAATAAAAAAGATAGAATTCCTTCTCAATATAAAGTAAAAAGAAGTTATCTCACTTAAGATAACTTCTTTTATATAAGACTCTCATTATATTATCAACCAAAAAATATACAACTGCATACGATTAGCACAAACAAAACTAATAAACCATTTGAGAAATAACCCATTGAATACTACCCCTTTATTAAATTATGTAAAAGATTTTATCATAAAATGATTTACAACTTAATAACTGAAAAAGACATTGTATTCATTAGTTATATATGTTTAGTAATATTTTATTTTCGGTTATATTCTCGTTCCCTGAAAGTGCTTATCATACTCTTCTACTTCAGTTCATATAAAGTTCAAAATATTAAATAATAAGTAAAAAAGACCTCCACCTTACGAGATCTTTTTTACTTATTTTCCAAATACACTAATTGATTCTTCCTCAATTACAAGTAAACAATTAGCATATTACATGATTTAATATCCCAATAGCCAATTCAACTCTATTAATTCGGTTCGACCTTAATATCCCCCTTTTGTTCCAAAAACTCAATAATCGTTTCACAGACTTTATCCATCTCCTCGATATCTGGGAAATGTCCACTATTTTCAAATATAACAAGTTTACCATTTTTCAATTGTCTCGTTATTCTATAACTCATTCCTACACCCGTGTTATAGTCATGCGCTCCAACTATGACACACGTATCAATTTCTAAACCTTTAATACGCTCAATAAGCGGTAAAGATGCTTTTGTTCCAAAAATAACTTTGCTCATCTTCCCTGTATTACTTAACTGACTTTCCTCCCAAAACCTTCTATTTAGCTTTGCAAATTCTTCATTTTTAAACAATAGTCGATCTACATTTTCTGTATCAACTATACTCCAAACTTGATTATATTTTTCTTTTAGCGCAATTTTCGACTTACTTATTTTCAATATTTGTTCTTTCATTTCCCCTTTCGTTACTTGTAGAAAACCTTCTATCTGCACAGTATACATATCATTAAAATCATCTAACGATGGTGCTTGTAATACCATTTGTTCAACATTTTTCGAATATTTCAAAGCATACTCTAAACAAAGTTGTCCACCAAAAGAGTAGCCTAACAAATTTATCTTCTCTACATGTAATTGCTTTCTTAATTCCTCTAAATCTTCGACTAGAGTATTGATTGAGTACTCACCGTCATCTTGTGGTGCCTCACTTCGTCCGCAACCTCTTTGTTCGTAATAAACTACAGTCATATTTCCTTCTAACTTCAAACCAAGCGTTCTTTCGAATACATAATGATTACCACCTGGACCACCATGTACTATAATAAGAGGGACTGTATTATGAGCTGTCCCTGCAACTTTACACCAATGCATAATCCCATTGATTTTCAAATAGTGTATACCATCTTGCAACATTAACTGATTCATTTATCTTCTCTCCTCATCGCTCACTTATTACTATCTAAATATATAAGTTCTGACCATTTACACTTTTTCCCTTTATATTCTTTAGACACTATCCTCATTTATAAGAATAGCTTTCTTATTCAAAAATAGATTTTTAAAAATTCCTACTCCCACAATTAATAAACCTATACCAACTAATTTATTTACTTGTAATGGAACACTCTCCATTCCAAATAATCCGAATGTATCAATGCATAACGCAACGACCAATTGAGTAATAAGACTAATTAGCACCGTATATGCTGGACCTAAACTCTTTATTGCACCCATTATACAAATAATTAACCCGATGCCAAACAGTCCACTTACATAAAACAAATAATTTGCAGTATACACTTTAATGCTAATACTGTTTTCTGTAATGATATAAAATAGAATAGAACTAATGAGACCTATTCCAAGGACACATGTAGTTGTTAACCACTGTCCTACATTTTCATTTACTTTTGCATTAAAAACAGATTGTACGCTAATTAATATTCCTGCTAATATAGCTAAACTAAATCCAATCAAAATCTTCCTCTCCCTTTCATTGCTCATATATATTATCTTTAGCGACTTCCTTCATTCTAGAAAAATCTTTAATTACAATAACTCCATTACTCTTTTCAATTAGTTTTTCATTATAAAATCTTTGTAATACCCGAATTACGTGCCTATAACTTACCCCTATAAAATCTGCAATACTCGTTACTGAAGTTGCATCCAAATCCCCTTTATACATATTCCCGTTACTATCTGTTGAAATTGAAAGCAAATAACTAGCTACACGTACTTCTACAGGATAAAGTAAATTAAGAGCAGTAAAACGAGTCGATATTTTTAACGTGTTGGCAATGTTTTCAAGCAAGAACTTCATAAATATAGGATCATGTAATAACTTGTTTCTAATAACCGTATTAGAAATAGAGATTGCTACAACATCTGAACAAGCCTCAACGACATTATGTGCTTTGCTATTTTGAATTAGTTCAATATCACCAACAATGGCCAATGGATTGATAAAGCGAAGAATTAGTTTCTTCCCTTCAGGTGTAATCGTATAAACTTTTACTTTCCCTTTAACAACAAAATATAAACGATCCATTTCGTCATCTATATTGCAAATAAGCTCGCCTTTTTCAAAGTGATTTAATTGAAAATATGCTGTATCTATTTCTGAAAAAACCTCGAGCGTTTTATTGATTTTCAAATAATGCGTAATTAAACTTGATCTATTCTCCATATTCATTTCCTCCTTTCATTTACATATTAAATACAACAATACCTATAATCATTACTATTGTTCCCACAATATGATATCTCTCCATCTGTATCTTTTTTATATGAAACAGTCCTTTCATTTCAATAACTGTTGCCGTTAACAATTGAGCAGCCATTAGTGTGCCAGCTGTCAATGTAACTCCTAGTGAATATATCGCCATAGTTTCTGCGCAAATAATGAATCCACCAAATGCACCCGCTACTAAATATATTTTTTTTACACTCTTTAAATCCGTTACTTTCTCTTCTTTCTTTAACAAAAATACAGTTGTTGCAATAATGAATCCAATTAAATGGGTTATAATACTCGTCGACCATATACCGATATGTGAACTAAGTTTCGCATTAAAGGTTCCTTGAAGTGTTATAAATATCCCCGCAAAAACAGCAAATAGAATACCTTTCAAAAAATCATCTCCTCATCCTTTATTTCTGACTTAATTAAAAACCATCATCCTATAATGACAAAAGGACAAATGTCACATCACTATGAAAATAACTTGGAATGAAAAAAAACACACCTCAAAAATGCGAGATGTGTTTTTTATTTATATATAGTGTTTTATAAATGAAAATTACGCTACATTAAAAGATTTCTTTTTCATAACAAACTTTGCAAATAAGAAACGTACAAGCGGTCCCATAATAATTAATTGTAATGGATATGCCATTATGAAATTTTTAATAAAAATCGAAAAATAAATTGAAACAAATGAAGCTCCTTGTAGTCCACCATGTAAATGCATCATAGCCATACCGAAAAATGACATAAAGAACACCATTCCGATTACCATAGTTGTCGCCATCGCAACGATAATATTTATTTTCTTAGATTTATCAAATGGCAACATGAATACAATTTTTTTCGCACAAGGTCCAACTATACTTATTTCAATTAATAGCGCAATAATAAAGCCAATTAATAGTTCTAATGCAATCTCTTTAATATAAATTGGTCCTCCTGTTTCATTCATTAGTAAATTGTAAAACGTCATTACGATAACCATTCCAAGGCACATCATCATGCCAAATTGGAGGTTTTCTTTTCTTGTTGTTGGCAAATTTCATCATCCTCTCTCTTTGAGTCTTTGTCATTATATCGACATTGGAATCCCCTTCGTAAGTGAACATTTTGTGAACAAATTTAAAACGTTTTCATGTATTTTCTTTACTTTCAACTCAAATTCTCACTTTTACTTATAAAGGTTTTATATATTTCAATGTTGAATTACTAAATTTAACATTGCATTACATTATTACTAGGAGGATAACCATGAATGAAACAGAATTTTACGCATATCACATCGTAACAAGGAAAAAAATGCATATCGGACAAATGATTCCTTTTAACAAAAATCAACACAATACTCTATATCACTTCTTTTTTGAAAGAGAACAATTAAATGCTAATGGTGAAGATGGCATACAAATTTTAAATAATCACTATAAAAATGACGAATTACATATAAATAATGAAAATGCTAAAGTAGTTATAAGTTATATGGATCAAACAATTAGAGCAGCTAGAGAAACCATTGTAGAAATGGTTAGACTACAAGAATTCCCTGAATATCCTTCCAGGTTATCTTGTTTATACGCTGCAAAAAGCTATGAAGATGCTTTAAAATGGAAAGCATTATTTGATTCTTACAATCGAGAAGTTTTACAGATTGTTAAACTACGAGTAATCGGAAGTTCTTTTGAAGGTGACGGGAATCTTTTACCAAAAGAAGATGGTATTCCTTTTTCTCAAAAAATCGAACAAGCTAGAAAGTATTGGAAAGGAAATATTAGAAATGAACTTCCTGAGCTACTGATTAATGGAGAAATTGAAGTGGTGGAAATTATTGATGACTTCTCCTCAATTCATATTTAATTTCTAACTAAATCATATAGGATGGAGATTACAATGAAGAAAAAAGTGTACTTCAATCATGATGGCGGCGTAGATGATTTAATTTCATTATTTTTATTACTTCAAATGGAAAACGTTGAACTTACCGGTGTATCTGTTATCCCAGCAGACTGCTATTTAGAACCCGCAATGTCTGCAAGTCGTAAAATTATTGATCGCTTCGGCAAAGGTAATATTGCAGTAGCCGCTTCAAACTCTCGCGGGCAAAACCCGTTTCCAAAAGACTGGCGGATGCATGCATTTTATGTAGATGCTCTACCAATTTTAAATGAGTCTGGAAAAGTTGTAACACCCGTGGTGGCAAAGCCTGCACATCACCATTTAATAGAAACACTTCTACAAACGGAAGGAAAAACAACTTTATTATTTACCGGGCCCCTAACTGACCTTGCTCGTGCATTATATGAAACTCCCATCATAGAAGATAAAATTGAACGTCTCGTTTGGATGGGTGGTACATTTCTTACAGCAGGCAATGTACATGAACCAGAGCATGATGGAACAGCTGAGTGGAATTCGTTTTGGGACCCTGAAGCAGTGGCTCGTGTATGGGATGCAAAAATTAAAATCGACTTAGTGACACTAGAAAGTACAAACCAAGTTCCGTTAACTATAGACATACGTGAACAATGGGCAAAAGAACGAAAGTATATTGGTATGGATTTCCTTGGTCAATGCTATGCAATGGTTCCCCCTCTCGTTCACTTCTCAACGAACTCTACCTACTATTTATGGGATGTACTAACTACCGCGCTTGTCGGAAACACTAACCTTGCAAAAACTGAAACAATTAATAGTATCGTTCATACATACGGACCAAGCCAAGGACGTACAGAGGAAACTGCTGATGGACGACCTGTAAATGTCGTTTATGATGTAAAACGTGATGTATTCTTTGAATATATTACTGAATTAGCAAAGAAAGCTTCTACTTGAACCACTATCTATACGAAAAATAAATAGAATAAAATCACTTCAGACGATGAACCCCTATATTTAGAATTTAGTTGAAACTACATATTTAACTATTGAAAAGAGTATTGAATTAAATTTCAATACTCTTTTTGTGCAATTTAATTATATTGGATTAATGTAGTGTCTTATTGATTATTCATTTCATAACCATTGACAAAATAAGTTATTGTTTCTAACTCATCTTCATTTAATTCTCTATCTAGTTCTTGTTTATACGCTGCCTTTATCTTCTCTTCATCGCCCTTATGAGCTTCTGTATAAGTTCCTACTGCTTTTAACATGCGAATCTCTTGTAAAAACTCCTCTCGATTTATCGCTTCCCCATGAGAAAGAATATATGTCTCAGCATCAAATTTTTCTAATTCATCTATTAATGCAAACGTTCTTTTCGTCGTATAGTTCCACTTCGAAGAAAAAATATCTGCATATATACAGTCTCCTAAAAATAATATCTTTTCTTCTTTCACGTAAATAACAACTGAATCATGTGCATGATCTCCGCCCACATGTTTTAACACGCATGTCACTTCACCAAGATCTAATTCCATTTGATTCTGGAACGTTAAGGTCGGAGGAATAATGTTAATATTTCTCGCTTTTTCTTCAAACTCTTTTTTTATGCAATCCGCACAAAATGCAATTTCAGTACCCTCTTTTACGCGTGCGTCCAAAGCTTCATCTGTCCATTCATAAGAAACAAGTGTACGCATCTCTTTTTTCGTTTCAGAATGTGCAATAGACAATGCATCTTGTAGTACAGGCAATCCAAAAATATGATCCCAATGCCAATGGGTTAGTGCTACGAAATCTGGATTCGATACATTTTGTTCTTTTAACATTTCTAAAAATAATTGTGCATGTTCTTCTGAATTCCCTGCATCAATCATTAACGTTTTTTCTTGTCCAACGACCATTCCTAAGATAGGTCTATCTGTTTCAGAAACAGGTGTCATATACCAAAATGAGTTTCCTATTTTTTTAATTTGTTGCATAACCAATTCCCCTTTTCATTTCCTCACTTAAGTTTAATATATAGATTATAACGAATCACTACTTTTTTCTCTATACTCAAACACAATTACTTGGACTATTCTAACTTTCCTTTTCGTAAGCTAAAAATAAGTGGAAGAATCGGAGTGTGATACTATGGAACGATTATGGATTCCAATGATTGTTACGTTTTTTTCATTTGGTGGATTACTATTAGGCGGTGCTGTTGGAGTAGCAACACGCCAACTCATTGAAGAAAAGATGCATCGTTTATACGCATTATGTGGCGGAATTTTACTTGGGCTTTTATCCCTTGAAATTATTCCTGAAACATTTTCAAGCTACGAAATGATTGGGCCTATACTTGGTATAGCCATCGGTATTTTAGTTATGAGCTTATTAGATAACTATTGTCACCATCCAATGATACATAAAAAAGATCAACAAGCATGGCAAACCTTCCTTTTTCTCTCTTTCGCTATATTTATTCATAATATACCTAGTGGATTTGCGTTAGGTACAGCTTTTATAAATCATAATGACTCTGCCATTCCCTTTTTAATAGCAATTGTCGTTCACCATATTCCAGAAGGATTAGCTTTAATTATTCCATTTCTTTTTACAAAACATAAATATATTTCCTTTTTATTAACGACTTTATTACTTTCGCTTATTCTCGGTACTGGCACAGTTTTTGGCATTTTGATGGAAGGAAAAGCTGTTGACCTGCAAGGGCTCATTATGGGAAGTGCTATTGGTTCACTTGGATATGTCACAATTCATGAAATGCTTTGGAAAGCTAAGAAACAGCTCTCTTTCCTTACATTTCTAATGTGGGCGACTAGTGGTTTTTTACTAATAACAGTGTTCACTTTATTCGCTGGTCATCATTAAAGTTGCTAAAGTAAAACTTTTGTTCCTCCCACACTGATTCTTAGATTACAAATAACCAGATAAATTTTCTTATTTGTATATTTTTCCTTTTTATCCAAAACATAATGTTATCTACCTATTATAAGGAGGAACACTTATGTTTGGGAAAACAGCCAGTGAAGCATTAGTTGATTTATTAATTGACTGGGGAGTAGAACACATATACGGTATGCCTGGAGATTCCATCAATTCTATCATTGAAGCTTTAAGAAAAAAACAAGATAAAATTAAATTCATTCAAGTTCGCCATGAAGAAGCTGGTGCATTAGCAGCGGCTGCCTATGCAAAATTAACAGGAAAACTTGGCGTTTGTATGGCAATTGCAGGACCTGGTGCTATTCATTTATTAAATGGTTTATATGATGCGAAACTCGATAAAGCCCCTGTTCTAGCAATTTCAGGTCAAGTAGAAACCGATTTACTTGGAACGGACTTTTTCCAAGAAGTAAATTTAGAAAGAATGTTTGATGATGTTGCGGTTTATAACCAGCGTATTATGTCAGCAGAACAGCTACCTGCTGTCGTGAATCAAGCGATTCGAATGGCTTATACGAAAAAAGGGGTCTCTGTTCTTACAATTCCTGATGATGTTCCGAAATTCGAAGTAAAAAGTGGTGCTCGAGTTACAAATACTTCCTTTACATTACCTGATTTATTTCCTCAAGAAGAAGATTTAGATGCTGCAAAACTCGCAATTACTGAAGCGAAAAAGCCTGTTATTTTAGCTGGAAAAGGTACGAAACATGCGAGAGAATCTTTACTTGCATTGGCAGAACATATTGGTGCTCCAATCGTACTTACATTGCCAGCTAAAGGAATTATTCCTGATGAACACCCTCTTTGTATTGGTGGATTAGGATTGATTGGCACGAAACCTTCTTATGAAGCAATGAAGCATGCAGATACTTTAATTATGGTCGGTACTTCTTATCCGTTCACCGGCTTCTTACCTGAAAAAGCAAAAACAATTCATATCGATACAGATCCTGCCCAAATCGGGAAACGTTATGCGACAGATATTGGTTTAGCTGGTGATGCTGATAAAACATTACGATGGTTAATTGAAAATGTTGAAGAACACACAGACCATTCCTTCTTAGAACATCACCAAGAAATGATGAAAAAGTGGGAAGAAAAATTACACGATCAAGAAGAAGACTCTTCCATTCCAATTAAACCACAACGCGTTATGCATGCTCTGCAGCAAGTAGCACATGATGACGCAATTCTATCAGTCGATGTCGGAAATGTAACAGTATGGACCGCAAGACACTTCCGTATGACAAACCAGCAATTTGTCATTTCTAGCTGGCTCGCAACACTTGGTTGCGGTTTACCTGGTGCTCTTGCTGGAAAAATTGCATTCCCGGATAAACAAGTATTTGCAGTTTGTGGTGATGGCGGATTTGGAATGACGATGAATGACTTCGTAACAGCTGTAAAATATAAATTACCAATCGTTGTCGTCGTATTAAACAATAATAAAATTGCGATGATTAAATTCGAGCAAGAAGTTATGGGTAATATCGAATTCGAAACAGACTTAACGAACCCTGATTTTGCAAAATATGCAGAGGCGTGTGGAGGTATTGGATACCGTGTTGAGAATTTAGATGAACTACTTCCCGCTTTCCAAAATGCAGTAAAACAAAATAAACCATGTATTATTGATGTAGTTGTAGATGCTAACGAAGCACCAATGCCAGCAAAAATCACATTTGGTCAAGCCGCTGGTTATACGAAACATATGATAAAAGAATTATTTGAAGAAGGTAAGATTGATTTACCACCACTTTAAGCGAAAAAAGATAGCTGAAAACAATTTGTCTTCAGCTATCTTTTTTATTTTTGTATCTCTCTATAAAAAGAAAAGTCATCCATAGTTAGTTGTACTTGTTTCTCTACTTGTAATTCTTTACTTTCCCTCTCTAGCTTTCTCACATTTCCTAACTTAATCGCATCTTGCATGCTATTACTAATTAGATTTCCAGCTAAAATTGTCATACTATAAAAAGCAATCGGTATAAGTACAATCCATGTATGAGTAGTTAAATGACGGAAGTTTTGACCAATTAGGCCGGTCCATTCTTTTGTTACACTATCTGCCTCTGTACCAAAGATAATTGTTCCGCCAAAAAATAACTCTAACAAGCCAAGATGCAAGAGAAGTAATAAAGTACTCACAAATTGTTGAGCAACAAGTAAAAAAAATGATGGTAATACGTGTGGCCATACGTGATTTTTCACTCTATGCCATTTACTGCCCCCAAGCACAGTTGCTGCCATCATAAATTCTTCTCTTTTTATCCGACGGACTTCCTGCGCTGTATATAACATAATTGTTGGTACCGCTAAACATGTAAGGATAACCATTTGAAATATTACCCTTAAATGAAACGGCTCTGGTACTGTCCCATTTTCAAACACTAAAACTTCCTTTAACACAAAAAAAGAAATCATAACCATAGGTACAATGCTGAACGGATCAAAAAAAGATGCTATAACTGGAAAAGAACGTTTGCTATACATACCAAGAAGCAAACCAATACCTCCTCCAACTATAACTCGTAGAATCGCTATAATTACGCTCGCACCAACTGTCCATTTCGCTCCTTCTATTATTAGCTGGAAAAGATCGCGTCCTTTCTCATCACTACCGAACCAAAATTTATTCGACGGTGAAAATGGAGCAGCCTCTAGTTCTCCTTTTTCGTTATACATCATCGTAAGTTCACGGATATTCCCATCGAAAAATAAAGTATTTCCAATACTAACAATCATAAGTACGCTTAAAAAAGTAACACCAAACCAAAATCTCACATCTCTTTTTACAACTTGCCACATGCTAAACACGCTCCTTTATTACATTTTGTAAAAACGTATGTAATAAACGAAATAGTATAAAAAGCGGTACGTATAATATAATTAAACTTACTGTAAATATTTCTAATTTCGAATTTTCTTTTACAAAAACAAACATACCGTACGTATTAAATATCCATTCAATAATATATAAATTTGATAACATAAATAAAATATTTGTTTTTGCATAATAGATTGTTGTTAACAAAACATTTCTTGAAATATGATTTGTTAACATATGTCGTAAACTAAGTCCTTTACTTTTAGCAAATATACTATAATCTTTCTCTAATTCTTCTCTGAAACGTAATAGTAGTAGCTTAATAAATAATAGTGTTGTAGGCAAAGTTAGACATATTATTGGCAATAGGCGAGCCCTTTCCTCCCCAATCCCCGCTAGTTTTACTGGCATAAAGCCTGTCTTTTGAAAGATTATTACGACTAGAAGTTGCGATAATAAAATTATTAAAATATCTGGGATGCTTTCAAGTACAACAAAAATCCCATTCCACATTCGTTGCTTTGATTGAGACCGTTGTAATACCCACACAACGAGAACATACGCAATAAGTAATGACAGTAAAAATGCCGAAATAAATACAAACATTGTCTCTAAATAATGAATCCATATTTGCGGAAATAATTTCCTCGAATCTCGAAATCCATATGTAATTTCCCAAGGTTGGAGTAACTTTCCTCCAATAAACACAATCGTGTTCCAAAAACCAATTAAATCAATTTGTAATCCCTTAAATAATCGAGGGAGCGCACCTAAACAGATTATACATAGAATTGCAGCGAATAATTGTAAACAAGTAATCCCACACCACTTAGCAGTTCGCATCAACATAACTATTACCCCTTTAAAAAAGAATATTCAGAAAAAAACAAACCTCTTCAACCATACCTTGAATTCGCTTTTTCCCACTTAGTAAAATAGCTTGGAATAAACACGTAACAAAAAATAATCAACCAAACACGATAAATCCCAAAAGTAATTTTTTTAAAGTTTCATTTTGGTATATATACCTAATCCCTTCTTTAAACTCTGTTATTAACATCTTCAAATTAACTTCTTTCCATTTTGTTCTACCATTTGGTACACGAACTTTTTCTGGAATGGAGATCGTTTGAATCAAAATACCACTCGTAATAAAAGTAAGTGTATTTACTAAAATGCTCCCATAAATTCCAAAAGTCCAGTACACCATCGTTGCAATTCCTACACCAAACAAAGCATACAAACTATTTACCATTTGATTAATACCCGCTGCTGCACCGTATTGGTCTGATTCAACTACTCCCTGTATCATCGATTGTTCTGATGGAGAGAAAAATTGTATACATGCATTTTCCAAAAATAAAAATATAAAGACAAGTATAATCATCCCGTAATAAAGCGAAATTAGGATTCCAATATTACAGAGCGAACAACATATGTTACTTACTGTACATATACGTTGTCTATCAAAACGATTCACTACTGTCCCTACTAATAGAAAAAAGATTAATGCAGGTAATGCAATCATAATTTGTGTCATCGTTGCGTAAACTGGTTGTTTTCCGTATTGATCTAGCAAATAAAACATTAAAGAAATTCCAGCAATCATAGAACCGAGTCGCTCTAAAATATTTGCTAGAAAAAAACGTGCATACACTTTGTTGCGAAATAACTATAGCATTTCTTTCATACTTCGTATCCTTTCTCTCGACAAAATAGTATTGTTTTAGTCATTTATTGGAAGTTAAATTATATTTTTCGACCATTATCCAATCTTTTCCTTCTTAATAAAAAACATAAAAAAAGAGCCCTTATTCTCAACACAAGGACTCTTTTCATAAACTATTTAGCTACCTCTTCTTTCGGCATTACCATACCTTTATAAAGTTGAACAGTTATCCAGTAATAGATGAAATAAATGACTAAGAATATCCCAATTGGCACCCACACTTTTACAAACGGGTCAACTAATATAAAGCTGAATAAGTTAAGCCCTACTAAAACGTGAGAAATGCCAATGATTGCTGGGAAGATAAATAAATATGAAATTTCTTTATATATACTTTTCGTTAGCATACTGCGTCTCACACCAATTTTTCGTAACATTTCATAACGGCGTATGTCGCGAGAAGCACCTGTTAATATCTTGAACATAAGGGAACTTGCCATCATTGCTAAAAAGGCAATTCCGAGGAAAAATCCCATAAACATTGTTCCGCTCATGAAGCTGTTCATAAACTGATAAATTGTCATTTTCGTAAATAAGTCTACCTTTTCACCTGTTGCTTTTTCAATTTGTGCTTTTTGTCTCTTGTCTATTTCGATCAATAACGGTTTATATTTTTTCATATCATCTACTTTTGCTAATGTTACAGTGTGTTCTGTTCCTTGAATTCCTTTATAATGCTCTTCGTCTGCAATTCTTACTGGTTTTCCGTTAAATTGATTATGCGTAATTTGTATCTCTCTTACAACTGCGTCTTCCCAATCCTTTGGCATACGAGGGAATTTTGCTAATTCAGGAGCCTCTAAAGCTGAATATACAGGTTCTGTTAAAGGTTCAGTCACACGTTTACGAACAGGCTCTTTTAACGTTTTTGTATCAAAATGGTCTGAAACAAGTGGTGGTTTCGCAGTTAAGTCGTTACGTAAATAATAAACGGCTTCTCCATCTACTTTATATTTGTACTTGCTTTCTTCAACAATTTCCATTTCTTTTAAGGCAGCTTTGTCTTGATCATTCGGATCATGAATTACAACATCATATACACGAGAAAAGTCTGTCATAATACCTACATTTTTTTGGAAAGCCATACCTGCCGTCATCGCACCTGCGCCTAATGCAATTAACATCGCTACAGTACCTAATACTCTCGATAAACTATTTACTCGAAAGCGTAGCTGTGCATATGTAAAACTATTTAGACCAGTTTCATTTCGTTTTTTATTCCCCTTAATTTTCATCACAAAAAATGGGAGTAATGAACTAAAGATAAAATATGTTCCAAGTGTTGTAACGATGGTTGCTATAATAAAACCTAATTCAGCATATATTTTTACATTGATCATAAAATAGTACCCTATACTTACTAGTAATACACCAAGTACTGTCATTATAATAATGCGAGTTTTACTTTTCTTCACTTCATCTAGTGTTTCATCTTCACGAATTAACTCTAGTTCAGTTTTACGTAACAATCGGACACTGTTCATTAAGCCAGTAATGAAAAATAGTATTAAGAAGAAAATAGCTGTAACTAAAATTGCTGGTGTGTATACAGATGCATAACTACCTTTTGCTGAAATTTCCATTCCATTCATTAAAAAGTTTCCTGCTACACTTGCAAGTAACATCCTTACTAAAATACCGATAATAATACTGACAATACCCATACCGAATGTTTCAATAAATAATAACTGTGCTACTTTTTTCTTTTTTGCACCAAGCATCATGTACATACCGAGTTCTTTTCTTCTTAACGTGAGTAAGAAAGAGTTGGCATATATAATATAAAATACAGTAATGAAAGATAATAGTATTGCACTTACCCAAAAGACGAGTCTAATACTACTAATTAGGCTATTATCTTTCGTAAATTCGCTATTCATCGCCATCGTTTGGAACATATAGAAAATACTAATACTAATAACGAGGCCAATAAGTAAAACCATATAATCTTTTAACATTTTTTTCATACTATGACGTGATAATTTAAATAACATAGTTTCGCCCCCTACTTAGACTCAGCAGCTGAGCCCATATGAGCGAGCACACCTAAAATGTCTTGATAGAAATTCTCTCTAGTGCCTTGACGATTTAATTCTTTATAAAGAAGACCATCTTGAATAAATAAAATACGCTCACAATAACTTGCACTAAATGCATCATGTGTAACCATCAAAATACTTACATTGTGATTTTCATGTAAATCTTGCATTGCTTCTAATAAACTTTTTGCGTTTTTACTATCAAGCGCACCTGTCGGTTCATCTGCTAATACAATTGCTGGATTATGTACTAAAGCTCTTGCCGCCGCTGTTCTTTGCTTTTGTCCACCAGAAACAGCAGTTGGATATTTTGTTAAAATTTCAGTAATTCCTAATTTCTTCGCAACGTCATTTACCTTTCCAGTAATCTCACTTGATGGTACGCCTTGCAGAGAAAGTGGTAAAGCTATATTTTCATAAATTGATAAGTTTTCTAGTAGATTAAAATCTTGAAAAATGAAACCTAATTTTTGAGAGCGAAAATCAGATAACGCATTGCCCTTCATAGAAGTAATATTTGTACCAGCTATCGTCACACTACCACCTGTCGCTTGGTCAAGTGTACTTATCACATTAAGTAAAGTCGTTTTTCCAGACCCAGAAGGACCCATAATCCCGACAAATTCTCCTTCTTTAATACTTAACGATACACCCCTTAATGCTTTTGACTGATTCTCATTTCTTTTTCCATACGTTTTTTCTACACTTTCTACAGTAACTACATTTGTTGACATCTCTTTCACTCCATCCCTTTTGTATAAAATTAATTTCTCACATATTTCTTATTATTTTGTCATGTAAATCCTTAAGATTTTTTTAATTATTCATTCAATAAGAGTTACACCTGTAACATGAACCTATTTCCTACTTCATATTCTCATTTTTCTACAACTCGTTCCCTCGATTTCGCTTACATTTACCTTACATTTTTGTAAGATAAAAAAGAAAACACACTAATTTCTAATAGTGTGTTTTCTTTACAATCAATATTTTCTATTCTTTATTTCTTCTTCAATAGTTGCCACAAATACATCTAGTGCAATAACTTCTGACTTCTCTTCCCCATATTTACGTACATTTACAGCTCCGTTTTCCATTTCCTTATCTCCAATAACAAGAACATACGGTACTTTTTGCATTTGTGCTTCTCTTATTTTATATCCTAATTTTTCATCTCGTGCATCTTGTTCAACACGAACTCCAGCTTGTGCTAATTTAAGTGCAATCTCATTGGCATATTGTTCATGTACTGCATTTGAAACTGGAATTACTTTCACTTGAACTGGTGCCACCCATGCCGGGAACGCACCTCCAAAGTGCTCAATTAATATTGCTAAGAAGCGATCTAATGACCCTAAAACTGCCCTGTGAATAACAACTGGTCTTTTCTTTTCATTATTTTCATCTATATAATTTAAATCAAATTTCTCTGGCATTTGGAAATCAAGCTGGATTGTTCCGCACTGGTGACTTCTATTTAAAGCATCTTTAATATGAAAATCAATTTTCGGCCCGTAAAATGCACCGTCACCTTCATTTAGTCTATATTTATAATTTAGCGATTGTAATACATTTTCTAATGCTGCTTCTGCTTGCTCCCATAATTTATCATCACCCATTGAGTCTTCTGGACGAGTAGAAAGCTCTACTTCATATTCGAATCCAAAAGTTTTATATACGTAATCAATTTGCGCCATTACTGATTTAATTTCATCTTCAATTTGTTTTGGAGTTACAAATAAATGTGCATCATCTTGGCAGAAAGTACGTACTCTTAATAATCCGTTTAAGGCACCACTAAATTCATGGCGATGTACTTGACCAAATTCACACATACGAATCGGTAATTCACGATAAGAATGCAATTTATTTTTAAACATAAGCATGTGCCCTGGGCAGTTCATCGGTTTTAATGCAAAACTTTTATTATCTACTTCAGAGAAATACATATTATCTTTATAATGTCCCCAGTGCCCTGATCTCTCCCATACTTCTTGGTTCATCATGAACGGAGTGCGTACTTCTTGATAATTGTACTCTTTTTGAATTTCTCTTAAAAATGCTTCCAATTCGTTACGAATCATTTGTCCTTTCGGTAAATAAAACGGCATTCCCGGAGCCTCTTCAGAAAACATAAATAACTCAAGCTCACTGCCTAACTTACGATGATTTCTTTTTGCTGCTTCTTCAACGAAATGTAAATACTCTTCTAATTCTTTTTGAGAAGAGAATGCAACACCATATATGCGCTGAAGCACTTGGTTATTACTATCACCTCGCCAATATGCACCGGAAACGTGAGTTAATTGAAATGCTTTCAAATAACCTGTAAATGGTAAATGTGGCCCTCTACATAAATCTACAAATTCACCTTGTTTATATAGTGTTACACTTTCCCCACTAGGAATTGCTTCTAAAAGTTCTAATTTCAAGCGATCGTTCATTTCTTGAAACAGTTTTGCTGCTTCTTCTCGAGAAACCTCAACTCGTTCTATCTTTATATTTTCATTTATAATCTTTTTCATTTCTTTTTCGATTTTTCGTAAATCTTCTACGTTTACACTACTTGGAAGATCCATATCATAATAAAATCCATTTTCAATAACAGGCCCCACCCCAAGATTTATATCACCATACATTCTTTTTACAGCTTGCGCTAAAATATGTGCCGCAGAGTGTCTTGTAATTTCTACACCTTCATTTGAATCTATAGTAATGATTTCTACTTCCGCATTTTCTTCAATATTTCGGCGTAAATCATATAACCCATCATTCACTTTCCCCGCGACTGCTTTCTTTTTCAAACTACTGCTAATGGATCCCGCAATTTCTTCTAAAGTAACTCCATTTACAAATTCTTTCACGCTACCATCTGGAAATTTAATTTCAATCATTTGTTCTTTCATTTTTCATCTCTCCATTTCATAATAAAAAGCACACTCATCCCTAACATAGGGACGAGCGTGCTTTTACCCGTGGTTCCACCCAGATTCCCATCACAAAATGCAATGGCTTCTTTTACGGTAACGTCGTTTATACGGCACTAGATACTTAATTTCCCCAGTGCAGCTCTAAGGTGGTAAGTTATTTTTCTGCGTTAGGAAGTTCTCAGCTTTCCTTCCTTCTCTGTATAACCGGGTAAAATAACTCGTGTCCTTTTCTTCGCTTATTATGAAATTGAATGCAAAAAAGCATATTCATCCCTAAATATAGGGACGAATATGCTTATATCCGTGGTTCCACCCAGATTCCCATCACAAAAAACATAATGGCTTCTTTTGCGATAACGTCGCATACACGGCACTAGATACTTAATTTCCCTAGTGCAGCTCTAAGGTGGTAAGTTATTTTTCTGCGTTAGGAAGTTCTCAGCTTTCCTTCCTTCTCTGTATAACCGGGTAAAATAACTCGTGTCCTTTTCTTTGCTTTTTGTAAAACATCCATTTATTGTTATTTAATATATCTTATTCATTTTATTTTTGCAAGTGTTTAAAAAAATTATTTATTTAATTAAAAAAGTGAAACCAAATTTTTTTGGTTTCACTTCACAATTTTACCAATCTTGTGGTTCGTAATTTAAGTCTGCAAATAGACGTCTTTTCTCTTTCTTTGTTAAATCTCTCCACTGCCCAACCGGTAAATTATTCAATTCAATATTCATAATTCTCGTACGTTTTAACGTGTATACTTGATAACCTAAAGCTTCACACATACGGCGAATTTGACGATTTAGCCCTTGTGTTAAAATAATTTGGAACTCATATTTTGATAACTGTGTAACCTCACAAGGAAGCGTTTTTGTTCCTAAAATTTTAACACCCGCTGCCATTTTCTCTAAGAAATCAGGTGTAATTGGCTTATCTACTGAAACGATATATTCTTTCTCATGTTTGTTTTCAGCACGTAAAATTTCATTAACAATATCACCATCATTCGTTAACAAAATTAAACCGTCTGAGTCTTTATCAAGACGTCCAATGTGACTAATTCGTAAAGGATGGTTCACTAAATCGATAATATTACCTTTTACTGATTTTTCACTCGTACATGTAATACCTACTGGTTTATTTAAAGCGATATATACGTGATCTCGAGCAATTCGAAGCTGCTCTCCATTTACTCGTACATCATCACCTGGGTTCACTTGGTCACCAATTTTTGCAACCTTACCGTTAATAATTACTCTTCTCTCATTAATTAGTTTATCCGCTCCACGTCGAGACGCTTTTCCAGCTTCACTAATAAATTTATTGATACGCAAATTAGGCACATCCTTTTCTAAAAAAATTTCAAGCTCACACTGCTTCTACCGTACAATACAAAAGGGTAAGCCTCCTATTATAACTTAAATATATTAACATGAAAGGGTATATAACGTCTTCTATTAATTACTTGTTTATAAGAAAATATCTTTATTATACATTCATTTATACACTTTTTCAGCGTTTAATATACAAGCCATTCTTCCTTACATACAGCTTGTTTTCCTTTTATCTCTTCTATATCTTCATGAATATTAGCTAATTTATATAAATCTGGGAAAATCTCTTCCACATAATGTTGATGCGTCTGTTCATCTTTCCAATACGTTAACACTATGTAACGATTTTCATTTTTTAAAGACTTCCCAACTACTCCACCTAACATTCCTTTTGCTTTTTCCATTCCTTTATTCCAAATTGTTTCTTGCTTCTGTAAAAAATACTTTTCCTTTTCCACCTTTACATCACATATAGCAACTCTTACGAATGATCCTTCTGTAACAACGTCTTTCAAATGCGTATCAGTTATATCATACAACGTTTGAAATAATTCAATTTCACACGAAAGAAACGTATCCTCTTGATTACTATTTAAATAAATTGTATCGTGAGCACCATTCATAAATGATTGATATGTACTTCTATCTTCCCATAAAGTAAATACACATGCCTCATCTTCATACCATCCACCAAATTGTCCATGAAAACCATCTAGATGCCGTATATCACTCCATTTTTCTTGCGCATTTGAAAACAATTTCTTTTTCTCTTCTTCCACCTTACAGTAGATTGTTTTTAGTAACATTTTTAATTCCCCCTTTAGCATATAATTTATCTTCTTCTCACAATAATTAGTTCACATAATATTTTTATAATCACCCTAATACTCTTTATAGGCATATAGAACTAATCATATTTATCACTACATCTATCAAAACATCTATCGAATTTAATTTCAAATGATTCAGAATAAAAAAAGATGTAACTCTTAATGAATTACATCTTTAGCTAATCTCCCTTATTCATCTTTTTCTCAAATAAATAATACGTAATTTCTCCCGGATAATGTACTACTGCTACCTTCCTTTCCCCTTTTTTAAAACTAACAGTATGCCCGTTTTCCCCTAAGTTCTCCCATCCATTTGCTTTTGTAATAGGCATTACACTTATATATTGATAGTCCTCTTCATTATCATCGTTAATATGGATTGCTGACATTGGCACTGGAAAATCTTTAATTTTAGATTCTTTGTCTACATATATGAGTGCAAATAAACCAACTAATAACATAGCCATTGAAATACTTAAAACCAGTTTTCTTCTATTCATTTTCACTAAAAACCCTCTTTTCTCGCATATAGCTTTCATCATTTTACTAAATTTAATTATTCGTGTATAGAAAAGTCATAATTTAAATTATTTCTAACCTATTTTCTCTACTTTAAACAACATTATTGTTATATATTATAATTATAAGTTTTTAAATTTTGGAGGCGTTACATATTGCAGAAATTACTTTTTACTAAATGGACAGTTGTTATTTCTATTTTCATCATTTTCGGTACGATTTTCTATGTTACTAATGTTAAAAATAACAACGAAAAAGCAACTGTAGAAACAGCGGAGACAAAAACTTTCAAAACGAAATTACAACCTAAAATTCATGAATTGACTACTCATTATAATGACATCATCGAAAAAGATTGGTTACCTGCCTGGGAAGAGATTAACACGAATGGAGATTCAGTAGATCGAAATAAACTATTAGTTACAATGAGTGCTGTTTCCAAACAGTACGAAACAATTATGAACGAAATAGACACGCTTAAAATTGAAGAAAACATAACAGATATAGATATACAAAAACAACTACTTCAATTCACAACTCAGTTTAAATCCGCATCAAATTTCATGAAAAATGCAGCAAATTTGATTATAGACGGAGCAAATAACTCTACTCCAACCAATGAAACTATTGAAAAAACAAAACAAGCTTTAGGACTTGCGGATCAACATATTGTCATCGCTTTATCTACTTTAAATGAAGTTGAAGATAAATTAGGACTTACAAAAAAATAAAACTATTTACTATTTTAAAATAAAAAATGATTGCAATTCACAATTTGTATGTCTATAATATTTTTATTGATTTACAATCAATGTGTTTATAAATTTTATAATTCGGATGAACCATTCAGGAGAAGGTCTATTGATCTACCGACGGGGCAAAAAGTTGTTATACCAGCTTTGAAACTCTCAGGTCTTGGTTACAAGTAGAACTGCATGGGGACGAATCTCTGGAGAGACTCCCTCTCGCTTTCATAGAGCGCGGAGGAAAACGAGCACCGAAGGAGCAAATCCGCTACTTTAGCGGATAATCTCTCAGGTAAAAGGACAGAGACAAGCGAAAGAAAAAGCCGATTGTATCGGTTTATTTTTCTATCCCTTGTTTCTCCAGAGACCATTTCATTTACTTGAAGTGGTTTTTATTTTTTCTAAAAAAGGAGAATAAAGATGGAGACAGTAAGTAAAGTATTAGAACAACTAAATCAATACGTGTGGGGATTACCAACTTTGTTGCTACTCGTTGGAACAGGTATCATTCTCACAGTGCGTTTGAAAGGTTTACAGTTTAGTAAACTATTATACGCTCACAAACTAGCGTTTAAAAAATCAGAAGATACTTCTTCTTCTGGAGATATTAGTCACTTCCAAGCACTCATGACAGCTATGGCCGCAACGATTGGTATGGGTAATATAGCCGGTGTTGCAACAGCGGTTACAATTGGTGGTCCTGGTGCAATATTTTGGATGTGGATTACCGCTTTATTCGGTATGGCAACAAAGTATGCAGAGGCAATACTTGCAGTGAAATACCGTGTTAGTAATGAAAATGGTGAATATTCAGGTGGACCAATGTATTATTTAGAGCGTGGTTTAGGTAAGAAATGGCTTGCTATATTATTCGCTATATTTGGTACAACTGCTTCTTTCGGTATTGGTAATATGGTGCAATCTAACTCAGTTGCAGAGGCAATGCGAATTAATTTCTCTTTCCCTCCTGCTTTAACTGGTATAGTAATGTCATTTTTAATCGCAATTGTTATTTTAGGCGGTGTAAAAAAAATCGGGAAAGTGACGGGATATGTCGTTCCTATTAAAGCTTTCTTTTATATAATTGCTGGTCTTATAATTATTTTCTATCACTACGACCAAATTCCAGAAGCATTTTCACTTATTTTTTCTGGTGCATTTAATGGTACAGCAGCTGCTGGTGGTTTTATTGGGGCAACAGTTGCATCAGCTATCCAAATCGGAATGGCGCGTGGTGTATTTGCGAACGAAGCTGGTTTAGGGAGTGCACCAATTGCGGCGGCGGCGGCAAAAACCGATTCGCCTGCAAAGCAAGCTTTAGTTTCAATGACTGGTACTTTTCTAGATACGTTTATTGTATGTACAATTACAGGACTAGTATTAATTACTACAGGCGCTTGGAAATCAGGTAAAACTGGTGTTGAAGCTACAACACTTGCATTCCAATCTGTATTCGGTACTGCTGGTAGTATGATTCTCGGTATCGCAATTATTTTATTTGCCTACTCTACTATTTTAGGCTGGTCGTATTATGGAGAAAAATGTGTAGCTTATTTATTCGGAGAAAGTGCAGTTAAATATTATAAAGCAATCTTTATTTTCATGATTGCAATTGGTGCTAATTTAAAGCTAGGAATCGTATGGACATTTGCTGATATTGCAAATGGACTTATGGCAATTCCAAACTTGATTGGTTTGATTGGATTAAGTAGTATTGTTGTTGCTGAAACGAATCGCTTTTTACAAGCAGAGAAATTGAAAGAAAATAATAAAAAACAGGCAAGTTAATCTATGAAAAAAGGAATGACTCATACATGATGAGCATTCCTTTTTTCATCCCCTCTTTTACTTAATTACTATCATTAAAAATATATTTATATCAATATTTACTCCTTTTTATTCCTTCAAAAGTTTTTCACATAAATGTCATAAATCGTATGGTCTAACTATATAGTTGAAAAGGAATGCGACATTAAAGTGTCGCTGAAAAACTCATCCAAGAAAAGGGAGGAAAAATCTTTTGAAAAACAAAATCATTGTTTTCCTATCTGTTTTATCATTTATTATTGGTGGTTTCTTCTTTAACACGAATACTTCAAGTGCTGAAACATCATCTACTGATTACGTTCCTAACCAATTAATCGTTAAGTTCAAACAAAATGCATCTTTAAGTAATGTGCAATCTTTTCATAAATCTGTCGGAGCTAATGTCTTATCTAAAGATGATAAGTTAGGTTTTGAAGTCGTACAATTTTCAAAAGGTACTGTAAAAGAAAAAATAAAGAGTTATAAAAATAATCCAGATGTGGAATATGCAGAACCAAATTATTACGTTCACGCCTTTTGGACTCCAAACGACCCATATTTTAATAATCAATATGGATTACAAAAGATTCAAGCTCCACAAGCTTGGGATAGCCAACGAAGTGATCCTGGTGTAAAAGTAGCTATTATTGATACAGGAGTTCAAGGCTCACACCCTGATCTGGCTTCGAAAGTAATTTACGGGCATGATTATGTTGATAACGACAATACATCTGATGATGGTAATGGTCATGGTACACATTGCGCTGGAATTACTGGAGCACTTACGAATAACAGCGTCGGAATTGCTGGTGTTGCCCCACAAACTTCAATTTATGCTGTCCGCGTATTAGATAATCAAGGAAGTGGTACTCTTGATGCTGTAGCGCAAGGTATTCGAGAAGCTGCTGATTCGGGTGCAAAAGTAATTAGTTTAAGTTTAGGAGCTCCAAATGGTGGTACTGCATTACAACAAGCCGTTCAATATGCATGGAATAAAGGCTCTGTTATAGTTGCAGCTGCTGGAAATGCTGGAAATACAAAAGCTAATTACCCTGCTTATTACAGCGAAGTAATTGCAGTTGGTTCTACAGATCAATCAGATAGAAAATCTTCATTCTCTACTTATGGTAGCTGGGTAGATGTTGCAGCACCAGGTTCAAATATATATTCAACATATAAAGGAAGCACGTATCAATCATTAAGTGGTACATCTATGGCAACACCTCATGTTGCAGGAGTCGCTGCTCTTTTAGCAAATCAAGGATATAGTAATACACAAATTCGCCAAATTATTGAGTCAACTTCTGATAAAATTAGTGGTACAGGTACGTACTGGAAAAACGGTAGAGTCAATGCATATAAGGCTGTACAATATGCTAAGCAATTACAAGAAAATAAAGCTTCTTAAGAAAACTTTAATCAGTCGATCTACCATGAATGCGGAATAAAATAGAAGGAGAGACTTCTATAATTAAAGCCTCTCCTTCTTACAAACTATATTACTCTCCCTGCTTTTTAACCATATGTAAATACAGTACAAAATCCATCATTGTCGACGAATGACCAAGTTGACGGATCATCGCTGTTATATTTCCTCTATGATATGTACCATGATTTACGACATGTTGCACTAATTCTAAAATCGAAGTTTCTAATTTCCCTACATATGGATTCTCAATAACAAATACAGCATTCACATCTTGTATTGTAATTAAAAAATCTTTATATTGATTTGCCATGTTTTCAAACATTTTTTCTAATTCATGTAACGATTTAGTTTCAATTTGTTTTCGTAAATCTTCTCGGTCTTGTATTGCTTCATTCATACTTTTACCATGCAATATATGTAACCACACTTGATCTGTAATATAAATATGCACAAAAGTATCCTTAATGGATGGAAATACACTCTGTATCTGCTCATTAAAAATCGTCTCATAGTTTGGTAACTCTTTTAATCGATTGAATAATCTTGTATTGGCCCAAGCATGATAATCACACTGTTTTAATATATAATCTTTCAATTTATATTACCTCCTTATTGTATGAAACGAATGGTTTGTTTCTTCATTTCTGATTCTCTATCAACCTTTGCAATCCCTTTTTCTTTCATTTCATGCTTATTTATCGTTTTATATTTTACATACGTATAAAATTCCGTTTGAAATGGAAATGGTGTAATCCGAATTGTTTCCTCGTCCACCCATTCAGCTTGAATAAGTTTCTCCTCTTCACTATTAAACATTTCTGTTCCTTCAAAACCATCTTTAAATAAATCAATTTCATCTTTCTTTTTGACACCAGACTTATTCATACATACGTATAAAGAAAGTTCATCACAAAACTTTAATAATTTATAATGTTTATCGAACATCGCAAACTGTTCTTTTGTTAACGTTTTCAAGATTCTTTTTTGTCGTTCTAATTCATGTTTATAAAATGACATCATCTCTTCATCTTCCTCGTTTAGTGGAAATGATAAAAAATGTTTACTACAAAGCAATGCCCCGTATGGATTAGAATTTTCAATTTCATTCAAACCAATCGTATAAAAAACAAAACGTAATGGGCTTGGACAATCCATAAATGTATATGGAATATTTTTAGCATCATTCAAAATTGGTACTTTATCAAGCTCTATCCATCCTCTGTCATGCTCATATATTGCATCAACTGTTTCTTTTAAATATGTTTTACTTTCAAAAAAGTCTTCTTTTATATGTTTTGCAATCTCTCCAGCTAAAAAACCATGGTCATGTTGACGAATTAATATACTTTCCTTCTCATTTTTTTCACGAAAAATCATTCATATACTCCCCCTCATCCTCATACTAAAGCTTTTTATATGCATCGATTCTTAATTAATCCCTAAATAATAGAAGGGATTCAGTCTCTTGCAACGAAATTAACATAATTATATAGTATTCTATCTAATCATAGTGATAGCTTTATCTTTACTATCTATTATACTAAAACATTCATTCCAAAAATTTTTTTATGAGGTGAAAACATGAACAAAACAGAATTAATTAAAAACGTAGCTCAATCAGCTGATATTTCTCAAAAGGACGCTTCTGCAGCTGTACAATCCGTATTTGACACAATTGCTAATGCATTACAATCTGGAGATAAAGTTCAACTAATCGGTTTTGGAACTTTTGAAGTGCGCGAAAGATCTGCTCGTACAGGACGTAATCCGCAAACTGGCGAAGAAATTCAAATCGCCGCTGGTAAAGTTCCTGCATTTAAAGCAGGTAAAGAATTAAAAGAAGCTGTTAAATAAACAAGAAACCAGCCATTTTATAGGCTGGTTTCTTGTTTTTATTTAAGCAATTGCTTTATATTCTCTGCATGATACACTTCACAAATATAAAATACACATTTGCATTTACTTACAATTTGATACTTTCTAGTTGGATACACATTCGCTGTAACAGAACATCCATCAAACAATTCGATAATATTTCCAGATGGCTGATATCCTTCATATAATACATTTCTTCTTACTTCCATCTTTTCTATAAGCTTTTCAACAGGAATATTTCCACTCTCTAATTCACTCTTTATTGCGTCCGGTAAAAACGAAGTGTCTGCAAAAATTAGATTTTCAGATAACACCTTGCCTTTATAACTAACATTAGATACACGGTAAAGAAATGTTCCATCTTTATCAAAGAAATTCTTTGCTTCTTTCGGAATGTACTGTCTACCAAGTGCCTCTTGTTCAAGAACATCAAACTGAACTGTATCATTTAAAAGCTTTTCTAAAGCATGAATGGATGATGTATCTCCAGAAAATAAAATATTTTTAATTGCTTGTACGTTATAAGTGAATTCATTCTTTCTATTTTCCGCTACTAACATGAGGAACACCTCTTCTATAATTTTTTTATTTAAGATTTAAAAGTGCTGCCGCATCTAATTGCGTAATTTCAGTTACTTCCTTACTGAATATTGCAACAGAGGCCCTATAATCTAAACTAGGCTTTACATCTTCCATCATTGTATTATTTAATAACTCTTGTCTATCCTTAAAAACCAACAAGTTTGGAGGATCATTTGGAGCTGATACTGTAATATGTACTGGCGGAATCATTAGTCCTTCACCTGTCGCTTTCAGCACCGCTTCTTTTCGAGTCCAATATGTTAAAAATCCTTCTATTTTCTGTTCATTTGGCAGTTTCATAACTTGCGCTATTTCAATGTCTGTTAATACACCTTCTGCCATTTTCATAACATCTACATTTGGATTCATTTGTTCTACATCTATGCCAACAGGTGCAGATTTTGTAAAAGCAACGACAACCCACTCACCTGAATGCGAAACGGATAATTGCGGCATACCTTCTGGTAATTGTGGTCTTCCATGCTGCACTTTACATACTGAGCACATTCGATCAATTGGTACTTGGACTGGTGACATAGAAAGTATCTTACCGAGAACTAATCTACTTATTACGCAACCTATTATAAAACGAGCTCGATCTGCCGAATGATGATACGAATTTGCTTTCTCTCGCTCTATATCATTTAGTAAATTGTAATGCCATGATTGTAAATCCGAAATTCTTGCCCACCATATTTGACAATCATTCTCATTCAAAGTTGGAATAGAATCTACAACTTTACTTTCTATCATGTAAACTCTCCTTTATTCAACGAATATCAATTTTCATAAGAAAGCATGCGTATATTGTTATTCATTGACAAGTACTTTCTCTTTTTCTGATACAGATAATGTTTTTTCTTTCTTCTTTGACATTACCTCTTTATCGGAAATACGTAAAGAAAATAGTAGTGCTATGAGCAAAAATATTGCTGATCCAATTAATGCTGCTTGATATGGTAAAAAATCGGATTGAGCGTTATTACTTCCAAAACCAGCTAGTATACTAGCTAAAACAGCTACTCCTATTGCTGAACCTAATCGATTTTGCACATTGAATATAGTAGTAGCTCTCCCCATAGAAGGCGGCGTGATATTGTTAAAGGCAGAAAATTGAACCGCACCGACAGATTGACCTAAGAAAATACCGATACCAAACAATAATGCGCGGATTTGCCACGGATTCGTATCGTGATTTACAAAACTTAATAAAACAAAGATAACCACGGTACAAATTAATCCAATAGAAATTACCTTTCGCGCTCCTAATTTTTTATATGACCATGGCACAATTTGTGAAGAAATCATTAATCCAATCGCCTCTGGAAATGTCGTAAGTCCTGATTCCAGCGCGGAAACTCCTATCACATTTTGATACATAAGTGGAAAAACAAATAACATTCCTAGTAAACCAGCTGATGAAAATAATGATATAAGACTCATCTTTCTAAACACTGGTTCTTTTAATAAACGTAAATCTAACATCGGTTGCTTTACTTTCAGTTCTACGATTATAAACAATGTAATGAATACACCCCCAGCTATCCCAGTACTCATAATTTCTGGAGAAATCCCCCCTTTTGATGGTCCCTGGCTGAGCGCATATATGAGCATCGCAAATCCTGGTGCTGATAAAATAAAGCCGAGCGAATCAAAGCGACCAGCTGATTTTTCAACATGCTCTGCTAAAAATAGAAGTCCAAATAGCAATGCAACGATTCCAAACGGTAGATTAATATAAAATGCCCAACGCCAAGACATTTGATCTACAAAGAAACCACCGATGATACTTCCAATTGCTGGTGCTACAGCAATTGGAAGTATCATGAACCGAGAAATCTTCGGTCTTTCCTCTGGTGAAAATGTTCGAAATAACATTGCCATTCCAACTGGTGTTAAAAGCCCTCCACCAGCACCTTGAATAATACGGAAAATATTCAATGAAGTAATATCGTTAGCCATTCCGCATAAAGCAGAGGCAATTGTAAATACGAAAAGAGCAATTAAAAACACTCTTTTCGTACCAAATCGATCTCCTAACCAACCAGAAATCGGAAGGAAAACAGCTAAACTAACTAAATACCCAACATTAACCGTCCCCATTGCAGATGCAGGTACTTGTAGTTCTCTACTTATCGTTTGCAGTGCTACATTTACAATCGTTGCGTCCATCGCAGCCATAAACATCGCAGTTATATAAACGATACTTACAACTACTTTTGGATTTAGTTTTTCTTTCATTATCGTTTTCCTGCTAATGTTTTTTCGCGAACTTGATTACTTTTTGGATTCAAATCTTTCCAGTTATATTCAACATATTCTAAGCAGCTCTGCCTACTAGCTTCTTCATATACGATATTCCAGCCAATAGGTACATCGAGAAAAGCAGGCCAGAGAGAATACTGGCCCTCCTCATTTATTAATACTTTATATGTGTAATTATCATTTTCAAATGGATTCGTCATACTCTACTTACCCCTTTCTTATTCTGCAAATATTTCGCTAATACTTGTCCAATTTCCGTAAGCGGACCTGGCTGACATAAATCTTTATGTCTACAATCAATATCGTGCTGCACAATTTGCCCGTCTAAATAATTTAGCCACGTATTTGGAGAAATAGGATCAAACCAGTCTGGTATAACAGTAGATCTAAAGAACAGGATATCTCCGTTATAAACTTTCGGTACATATTTCCCTAACAACCCTACTGAATTTACATATGTTTCTTTCAAGTTCAATATAGTCTCTTCTTCAAGACTTGCTAATGCACTTCCATCTTTACGAAGGATTTCAACTGCACTTTCCATTGTAAGTGGTTTACCATCCATGTTATCTGGGTCATATCCGCCTAAAGCAAGTAATGCGATTAATGCTTCCTCTTCAGTAGGCGCTTCCGTATTCGGTAAGAAGTGTCCAGGATAAGAGTCAAGCATTACGAAGTAATTCTACTTCTTCCCCTTCATTTTGTAATTGCCGCCGCCATTGCATGCACAACATTTCCTCCAAGCGACCAACCTAATAAACGATATGGTCCATGAGGCTGTACTTCACGAACGTGTTTCAAGTAATCCGCCGCCATCTCCTCTAAACTTTTTGGAAGTTCTTCATTTTTAGCAATACCACGTGCTTGCACACCATAAATTGGATAATCTGTTCCTAAAGATTTCATAAGTCCTGCATAGCACCAACTTAATCCACCTGCTGGATGTACACAAAATAGTGGTAATTGATCCCCGCTTGCTCGTAATGGAAGCAACACATCAAGTGCACTTTGACCATTCCCCATCTCAAGTCTTTCAGCTAACCCTGCAACAGTTGGTGCTGCAAATAAAGTACCAATGTTTAGTTCCACTCCAAGCGCCTCTTTCATGCGGCTCATAAGCTGTACTGCAAGGAGTGAATGACCACCAAGATCAAAGAATCCGTCATCAATTCCAATTTGAGGTACACTTAGCACTTCTGTAAACAAGTCACATAACATTTCTTCTTGCGGTGTTCTTGGACCACGACTAGAAGATGATGCGATAAATGCTGGAGCTGGCAATGCCTTTCTATCTAATTTACCGTTTGGAGTTAAAGGTAACTCATTTACTACTACAAAAGCGTATGGAACCATATAATCTGGTAAACTACCACTAGCAAACTGACGCATTTCATTCGTATCAATTGCTTCATTATTTGATGCAATGATATAAGAAACTAACCGTTTATCCCCTGGTTGATCTTCACGTACAATAACGGCTACTTGCTCAGCTTTAGGGTGCTTCATTATGACTGCTTCTATTTCTCCTAATTCAATTCGGAATCCACGAATTTTGATTTGATGATCTGCACGTCCTATATAATCTAGCGTCCCATCATTACGCCAGCGAGCTAAGTCTCCTGTACGATACATTCTTGTACCTGGCTTGCCAAATGGATCTGCGATAAAGCGTTCAGCCGTTAATCCTGCTCTTCCTAAATATCCACGCGCAAGTCCTGCACCTGCAACATACATTTCTCCAACTACTCCAGGTGGGACTGGTTGTAAATAGTTGTCTAACACATACACTTTAAGGTCAGGTATACTGCACCCAATTAAACTATTTGCCCGTAAAGAGACGATAGTTTCATCTAATTCAATATAACTAACATGTACTGTCGTCTCTGTAATACCATACATATTAATAAGCTTTGGTGCGTTATGAGGATGTCGACTATACCAATCTTCTAAGCGACTTAGCTCAAGTGCTTCCCCTCCAAAAACAACATATCGTAAAGATAATTTTTGGCCAATCTCTTCATTTTCACGATCTGCTTGCATCAATTGGTAGAACGCTGATGGAGTTTGGTTTAAAACCGTAACCTTTTCTTTAACAAGAAGCTGTAAAAATTCTTTCGGCGAGCGACTTACAGTATGTGGGACTACAACTAAACGCCCTCCGTATAATAAAGGTCCCCAAATTTCCCAAACCGAGAAATCAAAAGCATATGAATGGAACATCGTCCAAACATCGTTTCCGTCAAACTGGAACCAATGATCAGTTGCTCCTAAAAGTCTCACTACATTTTGATGAGGTATCATAACGCCTTTCGGTCTGCCCGTTGACCCTGACGTATAAATAACGTAAGCAATATGTGATGGAGATAATGGCTTAATTCGTTCCACTTCATCAATATTGTCTTCACTATATTTCTCAACCTCTGCTATTACTTTCACATCATCAACTAAAACTTTTAGTGCCTCATTACATTCAATTTCCACTTCTGAATTCGTTAAAACACATGATGGTTTCGCATCGTGTAGCATAAATGAAATACGGTCTGCTGGGTAATCTGGATCTAACGGAAGGTATCCAGCACCAGCTTTAAGAACAGCTAATAAGCTTACAACCATGTTTAATGATCTTGGCATCGCTAAAGCAACGAGTTGATCAGGACCAATCCCTTTTGCTATTAGGAATCGAGCTATTTTATTTGCTTTTCTATTTAACTCTTCATAAGTTAATTTCTTATCTTCAAAGACAACAGCAATAGAATTTGGATTTATATGAGCCTGCTTTTCAAACAATTGTGGCAATGTCATTTCTGGTGCAATTTGAAAACCACCATTCCACTTTTCTAACACTGTATTTTTCTCTGCTAAAGTTAATATTTCTAATCTGCCAATGGATTGATCTGGATTTGTAGTTGCATCATCTAATAACAAAATGAATCGTTCTATTAGTTTTTGAACCGTTTCACGTTTATATAAATCGGTACTAAACTCTAGTAATCCATGTAAACCGTTCGGAGTACCATCAACCCCGTTACTCTCACTAATTTCAAATGTTAAATCAAATTTTGCAGAACCAACGCTTTGAATTTCAAGGCTCGCTTCTAAATCTGGTACATGAAACGTTGCTTCTGGTGTATTTTGAAAAGCTAACATAACTTGAAACAACGGATGGCTGTTTCGAGTACGTACTGGATTTAATACTTCAACAAGCCTTTCAAATGGAACATCTTGATTTTCATAAGCTGCAAGATTTACCTGCTTCACTCTATTTAATAATTCTTTAAAACTTGGATCTCCTGAAGTATTTGTACGTAACACTAATGTATTTACAAATAAACCAACAATATCTGAAAGTACATCATCACTTCTTCCAGCAATCGGACTTCCAATTGGTATATCAGTGCCTGCACCTCATCTTGTAAATAGTGCACTAAGCCCTGCTTGCAATACCATAAACAAACTAACTCCATTTTTACGTGCAAGCTCTACTAACCTACTATGCATACCTTCATCTATATGAAAATGAATTGTTTCCCCGCGGTAACTCGTCTCAATTGGACGCTGGAAATCTGTAGGTAACTCCATTTGGTCTGGTAAACCTTTAAGTTCTTCTTTCCAAAAATCTAATTGTGTTGAAATAAGACTCTCTTGTGTCGTTTCATCACCTAGCAATTGCTGTTGCCAAAGTGCATAATCTGCGTATTGAACTGGTAGTGTCTCCAGCTGAACTCTGTCACCTTGACATCGCGCTTTATACGCCGCTGTAAAATCTCTCGTTAACGGCTGTAATGACCAGCCATCACCTACAATATGATGTAATAGAATTAATAATACATGTTCGTTTTCACTCATTGTAAAAAGTTGCAAACGAACTGCCGGCTCAAAATCGAGGTTAAAGCTATATCTTACCGCCTCTGAAAGTACACTTTCTAATTCATCTTTACATGTATTAGTTATTACCATTTCTAGATTTAAGTTTTCCATATCTAAAATTTTCTGATAGGAACTACCTAATACGTTAGGGAAAATTGTTCTAAGTGTTTCATGTTTCTCAACTACATCATAAAAAGCACCTTGTAATGCTTCCCGATTCAATATTCCATTCATACGAATGACTAGCGGAATATTATAAGTAGGACTTGGACCTTCTAAACAATTTAAGAACCATAACCTGCGCTGTGCAAATGAAAGTGGAATTTCATTTGACCTACTTGCTTTCTGAATAGCTGGTCTTGCACTTTTTGCATGGTTTAATTGTTGCGCCAGTTCGGCAACAGTTGGTGATTCAAATAGTTTCCCAATTCCTAATTCCACACTTAACGTTTCACGAATTCTTGCCATTAAACGAGATGCGAGAAGTGAATGTCCACCCATTTCAAAGAAATTATCATCAATGCTAATTCGAGAAACACCAAGTACTTCTGCAAATAAATCACATAATATTTCTTCTTTCGGATTTCTAGCAACCCTCTCATTGTTCATTCCATTAAAATCAGGAGCAGGTAATTTCTTTCTGTCAACCTTACCATTTGGCGTTAATGGTAATTCTTCTAGCACAACAAATGCCGATGGTATCATATAATTCGCTAAACTTTCTGAAACATAAGAACGAATTTCTGAAAGATTAATCGGTTCCTTTTCTTCTGCAACGATATACGCAATGATGCGTTTATCATTTGGACGATCTTCTCGTACCATTACTACCGCTTGTTGAATATTTTCATGTCGTTGTAATACCGTTTCAATTTCAGCTAATTCAATTCGGAATCCACGAATTTTAATTTGATGATCTGCGCGACTAATGTACTCTAACGCACCATCACTACGCCATTTCACAAGATCTCCTGTACGGTACATGCGCTTCCCTGATTCTCCATAAGGATTTGCAACAAACCGTTCAGCTGTTAACTCAGGTTTTCCTAAATATCCGCTTGCAAGTCCTTCCCCTGCAATATATAATTCCCCAATAACTCCAGGTGGAACTGGTTGTAACCCTGCATCCAATACATACACTTCTGTGTTGCAAATTGGCTTTCCGATAGGAGGTATACCCTTTTCACCTTCATCAATGTTCATGAAAGTAGACCAAATCGTCGTTTCAGTTGGTCCATATAAATTAGTTATTGAGCAACCTAATTCTTTTAATTTATTTGCTAAATGCGCTGGAAGAGCTTCACCACCAACTAGTATGTTTAGCCCTTGTAGCTTTTCTGGATAATCAGTTACTAACGCCTGCCAAAGCGTCGGTGTAGCCTGCATAATGGTCACTCTTTCTTCTTGTAAAAGTGTCGTTAATGCTGATGGCTCTTGTATGTCTTCTTTTTGCGCAATTGTTAAACTTGCACCACTAATAAGAGGTAAATAAATTTCTAGAGCAGAAATATCAAACGCAAACGTTGTAACTGCTAATAAATGATCATTTTCATTTAATGAAAACTTTTGTTGCATAGCCATTAAAAAGTTACTTAAACCTCTCATAGGAACAATTACACCTTTTGGGTTTCCTGTTGAGCCTGAAGTATATATTGTATAGGCTGGGTTTAAAAGTGATACATCATTCTTACATGCTATATTCATACGAGAATATGTATGTAACGCTATTTTCGTTTCTTCATCATCTAATACAATTTTTTTCATATCATTTTCTATAACTAACTTAGATGAAACAGATGAATGTGTTATGATACAAACTGGTTTTGCATCATTTACTATATAATTAACTCTTTCTGCTGGGTATTCTGGATCTATTGGTAAATACGCTGCACCAGCCTTTACGACTGCTAGCATACTAACTACCATTTCTATTGATCTAGGGAATACTAAAGCTACAAACTGATTTGGTCGTATTCCTTCTTCTACTAAATAATGTGCTAGTTCATTCGCTCGTTCATTTAGCTCTTTATACGTAAGGTTTACACCGTCACAAGTAATCGCTAGTTTATTGGGATTTTTTTGCACTTGTTTTTCAAATGATATAGGTAGACTAATTAACTCATCATCTTCCTTCGTTTCATTCCATTCCAATAAAACTTTATGATTTTCTTCAGGCAGAGTAATGTTTATTTTTCCAATCGACTCGTTTTTCTCATAATTATTTATTACTAATTCAAATAGATTCATAAATCTTTCTTTATGCAATGCTAGCTCTGCGCCATTATATACTTCGGGATTCGCATCAAAATGAATCATTAGCTCATTTTGATCAAAACGTTTATATACATTTATCGATAAATCATCTACAGGTCCTGCTGATAAGTTATGTGTAATACCACGATTTCCAGCAAAATTAAGCCCGTAATCAAAAGGCATAACATTCACTAACGGTCCAAACAACCTTTGATTTTCACCTAGTAACTTTAAGTCTCTTCTTAATTCCTCATGACGGTATTTATGATGGTGACGTACATCTCGAATTTCTTTAGAAACTTGCTGCAATAATTCCGCAAGAGTTATATTTGGAGTTACTGTAATACGAAGTGGAACTAAATTCATTACCATACTTGGT
Organism: Bacillus cereus ATCC 14579; assembly: GCF_000007825.1. Taxonomy (NCBI): domain Bacteria; kingdom Bacillati; phylum Bacillota; class Bacilli; order Caryophanales; family Bacillaceae; genus Bacillus; species Bacillus cereus. The sequence continues at coordinate 2,252,188 of NC_004722.1, read as the reverse complement.
GTATGAATAGATACAGAACCTAGACGTCCCATCATCGGTAAACCTAAAACAATATCATTTTCACCTGTTAATTTATGCATATAAATACTTGTTACAGCGACAATGAATTCCGGCCAACTTGTTAACGAAATATTGATATCTTCTAGTAAAGTTTTCGTGCTAGAACTAGATAAATAAGCTGTTTCTCGTGAAAATCCATTTGATGTTCTCGGTGCTCGTTCTGCCAAACTTACAACTTCTGGGGCATCTGCAAACTTTTCTAACCAAAAAGTACGATTTTCCTGAAATTGTTTTGACTCACGATACTCAATATCTTCTTGCACGACTTTCGCAAGAGAACCAAATGGCTTTTGACTCTTGTTTGTTTCTTCTATAAGTGATGTATACTCATTCGCTACCTTTTGGCTAAGAAGTGAAAATCCATAGCCATCCATCACAATGTGATGGATGCGCTGATACCAAAAGAAACGATTATTTTCAACTTGAATAAGTGCTTCAGTAAATAATATATCTTTTTTCAAATTGACTGGTATAGATAAATCATTTTTCATCCATACTTTAGCAGCTTCTTCAGGGTTTTCTTCTTTACGAACGTCAATAAAATGCATATGAAACTGTGATTCTTCAACAACTTGCCATGGGCCAATTTCATCCTCTTCGAAGCGAACGTGAATTGCCTCTGCTTCCATTACAACTTTACGTACAGCTAATTCAAAAATGTCTCGATGAATATTTCCATTTATTTCTACATATTCCCCAGTATTATATATCGGATTAAGCGGATCTAATTGTTGCGCAAACCACATACCAGACTGCGCAGATGATAACGAATGACGAATCTTTTGACTGTTAGGCATTCTTTACTACCCCTTTATTATGTAGTCTATTTGTTACAGCACCTGTGCTGTTTGTGAAGATAGTAAACTGTACCAACCTGCAACAGTTGGACGTTCTGCTAAATCTGCAAAAGTGATTTCTTTCCCTTCACGACGCCATTTCTCTACTAAACTCATAATTCTGACCGAATCAAGCCCTCTATTTAATAAGTCCTCATCAATATCAATACTCTCTACTGGCTCACGAAGTAGTTGTGCAACTAGTTCATGCACTTCCTGTATAGTGATTCCTTCACTCTCATCACCTTTTACACTTTGTAAAGCTTTTAACAGTAGGTTTGTTGATGTCGTTACTGCACATCTATTAGATGCATACTCCAATGCTTGTTTATGATGCTCTAGTGAAAAATCAGCAACTGCATCTGCTACAAAGAACGGCTCTATACCATCCATAAATGCTTCACAAGCTGTTAAAAGACAGCCAATATGCGCATAAATACCGCAAATAATGAGTTGATCTCTTCCTTGTTCATTTAAAATTTCTAATAGATTTGTCTTTTTAAATGCACTATATCTCCATTTTGTTAGGAATATATCATCTTCATCAGGAGTAAGTTCATCAACAATTTTCTTTTTATCTGGTCCAGCAGGAATACCGTCACCCCAAAAGTCTTGTAATAAACCTCGTTGTTCTAACGTTTGCCCACCAGGTTGTGCTGTATAAACAACTGGTATACCAAGTTCCTTACATTTTTCTCTTATCATTTTAATATTTGAAATAAGTTCTACTTTTGGTGATTCTTTATCGCTATATGCATCAAGAAAATATTCTTGCATGTCATGAATTAAAAGTACTGCACGTTTTGGATCTGGTGTCCAATTCACTTTATTTTTTGGTAGTTCTGATTCAATTGGCATTTTATATACTGAAATAGATGGGATAGCCATCTAATCACTTCCTTCCGGTTTTTATTATTGTTTTACTATAATTAGTTTTTCAGCAATGACTTTACGTAGTTCTTTTTTGCTGACTTTTCCGACTCCTGTTTGCGGGAATGATTCAATAAATTCAATTCGATCTGGAATTTTATAAGCCGCGATACCACGTTCTCTTAAAAACATTTTTAATTCACTTACTGCCGGAACTTGTTCGCGAGCTATAACAAAAGCACAGGTGCGTTCACCTAAATAATCGTCAGGCATAGATACAATTGCTACGTCATGAACCGCATCGTGTGCTAATAAATGATTTTCAACTTCTTCCGCAGCAACTTTCTCACCACCACGGTTAATTTGATCTTTATCTCTTCCTTCTACAATGATGTATCCTTGTTCATTTACTTTTACAAGATCACCTGTGCGATAAAACCCATCCTTTGTAAATGATCGTGCATTATGCTCTTCAGCTTTATAGTAACCACGAATTGTATATGGACCTCTTGTTAATAAACTACCTACTTCGCCAGGTTGTACATCGTTGTCATTTTCATCAACAACTCGTACTTCATCGAGTGCAGACATTGGTCTACCTTGTGTATGAATAATAATTTCTTCCGGATCGTCTAATCTTGTATAGTTCACTAATCCTTCCGCCATACCGAATACTTGCTGTAACGTACATCCAAATGTAGGGCGTATACGTCTTGCAACCTCAGCGCTAAACTTAGCACCACCTACTTGAATAACCTCTAGGCTCGATAAATCGGTATTACGAGAAGATGCAGCATCAAGCCAAATCATTGCTAATGGGGGAACGAGCGCTGTAATTGTAACTTTTTCTTTTTCAATAAGAGCAAATGCCTCATCTGGACTACCACCAGTTGCCAATACCACTTTTCCACCCGCATAGAAAGTTCCAAATGTCCCTGGAGAACTCATTGGGTAATTGTGTGCTACTGGAAGAACTGCCATATAGACGCTTTCTGCATTCAAATTACAAATTTCAGCGCTTACACGTAAACTATAAATATAGTCATCATGTGTTCTAGGAATTAATTTAGAAAGACCTGTTGTCCCTCCTGATAATTGGAGAAATGCAACATCACTTGGCTGAACTTCTGGTAATGAGACGGGATCCATATACAGATCATTTATGTTCACAAACTCTTCTTCTTCCCCCACTACAATTACACGTTGTAAAGTTGGCACTTTCTCTTTCACTTCTCTTGCTAGTTTTCGATAATCAAAACCGAGAGCCTTATCTGAAATAACGTAAGCGCTCGCCTCACCAAACTCACAAAAATAACTAATTTCACTGCTTCGATGTGAAGGTAGTGCAAAGACAGGAAGCGCTCCAATTCGAAATAGTGCAAAACATATTTCGAAAAACTCGATAATGTTAGGTAACTGGATTACAACTCTGTCCCCTTTCTTTATTCCTAAATTCAGTAAACCTGCTGCTAAACGATCGGCATTTTTATCAAGTTCACTATATGTCATATGCTTCTTACCACTTACAACCGCGATTCGATCTCCATATTTCTCAGCCCGCTCTCTTAACACTCCTCCAAATGTTTCACCAAGCCAACATCCTTCTTCTCGATAATGATCGGCAAATTCTTTTGGCCATTCTGTATAACCTACTAGCATTCTTTCTTCCCCCTATTTTTCATTAAGTGAACTATCTCTTAACCCTAAAGCTTTTAACATTGTTTGGAACTTAGCCGATGTTTCTGCTAACTCATCTTCTGGTTTTGACTCAGCAACAACTCCAGCTCCTGCATATAAACGAAGTGTATTTTCTTGTACTTCAGCACAACGAATTGTAACAATCCATTCTCCATCTCCATTTAAATCGCTCCATCCTAGCATTCCTGTAAAGAACTCGCGGTCAAATGGCTCAATATGCTGTATAGCCTCTCTTGCTTTTTCCATCGGAGTTCCGCAAACTGCTGGCGTAGGATGAAGGGCAATTGCTAATTGTAAAGAAGAAGTATTTGGATCCTTAAGTTCACCTTTCACTTCTGTAGACAAATGCCACATCGCTTCACTATGAATAACTGATGGCTTTTCTGGGACATGTAATGTATGACAATACGGACGAAGTGCAGCGGCAACCGCTTCAACTACTACCGCATGTTCATGTAAATCTTTTGGAGAAGAAAGTAATTCCTCTGCTCTTCTTTTATCTTCTACTAGGTCCTCACTACGTGGCCTTGAACCAGCTAACGGATTAGAAATAACTTGCATACCATTACGTGAAACAAGCAATTCAGGACTTGCTCCAATTAGCGTCTTACTGTTCTCTTTTTCATCTTTCGGTAAATTCACAGCAAATGTATAACCATGCTTATTATGCTCTGCTAATTCTCGCAGAAGTTTTTGCTTATCAATCTTTTCCGAAGATTTAACATCTAACGATCTAGATAGAACGATTTTCTTTAAATCACCGACCTGTATTTTTTTAATTCCTTGCTTCACACCATTCATATAAACTTCAGGGTCTGGCATTGGCGTCATTTCAAATGTTACGTTCTCATTTGTTTCAAGCTGATTTGTTGTATCCAATTGTAAACGCTCAGAAATCCTACTATATTCTGGTACGATAAGTTGCACTTCTTTTCTACGATCGAATGGCAAAGCACCCACAACGATAGGATTTGGATTTCCAGCTTGTTTCGCATTACTTAATGTCGCTTGCACAAGCTCTGGGAAATTTTCAATTTCACGATGCTTTACTGTAGTAAACTCTCCTTCTGCTAATATCGTTCGAGTTGGTGAAGCAAAAAAGAATGAAGATTCAGTCTTATAATCTTCTAAAAGTTTTTCTGACAATTCCTTTACAGCTATATGTTCATTCATAATATAATAACCTCCTGAATTTTGATTAAACTCCTAACGTAGCACCGCCATCGACACATAAATTGTGCATTGTAATATGACTTGCTCTATCTGAGGCTAAAAATAACACGGCTTCAGCAACTTCTGAAGGTTGTGCAATTTTTTGTAATGGAATTCCGAGTCTATATGTATTTTGAGAACCAGCAATTATATTTTTAGCTCCATTCTCATCAGCCCATAGTAATCTTTGCATCTCAGTTTCAGTAGAACCTGGAGAAACTAAGTTGCAGCGTATATTGTATGCCGCAAGCTCTAGTCCTAAACATTTCATAAACATCGTCGTTGCAGCCTTTGACGCAGCATACGCAGCCATCTCCATTCTCGGCGTATTTGCCGCATTTGAACCGACTGTAACAATTGCCCCTGATTTTCTTAACATCATATTTTTACTTACCGCTCGGGACATATTGAAAACCCCTGTAGTATTTACAGAGAATGTTTTATTCCAATCTTCATCACTTAACGAATGAATTGGTCCCATACGTAAAACCCCTGCAACATTTATTAAAATATCTATTGGCGCTATTTCATTTGCAATATGATTTACCATGTCTTCAACAGCAGCGCTATTACTCACATCTAAACGAAACGTTTTCATACGTGTTTTATTTAATTCATTTTGATTTAAGAGTACATTTAACCCCTCTTCATTTTGATCAACCGCAATAACTGTGGCTCCTCTTTCTAAAAACATTTTGGCAACAACACTGCCTATGCCTTGTGCTGCACCTGTTACTAAAACTGTTTGCCCATCAAATTCCCCTAAGTTCATTTTCTCTATCCTTTCACATAAACATTAATTTCATTAAGTAACATAAATGATATTGATTTTCATTATCAATCATGTTGTAAAAAATAATACACTTACTAAACTAATTGGTCAAGTGCGCATTACCTTTAAAATCCATTTTATTGATAATGTTTTTCATTTACTATCTTACACCGAAATGATAATGTTTCTCAATAAACTTGTCAATCTTTTTTTATTTTTCAGATAAAGTATTTTAATGCTTCTTAATAAAATCATACCTAAACGCATTAAATGTACTTATATTATAAATAAAATTCAAACTCCTCTTTTTAAAATTGAAGAAGATAAACTAGAGATACGTTCATTTACAATGCTTTATGAAAAACTCAAGTATATATTTTCTCAATATTTTTCTGAAAATATATCTTACAAATACTAATGAATGTCTTCTTTATCATTTAAGATTTAATATATATTTCGAATATGATGTATCAATTTATTATATTCCAAATGGGTATTCCACTCACTTTTACATCTATAAAAATCACAAAAGTAATTTAACCTTGTTAAAATAACTCATAAAAAAGCATCCTAATTAATAGAATAGGATGCTTTTTCGTAATCATAGTGTTATAGAAGATTTGTATACTTATGCTACGCTGCGATACTCTTCTTCTTGTTCTTTTTTCTGTTTAGGTGCTTGAATTAAAATTGCGATAATGAATGACACGACACATAATACACCGATCACCATGAACGTTGGTTTGAATCCACCTAGAAGTGCACCGATAAAGGAACCTGCAAGCGCCCCAAATCCAAATCCTTGATACACAATTCCGTAGTTCTTACTATGGTTTTTCATACCGAAGAAATCACCAACAATAGCTGGGAAAATAGTGATATTTCCACCAAAGCAAAACGCTACACTTGCTACACATACGAAGTAAATACCATAATTTAAATCTACAAAACTTAGAACTAAGACTGAACTCGCCATAACAACAAAAGTACCAGTAACGATTTTTAAACGCCCAATTTTATCCGATAACGGTCCTAAAATGATACGACCTAATGTATTGAAGATTGCAACCATAGCCACCGCATTAGCTGCTGTTGCTGCGCTAAGTCCTACAAGTTGAACACCAATGTCTTTTACCATACCAATTAAGTATAAGCCACTCATACATGATGTAAATAACATGATAAATAATAAGTATACTTGTTTTGTGCCTAACATTTCTTTCGTTGTGTATTCCTTAGTTTTTGTTTCATGAACTGCTCCTTGATCTGCAGCTTGATGGATTAAACAAGCACCAATTACAATCATAGCTGTAACAATTAAACCCCAGTATATAAATGCTTGCGATACACCAACTGATTCAATCAACTGTGCGTTAACGTATTTAAAGATTAAGCTACCTGAACCATATGCAGAGACAGAAATACCAGCAATTAAACCTTTACGCTCTGGAAACCACTTTATTAAATTTGATAGTGAAGTGATATATGCTGTACCATCTGCATAACCTACAACAACTCCTGCTAGTACATAAAGCAATATTAATGAAGAAGCTTGTGAACTAAGTATTAACCCTAGTCCTAATGCTAATCCAGCTATCATAATAAGTTTACGAAGTCCCCATTTTTCTTGCAATTTACTCGCAAATAAAGTTGAAAATGCTAAAGAAAGACTAGTAATTGAGAAAGTTATCGCAACAGCGTTAAGACTCCAACCGTATTTACTAACTAAAGGCTGATTGAATAAACTCCATGTATATATCGTCCCAAGCCCCATTTGTACTATAACTGTGCCAAGGACAACAAACCATGGATTAACAGTTGATTTTTTCATACCTTTCCGCCTCCTCTTTCTATTTCAATGCTATTCGCTAAATTTACTTTTTTTATGTTCATTTTGGTCACCTCTTTTGATTTGACACCTTCATTGTATAAGATGTTTTCGTTCATGTAAGCACTTACAAGACAGAGCGTCAAAAACGTAGAATCAGTTACAAAAAACGAAGGATGAAATACAAAAACTACTTATTAAATACGTAACAGTTATTTAATAAGTAGTTTTTGTATAAGCTCGATTTACATTTGTTTTTGAACCCTTTTTTAAAAAGTGAAACAATAAAACCGTCTCTTTACTATTTATTAAAGAGACGGTTTTATTAGGTCAATTCATAAGCCTGACTTTTTTTATACGTTTATAATTGTTTCTTCAAATGTAACAATTGGCTCTACAAATTCCATCATAATGAAAGCATTTTTAATACGTCTTGTTAAAACTTCTTTTAATTCTGCACACATTTGTTCTGTAAGTGATTTTACAAATACAAAGTTATGATAATAAATCACACTCTTCTCTTTACTTAATGGGTTTAAAAACATCCCTTCTTTTGTAACGAGAGCATTAGAATGCCCCGATAAAGTTGAAAGAAACGTCTCTAAAATTTTTATTTCTCTTTTTGAAAACGATTCTTCACAAACTACTTTAATATTCATTTCTGTTATCATTTATATATTCCCCCAACCATTTTTTCACAAGGGGATACTATAATACTATTAAATTTTCACAAGACTCCCCTTGTCGTTCATAAAATTCACCAGAAAACTAAGTTGACTAACTTGTTTTTTCCCTTTATTCATATAAATCTCTCCTTTCGTATATATTACTTCTCCATTTGTAATTGATTACCTTTTTATATTAAAGTTTTTCTATGTTTTTAATTGGAATTTTACCAATTAGAGATCTTATTAATAAACGTATATTTTTCTTATACTCCTGAAAAAAACTTTACTTATCTACTTTACGTTTTGTGCTACATAGTGTCTGTTTTTTGAATAATTTGTTTCTCTGCAGTATTTACATAGAAATATTGTTTCGCTAATGCTGAAAACAATTTACTTTGCTTATAATAAAGTGAAACTTTAATCAACCCTCACCAATCGGGCTTTTATGGGCAGCAGGGCCCCCACCTAACTTCTTTGCTTCCACTGAATTTTGAGGTAGGGGTCTTACTGCCCAGCAAATAGCGGGATAAACTTAAATAAAATATAACTTTTAACATAAGAGTACTTTATACTTTTCTATTAGAGAACAAATTTTTTCCCAATAAATAAAACTAAATATTCACTAATATATCTATCCGTGGTTTAATATATATAATAAAAAAATATTTCTGTCTTTAATGAGGAGGTACTATGAAAGCAAACGTAGGGGATACTATACTTTTTCAACGAAATAATTTAAAGATTACAGGATCTGTATTAAAACTTTATACTGAATCGGTCTTAGTTGAAATTACAAATGTAAGCGGTGGTACTTTTGAATTTGATCGAACAATTGTAAATCATAAAAACTATAAAGTTTTAAATACAAATACATAAAACAATACAAAATAGCCCCTGCTCAACAGCAGGGGCTATTTTATATAAAAATATTTCACTAGTTTATATACCCTAAAACATTAACAATCTTACTCGCTTTTAAATTGTTAATATGATAATAAATTTCTAAACCTCTTCTCTCTGCTCGTAACACTTTACCCTTCATTTTTGATAAATGTTGTGAAACAGTAGATTGCGGAATATTCAGTAACTCTGTTAATTGTGTTACATTACAAGTTTTTCTCGTACTTAATTCATTTACAATTTGCAGTCTGATTGGATGCGCCATAATTTTTAAAATATCTACATCTTCTTCTGAAACTAAAGTTTTTCTCATTTCACTCGTATATGTTGTCATAAGACATTCCCCTTTTATATGAATTCCATATTCATAAGATCTATTTCCAAATTTTTTAAAACCCTTGATTAAAACTTTCATATAGAAATAAAAGGATTTTAAATTTTTGAAAACAGAACTTACATTCACTTTATTTATTTATTTGGTACATATACATAATACAATGTTAATATGTGCTCTATGTGAAGTTCACATAAATTTGTGATGAAGATTTACTTAGCCACTCGCATCCTACTCATCTAATTACTCACTGCGTAAAATCATCAGTTATTTTAACACATTTTAGGCGTTTGTATATACTATTTATAAAGTGAAACTTTAATCAGTGGGGCTTTTGTTCATCCCCCACTGATTATCAGCCCTCACCAATCGGGCTTTTACGGGCAGCAGGGCCCCACCTAAATTCTTTGCTTCCCCTGAATTTTTAGATGTGGGTCTTACTGCACGGCAAATAGCGAGATAAAACAACTTTTATAAAGGGGGGATTCATATGCCTACAGCGTTACAAGAAGAAGTCGAAGAAGCACGGGAAACATATGTCAGTCGTATCATCTTAGTTGGAGGATCGACTTTATTTTTAGTAGGCGGGGTTATATCGGCAATTTCAGCTTTTAAAGCTTATAATCGTTTGGAGAATACGCCGCCTTCTACAGATAATTCATAGATATTTTATAAAATAAAACGTCGCCTCCAATATAAGAGACGACGTTTTATGATTCATACATATGACACTAAAAATATCGATAGATTCCCTACTCCATTTTTTAAGCTTACTTCACCACAAACCTAGTCTGACTACATCCATCCTTCTGCTTCGTTACTTCTAATACAGCTGGCATTGCGTTTTTCAGCTCTTGTACGTGTGAAATGACACCGATAAATCGGCCTGATTTTTGTAAGTCAATTAAGGCGTCTACTGCTTTCGTTAATGATTCTTCATCTAATGAACCGAACCCTTCATCGATGAACATCGTTTCGATGGAAATACCACCTTCATATGCTTGAATGACATCTGCCATTCCTAGCGCTAGGCAAAGTGATGCATTAAATTTCTCTCCGCCGGATAGTGTTTTTACATCGCGTGTTTGGCCAGTATATGCATCGTACACATCTAAGCCTAATCCACTTTGACGATTTCTCTTTTCAACTCGTTCACTTCGTTTTAAATAAAATTGTCCGTTTGATAATTTACGTAATCGTTCGTTTGCAATTTGAACAATTTGTTCTAAATACTCAATTAAGATGTAACGTTCAAATGATATACGGCTCTCGTTATCACCTTTCATTACTTCATATAAGTCAACAAGTTCTTGGAAAGCTTTTTCTTCCTCATGAATTTGCTCATCAATACGTCTAATGTTTTCATGTAAATCAGAAATATATGTTACCGCATTTTGCGCACGTTGACGTTTTTCTTTAATGATATCGAGATTAATTTGTAATTCTGTTATGTGTTCACCTAACGCTGTAATATCCATATACTCTTTATCTTTTAATTCAGCTTGTAACTCTTCAATTTGTTTTGCAAGCACTTCAAGCGATGAATAATAACCTTGAATTTCTTTTTGTAACATTTCCATCTCGTGATCGCTTAATTTGGCTTCTTTATACGTGAATTCGTCTGTAAACCCGCTTTGTTCTAGCTCTTTCATAAAGCGTGCGAAAGTCTCTTCTTTCTTTAATTTTGCACTTTCAAATTGATTAGAAGCACCTTTTTGTTCTGCTTGAATACGTATATTTTCATTTTGCCAATGCTGATACGCTTCCTGCACTTTCTTCCATTCGTCCTCCATTAACCTAAGTTCCTGCATAGCTTGGTCAAACTGTGCTTTCCAAGCTTGTACTGTTTGTAAGTTTTCTGGAATATTTCGTTTATCATGTTCATATGACGTACGAAGTTGCATACACTCCATTTCTGTACGGTGCTGCATTGTTTCCACTTCTCGTTTTTGTTTCTGAAGTTCTTCTATTTTTTCTTCTACGCTTTTCATGTTCGCAGCAATCTGCTTACGTGTTTCTTCACTTGCTTTTAACGTATTAACGTCTGCAGCTAATTGTTTTCCTTTTTGAACAAGTGCACTATATGTTTCAGCTAATTTTTCCGAGTTGTAGCCGCGCTTCACAACTTCTTCTATCACTTGTTCATATTGTAGTCGATAGAAATTCCATTTCTCCTCTACTTGCACATGTAATTTTTCAGCAATGTTCTTCTTATCTCTTAAATCGTTTAACTCTTTTTCATCGATCGCATTACTTTGTTCTGTAGCTTTTTGCGGATGATTCGTACTACCACATACCGGACAAGATTCACCGTCATGTAAATGAAGAGCTAATATACCAGCTTGTTCACTTAACCAGCGGCGCTCCATGTTTTCATATGCACGAACTGCCACTTGCATTTTATTATTTGCCGCTTCTTTTTCTTGCTCGAATTTTTGTTTTTCTTGCCAAACATCATATGCTTGCTTTAAAACTTTTGCATCTTCTCGCATATTCGTTAGTTCTTCTACTTTAGCTACATATTGCTCAAGTGCTTGTTCTAATTGCTGCAATTCATCAGACATTCTCTGTTTTTTGTTTGTATGCTCTTCTAGTTGTTGATCTAACTTTTGCATACTTTCTTTTAATTTCCCTATTTGGATTTCGGTATTTTGTAAATTCAGCTTTCTCTCAGCTAATGATTCAATAATCGCTTGTAACTCTTCTAATCTTTGAACAAGTTTTTTAGCCTCTTCTCGCTCAGCTTCTTTATTCTTTACTACTTCATACTTCTCCTGAGCAAGTTCAAAGCTATTCATTATCTGTTCTTGTTTGACGCTTATCTGTTTTAACAAACTTTCAGCTTTCTGCTCATTTTCCATCGCTTCTTCATACCATTGTTCAAATGGTAATAAGCGCTTTGCTTGTTCCGCACGTTTAAAGGATTTTTCTTTCCTTTCAATTGCTGCACGGTTCTCTTGTAAAGTGTTATATTTCTCATTCTTTTGTTGTAAATCTATAAATTTCTCATTTACAGATTTTGCTGCATGAAAACGTGTTTCTGCATCCTTTAATTGCTTCGTTTGAACATCTTGTTCTACTTGTAATTGCTCAACCTCTGCCTTATACACGGTTGTTTCTTGTTCTAACGCTTCTACTACTTGATGCGTATTTACATGTTCTTGTGCCACTAATGTCTCTAATAATGCTCCATCACGGATTGGTAATTTAAAAACATTACGGAAATAGAGCTCTCTCTCTTTTTGTTTTTCTTGCAAGACATCTTTCCATTGTTTTCTCTTTTGATCAAGTAACTCACGCATTAATTTATAACGATCCGTTTTAAAAATACGACGTAAAATCTCTTCTTTGTTTTCCGTCTCAGATGTTAATAGTTTTCGGAATTCCCCTTGGGGTAACATAACAATTTGGCTAAATTGATGTTTACTTAACCCAATTAAATCTTCCACTTTTTTGTTTACGTCTGTTACATGAAAACGATCGACGGCTGGAACGTTTTCTCCATCAATAACTTCATATAATTCTACTGCATGTCCTGTAATGGTCTTATTCCCTTGTTTTTTATGTCCAAGTTGCCGTTTTATTTCATAGCGTTTCCCTTTTAACTGAAAGGTTAATTCAACACTTGTATAAACATTATCATCAGCAAATTGACTTCGAAGCATGCTCGTATCACTACGTTCTTCTCCACTAGCCTCACCATATAACACATAACAAATCGCATCAAAAATCGTTGTTTTTCCAGCTCCCGTATTCCCAGAAATAGCGAAAATACGATGTTCTCCAAGATCTTCAAAATCGATTACTTCTTTCTGTTTATATGGCCCGAATGCTGTCATAATAAGCTGAATCGGTCTCATCCTCGTTCACCTTCCCGTTCTTGCACTGTTTGTAATACATCTATAAATAGGCGTTCTTTCTCTTCTGATAAATCTAACCCTTTCATTTCTTTATAGAAAGCCTTTAAAAGAGATAAATCATCCGTTTTATGTCTTGAAACCGTTACTTCATTTGTATCTGTGAGTTCTCGCCTTTGCATCGCTCTTTCAACGTGCATTGCATTTGGATATACAGATCGTATTTTCTCCATTGGCTGTAAGACAGGGTTTTCGTCTAATAATTTTACAAATACGTAATCTTCACTTACTGGGTGCTGTAATAATTCATCTATTTTCGCTTCTACTGTTCGCATTTTACGACGTGGTGAAAGTAACCTTTTTTCAATTGCTACTTCACCAGTTTCATTCAGTTCTACAATGTAATAACCTTTTTTATGTTTCTCTTCAGAAATTGAATAGGCAAGTGGTGAACCTGAATATCGAATCGTCTCATTACGTACGAAATGCGCTTGATGTAAATGTCCAAGCGCTGTGTAATGAAACTTATCAAAATAATGACTATTTACATATTCAGCACCACCAATTGAAAGTGGTCGTTCTGCATCACTTGTATTCTCCTCCGCTTCTCCTGAAGAAGTTACAAATGCATGTCCAACAAATACATGTCTAGCTTCTTTATCCATCGTTTCAGAGAGCTCATTCATAAAAATGCGCATCGCATCATCATGAGAACGTACGTCTTCATTTTTCAACACGTGCCTCACTATGCTTGGGTCTGCATACGGTATTAGATGGAAGTGAACCTCTCCATATTCATCATTTAGTACAACAGGTTCGTACGGGAATTGAAATTGACCTACAATATGTAATCCTTGTTTTTTCATTAAACTACTTCCAAAATGGATACGATCCGGACTATCATGATTACCAGCTACTGCAATAACTGGTGTTTGTAAATCAATAACTATTTTTTGCAGCACATCATTTAATAAGTCTACTGCTTCTGTAGGTGGAATTGCTCGGTCATATAAATCCCCTGCAATAATTACAGCATCTGGTTTTTCTTCTTCAACAGCCTGTACAAACTGATCTAATACAATCTTTTGGTCTTCAGTCATATACACGCCATGAACAAGCTTTCCTAAATGCCAATCCGCTGTATGAAATAACTTCATATTTTTCTACTCCTTTTAATTTACTGATTTTAGTGAAACGAGTTGATAGTTTATTGTAGTTTTTCCGTTCTCCCACTCTAGTTTCAATATCGTTGCACTTCCAATTCTTTCTTCATTTGATTTATATAAAGGCAATATTTCTTTAATTGTAAATAAGTGGTAACCATCCAATATTAATTGAAATATATTTTCTTCAATATGTAATCTTACTTCTTTTTCATTTGAAATAATTTTTGTGTGCATCTCAAATTTCATGATAGATACAACCCCTTTTTATAATCTCTACATTTTAATAGTATAGTGGCTATGCAAGATTGACAAGTACATACACAGCAAAGTACACACTTTTCTATTGTTATATGCTTTATGTATTTTATATAAAATACGGTATGTGAAATTTTACATTTCCCCCAAAATAAAAATGCCTATTGTGACATCTTTATTTTTGTATAAAGTCTTTCATTACATAATATAAAACGGTAATTAAGACGATTGCGACGAAAAATGAGAACACTGCGACAATGTAGCCATCTTTATTTAATAAAATACAGAATGAAATAGATATTATAAAAATCGGAAATACGAGACGTACTTTATCCTTCACTTCTTCTGTCGTATCTGTATGATGAAAATACTGCGTTATTCCTATCATTAAAAAAGACAAAATAATAACCGACAATAGTAAAGGTCCTGGCATTCCGATTTCTCCTTTCTCTATTTCTAATTCAATGTAAAATTTTTTATTACAATTGTACGATTTATTTTTTCTTCAAACACACTTTTAGAATTGATAATGAACATTTCACACCTATATAATAGCGCTTTTATCATTATAACTTCAAATAATTACACTTACAGTAATGTTGTAATATTCCCCCTCGGTCTCTGAAATCCTGCAAAGATAACTCGTCAAAATATGCAATGACCAAATTAATATTTACCGTCAACTTTTGACAAAATTTATAAAGGACATTTCAGTACATATCAAGAATTAAGAATAAGAAGATATGTAAGGGAGGATGCATTATGACTGAACAAGTTTTATTTTCTGTTAGTGAAAATGGCGTTGCGACAATTACTTTAAACCGTCCAAAAGCACTTAATTCTTTATCTTATGACATGTTACAACCTATCGGACAAAAACTTAAAGAGTGGGAACACGATGAGCGTATTGCACTTATCGTGTTAAAAGGAGCTGGCACAAAAGGTTTTTGTGCAGGTGGCGACATTAAAACTCTTTATGAAGCGCGTTCCAATGAAGTGGCATTGCAACATGCAGAACGTTTTTTTGAAGAAGAGTATGAAATTGATACATATATTTATCAATATACAAAACCGATTATTGCTTGTTTAGATGGAATTGTAATGGGCGGTGGTGTCGGTCTTACAAATGGTGCGAAGTATCGCATTGTAACTGAGCGTACGAAATGGGCAATGCCAGAGATGAATATCGGCTTCTTCCCAGACGTCGGAGCTGCATATTTCTTAAATAAAGCGCCTGGATATACAGGACGATTCGTTGCTTTAACAGCATCTATTTTAAAAGCTTCTGACGTATTATTTATTAATGCTGCAGATTACTTTATGACATCTGATTCATTACCAGAGTTTCTTACTGAACTTGAAAGTGTAAATTGGCATAAAGAAGATGATGTACATACTAATTTAAAAGAAGTTATTCGTACATTTGCAACTGCTCCAAACTTAGAAAGCGAGCTCGCTCCTTCATTAGAAGTAATCAATTCACATTTTGCTTTCGATACAATTGAAGAAATCATCCATTCATTGGAGAAAGATGAAAGTTCCTTTGCTCTAAAAACGAAAGAAATACTGTTATCAAAATCCCCTATTTCACTAAAAGTAACATTAAAACAGTTTATTGATGGACAAGATAAATCCGTTGAAGAATGTTTCGCTACGGACCTTATACTTGCTAAAAACTTCATGAGACATGAAGATTTCTTCGAAGGAGTACGCTCCGTTGTCGTTGATAAAGATCAAAATCCGAATTATAAATATAAACAGTTAAGTGACGTTTCAGAAGAAGATGTGAATCGTTTCTTTAACTTACTTAATGCATAAAATGAAATTGTCATGAGGGGATATTTTGTTCATCCCCCACCTAACTTCTTTGCTTCAGCTAAATCTTGTGTGGTGAAAATCTTACTACCCGCAAATAGCGGTATAAAATCGAGGCTATATAGTAGTGTAATTACAGCTACTATATAGCCTTTTTTATTTAATTATTTTTAATAAAATTTAATTTTATTAAATCCATTTTTGTGCTACACTGATTTTAATCAAATATTCTAAAAATAAAAAGGAGGGGTGGCTATGATAGAAAATTATCTTCTTTTCATCATTATGTCTATTTGCCTTATCATTTTACCTGGTCCAGATACAGCAATGGCTACGAAAAATACATTGGTTGCTGGTAAAGTCGGTGGAGTGAAAACAGTGTTTGGTACATGTATTGCACTATTAATTCATACTTTAGCTGCTGTAATTGGTCTTTCTGCACTTATTGTAAAGTCAGCTCTTTTATTTTCTATTTTCAAGTACGTTGGGGCTCTCTATTTAATATATATCGGTATTAAAGCCCTTTTAGCAGTAAGAAACAAAGAAAACTTAGATACAAATGATCTATCTTTGAATAATGAAAACGAACATACTTCTTGCTTTCGCCAAGGATTTCTTACAAATTTATTAAACCCTAAAGTAGCAGTCTTCTTTTTAACTTTTTTACCACAATTTTTAAATCCAAATCATAATACATTTATTCAACTTCTTGTAATGGGCCTTACTTACCTCGTTTTAACAGTCATTTGGTTTGCATTTTATATATTTTTAATTGATAAAATTAGTGCTTTTATGAAAAAACCGAAGACGCAACGTTATATTCAAGGGCTAACAGGAGTCGTCCTAATTGGATTTGGTATTAAACTAGCTTTTGAAAAAAATAATTAACAAGACGAAAACCACCACTATTAATAGTGGTGGTTTTCATCTAATAACTGATTTGGTTGTTTACTCTATATTAAAACCATCGCTCAGTTACAACTTTTTTACGTGTATAGAATTGAACGCCATCTGTACCATTTGTACTTAAATCACCAAAGAATGAAGCTTTATTTCCTGCAAATGCGAAGAATGCCATTGGTGCTGGAACGTTTACGTTTACACCAATCATACCAGCATCGATATTATCACGGAATGTTTGTGCATGTTTACCATTTGACGTATAAATAACCGCACCATTTGCAAATTTAGATTGATTTGTTAGTTTAATACCTTCTTCTAAATCTTTAACACGTACAATACTTAATACTGGAGCAAAAATTTCATCTTGCCAAATTTTCATTTCTTGATTCACGCCATCAAAGATTGTCGCACCTACAAAGTAACCTTCTCCAACTTCTTCATTAATTTTACGGCCATCTACTAATAAAGTTGCCCCATCTGCTACACCGCTATTAATATAGCCTAAAACGCGCTCTTTATGAGATTCACGGATTAATGGTCCAACATAGTTATCTTCGTTAAAGCCATCGCCTACTTTTAATTTTTTCGTTTCTGCTACTAATACATCAATAAATTCATCAGCAATTTCATCCACTACTGCTACTACTGAGCATGCCATGCAGCGCTCTCCACTACTTGCAAATGCAGATCCAATTACACCTTGTACTGTTTTCTCAAGATTGCAATCTGGCATTACAATCGCATGGTTTTTCGCACCTGCTAATGCTTGTACACGTTTTCCGTGTTTCGTACCTGTTTCATATACGTAACGAGCTACCGGCTCAGAGCCAACGAACGAAACAGCCTGAATATCTTTATTTTCTAAAATGCTATTTACAACATCTTTTCCGCCTTGCACTAAATTTAATACGCCTTTTGGGAAACCTGCTTCATAGAATAATTCTACAAGTCGCTCCGCTAAAAGTGGCGTTCTTTCAGATGTTTTTAATACGAATGTATTACCGCAAGCAATTGCAAGTGGGAACATCCATAACGGAATCATCATCGGGAAGTTAAACGGTGTAATACCAGCAACAACTCCGATTGGGTAGCGCCAAATCGATCCATCAATTCCGCTAGCGATATTCGGAAGTGCTTGACCCATCATTAAATTTGGCGTAGATGTTGCAAGTTCTACCGCTTCAATACCACGCTGTACTTCACCTGTTGCATCCGTTAGCGTCTTACCATTTTCTAGCGTAATGATTTTTGCAAGCTCATCTTTGTTTTCTTGTAATAGCTGTAAATATTTATATAAATTTCTTGAACGATTTGGAACTGGTACTTTAGACCATGTTTCGAATGCTGCTTTTGCCGCTTCAACAGCTTTTTCAACATCTTCTTTTGGAGATAGTGGAACGTAAGCGATAATTTTTCCAGTCGCTGGATTTGGAACTGCTTCTACTTCCGTACCTGTCGATTCAACCCACTCACCGTTAATGTGATTTTTTACTCGTTTAATTTCAGTTGTAATCATTGTATTCTCTCCTTTGTATAATTTATTTTTGATTAGAAATTAATTGCTCGCTAACTTTCTTATATAAAGCAGCCATATCGTTTTCACCATATCCAGCTTGACTCGCTTCGTCATATACGTTTAATAACATTTCGCTTACCGGTAAATGGAGTTCGCTTTCCTTAGCTAAGTCAACTGCAAATCCTAAATCTTTCTTCAATAAGTTCACAGTAAATCCTGGCTCGTAGTTTTCAGGTGCTATAAAACTTTTATAATTACGTTCATAAATTCTACTTTGACCGTAACTTACATTTAAAATATCAAACATTTTATCTAAATCCATATTATTCTTTTTCGCTAATGTTAAAGCTTCACTCACACCAGCTGTATAAAAACCAATTAATAAGTTATTAATTAACTTAACAGTTGTACCACTATCAATCTGCTCACTAACGTGGAAAATATTCGCGCCTAGTACGCCCATGATAGATTCCGTTTTCTCATATACGTCTTTTGATCCACCAACCATAAACGTTAATGTACGGTTTTCGGCTCCTATTACACCACCGCTCACAGGTGCTGCTAAAAAGTCTACTTTCTTTTCCTTTGCAGCTTCCTCTAACTGTTTGTTTAACTGCGGCGATACCGTACTTGTATCAATGAAAACTACATTCGAGTGACCATTTTCAAATAATCCTTCTGCTCCAAAATATACCGCTTCAACAGCGCGAGGTGAAGGTAAACTTGTAAAAACTACATCACATGTTTCTGCTAGTTTTGAGATTGATAGACCGATAATTCCGCCTTCTTTTTCAAAGGACGCTTCCGCCTCTTTATTTAAGTCCACGCCATATACTGTGTAACCTGATTTAACTAGATTTTTTGACATTGGAAGGCCCATGTTACCTAAACCGATAAAACCAATCTTTTTCATATCGCTTTCCTCCTATTTACACAATATATTTCCCGCGATTTATAATAGCTTTCGCAATTTCTCTCTTCTTCGTAAATACGTTCGTGTATAAAGGCACTAATAATTGACGGATTTCAGCTAAAATCACATGTCTATCTTGTTCTTCTGTGACAGCCGCTGAAAGTACAGAAATCGCCGCTTCTTCTACTTTACGGTATCCTTCTTCACAAATAACATCCGTTATTAATTGCTTCGTACGTTCTTTTTCCTCACCATTTTTACTTACCGCTTTTCTCGTACGTAAAAACGCTGATTCCATGACGTACACGTCCGTCAACATATTTGAAATTACACGTGAATATTCTTGTTCTTGGTCAATTTTTAGGCCTGGAGTTTTAGAGAGCGTTTTCAAAGATTGTTTCAACAATTTTTTCGCTAATAAAATGTAACGATGGTTTCTTTCTACATTTGCTACATCACTTTCTACTTCAGTATCTTCTAATTGTTCGATTTGCTTCATTAACATTTTGGCAACTGTTAATCTATTAATTTCGTTCGTTCCTTCAAAAATACGACTAATTCTAGCATCACGATATAATCGTTCTACCTCATACTCTTGCATATAACCGTAACCACCATGAATTTGTACAGCTTCATCTACGATATAAGCAAGTGTTTCAGAAGCATTTACTTTATTCAGTGCACATTCAATTGCAAATTGGGACATTTTCTTCATAAGATCTTCATCGCTCTCATGAATTGCTTCATCGATTACACCTGCCGTACGATAAGCTGCACTTTCGGCTCCATATGTAGCAATGATCATATTTGCAATTTTCTCTTGAATCATCGTAAAGTCTACTAATTCCGTTTGGAACTGTTTTCGCTCTTTTCCATATTGAACCGACAAACCAATTGCTTGTTTTGCTGTTCCAATATTTCCAAAAGCAAGTTTAAGTCTAGCAAAGTTAAGAATATTAAGGGCTACGTGATGCCCTTTCCCAACTTCCCCTAAAACATTTTCAGCAGGGATGACAACATCTTCTAAAATAAGAGTCGCTGTTGAAGAACCTTTAATCCCCATTTTCTTTTCTTCTAATCCAATAGATACACCTTCACATGTTCTTTCGACAATAAACGCTGTCATTCCTTTATTTGTCTTCGCAAAAACAACGTATACATCTGCCATATGAGCATTTGTAATCCATTGCTTCTCACCATTTAACTTCCAAGCTGTTCCCTCTTCATTCAATACGGCGCTTGTTTTTGCACTTAATGCATCCGAACCAGCATTTGGCTCTGTTAAAGCATAAGCCCCAATCCATTCTCCCGATGCGATTTTCGGTAAATATTTTTCTTTTTGCTCTTTCGTTCCATAATATATGTAAGGCAATGTACCGACACCAGCGTGTATATTAAAAGAAACGCTAAACGCACCAGCGTAACCCATTTTCTCTGCTACAAGACCTGAGACAGCCTTTCCTAACTCGAACCCGCCATAATCTTCTGGTACCTCAATGCCTAATAATCCAAGTTCCCCAGCTTTCTCAAATAATTGACGAGAAACTTTATAGTTATGTTGTTCAATATTCTCCATTTGTGGAACAATTTCTTGTTTAACGAATTGTTCTGTCGTTTTTGCGATTAAATCTTCATCACCTGAAAAATCTTCTGGTGTAAAGTAAGTATGATTTATATCTTTATTAAGTGAAAAGAATTCATCCCATGGTAACTTCGTTTTCTCCATATGTATCCCCCTATCATTCGGCTTTCATAGCTTTTTGCTTATGCTCGTCTACGATGAGTGGAATATCTTTTTTGAAAATAGAAGGCGATGATTTTTCACATCAAGCATTTTATTTTGCCAAAGATGTATTTTCATCGCCTTCGCTGCTTTATCTATTGATCTTCTGATAATACTGTTTTTGCAATACCAGTATCTAACTCTTCAAAGTCATGATATGAAATTGTTTCGTATAATTCACTTCTCGTTTGCATATTAGAAAGTGCATCTTTTTGAGAACCTGTTTCTTTAATTAAAGCAAACACATTTTCATACGCTTTCGCTGCAACGCGAAGTGAAGTTACAGGATAAATAACCATTTGGAAACCCATATTCGCAAATTCCTCTGCACTATAATATGGAGTTTTTCCGAATTCAGTCATATTCGCAAGCAAAGGTGCATTTACCTTACTATTAAATAGACGGAATTCTTCCTCTGATTGAAGCGCTTCAGGGAAAATTGCGTCTGCACCTGCTTTTACATATGCATTTGCTCTTTCAATTGCTTCATCTAATCCTTCAACGCCACGAGCATCAGTACGTGCTACAATGTATAAGCTAGGTGCAACTTCTTTAATCGCTTTAATTTTTTGAACCAATTCTTCTGTAGTAACAAGTTTCTTACCATTTAAATGTCCACATTTTTTTGGTAATTGCTGATCTTCAATTTGGACAGCTGCTACTTTCGCTTCCACCATTTCTACAGCTGTTCTCGCCACATTTAGTACACCACCAAATCCTGTATCAATGTCAACAAGAACAGGTAAGTCTGTAGCTCTTACTAAATCTCTTGCTCTCTCAGCCACTTCAGTAGACGTCACGATACCTAAATCTGGTAAACCTTTACTTGCAGTATAAGCAGCTCCTGATAAATAAAGAGCTGAAAAACCTGTATTTTTCGCAACAAGAGCTGCCATTGCATCATGAGCACCTGGAATTTGCAAAATTTCATTTGCTTCTACTAAAGCTCGGAATCGATTCGCAAGCTCCTCTTGTGTTGACTGTTTTTTCACAACCCAAGCCATTCTAAATTCCCCCCCTATTATTAAATTAAGAATAGATCTACAAATTCGTTTACATTCATATTTTCTAGTTTTTCTTCATTTAAACAAACTTCATGAATTTGTTCTTGTTGCTTACTAGAATAATGACCTGCCATATTTGCAGTGAATTTTTGAACAACTTTTGGAATTGCTTCGTCTCTACGGAAGCGGTGACCAAGCGGATATTCACATTCCACATTTTCTGTTACTGTGCCATCTTTAAAGTGAACTTGAACAGCGTTGGCGATTGAGCGCTTGTTCGGGTCAAGGTAATCTAAACTGTACTGTTTGTTTTCAACAACAACCATCTTATTACGTAATTCATCTACACGTGGATCGTTTGCTACTGCATCTTCATAATCGTCTGCAACGATATCTCCTTTTAATAAACCAATTGCCGTAATGTATTGTAAGCAATGATCACGATCAGCTGGGTTATTTAATGGACCTTCTTTATCAATAATACGAATTGCTGATTCATGAGTTGTAATTGTAATACGGTCAATTTCATCTAATCTCTCTTTAATTTCCGGATGCAACTTCACTGCACATTCTGCAGCCGTTTGTGCATGGAATTCTGCTGGATATGACACTTTAAATAATACATTTTCCATTACATATGACTCTAGTGGTCTTGCTAATTTTAATTCTTGTTTATTGAATAATACATCTTGGAATCCCCATCCTGGCGCAGATAATGCTGTTGGATAACCCATTTCACCTTTTAGAGCAGTCATTGCAAGATGAACACCGCGGCTCGTTGCGTCACCTGCAGCCCATGATTTACGTGAGCCCGTATTTGGAGCATGACGATATGTACGAAGACTAGAATTATCAATCCACGCATGTGATAATGCATTAAAGATTTCTTCACGTGTTCCGCCAAGCATTTTCGCAACTACTGCAGTTGTTGCTACTTTTACATATAATACATGGTCAAGACCAACTCTGTTTAAGCTGTTTTCTAAAGCAAGCACGCCTTGAATTTCATGTGCTTTAATCATCATTTCTAATACTTCACGTACTTTTAAAGCTTCTTTTCCTTCTGAAATACGAACACGGCTAATATAATCTGCAACTGCTAAAATTCCGCCTAGGTTATCAGATGGATGTCCCCACTCTGCTGCAAGCCAAGTATCGTTATAGTCTAACCAACGGATCATACATCCGATATTAAATGCACCTTTTACTGGATCTAGTACATAAGACGTACCTGGTACACGTGTACCATTTGGCACGATTGTTCCTGGCACAACTGGTCCTAGTAATTTCGTACATTCTGGATATTGCAGTGCTAAAATTCCACATCCAAGTGTATCAAGTAATACGTAACGAGCTGTACTGAATGCTTCTGCACTAGTAACCTCTTTATTTAATACATAATCGGTAATCTCTTCTAATAATGCATCTTTTTGCTTAATTTCATTTGTTTTAATCATGCTATTCTTCCCTTTCTGTCGAAAATTCGTTATTATTAATGATGGGTGTCGGTCAAACACCCATCTGGCGGGCGGCGCTAACAACTCCCCAGTTGTTCTTATTTACTAAGTACATGTCGCTCGCCAATATAATTTACACGTGGACGGAACAAACGATTATTTGCATGTTGCTCAATAACGTGCGCACATAACCCCACTGTTCTAGAGCTAAAGAAGATTGGTGTGTAAAGTTGAATTGGAATACCTAGCATCCAATATACTGGAGCTGCATAATAATCAAGATTTGGATAAATTCCTTTTTCTTTTTCCATAATCTTTTCTCCAGCTTCACACATTTCATATAGTGTATAATCACCTTTTACATCACATAACTGTTTTAAAGCTTCCTTCATCATAAGTGCTCTTGGATCCATCTTCTTCATATAAACACGGTGTCCAAAGCCCATAATTTTTTCTTTGTTATATAGTTTCTTCTGTAATAACTCTTCAAATTTCTCAACATTACCAGCTTCTAAAAGCATGTACATAACCGCTTCATTTGCACCGCCATGTAAACTTCCTTTTAAAGATGCAACTGCACCTGTTAAAGCACCGTATAAATCTGATTGTGTTGATGCAATAACGCGAGCTGTAAATGTAGAGTTTGGCATTTCATGCTCACTATATAAAACAAGGGAACGATCAAAGATCTTTTCCTCAAGTTCAGTTGGTTTTTTACCAGTTAACATATAGAAGAAATTCGCACTATAAGATAATTCTTTAAGAGGTTCAATTGGCTCCTCATTATTTAAAATATGATAGCTATTCGCTACAATGTTTGGCACTTTACTTAACAGCTTGTACCCTCGGCTTTTATTCACTTCTAACGAGCGGTTTTCGATATCATTATCGTAACCAGCTAACGCTGACACACCTGTACGTAATCCATCCATGGGATGCGTCTCTTTAGGCAATGCCTTTAGTACGTTAAATACACCTTCTGGTACTGCATATTCTTCTTTTAATTTCTTTTCAAGTGTTACTTTTTCATCTTCATTCGGTAGGTGTTCCTCCAATAAAAGGTGCACAATGTCTAAATACTCTTTTGTTTTTGAGAGTTCGATTAAGTCATACCCTTGAATTACAATTTCACCTTTTACTGTGTCAAGAAACGAGATTTTCGTCTCCGCTGCCACTATACCATCTAATCCCGGGGAAAATTTCTCTTCAGCTTTCATCATTATTTCCTCCAATCCTAATAGATCTTCGTGCACATAACTGTAAGCCTTTACAATATTGTGAAACTACATTTCTATTTCAATGTATCAGAGTTTTTAGAAGATTTCAATTTATTTTATAATGATAAGTTTCCTACACTTTTCTTACTGTAACAATACAATTTTTTGAAAATAATTCTTATATTTTATAAAGAAAGGATAGACTTCTTTGCGTATTTTCAAAAACAAGATATAAAGATTTTTCATATAACACCGCCAAATATACAATTATTCTAATTTTATTTGAGAAATAGAAAAAACGAGCTGTACATAAATACAGCTCGTTACTATATGATATTTATTTCACTATCTCTTAAATATAATTTTTATATAAAACTTATTCATTTTTAATAAAGTTATTATTTTACATAATTAAATTGAATTTCTTCCATTTCCTCATGATAACTTACAAATAAATCATAGTTTTGAAAATACCAAAGATCATCAGAATCTACAAAAAATATAATACCTTCCTTCTCAACTGACACTATTTCGCCATCGGGTTTCTCAGCAACAACCCCTAAAGAATATCCGGGCTGAATTGAACTATCCCCTCCGTACCTTACAGTAAAACGTACAGATTCACCGTGCTTTATACGTAATTCTTCCTGGAACCATTGCAGAGCTTTACGATCAATTGAAATTCTCATCTTTATTCCTCCAGTTTACGCAAACTCTTTTTTTCCTAATCGTTGTTTTACAAAGAAGACGAAAATAATTAAGGCTATCAATGCTGAAATTGCACTCCCTGAAAATAAAATACGATAACCAAACATTTGTGAAACAACTCCAAGTAAAATAGCACCTAACCCGATTCCTAAATCAAACGCTGTAAAAAATGAAGCATTTGCAACTCCTCTTTTACTCGGATCGACAATTGTAAGCATTGCCGCTTGCAAAGCTGGCTGCGCTGAACCAAATCCAATACCGTATAATGTTGCTGCGATAATTACACCTATCAAACCATTTGAAATAGTTAAAACAACTATAGCTAAAATAGTAATACATAATGCTGGAAGTATAATGAATACTTCTCCATACTTATCTAATAGTTTCCCTGAAATTGGTCTTACAATTGTTAATGCAATTGCATATACAAGAAAGAAAGTTCCCGGGTTTACATGAATTGATGATGCAAATAACGGTAAAAAGGTTGTTATTCCTCCATATGCAAACGATAAAAAGAATACTACAATCGTGATTGTTAATACGGATTTCTCAAATAGCTGAATTTTCCCTTTTTCTTTTTGTGGCGTAAATGGGATCTTCGTTATTAATGATAATACGACTGCCATAAAAGATAACAACGTCGCTAATAAAAATAGACCATCAAATGAATAATTTTGCACAACCCATAATCCAATCATAGGTCCAATCGCCATTGCAATTGTCATCGCCATCCCGTACCACCCCATACCTTCACCGCGGCGTGAATCTGGAATAATATCCGTTATTGCTGTTCCAACAGCTGTTGTAGAAACAGCCCATGTTACTCCGTGAATAACACGTAAAACAGCTAAAAGGACAATAGTCGATGCTATATTATAGGAATACATCGTTAAGCCAAAAAAGATGAGTCCGAAAATAATAAAGGATCTTCTACCATATTGATCTAACATTCCTCCAATAATCGGTCGTATTACAACAGCAGCTATTGTAAACATCCCCATCATAAGTCCAACTTGCGATTCATTGCCACCTATCTCTTTAATAAAGAGCGGGAGCGTTGGAACAAGTAAATAAAATCCTGTAAATAAAAATAACATTGCGAAAGTCATTTGAATAAATGATTTCGTCCATAATCGTTCCATAAAAATACCTCCATACACTCGTAAAATATTACGATTAACACCCTCATTGTATATTTTTTTTATCTCTTTTCCCTCCGCAAATAGACGTATCTTTTCATATTAAATAGTCCACCATCAGCTTACATTAGTCTTAAGACTTTGTACGCATATTTTAAACGAAAGTCCTATATATGTACCTTTATACGTGTGAAAAGAATATACTAATTTATTATCACAACTTAGGAGTGATTATTTTATGTGGGTATTATCATCAAGAGTAACTGTCGCGGTTCCTTCGATACCCGAAATACATGCCCCCGCCGTTCATACAGCAAGTTCCGATGTCGGCATTGAACTTCCAGCAATTTGGCAACAATACCAATCACCAGGTCAAGCTACCCCTTCATTTTGGCATCATGGTGCCCATCCAAGTAGCACTACCTTTTATCATCCTAGCCACGCTCCACTACCTCAGGCTCAAGTCTTTTATCATTTCCCATCAATTTATTTTCAAAATTTTTATGGTACGTTTAACATTTAAAACACATCATTTCATAGCTACTACATTTAAACGAAAAAAGCACTTAAGATTGTAATTTTCACAAATCTTAAGTGCTTTTTAATATTTTTTATAAATTTTTCTTATTGCCCATTATTAGCAGGGGTCTCTCCTGCATTACCGCCAGTCTCTGGTTGTGTGGTCGCTGGTGGAGTTGTATTTCCTTGACCTCCTCCGTTATTTGCTGGAGGTGTCGTATTTCCTTGACCTCCTCCATTATTTGCTGGAGGTGTCGTATTTCCTTGACCTCCTCCATTATTTGCTGGAGGTGTCGTATTTCCTTGACCTCCTCCATTATTTGCTGGAGGTGTCGTATTTCCTTGACCTCCTCCGTTATTTGCTGGAGGTGTCGTTCCTTGGCCATTTCCATTATTTTGTTCTTCTTGTTTCTTTTGCTCTTCTAGTTTCTTTTGTTCTTCTTGCTTCTTAAGTTCCTCTTGTTTCTTTTGTTCTTCTTGTTTTTTCAGTTCTTCTTGTTTCTTTAATTCTTCTTGCTTTTTCTCTTCTTCAGTTTTTTGCTGTTGATCTTGTTTTGGTTGCTCCGTTGTATCCGGTACGCTAGTATTTGGCGATGAATCACGTTTTTCACCTTTTATACGTAGCTCACTACCTTCTTGAATAACACTACTTGGCATTTTAAAGCGTGATTTATCTGTAGCCATTTCGCTCATCATTTCTTTAAAGATCAACTGTGCAATTTTCGTATTTTTACTACTAATATACTCGTCTTTACCATCTTTCATATACCCAGTCCATACTGCCATCGTATATTGCGGTGTATATCCAGCGAACCAACTATCACGAGTTGCACTTTCTGGAATTTTATATTGAGCTAATTGCTTTGATGAATAGTTTGTCGTACCCGTTTTACCAGCTACATCTAAAGAGCCTACATTTGCCGATGTACCAGTACCTGATGTAACTACAGAACGAAGCATATCAGTAATCATGTATGCTGTAGAATCTGTCATAACTTGTTTTGGTTTTTGTCCAAAACTTTGTGACTTACCGTCTGGATAAACGACTTTCTTAACAAAATGCGGTTTCGTATATTTACCTTCATTACCAAATGCCGCATAAGCACCCGCTATTTCAGTTGGCGATACTTCATTTGTACCAATCGCTGTCGATTCTGTCGGTGCTGTATTAAATGTAATACCTAGTTTCTCAGAGAATTCTTTCGATTTACTAATCCCTACTTCTTTTGCAGTTTTAATTGCAGGAATATTACGCGACATTTTTAATGCTTCACGCATTGTAATTGGACCCATATGACTTCTATCTGCATTTCGTACTTCTTGTCCCGTTGAATACTTAAATGGAGAGTCATCAATTTGATGGTACGTAGCCCATTTTAAATATTCAATTGCAGGAGCGTAGTCGAAAATCGGCTTCATCGTTGAACCAGCTGCACGATCTAATTCAATTGCCATATTATGCCCTTTAAATACAGCTTTATTTTCTCCACGGCCACTACCTATAGCACGAACTTCTCCTGTTTTCGTATCCATAAATGTGAATGCACCTTGGAATTTATCGTTCGGATAATCAATGATATTATTATTTAAAATATTATCTGCAAGTTTCTGTGCTTTCGGATCTAACGTTGTATAAATTTCTAAACCGTCAGAACCGATATTAGCATCTGGTAATTCTTTTTCTACTTCTTTCACAACTGCATCCATAAATGCAGGGTATGGCATTGTTTGTAGTTGAGCTGCAGGCTTAAGCCCCTTTTCTACGTCAACTTTTGATGCTTCTTCCATTTCCTGTTTTGTTATATATCCATGTCGGTTCATTAAACTTAGAACAACATTTCTTCTTTCTGTTGCTTTTTGAACATTTTCTTTTTTCGTTGGATCATAGTTATTCGGTGCTTTCGGTAAACCTGCAAGCATCGCAACTTCTGGTAATGTTAAGTCCTTCAATTCTTTACCATAGTAGTTTTGTGCTGCTGTTGCGATCCCATATGAACGGTTTCTTAAGTTAATTTTATTTAAGTACATCTCTAATATTTCATGTTTTGAATACTGTTGTTCTAGCTTATAAGCTAAATATATTTCTTGCGCCTTACGCTTTGGTGTTTTGTCCATTGATAAGAAGTAGTTTTTTATAACTTGCTGTGTTATCGTACTTCCACCTTGAGAACCATAATCCCCTTTAAGACTTACTAGAACAGCACGGGCAGTACCTTTAAAATCTACTCCGCTATGCTCATAAAAACGTGAATCTTCTGTCGCTAAAAATGCATTTTCTACTAATTTAGGTATTTGCTCATACGTAACATTCGTCCTTTTTTCTTTTCCATATTCATATACCAAATCCCCGTTTTTATCATAAATTTTTGAGGATAACGGATTAACAAGTTTTGCTTTCTCAAGTTTTGGTGCATCCTTAATCATTACGAAAAAGGTAGCAACCCCCGCCACTAAACCAACAATACCAAGTAATAAACAAGTAATTAAAAACTTGCGAAAGAATGATGTTTTACCTTTTGGCTTTTGTGTTTTAGAAGCTGGTTGTTTTTTCTTTTTAACTTGTCGTCGTTCCTCTCGAGAACGATAATTTTCTGACATGTTACTTTCTCCTGCCTTTCAATTCTCCCGTTGATTTACTTAAAAATATTGAGGTCACTTTCTAAAATGAATTTGATTAAGAAAGTATATTGACCTGGAGCATTCAATATTTTCCCAATTCACAGATTATAATTTTTAGAATACTTCTTATACAAACTATTTTCACTTCTATTTTTCCTAATAACGCTGCCCCTTGAAGCATAGAATGTAAAAAGTGAATTTTTAATACCTCGTATAAATAATATACCTTTTTTTCAAATGGTCAATATTTTCTTATTTATAAATCAAAGGTGAAATAAAAATAGCACAACGATATGTACTTCGTGTGAACTTCCTTATAATTACGTATAACAAACATTTAATATATTGCATATAAGTATAATACCTCTTAAATTATAAGGATTTCAACATCACAACCTCAACATCTACAAAAAAGTATTAAAAATAAAAAGTGAGGAGTTGCGTAATGATGAAGCTATCTCCCGTAATTTCAAAAAATATAGTTGCTGTTGGTTATAATCCTTTTTCCTATGATTTTGCGAATCCAATTAAAGAATGGTATGTACGATTTCTTTAATGTACCAGAAAGTATTTATACTGGCCTATTACATGCACAATCTAAAAGTTATTATCATAATACTTACATTAAAAATTCTTTCCGCCACACAAAAATCTAAACTTAACACCCACTAAAAAAGAAAGGAGGTTAATCCTCCTTTCTTTTAAAAACATTTTGCAGATGAATTATCTTCGATTCCTCTTATTAATTTCATCATATGCTTGAATTTGTTTTTTCAAACGCCGATCAGCTTTTTTATCATGCACTACAAGAATTGCATGTATAACTCCTGGAACCCAAAATATTAATGTTAATATGAAATTTATGATTGCCTGAATTGGTTTTCCACAAAATAATACAGCAACAGGTGGAAGAAGAATTGCTAATAAATACATCATCCCTTGAAAACTCCTTATTTTGTATTTTATATATCACTTTTCAAAATATACGCAAAAAAACCTACTACCATTTTAATCTTAACCTACCTCTAAAATCAATGTATCTCCTTCTATTTAAATAAGTATTTCAGACTTTTTATTGTTTTCTAGCCTATTTTCTTCCTCTATTGCAGTTACTCCAATTGCAGAAATTAACGTTCCTATCGCTTGTATCCAAATACCAATGAGTGCAATGATTCTCTCATCCTTCTTATCAAAAATACTATCTTCATTTTCTCTCTCATCTTTCAATACATTTGAAACACCTTGATACGCTTGTAATCCAGCCCCTAAACTTTGCATGGAGTTACCCAGTATAATAATTTTCTGTAATACATTTATATCCAACAAAGCTGCTTCTACTCCTAAAAAAGCACCGATTGATTGTAAACTGTTCCCTGTAATGATAAGATAATCATTTTCTTTCAAATGTTCATTTATATTAAAATATGTTCCTATTACATTTGATATATTGCCTAATGCTAATAACTCAATTCCTATTTGATCAAGTAATTTACTTTGATTCTCTAAGTCTATATTTTGATTTTCTCTTTTTTCTTCCCCATCATCATAATTGCTCGCAATGATTTGTAATATATATCCGAGGGCTTGTAATGAGCTTCCTACAATAACAAGATCCGATTCAACTTTCTCTTCTCCAATAAATCCTCTTGTCGTTCCAATAGCAGCTGTAAGGTTCCCTCCCACTTGAAACCATGCCCCTGTCACTTTTAAACTGCTTGGATTCATTTTTATCACCTATTTAAATATTTTCTAAAGCTTTCAAAACAAACAAATCTCACCCTTAATCTTTTATTTTATTTTTTAGATGTAATTTTGTGAATGATATAATGTGCTACTAATATAAAAGCACCTTAAAGGTGCTTTTTATATGCATGCTGGGCATGTCAATGAATCTCCATTTTTATCTATTGTTATATTCAATATATATTCAATTGCTTTATGTGACCAAGTTTCAGGTGTAGGCGATTCATTTATATATTGTGGCGCACATGACTTCAGCATTGGAGTACTAATACTCCCTCCAGGATCTAAAGCAAGTACAGCCATGCCATGGGGTAATTCCAGGGCCATAGATTTAGTGATACCTTCAATAGCAAATTTCGAGGCACAATATGGCGCAAGCTCAGCCTCACCTTCTCTCCCCCAACTAGAACTCATATTAATGATAATTCCTTCTTTCCTAGCTACCATCGCTGGAACAAATGCTCTTATTACATTTACTACACCATTCACGTTTACATTCATTACATTTTCGAATTCTTGAGCCGTAATTTTCCAAAGTTGTGCATTTTGATTTACAATCGATGCATTATTTATTATCATATCGGGAGCTGTATGTGTATTAAGTATATAATTTGCCCAATTGTTAACTTGCTGAGAATCTGAAACATCAATTACTTGGAAATCATGTATTTTACTGTACTGTTTTTTTAGTTCTTCAATTTTATCTTTTGAACGTCCACAACCATATATGTTCCACCCTAATTCATGAAATCGATCAACCATCGCACGCCCTAACCCTTGTGTCACGCCTGTAATAATTACAGATTTACTAATTTCTTTTCGCTTCATTTCTCTCATCCTCCTTCCCTATATCTTACTCTCTTCATTTTTATTCAGCGATTTACTATAGTATTAACTCAACTCATACTTTAGTAATGGTTTTGATATTGTATACATAAACAAAAAAAGTAACCATCATGGTTACTTTTTGCTATATATCTAAAAATTCATTGTTTATTTCATTATTGTTTTTATATTTCAACTTCTCTTTTCCACATTTCTCACACTGGTAAATATAAACTACACCTAATGTACCTTTTTTTAAAATCCTCATTATCCTGCATCTTAATAAAAATATATTTATGTTTACAATGCGATTCACCCAAATAATTTTTAAACCACTTTTTCAACACAACACATTCCACCTTTATGATAGAACCTTTATTTAGCTGCTTTATTACATACTTTTATTTAAATGTTCAATCTCATCTTGCAACTTTTTAAATTGCTCAAAATGCATGGTAATAGATTGGCTACTACCATAATCAACATTTTGTTTCACTAATATAACACCCGTATCATGAAAAAGCGCTTCAAGTTCTTTCCTAATAGACACTTTCGCAATATGAGCTGTTTTAATTGCAGATAAAATTGCAATTTCATTAAACTTTAATTTTATTTCATTTGGACAAAATGCGTCTTCAACTAATATAACTTCATTACTATAAATTAGTGCAACAAGATTACTTGATTTGGCATCTGTTAAATCAACTTTTTTCATAATATCTTTCATTACATTTTGCCTCCTTTATTTTCATATATATCAATTATACAAATTTTTAAAAAAATTACTCAACTTTATTATATTAATTTTAACACACTTTTATTGAAATCCATGCTCCAAACGTTTTACTATTCCACAATTTTTATTATATGAACCATCTGGACTATAACTCCATATAGTAATGTTAACAACTTTTTATAAAGCAGGTGAAAATTATGCCATCAGTTGTAGGAAATTTAGTTGTACAAAATAGTAATGGATCATTTAACTTAGGTGATTTCTACAACGTTTCTCCGAAAGAAAATACGAAAGCTTATAATGGTTCCGGCGCATCAAACGTTGGTTTTGTTGTTAATACTTTTAGCGGTGTTAGCGCGACCAATACATTTGATTCTGACCTTGCAGATCAAAACCAAGTGGGTACAGCCTAATCTTATGTTCAACTTTTTGTATAGAAAATTTTAATTTGTCTATACTATAATCAGGCTGTTTGACAGCTCTTATCGATTTTGGAGTACCCTATCTTTTTCTCCCTTTCCCTGGGGCTCAGCAGCTAGCACAAAGCTAGCTGCTTTTTCTTATATTATTTGTCTCATAAATCAGAAATAAAAAAAGCTGCCATTTAATATTCAGCTTCTTTTACATTATTTCAATAATATCCATAGCGTTAAATACGTAAGTTTTATAAAAGGCGTCTGTACAAATTACAATTTGTTTTACCGGATTGATATGTACAACAGTCATGTAGCTTGTTAATATGTAACCATCTTCAAAATATGTTACCAATATTTCTTTCTCAGACAGTAATGACGTTAATAATTTATCAGAAATCCTCTCTTTTGCTTCATTTGTTAAAAGCGGTTTTTGTACTTTTAATTTCTCTCCAATAATCTTTCTCATATTTAAAAGTTGTTCGGACATTACTGTAAACGGAACCCACTCTCTTTCTTCTTTTTGTATCTTTACATCGTTCATTTTTTATCTCCTTGATCATTTATACATTTATTTATTCATGCTATCCCTTAGTTATTTTTAATACTTACTAAACTCGAATTTACTTCTAAACTATAATTAGGTTACCTCTTAAAAGAACATTCGTTCTTATTATACACGAACTTACGTTCCTTTGAGAAGAGCTATACTTATTATTTCTTAACAAAAAACATAATTTTATTTATCTCCATATTTTTTCCTTTATCAAATAAACTTTTCATTTCTTATATAAAATGCATATAAAAACTAAAAGGCGACTTCACACAAAGTGAAATCGCCTTTTTCTAAAAAATATTCAAAGCTTATTTTTCTATCCTAACTAATGTTCTTTCTGGAATACATAATTCATCTATATTAAAATGATTTATTTTTAAGTTCAATTCCCCTACTCGTTCCTTATCTTCATCACCAACCCAACAACTAAATAATTCGAAATAGTCTCCATCTTCCAAATAACTTTCCATAATCTTGCATAAAGTTAAAAGTTTTTCTTTCGCTTCTTTTTTTTCCTTTACATTTTGCCACTCGACCAGTTCAATTCCCCAATTAGTTGAAACCTCATATGTGTAATTTGTTTGGAATTGATAATCTTGTACAATTTCAAGCATACTTTCATCTGAAAAACACGGTCCAAAAACAATTACATCATTAGAATCTGGATCCGTTAACGGAATTTCTACATTACAGCCTATGTAACTTGCTAAACTCATTTTATACTCCTCCAATATTCGTATAAAAAATACTTCATAGTATATTTATTTACTCAAATATAAAATCCCTGCCTAAACGAAAAAGTTTTAAATTTTTATCGTTTATTAACCATCTATAACTGAAAACATATACTATGATGAACGAACTCACAAAGCATAAGAAAAGAGAGCATTTACAACACTCTCTTTTCTTACATACTCTATGGAACTTTACAAAACTGAATCAGTGATTTTTATTATTATATTTTATTACATATACTTAGGTTGTACTATTATATGTAACTCTCTCTCTGTATCCGCTTTTTTCGGATGACGAAAATAATTAAGTTCGTACTTTAACACTTTATACTCAACCATCCCAATTTTAATCCCTTTCGTTTCTTTTAATATAACTAATAAATCACTTATATTTTCATCATATGACTCAAAAATTTTCGCTCCGCCCTCTCCTTGAAAGATTACTTTCATATATTCTCCCCACCTTAATTTATTGATGTGGTAAATGATGCGTTTAAAACGATTCATTCTTTATCCTAAAATTTTCACAACAAAAAGAACATCCTTTCCAATCGAATGCTCAGCTTTTTACTAATTATCCATGTTAAATATTTATTCAAAAACATTATATGTATTATTTTTTAAATTATGTTCGATATTCATTATTAAAGAGTAAATATATGTAATAAACTTGCATAATGAAAACCGTAGAATATCCACTTTCGTTGAAATAATTATAAACCATAATTTCCCATTGTAATTCTTAATATTTAAATGTAATATTGTATTGTCTTACTATCTATTTATAACTCACACACTAATTAGAAAAGGGAACTCTATATGAGTTCCCTTTTCTAATTATGATTACAGTCATTATTTCTTTTCTAGAAATTTAAATGTATCTTTAAATTCTTTATTATTCACTTTAATATCAGCATCTTTCAATAAATCATTGACTACTTGTTGTTTCCATTTACCTGTCGTATCTTGTAGTCTTTGTTGTTCTATATCTTTACGAATTTTATCCTTTACTTCATCAAATGGCTTCAATTCTTTTTTATCCGTCACTTTAATAATATGGTAACCGTAAGTTGTTTTAACCGGATCACTTACTTGGCCTGCATCTAATTTATACGCAGCTTCCTCAAATTCTTTCACTGTTTGCCCAGGAGCAAAACCAGATATTTCCCCGCCCTGTTCCTTTGAACCAGTATCCTCTGAATACTGGTTTGCTAAGGCAGCAAAATCTTCACCATTATTTACTTTCTCCTTTATTTCTTTAGCCGTTTTTTCATCTTTCACTAAAATGTGACTTACTTTCATTTCTGGTTTATAGTTATTTTTCACATCTTTATCTGTAACTGTTGCTTTAATCGCTTTCTCAAATGCAATTTCTGGCTTCATTTTTTCTTTTAATTCATCTTCGTTTTTCAATCCAAGTTGTTCTAAAGTCGATTTAAAGTTCTCACCCATTTTATCTTTTGCTTCTTCTACTTTCTTTTTTGCTTCCTCATCTGAAACTTTATATTTATCTAACAATGCCTTACTTAACATCATTTGATATAAAGTACTTTCTCCATATTGTTGTCGTAATTCTTTACTTAATTCTTTCTCTGTAACATTCCCTACTTTTGATGTTACTACGTTGTCTGAGGAACCACATGCAGATAATGCTAGCATCACGCATGAAATAATTGTTCCAATAAATATTTTTTTCTTTTTCAATTCAAATACCTCACTTTTATCATTATGCAAATTAACTATACACAGTCATTGTGAAAACAGTGTGTTTTCTACATGTAATTCATTTCATATGAGTAGACTATGTATCATGTATTTTCATTTTTAAACGTAAAGAGTCTTCTTACTATTATGTATAGTAAGAAGACTCTTTACATACTCCTTAAAAACAATACTGCCGCTATAGTTACTTAATAATTACA
Organism: Bacillus cereus ATCC 14579; assembly: GCF_000007825.1. Lineage (NCBI taxonomy): Bacteria > Bacillati > Bacillota > Bacilli > Caryophanales > Bacillaceae > Bacillus > Bacillus cereus. The sequence goes on along the minus strand of NC_004722.1, from coordinate 2,215,210 downwards.
TGTTTTTCAGGTATCCAACTATTCTGCCCGATATCTACCGCATTTCCCACTCTACCCCACACTCGAAAAGATGTCGATCCATCTATATTCCCTTTATAATTCATACATTCAGGCTCTTCATAATAATTTACTCCGTAACCGACAGGATATTTCGAAGTTGCATAAAACCATTTCACATTAAAATGTTTTAAATATGCCCACTGCTTATCGTTCTCTAAACAAATCATATCTTGCTCACCGCCTCCCCAATAACCTGTTAAGATTAAATATGGAATTTTCTGAGTGAGTGCACCTGTAAATTGAGGGGTCATGGGAGTTTCATATAAATTTATTCCGTATCCATCAGGATATTTCGAAACTGCAATACCAATGCCATTCGGTTGCTGTGTATACACTATGTTAGATTGATTTGCTTTGTTGGAATCTATAAACCAAGAAAGTGACTTATTTCCTACTAATCGATTCAGATCACATTTCCCAATCCCAGGAACATTCCCTGAATCCGCATATTGCCACATATCGCATGGATATGCTGGCTTATTCCCTCCATAACGAGGAATCCATACAAAATCAGCTTCAATATTACATGCTCCAAATGATAAATACGTGTGATGCCCTACGTATAATCCTACTTTTTCCGCACCTAAACGGCGTAATTCATCAATAAATGCCTGTATCCCGCCTTGCATATCTGCCATCGTTTGAACTTCTACGTCCGCCACCCAAAACTTAGCTGATTGATCACCACGATTCCAAAAATCTTGTGCCTCTTTCTTTGCATCAGCAATAGATATAAAACGGCAAAAAGCATAATTACCGAATGGGATACTATGCTTTTTCATTTCACTAACATAATTTTGATACATAAAATCCACCGTATTAGAGCCATCTTGAACTCTAGCAATCACTAAATCTAGCTGAGATGCTGCAATATCCCAATTAATAGTTCCATTCCATTTTGAAATATCTACAATATACCCCATACATTCCAGCTCCTTTTGAATGTCTTATTCATAGCTTGTTTTATTGTAAGCCTCCTCTCTCTAAAACTAGCTATCTATAATATAAATAAAAAGAATCTTTACTGTTTTTCAAAATATATTCTCTTTCAGAAATATTTCTATCAACTTTAACATGTATGCCACATAAAACATTCGAAATATACCCTACTATTCATTTATTATGTAATCTCGTCCTATCAATCATTTTTACAGATATTAAAAAAAATCTCCTGTATTATTAAATTATAACTTTCAGTATCGATTTCCTTTCAACTAAAAAATTTCATCCCTCATTTTCTATATATTCTTAAGTCAAAATTACTACCTCTACATGAAATTTGAGATTTAGAAAAATTTTAATTAATTGAAGTTTACTCCTATTAAATTGCAATTTTCCAACCTGAACACTATTGGTGCATAAAAAAGACATTTTCTATTACTGAAAATGTCTTTTTACAGTTTAATAAAATAACTTTGGTGCTAAATCTGTATTTTGTAATTGTGAGTTTTCACTGCTCATAACACAACTTGTGGAAAATAGAATTGGGATACCACAAACCTCATCATTCATTACATCACGAAACACATTGGCCGCAACACCTGTAAACGTTTGACATAAGTTAGAAATATCGTCATTGAAAAACTGAATGACTTCCGCAGCGAAAACCGGAAAAACAACATTCGGTCCGCCAGGGAACTGAGGCTGTACCACAACTTGTTCAAAATAAGGATTATTTTCTAGTGCTACTTGAAATAAATGAGCTATTTCAAATGCATCTAGTGGACAAGGAAATGGATTTACAATTTCATTCTCATTATTCGTTACAATAACTGTCACACTTACATTCCCAAATTGTACAAAAGATTTTAAAAGCGTTGCTAATGCTCTCGCTTTTTCGTTGCTTAACGCATGCACTAAAATAATATAATTACCACCAACAGGAATAAGCGGCCCAACTGTAACAGTTGGATCAGCACCTATTGAATTTTTTAATTCATTAAAATATGTGATCCACGGTGGCGAAAGCTGAGCTTGTACATTTTCTTCCACTATTTTATACTACCCCCTTATACCATTCTTACTAACATAATATGTAACAAACAAAAAAATGCATTAGTTATATTAACCATTTGCGTATTTATTGATTATATTAATTAAACATTTTATTTTCCATTCTCAATTTCCCCTTTACATCTTTAAGCACTTTTACTACTATAAAATTCTTTATTATAAGCAAATCCACTGAAATTTCATATTATACTAATACGACTCTATATCCATTAAATTATAATACTCAATATTAGGAGCTGATTTCATGGAAAAAAAACCTATCGTGTTCAAAATCCCACCAAATTCAAAGCTAAAAATTACATTTTTCGGTCCTTGTAACGAAGTAATTACAAATGTGTCTATAATTAATCAACTATGCACCCCTAAATGTCAAACTATCACGCAATACCCAGACTTTAAGAAATATGTAACGGAAGTACGATCGCTATCCCGTTGTTAGTCCGCATAATGCACGATTTTCACAACTTTATTACCTAAAATAACCGAGAAAGAAAATAACTGCATTCCTAGACTAAAATTACTCATGTTATGATATTCCATTGATAATTCATTGATTTTTTACACGTTTTTATGAAAAGAACATATATTATCGTATGGAGATTATCCACTCATAAAACCTATCTTTCTTTGGAGCGTACTTTTTATGTATGCTCTTTTTTTATGTAACCGTCCCCCTTCTAAATTGACCAACAATATATTAAAATTCTTTATATACTCAAGGAGGTCAAATATGTTCAAGTTGCATCCAATACTACTCATCTTAGGATTGATTTTGTTTTTATATAGTGTAATCGCCTTTATGCTATTCTTTTCAGTGTATTAGCATTCCCTACACAAATCTATGTTCAATATATAATTTCTATATGGTAAAGAAAAAACATAATGATACGATCTTTTATGTATTCCGTCTTTCTTGTTCTATAAGAAAACTAGTAAACTTACTAACAATGCGTTTTTACAAGCATGTTACTTATTATTCTGTTTATTATCTGAAGAAGGTTGAAGCCCCTACAAATTAAACTACGCTTTACCTATTTACTTATATATTTTAGAAAAACAATAATAATCCCCCACCATTTGGTAAGGGGATTAACTAAACCTACTAAAAAACATTTAATAATCAGTTTTATTTAGTTGGAGAAGGAAATCTTGCCGCTTCAAAGTGAACCGTATTTACACCATTAACATTTTGTACAATTACGCCAGCAATACTACTTTCTGCAAAAACTTCAACTAAATCTCCTGCTTCTAATTGAAGAATAGTAGTTACGGAAACATCATTATTAAAAAATACTCCTGTTCCAAAGAAATCATTATCTATCGCTATTGCCGGATTGCCATTTACACGAATTTCTACTCTAGCTCTGTAATTTACATTAAAATCATTTGGAGAAAATGTTATATTTCCTAATACACTATATACCCCTCTAGTTTTCGGAGTAAAAATCGACGTTACTGGATTATATTCATTCGCTAGATCAAATTGTTCATTTTGAAATAATACTTTAACAGGAGTATTTGCTAGAACAGGTTGATTAACTGTATTCACAGCTCTAAATGCCGATGCCCTTACAAGCTCCTCTTTCTTATCATCACAACACTTCACCTTTACATACTTCCTATCACATTTACTACTTTTCCTATAACAATCATGACTTTCCTTTTTGTAATCTTTACAATACTTACAGTAATAATAAGACATAGTGAGTCCCCCTTTACACTTATTTTTACATAGTATGCTATATAGATTAGAATAGCTTGGACGACCTGTTACTATTTTTAATAGATTAAAAAACCCTCACCATTTCGGTGAGGGTTTACCTTTAAGCTTCTGCAAACTCATTGTTTAATGACTTTATTTAATTGGAGAAGGAAATCTTGCTGCTTCAAAATGTGCACCATCTTCTAAAGGACTTAAAACTCCATCTATACTACTTTGTGCATAAATCTCAACTTCATCCCCTGCATTCAATTGAACAATCGTCGAAACACTTACGACATTTCCAAAACTTATTGGACCAAAAAAGTCATTATCTATAGCTATCGCTGCGTTTCCATTCACACGAATTTCTACACGCGCTCTATAATTTAAAGTTGGATCGTTTGGAAAGAAACCAATCGTTCCAATAATAGAATATACACCTTTAGTCTTCGGCATAAAAATAGATGTTGCTGGATTATACTCATTCGCTAAATCAAATTGTTCATTTTGAAATAACACTTTCACAAAAGTATTAGCAGGAACATTTTGATTCACAGTATTTCTAGCTCTAAATGCCGATGCTCTAACAAGATTGTCCTTGTTATCATGACACTTACTAGTGTTCTTACAACAATCATGATGCTTATTTTTATACTCCTTACAATACTTACAGTAGTAATAACAAGACATACTGATTCCCCTTTCAAACTTATTACTATATATTATGTAAGATTGATTTATAAGGTTTGGACTAGCTATTTTTATTATTCATAAGGGCGCTATTAACCTGCACCCTTATTTATATACACCACTTCATTCCTTACTAGTTATAAGTTGTATACAGTCCCATATGGAATAGTCAGAAAAGAACTTCCGTACGGTGTAACTTGATGTACTGGGTAAAAATACTCTACGGATGAATAATACGGTTGTACACCTTGCTGCTGCATTTGCAATTGTTGTTGCATTTGCAATGCTTGTTGAATAGCTTGGACTGTACTTTGTGCTCCACTATACGTTATAGATGTACCATACGCTGGTCGCATACCAGTTTCAGAATTAAAATATGAATAAAACATGATTTTCAGCTCCCTTCCCGTATAATTTATTACAAATTATATTATGATTCTTTATTTCAGTGGGTACTATAAAGCTAGTCCGCTCGCTTATATTCAAATGACAAAATAAAAAAGTAGCTGCTAGACTACTTTGACTCCTTCTTATCACCAAATGAAATGATATACATATTCTCCTGTTACACGCTCATTAATTCCCGCAACCCTAACGAACCTAAGTAAATCCGCTCCTTGAAGGAAATATACCGAAATCGTAACCGGTACTTGCGACCACATGAATTGATAAAGCTCATTCACTCTCTGATTCGTCGTAACGATTAAATCATTTACAGGTCCATGATTCCATGCAGAGGTTTGAACTGAAGTGAAAGAAAGGTCTTTCCCATTAACCACTATTCTTGATACGCTTTGAGTTATGTCCACAATAATCCCCTCCAACATTACAAAAATTGGACCTTTTTTAGTTCATATTATTATAAATATTCTTGACTGTAATAAATGTTTAAGGCAAATCCCTAATAAAGTGAAACTTTAATCAGCTCTCACCAATCGGGCTTTTACTGGCAGCCCGACCCCACCTAAATTCTTTGCTTCCGCTGAACTTTGAGGTGGGGGTATTTACTGCCCGACAAATAGCGGGATAAAATTTTTTTATTCATATCCCTCAATTCCCATTACAACCATATAATTTCTAACCTTATTCAATTTTTGTAATTAAAAATAAAAAATAGCTAATTCACTACTTAAAAAGTAAAAAAAGCATCAGATTGACTAGTATGTAGATGGTTAAATGAATGTAAAATGTTTTTAAATTATCTACTCTTTTTTTAGTTTGGAAGTAACTCTCATCTCGTCCCATCTTTATACACCACTTTCTTAATCACACTGAACGCAATATTCAATTGATGAGTTTGTCATTTCGTTAGCTCCAATTAACGCCTTTGTTCAATGTAGTAATTTTCTTGTATAATAAAAGTTAATTAATCTAGAAGGGACTGACTTATGCGCAGATATCAATATTTTTAATCTACCTATCATTACAACATAACGGAGGTAAAAGTATTGATTACAGAACTACACTCACAGAGATTATATTTAAGGAAAATGAAAGCATCTGATTCACTAAGTATGTTTAAAATATGGTCTGATCCTGATGTTACTAAATTCATGAATATAAGTAATTTCACTGATGAGAACCAGGCAAAAGATATGATTCAATTCCTTAACGAACTCGCTCAAAATAATAAAGCTATACGTTTTACTATTATTGAAAAAGAATCTAATCATATTATCGGTTCATGTGGCTATAATTCCTTAGATTTTGAAAACTCAAAGACTGAGATTGGCTATGATATTTCAAAAACATTTTGGGGTAAAGGATATGCACCTGAAGCAATATCCTCTTTATTAGATTATGCTTTTACACATCTAAAACTAAATCGTGTTGAAGCAAAAGTTGAACCTGCAAATGTAAATTCTATAAAAGTATTAGAAAAATTAAACTTTACTTTTGAAGGTACTCTGAGAAAGAGCGAAAAATCAGCTGGAAAGCTTATCGATTTAAATATCTATTCGAAATTAATAAGCGATTAATTTTAGTCCCTCTGCCCATACTCAATCAAAGTGTGGGCTTCTTTAATTTCTGTATAAAATTCAAAAGTTTGACACAATCCTGGAAAAAGCTTATAAAGAAAAGTGAGGTTCCATTATTTTCACACTTAGTAGCGCAGTCATGTTACATACAATTTTATAAGTGTGAACGAACTACAAAACTAAAAAACAAATAATAAGTTTGCAACATGTTTGCAAATACGAATTTTGCATATAAATTCGTGTGATATTGAAAGGAGTTTTACTTATGAAAGAAATTAAAACAGAACAAGAATTCAAAGACATCATCGCAAGCGAGGAGCCTGTAGTTGTTAAGTTCTTTACTACATGGTGCCCAGATTGCGTACGTATGGACAACTTTATCGGAGATGTAATGGAAGAGTTCAATAAATTTGAATGGTACTCTATCAATAAAGATGAGTTTCCAAGTATCGCTGAAGAGTATCAAGTAATGGGTATTCCAAGTTTACTTGTATACCAAAACGGTGAGAAGCTAGGCCACTTACATAGTGCTAATGCAAAAACAGAAGAGCAAGTTACTGAGTTTTTAGAAGCATACTAAAATGAAAGCCCTCTGGAAAATATTTTTCAGAGGGTTTTCATCTATTTTCACAATTATCTTTTGAATTTTTTCATCGTTTAATGAATTACACCTTGTCATGATAAGAATAATACGTAGTAAGAAAAGTATTCGTTTCCTCATCCATCTACCCTCCTATCTCTTTAGTAAATAAACTCCAATTAGGTTCACACCTTGACTTTGTACTTTTCAACATATTTTTCCTTTACGAAACTTTGTTATCCCCTTCTTAAAAAGCTATAAAACGTCAACAATGTTTGTATAGACCCACACGACTTTCGTTTGATACTCTATTTATAGAAAGAAATTCCTTTAAAGAAAGGTGAGTGATTAAAATGGATACTCTTTCTCATAAAGAAGCTGATAAAGGTGCTATTGTCAGCATTATGGCCTACATATTTTTATCCTCTATGAAAATCATCATCAGTTATATTACCCTCTCTAGCGCATTACGCGCTGACGGTTTAAATAACTTAACGGATATCGGTGCTTCTTTAGCGATATTAATTGGTCTAAAAATATCTCGTAAACCTCGTGACCCAGATCATCCGTATGGGCATTCGCGTGCCGAACAAATCGCATCACTTGTTGCGTCCTTCATTATGGCAACAGTCGGATTAGAAGTTGTTATTAGTGCCATTCAATCTTTCTTAAATCCGAAACAAGCAGCGCCTAATGTACTCGCTGCATGGGTTGCTTTATTTTCTGCTGTCGTTATGTACTGCGTGTATTTGTATACGAAAAAAATTGCAGCACGAACAAAAAGTAAATCATTAGAAGCCGCTGCAAAGGATAATTTATCAGATGCACTCGTAAGTATTGGTACCGTAGTAGGTATTGTCGGTTCTCAGTTCCAAATGCCTATTTTAGACCCTATTGCCGCTTTAATTGTCGGTCTTATTATTTGTAAAACTGCATGGGAGATTTTCGTAGAATCTTCTCATATGCTAACAGATGGAATTGATCCTGATAAAATGGAAGAATACGCTGATGCTATTGAGCATATTGGCGGTGTGGAAAACATTGTAGATATTCGAGCACGTATGTATGGGAATCAAACGTACGTTGATATTACAATTGAAGTAGATGCTCGCATGGATGTTGGAGAAAGTCACTGTATTACCGACAACATCGAAGCTATGCTGCGCAAAAAATTTGGAATTTACCATGCACACATTCATGTTGAGCCAATGAAAAAAGAACCTATTATGACATAGGTTCTTTTTTTATGAACGTTTTATGGAATATAACACATAAAACGAGCCAGCTACCGCCAGCTGCCCATCCTGCTAATATGTCAGATGGATAGTGCACGCCAAGATATATTCGGCTAACTGAAATAGATAATACAACAAAGCTTGCTATAAGAATAATTAACAATTTTTTATGCAACGAAATACGCTCTTCAGTAATTGTGACGTATGCAATAAATCCTAAAAAAGCAGTAGCATTCATCGTATGACCGCTCGGAAAACTATATCCAGTTGCAGTAACAAGCTGCGTGACATCAGGTCTTGCTCGTTCGTACCATAGTTTAAGCATACTGTTTAAATAACGAGATCCGTAGTAATTAATTGTTAGAAGTAACGCACTAAGTAACTTTTTTCTAACGAGAAAATACATTACAAGAATAATGAGTAATGGAAAATATATTCTTTTGGAACCGATAAAAGACACCCAAGTAAAATAGGTCGTCAAATAATCGTTTCGAAAGCTTTGAATAAAATGTGCGACTATATTGTCAAAGTTCTCAATACAAGCGGTATGATACGAAAGTGATAATACGACAAAACAAATGAGTAACGTAAAACTTAGCAAGTATAAATGTCGATATCGTTTCACATACATAACCTCACTATGCAAAAAAATGGAGCGGTTGTTTTAGTTTTCCTCTCCATTTCTTTTTTATGCATAGTTTATTAAAAAATATAATTATTAATTTTTTGCTTCATCTCAGGGATATCTTCTCTTGTTACGGTAAAACGAATCACCTTCTCATCAAGATCAAGCGCCTCAGCGAATAAACCAGCTAATCCACGTGATTTTCTATCTACTTCCATAATAATTTCTAGTCGGTCGTATGCACGTGGCAAGATTAATAATTCTAATTCATCTAATTTCCCATAATGCTCTCCAGAAACCGGAATAAACTCAAATTCTTGTGCGAATGGAACTTGCTTACGTAATCGATGCGGTAATTCTTCACATTCTATATGACGTGCTTTAAACCCTAATTCATTTACACTATCTAAAACACTACTTAATAATGCATTAGGTAACACTTGAACGTAGTCGCGGTCACTTGGGTCTATACTACGTTTAATATCAAGACCTGTATGAATCCAAACCGTTTTCATACCAAGTGTAAGTGGTGCTTCAATTGGCATTGGAAAAGAAAATGGAATTTCAACTTTTTCATTCGGTTCTACAGAAAAAGGTTCTGTTAAGCGTACTCGCTCTAAATCATATGTTGCTGTTACTTTTTTATCATCCACTTCTCGTACATACGACGTCGATAATGTTAAGTAAATGCTTTCAATTTGTTGGCTAACTGAACCTCCAGTTATATGAACCTTTCCAACTATTTCTTCCCCAACAATATACTCATCTTTTTCAAGAACAGTATCTACCTTTGCACTTCCAATACCAACGCTTGCTAAAAACTTTTGAAACATGGAGTCTCCATCCTTTCTAAAGCAGAAGCTACATCTTGTTTTAAATCTTGTACATTCTCATAGTACGGCGTTTTTATTTGTAACATTCGCATAAGCATTTCACGATTATAATGTTCCAAAGTTAATTCTTCGTACCATGGTTTTTCCTGTTTTTCATTAGATTCATATCCTGCATATAATAAAAATAATGAGAAATGACCGAGCGCATAAAAGTCGCTACGAAAGTGAACTTCTCGCATCAAAGCTTGTTCACCTTCGTAAGTTGTAGCTCGCTCATCATCTTCACCTTTCCATTTAGCCAATCCAAAATCGATAATACTAATTTGATTTTCTTTCATTAGTATGTTTGGAATGCGTAAATCTCGATGAATAATGCCTTCACTATGAAACACCGATACAATTTCTAATATTTCATATAAAATCTCAAAAACTTCACGTTCTGTATATACATACCCATCTATGAAAATATAATCTTCAAAATTTTTACCAGGCATGTACTCCATCACAAAGAAGCTCTTTTTCTCCCATAAGAAATGATCATATAGACTAGGAATTGCATGATGATTTAATGTTTGTAAAATCATTTTCTCTTGTTCAAATGATTTTCTACCAGACTCATATCTTTGTTTACTTTGTCTTAATTGTTTTAAGACTTTATATCTATTTATTTGTAAATCATTAACGACATATGTAACCCCATAACTGCCCATTCCAATTACTGATTCAATTTTATAACGCTCTGCAACAATTGTATTTTTTCGCAGTGGTCTATCAAATAATGCTAGTACACGACGCCATTTCATCAGCTACTTGAAAAGAAGCTACGGCTTTTACGTTTTCTTTTATAATGTTGATGTCCATAACCAGATGAACGTCGTTTATAATCGCTACTTGAATACGAGCGCCCTCTACGACGATAATCACTACTTGAATATGAACGATATTTTTTCTTTCCTAATAAAGAATCAATAATTTTTTTGAACATTCCTTCACCTCTTGAGTAAAATTTCCTTTTCATTATACCAATAATTATTGACTATATTTGTGACAGGTTTGTAAAGAGTAAAAAACGACGAGTTATGCCCGTCGTTACTTTCATTCATCCTCTTCATCAAAAACTTCATCAATCATGCATTTCTCTAATAAATACTCAAATGTAATATCTGCGAGATCTTCAATTTCTTCTCGTTTTGGAACGTACCCTCTTTCAATTAGTTGCTCATAAAAAAACTCCGCAATCTCTTCCGTATCAATCACGACTTCAATTTCCTTCATGAGCATCACTCCTTTATTTCTGTTTTATGAAAAAATCTCAAAATTATGTATATGAGATTAGAAAAATAGATTTTATTTTTTTATAGGTCATAAGCTTTGGACGAGATGCATACGATTGTAGTACAAGCTATTCAAAGGGGGAAATAATAATGGAAAATCAATATGAAGTAGGACAAACAAAAGAAGAGTTCATGCATGAAGATCAATGGGCAGACTCTCTTATAAAGTGGCTTTTTATTTTTTTAATAGTTGTAGGCATACCTTATACTGCATATGTTGTTGTTCAATTTATTCTCTCTTTCTAGTTAACTATTTTTTCTCTGTCAATTTAACTAAATAATTATGAACAACATCCATTACAATTTTATATTCTTCATCTTTAAATGTATCGAACAATAATTGATAATCGTTATAAATATCAAGTAATCCATCAATGATTTCTTGACGATTCGTCTTAACACTCACTTTTTTCGAGTTGTTAATTGACTTTAACTTTCCTAAATCTAATTTATTCATACCTGCTTTATCTTGTTTCATTTTCTTCAAAATTGCATTTGCCGTTTGAGCATTGGCGAGTAACGTTAAATCTGATTCATCCGCTTCTAACCATTCACCATCCGTAATCCGTGACAATTCATAAATTGTATCTTCCCATGCGTCATTCTTATATCTCCATACTTCTGTACGAAAACCAACAATACGGAAAACATCTTTATCATATCCAGTTACTTGCACAAGATCACCAAACGTGAAATTATAATTTAATTCAATCCACTCCGTATCGCCCTTTTTCATATCTTGCTCTGTAACGTGCTGCAATGTTTGCTCTACGTAAAATCCATCATGATTATTGACTTCGTATACATAAACTCCATCTAAAACCTTCATATTTGTGATTTTCCCAACGGTTCCATATAGCGTAATCACGACTATGTCCCCTACGTTGTATTTAGGTTGTTTTTTTCTTGCCATCTCTATCTCTCCTTTTTTTGACGTCGTGATTTTGATATCAGTATATGCAACCTACATAAAAACGCTTATCACAGAAGCTTATATTCATAAATTTTTTCAATAAAAAATATAATCTTATAAAATTTACATTACACTCAAACAAAAGCTAGTAACTAGACTAGCTTCAAATCAACAAATTTCATAATAAAAAAACATACAGAATACTTCACTTTAAATAAAGTAATGTATTCTGTATGTTTTCAAATAGTTTTTATCTATCTTGTATGTATAAATCCCAGGCTTCATCAAATATAGACATACTTTCTAGCATTCCGCTCAACTCTAAGTATGAACTAATTTCATCATAGTCTTCAGATTGCTTCGGAAAACTTAAATCATCATACATCGCCTCTGCTAAATCTGAAATTTCATTTCTAAATAAAGCTGCACGATGCTTCATCATATAATGGTAAAATGTCTTTTTCAAAAATATTCCCTACCTTTCTAACTTGGGTACATTATACAAGGCAAAAAAGAAAAAAACCAGCATAAAAGCTGGTTAAAAGTCGAAATAATTTCTTTTTAATAGACGCGGTCTTCCCATTAATTCTTCATATGTTAGTTGTTTTGGTAAATCTTTCGTGTAAATTAAGAATAATTGATCTTCAATTTCTTTTACTGTATGGTCTGATTGATAGTCCATCCCGCACGAGGAACAAGAAATACATGGTGTCTCTTGGATTTCAATGGCTTTCGTACCATCTGGTAATTCCCAATATACAGTATTCAAGCTTTCTTTCGCTTCTGTACTGTCACACCACATACAATTCATACTGCATCACCCTCAGTTTTTTTGTCGTTTTCTTCTAACTTAGCCATTTGTGCTTGATATTTTTTATCTTTTAATTGATCGCGCTTATCACGTTTATCTTTTAAAGATGCATGAGTATCATTATCTTCGTAGTCTTTACGACGGTTCATACGCTGTAAGTCGTCTGGAACGAGGTTAAATTTCTTATCGCTCATAAGACCTGCGATACCAACATCTGAACGTTTTTCTTCGTAGTTCGGATAAATCTCTTTAAAGTATCCTTCCGCTCTTCCTGGAATATAGCTCTCTGGTTCTGGATACGTCGTAATAACACCTTCAAAGTTACGAAGTACAACTTTATCTGCACTTTGTGAGATTAAATAGTTTGGCTGAAGTGCAATTTTACCGCCTCCACCTGGCGCATCAACAACGAATGTCGGAACAGCATAACCAGATGTGTGTCCACGTAAACCTTCAATAATTTCAAGACCTTTAGATACTGGTGCACGGAAGTGACCGATACCTTCAGATAAGTCACATTGATAAATGTAGTATGGACGTACACGGATTTTTACTAAGTCATGCATAAGTTTTTTCATAATTGGAACGCTGTCGTTAATACCAGCTAAAATTACTGCTTGGTTTCCGACTGGAACACCAGCATTCGCTAACATTTCACATGCCTTTTTCGATTCTTCAGTAATTTCAATAGATGTATTGAAATGTGTATTTAACCATACTGGATGGTATTTTTTAATAATGTTACATAAGTTTTCTGTAATACGTTGTGGGAATACTACTGGTGCTCTCGTTCCGATACGAATAATCTCAACATGCGGAATCTCTCGTAAATTTTTTAATACATATTCTAAAATTTTATCGTTAATTAGAAGTCCGTCACCACCGGAGATTAATACATCTCGTACTTGTGGCGTTTCACGAATATAAGCAATTGCATCATCTAATTGTTTCTTCGGTACACCCATTCCAATTTGTCCACTAAAACGACGACGTGTACAGTAACGACAATACATAGAACATTGATTTGTTACTAAGAATAGTACACGGTCTGGATAGCGATGTGTTAGCCCTGGAACTGGTGAATCTTCGTCTTCGTGAAGTGGGTCTTCTAAATCATATTTTGTTTTATATAACTCTTCCGAAATCGGTACTGATTGCATCCGAATCGGACAGCGTGGATCATCAGGATTCATTAGCCAAGCATAGTACGGTGTAATATTTAACGGGATCGTTTTCGTTGAAATTTTAACGCCCTCTTCTTCTTCAGGTGTTAAGTTAATCACTTTTCTTAAGTCATCTAACGTTTTGATCGTATTCGTTAATTGCCAAACCCAATCATTCCATTGCTCTTCAGTAACATCTTTCCATAATTCGATATCCTTCCAGTGACGATTTGGTTTGTATACATCATGTAACATTGCTATTCCCCCTTTTTATACGCTCATCCTTTATATAAGCAATAGTTATGCCAACTTTACATTGTTGATAAGTAAATGTGCGGAGAACCCTATTACATAAGCGAAAAAATATTTTTAAGCGTTGTATGAAATCAATACTTAACATCATATTCATTACTTTTTATATATGTAAACGCTCTTTTATTCGTGCAAACACACAAAAACCGCCGATTATTCGGCGGTTTTGTCGTACTTGCTCAGTTTATATTGAAGCGTTTGACGAGGGATACCCAACATTTTTGCGGCTTGTAATATATTCCCTTCCGTTTCAATCAACGCTTGATCTATTAATTCTTTTTCTGTTTGATGAAGTGCTTCTCTAAGTGGCATTATACCCTTCTTCTTCGAAAACTTCTCTTTCCGAAATGTACGTGGTAAACAATTGGCTGTTAATGTATTCCCTTCTGCAATAATAACAGCATGTTCAATCGTATGTTTTAACTCCCGTACATTTCCAGGCCACTGATAAGCTTGCAGTCTATCTTTCGCTTCCTCATCAATTTGAAGTACACCTTTTTTATAACTTTTATTATATTCTTTCAAAAAATAAGATGCTAATAATAGTACATCCTCAGTTCTTTCACGAAGCGGTGGGATATATAATGAAAATACGTTTAAGCGATAATATAAATCAGTGCGAATTTTATTCTCTCGTAAACATATTTCTGGAGGCTGGTTCATCGCGGTAATAACACGAACATCTACTTTTCTCGTCTTATTATCACCAATTCTTCTAATGACTCCATCTTCTAACACTCGTAACATTTTTGCCTGCAAATCAAGAGGCATTGAATTCAGTTCATCTAAAAATAATGTCCCACCATCAACAAGTTCAAATAGCCCAGCTCTTTCAATCGCTCCCGTATAGCTTCCTTTTGTCGTTCCAAACAATAAACTTTCTAATAGCGACTCTGGTAAAGCTGCACAGTTTTGTGCAATAAATGGCTTGTTTTTTCTTTTAGAAGCTTCATGAATTGCTTGTACGAACAGTTCTTTTCCTGTTCCTGTTTCACCATATATTAAAACATTCGCGTCTGTTGGTGCTACTTTTTGTGCTAACTCTTTCGTCTGTTTAAACCGCGTATCATTTGTCACTATCGTCTCAAATGCAGCGTGCTTTTTAATCACTTTTTTTCTAGATGATCGCTTTATTTTCGACTGTAAGTCAACAATTGTGTCAGTAAGCTTTTGAATTGTAGAGTAATCCTTTGCAATTTCAACAGCCCCAGCAATATTCCCATCTATAAAAATAGGTAACGTCGTATTTACTGTACAAACATCTTCACCATTTAAATTTTGATAATGTTGTACCTGATGTACGATAGGTTTTTTTGTATCTAGTACTTTCATCAATGTACTCGTTTCCCTTGATAAAGACGGGAACGCTTCTAACAGATGTTTCCCTAACACTTTTTCAATCTTCGATCCATCGTGTTTTGCAGCTACAGAATTATAAAATATTGTAATTCCATTTTCATCTACAGCGTGTATAGCCTCATCAATACTGCCCAAAATCGCTTCAATGACTTCTTGTGTCGAAACTGCTAGCAATGTCATCCCCCCTTTTGCCGAAAATCCAGCAATTACATGCCGAATTTTCGGCACACCTATGTGCGATTGTAAGCATGACGATTCCGTTCTATAATTTTAATCAATTTTATATTTTCATTAGATAACTCGAAACTCTAATTAGTACGGCTTTTTCAAACACCCAGCTCCACCTAACTGTTTTGCTTTACAGCCAAATTTTGAGGCGGAAGTTTTACTGCTTTCGAATAGCTAGAAAGATCTTTCACCCATATATTCATATCTTCCAACTTATCGAAAATGTAGCAATTATTCGCCAGTCTTCCTGTATACGTATAGCCTAATTGATGAAAGGCAGCATTCATTCCGAAAGAAAGCGATCGAGCAATTGTATAGGAGCAGAAAATAGATCTTTCTTGAAGTTCTTCCTCTAATTTAATTAGTAAACTTTTCATAAATCCATGTTTACGGTATTCAGGTAAAGTAGCACAATTCGTTAATTCTGCATTCCCTTCCTTTATGTTCATTTCTGCAGATGCTGTACTAATAATTTTCCCCTCAAATTCATACACGTAGTAAATTGTATCGTCTTCTTTCATCGTCTGTAATACATAACTCGCTTCATTTAAAGGTGTCGGATACACTTCAAATACTTTTCCGAATACAGTTGCTAATTCTTCTGCATCTTCTTCAGTCGCTTTTCTCAGCAAAAATTTCTCTGGAACTACTTTTTCTTTTATTTCTTTTCCTTTTACACCGCTTAATATAGTATCTTCCTCAATCCAATGCATACTATTTCGTCTTTCATCATTATTATATTTCACAAAAAAGTATGCATCGTGTCCTTGAAAATAATGAGGTATCGTTGCTTCCAACAAAAAACCGAAAGAGAGCCATGTTGAAACATGCTCTCCCTTTCCTTTAATAATACATTTAGTGAAAGAATGTTTCTCTGCTAGTTCGTCAATTGTCTGTATAATACTTTCAACATTTCCTGTATAGTGATCTACCCGAATACGCTTATTAAAATAATCTAAAACACCTTCTACTGTATAACAATTCGTCTGTTCTCTAAAAGATTCATAGTATTTCATTTTTTCACCTCACACCAATCTAGTAATGTACATGCAATAATTTTTGCGGCAGCTATCATTTTATCAACTTCTATATATTCGTTTGGATAGTGTGCTACTTTCGTCTCTCCTGGACCAAATACTATTGTTGGTACGTTTGCAATTTGTGTAAATAAACCTCCATCAGTCCCCCACGGAGATGCTTCAATAATTGGTTCGTTCCCTTCGATTTCAACAAAGTTGTGATGAAGTGTCGTAATGAGTTCATGATTCTCTTCTAGTTCACCAGGAACCCATCTCGCTCCAAACCATTCTACTTCTACTGGATTTTCAACAAACCAATTGTCCACATCATTTAATTCAGCAATCCAATTCTCAAACTCTTCTTTTGCCGCCTCTATAGTCTCATTCGGCGCAACACCGCATCTTCCTTCTAAAATTAATTCATCGGGAACAGAACTTGGCCAACTCCCTCCTTCAATTTTCCCAATGTTAATTGGAATTGGAATCGGAATTTCTTTAAATAACGGATCTGTAATTCGACTATTTCTTTTCTCCTCTAGCTTTCTTACATGTTCTATAACAAACATACTTTTTTCAATTGCACTAACCCCTTCATAGCGCGTTCCACCGTGTGCAGCTTTCCCTTTTACACGTAGACGAAACCACATGGAACCTTGTTGTTTCGGGAAAAACTTCATATTAGTAGGCTCCGGAATAATGACACCATCTGCCTTATATCCTCGTAATATAGTTGCTAATGTCCCTGCTCCGCCACTTTCCTCTTCTATTACACTTTGAAAATAGATGTCTCCTTTTAATTCAATGTTAGATTCAATAATCGCTTCCATCGCAAGCATAAGTGCGACATTTCCGCCCTTCATATCCGTCGTTCCACGGCCATATATACGATTTCCGATTTTCTCACCGCTATAAGGATGATGTTCCCACTGATTCACATCCCCTTCTGGAACTACATCAATATGCCCATTCAATATCATAGATTTCCCGTCGCCACTTCCTTTTAAAGTTGCTACAATATTTGGGCTATCTGAAAAACTTGTACGGGGTGATACAAAATAAGGATGATCTTTCATTTTAGAAAAAGAAGGCTCCCATATATCGAGCTCTAAACCTAATTCACGTAATTTTTCAATCACAATTGCCTGCGCACCGCTTTCATCACCAGATACGCTCTTTTCTTGAATTAATCGTTTTAAAAATTTCACACTTTCCTCTTCATGGCTCTCAATATAATCACAAACTTGCTTTTTTAATTGCTCCATATATTACATCTCCCTTCATTCAATTACTAGTAAGTTAGAACTAATTTGAAAATCAGCTTCTGTATGTCGTTTTACATCTTCTACTGTGTATGGGCTCATTAATTCTTGTAATATAAGTCCACTCGGAGTTACCTCCATGACTGCCATATCAGTAATAATTAAATCTACACATTTCTTTGAAGTTAATGGCAATGTACACTCTGAAACAATTTTTGCATTTCCGTACTTATCAACATGATTCATCACAACAACGACCCGCTTCGCTTTTTGTGCTAAATCCATTGCTCCACCAATACCTGGAACACGTTTTCCAGGTACAATCCAGTTTGCTAAATCACCATTTTCACTTACTTGTAATGAACCAAGAATCGTTATGTCTAGCAAACCTTTTCGAATCATCCCAAACGCTGTGCAGCTATCGAAATAACTTGCTCCTGTTATAAGAGAAGTTGGTAAACCTGCTGCATTACACAAATTTTCATCTTCATTCCCTTTACTTGGCGTTGGTCCCATGCCGACGATTCCATTTTCCGCATGAAACATAACATTTATATCTTCAGGCAAATGATTTGGTACAAGCGATGGTATGCCAATACCTAAATTTACAATCATACCATTTTGTATTTCTTTCGCCGCACGCCTAGCAATCTTATCCCTCACTTCTACGCCCATACCCATTTCCAGTTCACTCCTTCCGACGGTACAATATAATTTACGAAAACACCTGGAACGACAATTTCCTCTGGATCTAAACTTCCAAGCGGGACTATTTCTTCTGCTTCTACAATTGTTATATCCCCAGCCATAGCTACATGGGGATTCATATTTCGTGCACTTTTGTCAAATACAAGGTTACCAAACGGATCTGCCTTTTTCGCATATACAATTGAAACTTCAGCAGTTAATGCTGTTTCAACTAAGTAGGTCTTACCATTCATTTCAACTGTTCTTTTTCCCTCTTCCACAATCGTATCAACACCAACATCAACTAAAACACCACCAAGACCAACGCCACCAGCGCGAATACGCTCTGCTAATGTTCCCTGCGGAGAAAACTCAATTTGTAACCTTCCCTCGTTTAGTTGCCTTCCTGCATTTGGATTGGAGCCAATGTGAGAAGTAATTATTGATTTAACTCTTTCATTTGTAACAAGACGACCGATACCTACATCAGGAAATCCAGTGTCATTTCCAATTAAATTTAAATTTGTAACGCCTTTTTCTAAAATTGCCTGTATTAAAGATGGAGGGGATCCAATCCCTCCAAATCCCCCAAACATCAATGTCATATCATCATGGAACAAAGAAATTACTTCCTCAATTTCTTTTAATTTACCGAATGTATTTGTAATAGTTGTCATGCGATACTATGCCCTCCTTTTTGCATCATCTCTTCCACACTTTTAGAGAAAATTGAAAGTAATTCATCTAACTCGGAATATGTAGTTGTCATTGGCGGTGCTACAAGCAGTGCACTATCTTCTTTTCCTGCTTGCCCTGAAACTGCTTGGTATAAAAGCAGACCATTTTTAGCTGCAACTGAAATAAGCTCTGACGCTTTTGTAAACGGTTGCAATTCTACCCCGATTAGCAACCCTTTTCCGCGCACATCAGCAATGATTGTCGATTGTTGCTGAACTTTCTGTAAGCCTTTTATTAAATACTCTCCCTTTTCTGCTGTTTTTTCAGGAAGATTATGTTTCTCCATATATTCAATAACAGCTAAAGCCGTTGCTGCAGACAATGGATTTGCACTTAACGTATGACCGCTCATTACTGAACGTGATCCACGTAATATTGGTTCCATAACACGATCACTTACAACTGTCGCTGCCATCGGTGTATATCCCGCTCCTAACCCTTTACCAAGTGTCATAATATCCGGCTCTACGCCCCAATGCTCCATCGCAAACCATGCTCCAGTACGACCAAGCCCAGTCATTACTTCATCCGCAATAAATAAAATATCGTAATGGTCGCAAATCTCTTTAATGACTTTATAATAGTCTTTCGGCGGAACAACCGCGCCTCCAGCTGCTCCGATAATCGGCTCAGCAATAAAAGCAGCAATATGCTCTGCACCAATTCTTTCAATTGATCTTTCTAGTTCAGTCGCACATGCCAGCTGACAAGTTGGATATACCTTTTGAACAGGACATCTGAAACAATATGGAGCTGGTATAGTCGGATAATCTTCCAAAATAGATACGAAACGTTGTCTACGTAGTGGATGCCCAGACATCGATAAAGCACCCATCGGAATACCGTGATAACTCATCCATCTTGATAAAATTTTATGTTTCCCTTGAATACCTCGCTCTTGAAAATGCTGAATTGCAATTTTCATAGCTGTTTCATTCGCTTCCGTGCCACTATTTACAAAAAAACTCCAGTTCAAATCTCCTACACTTAAATCACTTAACTTCTTCGCTAATTTTTCAGCTGGTTCACTCGTAAACTGTGATCTATAAACGAAAGCAATCTCCTCAGCTTGCTTTTTAATAACGTCTGCAATCTCCTTTACGCCATGCCCAATACCTGCCGTAATTGCTCCTGACGAACCATCAAAATATTTATTGCCATTTTGATCATACAAATAAACACCTTTTCCATGTGAAATCATTGGATACGGCTGACCAACAAGTGGTTTAATTAAGTAATCGCGCATAGCGCTCCCCCATTTCTCCAATTTGTATATATATATGAAGAAAATTGACGTTTCTTTCATAAAAAAGAATCCTCTGCAAAAGCAGTGAATTTATCAAAAAACTATTATAAAATATACAAATGAGTGCTTAAAAATTTTTATAAAACAGAAAATTCAGAACTAAAAAACCGAAGACCAACCCTTTTCTATACGCCCAAATAACCCTCCTTTTTATATGAAATGACTACATCACCAAATGTTTTTATAGCATAATGCCAACTGTCCTTAAATGCCGACATTCTGTACACTTCGACGGAACTCCCGTTAAACTCCTTCCTATTATCCTACTTTAAATTGCATATTTTAAAACAAATTTCGACACCCACCTTACTAATCAATTCAGATTCCTATTCATTATGTAAACTTTTCAGTTTTAAACTATAAAAAAAGAACCGATTAACCACACTAATCAGTTCGTCATGACGCTCTCTTATGGGTTAATACTGTCAATTGCTAAAATAAATAGAAAAATGAAGTTTACAAATTCATCCTACAGCCTATAACACAAAACCTTTTCATAACTTCATTCACAACTACTATCGGGATATCCCTATCCCGAAGTGCACTCCTTTCCTCAGATTCAAAGTATCTTTCCTTTATAATTTATGTAGGACAATTATCACTTTGTATGTGTATTTGCCTATAATTAAAAAAATCCCTAGTTTTCTAGCGATTTTTGGACATGTATTCAATATGTTAATTGAAATGCACTTTCAATTTGGCATTTATTTTACTTTCGTACAGTCATATGTACTGCTTTACTCTGCGAAATTCTCGTATGCACCAGCACCTCTTTATGAAAACATATTTGTTGTCAATTTTTAATTTTCCCTTTATAAAATCATTTTTTTTGCATAACCGCTTTCTTGCTTCGCATATAGTTTTAATGATGACAAAGGAGGAATGTTCATGTCTCAATCTGAAATCGAAAAATATGGACAAGAAGTTACACAATACGAACAACTCGCACGTTACTATCAGTTTCGTAATCCTAAAAAATATATAGAATTATATATGAAATATTACGATGCACTATCAAAACTTGTACAGGCGTATGAAACAAGAGACTCACAAGAAGCTGCTTTACCGTCACATATAAGAATTTTTCATGCCGATCCAAATATACCAGCGGTTGACATTTTAGTAAACGGACAAAAGGTTATTAAAAATATTTCATTTAAGCAATTCAGCCCTTATTTATCATTAGTGCAAGGTAAATACCGTATAGATATTGTTCCTGTCGGAAATGAAACTCCAATCTTTTCAGCGTTGGTACCAATAATGGGAAATCATACTTATACTCTTGCTGCAATAAATAGTGATAATCACCTACAATTACAGCCTATACTTGATAATACACATTTACCAGCTGGTCAAGCCAAAATACGGTTTGCACATTTCTCTCCAGATACCCCTGTTGTAAACGTAGATTTAAAAGATGGGGATCATTTATTTGAAAATGTACTCTTTAAACAAATAACAGATTTTTTGCAAGTTAGCCCTGGTACAGCAGATATTGAAATTTCACTCGCAGATAATAAAAACGTTTTATTGACTATACCAAAATTCAATGTTGAACCAAATGTTATTTATACAATTTCAATAGTAGGTTATTCAACTAAAGATCCTAAATTAGAAGCCGTTATACTCACAAATTAAAACAGTCTACACCATTCATTTGGTGTAGACTGTTTATTTTTGAAATGCAATTTGAAATTCTGTCCAATCGTTATCTGATCGACACATAATGGATCCATTATGTTTTTCCACAATTTGTTTACATACAAATAATCCAATACCAGTTCCTAACTTTTTAGTAGTTACAAATGGTTCAAAAATCGTTTCTACATTTTCAGCTGGAATCATTGGTCCATTATTTTTTATCACAATTCGAATAGCTTGATCTTCTTCAAATACATCAATGATAATTTTTCGTTCTTCTTTCATTGATTCAAGAGCATCAATTGAATTCATTAATATGTTTAAAAATACTTGTCTCACTTCACTCCGATAACCAACAAGCGGAATTGGATACGGTAAATTCTTTTCAATCAAAACATTCGCATTGACCAACCTCGGATATAAGAATTGTATAATGTCTTGAAACAAGTCATTAAGCCAAAACCGTTCCGATTCATTCCACATTTCTTTTTTCGATACGAGTAAAAATTGCGAAATACGAAAATTTAATTGATCTAATTCATGCGAAATAATATCTAAATACGATAAACTCGGATGATCCGCCTTTAATAATTTAACAAACCCCATAATGGAAGTAAGCGGATTACGAAATTCATGTACAAAACTAGCTGACATTTGCCCTAAAATCGTCAGCCTTTCTTTATGTGTTTCGTTAATATATTGCTGTTTTTCCTCTAAATTCTTCGATATAATTTCCGAGTATTTTAAAACGGTATAATAAATTAATTTGTCAAAACAAGTATGTATTTTTGCCATAATTGGTTTCAATTCACGAGCGCTAACATCTAATTCACACATCGCTTCGAAAAGTTCATTTCTTCCCACGTTTGCGTTATAAACAAAATCTCCAATATTCGCATCTGCTCCAGCACGTTCAATAGCAATTTTCTCACATAACGGTTGAAGATAATTTATATCTTTATCTTCCATAGTAAGTTCGATAATTAACTCTAGTAAATCCTCTCCATTTTGAACTACTTCTAGTTTAAATGGATCTTTTTCGGAAATTATCATTTTGTTTTTCCAGTTCTCTACGA
Organism: Bacillus cereus ATCC 14579; assembly: GCF_000007825.1. NCBI lineage: Bacteria > Bacillati > Bacillota > Bacilli > Caryophanales > Bacillaceae > Bacillus > Bacillus cereus. Next base: position 2,191,647 of record NC_004722.1, on the reverse strand, counting down.
ATTGGTGCCTATTGTTTTTCAAGTGTGAACAAAATATTTCTTTAATATCCTTATCGATTGGAAAAACCTCCATTCCCTCCATTTCCATACGACGAATACCCTTTATATTTTGAATATTAACACAAAAAATACGATTCGTTAATAGATTTTTGTCACATTTTGTTAATTTCTGTTGATAAAATTATTTTTTCTTTCTTATTTAACTAATTGTATACAAATCCCCTTTTTCCTTCACATATTTTCATTATTTCCGTAGTCAAAACGACTTTTTTTTGCATCATTTTTAATTCTTGCGTACAATAGAAAATGAAAGGTGTGAAAAATATGGTAAATAAAAATGTGGAAGATTATCTCCAAGAAGGCATTTACGGCCAAAAGCAAAACAAACCAGAAGAACGTAATATGTATTTAACTACATTACGTGAGCGTGTGGAAATCGCTTTAACAATCGGTCAAGTAATGCAAAGTAATGTATACTCTGAAGTGGCGGGTAGCATGCGCTCTTCTCAATCATTACAACTCCTCCTAAATGGTGGCATTGCTTACCCACATTTATCAAAATACATTAAATTAGCAAACGAAAAAAATGTTCCTTTTACAATTGTTCAAAATAAAGATACAAAAACACCAATCGGTTTAGTATTAACTCATGCTACTGCTATAGATAAAGAACAAATTTATGTAGAAGATACTATTTTCAAACAAGAAATGAAGTAAAAGTTACACTTAATTAAATAGTTACTAGAAGCGTAAAAAACGAGTATGGAATCGTAAACATTTCCTACTCGTTTTTTAGTGCAAGTTTTAAGTTTTTCCACTTTATTTTTTAATACATACTAATTTCATTTCTGTCATTTCTTCTATTGCATATTTAATTCCTTCGCGTCCCGTGCCACTTTCTTTCACACCACCATAAGGCATATGATCTACTCTGAACGTTGGAATATCATTAATCATGACACCACCAACCTCTAGCTCATCAATTGCACGCATTGCTTTAAATAAATTATTTGTAAATACTCCCGCCTGTAAGCCGTAACGCGAATTATTTACTTGCTCAATCGCTTCATCAAATTCTTTAAATGTATTTACTGTCATGAGTGGACCGAATACTTCTTGGCACTGCACAGATACATGATCTGGAACATTTGTTAATACAGTCGGTTCAAAAATTCTTGCATCCTGCTTCTTACCACCACATAAAACAGTTGCTCCTTCCTTAATTGCTTCTTGAACCCACATATCAATTCGCTCTACATCTTTTTTTGAAATTAAAGCTGATACATCCGTTTCCTCAAGCGATGGATCACCAACAACAACTGATTCCATCGCTTTCTTTAGCTTTGAGAGAAATTCATGTATTTTCGTTTCATGTACAAAAACACGTTGTACTGAAATACAAACTTGCCCATTATTAACAAATGCTCCCCATTTTACACGTTCAATTATTTCATCTGTTAACTCTACATCTTCATCAATAATAACAGCAGCATTTGAGCCTAGTTCTAACGTAACTCGTTTTAGCCCAGCCTTTTGTTTTATTCCGATTCCAACTTTTGGACTTCCGGTAAAAGTAATAGAAGCAACGTAATCATTTTTGACGATTGCCTCACCAACCGTGGGGCCAGGGCCAGAAATGATATTTAAAGCTCCATTTGGCAATCCTGCCTCTTCAAATAACTCAACTAATGCATAAGATGATAATGGCGTTTGATCAGCTGGCTTTAATACAACTGTATTTCCGGCAGCGATTGCTGGTCCAACTTTATGCGCTACTAAATTTAATGGGAAATTAAATGGTGTAATAGCCCCTATAACCCCAATCGGCTTTCGGATTGTATATGCAATACGCCCATCTGCACCAGGTGCGGCGTCTAATGGCAATGTCTCACCATATATACGCTTCGCTTCTTCAGCTGCAAATTTGTACGTTTGAACAGTACGATCTACTTCTCCCCTTGCAGCACGTATTGGTTTTGCAGCTTCTTTTGCAATAATCTCTGCAAATTCTTCTCTTCTTTCATCCATTTTTTGTGCAACTTTCTCTAAAATAGTCGCACGATCATATGCAGATAATTTATTCATTTTTGTCATTGCATTTTTTGCAGCAGTAACAGCCTCTTTTACATCTTCTTCCGTTCCTTGTGCAATTTCCGCTAATGTTTCTTCAGAATATGGTGCGTATAATGGTTTATACGTGTTTACAGATTTCCAACTTCCGTTTATATATAAATGCTTTTTCATACTTCTTCTCCTTCCAAATATATGTATACAACAATACTTCACCTAGTGAAAGGTTCAACTTATGTCATTGTATCATAGCCCCTATCCCTCAAAAAACATTATGCTCAAAAAAACTCTGCTATATAGCAGAGTTTACGAGCTAATTTGCTCTTGTAACGAAATTTGTTTTTCATCTTCTAAAATAACAATCGATTCTACTATCTTTGTAACTTCTAATCTTTTTATATAATGTCCATCTAATTCTTTCACACAAAACTTATAATTTTCAATTTCAATGGAATCCTCTTCAGCAATCTCTATATTCTTCGTTAAAATCCAACCACCGATTGTATCAACACCATCATCATCAATCCCTAAACCAAATAACGTATTCACTTCACTAACAAGTACTTTTCCCTCTAGTATCGTCTTCGTTTCACTAACCTTTTGAATTTCTGGCTGCTCATCCGTATCAAACTCATCCTGAATATCTCCAACAATTTCTTCCAAAATATCTTCAACAGTAACAAGTCCAGATGTCCCACCATATTCATCTATCAATATAGCAATATGTGTTCTTTCTTTTTGCATTTTTAAAAACAAATCATGAATTGGAATAGAATCGATAACTAAAATAATTGGTCTCATATATTGCTCTACTGTCTTCTTATTAACAGCTTTATGTTGTACAAACTCAGTAAAAATATCTTTAAAATTCACAAAACCTATTACGTGGTCTTTGTCGCCATCAACAACTGGATACCTTGTATATTTTTCGCGAGACATTTTTTGCAAAGCTTCTTCAGCAGGCATTTCTTTACTTATAATATTCATTTCAGTTCGAGGTACCATTATTTCTTTTGCAATCCGATCATCAAATTCAAAAATTTTATTTACATATTTATATTCAGATTGATTAATCTCACCATTTTTATAACTTTCTGAAACTAACAACCGTAATTCTTCTTCTGAATGAACCTCATCATGCCCCTTCGGCGGTTTCAGCCCTAGCAGCTTCGTAATGATTCGAGCTGAACCATTTAATAGCCAAATGAATGGGAATGCAATACGATAAAAGAAAATTAACGGCTTAGAAACAAGCAAACTCACTTGTTCAGATTTTTGAATTGCAAATGTTTTTGGGGCCAATTCCCCTATTACAACATGTAAAAAAGTAATTAACAAAAATACTAAAGTTACAGCAAAAATGTCTGCTAGTTGAGTAGAGATATTCCAATTTGCAAAAAGCGTATCAAACATTTGCTTTAACGCAGGTTTACCAAACCACCCAATTCCTAAAGCTGTAACAGTAATTCCTAACTGACAAGCAGATAAATATTCGTCTAAGTTTGTAATGACTGTTTTGACCGATGTTGCACGATTATTTCCTTCTGCAATTAAATAGTCAATTCGTGAACTTCTCACTTTAACAATTGCAAATTCTGCTGCAACGAAAAATGCCGTTAAGGCAATTAAAACAATCACTATACTTATACTATATATGTCCAAATACTTTTCCTTACTTACTTTGTAAGCAAGGAAGCCACCTCCTACTTAATTTTATTCAAGTGAAGTAAGCATTCTAATACTCTAACAAAATTCTACATTAGCAACCACCTTTTTATATATTATATGCATACATAAAAAAGATATTTATCATTATGATAATCTAATTCATTTACACTCGTCAAATTATTCTAAATGTTACGATAAGACATTTTTATTTAAAAGAACTATTCTCCTCAACTCAATTTCGTGAAAAAACACTTTCTTTGCCGATTCCACACTTCTTTTGTCGCACTAGAAGGGAACTTACTTCATAGCTCGAAATCATTCAACAGGATATATATAGGGGGGATTATTTTGGAATATAAAACACCATTTATCGCAAAGAAATTAGGTGTTAGCCCAAAGGCTGTTGTCCGGATCGCGCAACAATTAAATCTTACGATAGAGAAAAACAAATATGGCCACTTTATTTTCACACAAGAGGATGTCGATCAAATGTTAGAACACCATCGATTTCAAATAGAGCAATCTCAAAATTCTCAATCTACTCAAAAGGCTTCCTCAAATGAAGTTGAGGAATTAAAAACTCAAGTTAATACAATTGTTCAAAACATATCATCGAATGATTTTGAGCAATTAGCTAATCAATTAAACACTATTACGAGAAGACTTGATCGAATGGAAGAACAAATGCAAGATAAGGCAAATGATGTCGTCACGTACCAACTTTTACAACACCGTCGTGAAATGGAGGAAATGTTAGAGCGAATTCAAAAGTTAGAAGCTGCCCTAACGAAAGAAGAACCCATTTATATTACTCCGGATTCAAAACCAACATATGAACGAGAAAAGAAACCGAAGCGCCGCAAAATGATTTTTAGTATATTTGGATTATAATTTTTAGACCCTTATTAAAATAATAAGGGTCTTTTTTAATGAAGAGTTATATCCTATACAAATATTATTCTCTTTATTATACATATTCACTTCGCTTTATTTCGTTAACATAATATTTTTACTGTATTCTGTAATTAATGCCTGTGCATGAGCATTCCCTTGAATCACATCACGAAATTCTTTTAAAGAATACAAATGCGTAACCCCTTTTCGAGCATGAATTCTTACTGGTACACCTTGTAAAGTATCATGAAACTGAAAAGGATTATCTATTGGTTCAATTGGAAAACCAAGTGTAAGTAAATACATATACATTCTTTTTGTTACTGCTGCAATGTACCATTCAGCTTTTGTTTCTAACGCATGTATAAATAAAATAGCTGTTAGCCTTTTGAAATGTCCTCTTCCACGAGACGTTTTCGAAATACTTAACTTGCCTATTTCATATACATTCTTCAAATCTTTTACTAAATCATTTTTAGAAAACGGATAGAAAAACTCAGAATTCGATTGTTCAGGTACCGTATACTTAATACATTCTACTGTACCAATAGGATGTTCATCTTCTATTAATAAAAATCGTGATGGATTTAAATTACGTTCTACGAACATTAAGTTTCTTTCTTCACAAAAATCTCCCCATAGTTGCTCGAACCCAAAATGTTCTTCCTTTGTTTGAACACGCTGGAACATATTTAACCGCCTTTCCCATCGCCGCTCTGTTTTTTTTGATAACGCTTTCACTATCTATCATATAAGAACAAATCTTCGTATGCAACTAAAAATATTTATGACTTATTATATTCTGCAAAATGAATTAGATTCCAATTTAATCGACTTTTATCCCGCGCTCACATTCCTTTTAATAACACATTTGTAGCACTTTTCAAATCTAAATTACACTACGTTTCTTTCCATACAGCATATAATTCTTCTTAATCTAAAGAAATCCTTTATGAAAAAGGATTTCTTTTACTTCTTAATGCTTTTTAGCCATTTTTCAAAAATTTGTACCATCCCATGTTTTCCAGCTAATTTCTCTTCCCCTTGTTTCGTCTTATATGGATATAACTGCAAGAAAACACCGCATCCAGACTCAATTTTTTTACTATGCATATGGCTTCCTGGATATACACAAATGACTTCATAAATTGACCTTCGATAATAGACTCGCTTTCCATCCTGTTCTTCTACATACTTTATAGACCAGTACTTATACATTTGCTCAGTTGCTTTCGTATTTCCGACGTGCTGAAAAATATTGTACATTGGACTATACTTCACTTCAATAATAATAGAAGATTTATATACGTATTTCCCATCTTCTTTTACATAACAGTCTAAGCGAATATCTGGCTTCTTCGTATCCTCACCATTGTAAAAATTACTACCTTTACTTAATGCAATAAGAGGATGTGTTTCAATTAAGTCATTAAATGAGACATGCACCTTTATATCATCTCGTTCTAAAACTACTGTCGTTCCATCTTGTAATCCATCTACATAAAAATGTTCTTGTATTTGTTCACGGATGGAGTTTCTAGCCTCAAAACCAATTTGCTCTAAAAGTGAAATAACGATAAAAAAAGCGTAATATTCATACACTAAAAACGTTGGCTTATAAACAAATAATAATGATGGAGATTGATCCGTATATTGCGGGAGTACTTCTAAATGATGTAGTAATTGTTGATGTGGTATCGGTAAATCATGTAAGTTCATGTTACTTGTTTCAGTAACTTCCCTCCAAAATGAAGAGTGCATTAACATTTGAAAGTATTGTACATTTTCATGCACAATATGCGCCAATATTTTATATTCTTGTATTTTCATTGAGCTCTTTCGTAAATCGGCTTCTTTTAGTAAATGTATATTTTTATATTTTTGCTTCTCTCTATCGGTTACTGATCCATTACGCTCAATTGTTTGTATAATCGTTTTTACAGCTTGAAACTCTTCTGATTTTTTCTTTTTTTCTCTTTCTAATATTTCAATTGTTTGACGTAAAAAACTTTTAGCTTCAATTAAATAATGATAAAATTGCATCGCTTTATATTTAAGAAATGCATTTTCCTTACTATTTTTTTGTTCCATAAACTTACGATTATAATGTTTGGCATAAGGTTTTCGTTCTGCCACTATAGTTCCTTTTCTTGTTGGCTTTCGCTCTTTTCCTTCCCATTTATATTCATTTATAAATTTTGAGCTTGATTCTATTTTCTTAAAGATTTGCTTTATCATTTTCATTTTTTGCGGTAACTTTCTAAGTAACACTAAATAAGAAGAATCCTCAATATCGCTAAGTGCAGAGAAGGTTTTTTTATAGTAACCTCTATCCAAAATCAACTCATTTAAAATTGACTTCACATAGTCTTGAATCATTTCAAATTGATCATCAAAAAAGTTTTTCGGTACGATTTGAAATGCGCCATAATACGTTGTATCTTCTATACGCACTTCAAAATGGTATAGACCACAGCGCCATGGATAAAAGAATTCTGTTTTCCCGTGTTCATATATTAATACTCTTTGTTTTTTTTCATTTATTTCATATTGAGCCTCTTTTATATTTTTCTGTCCCTCATATACTTTATTCCATATAAAAGTAATATTCATTGGGATTTCATAATTGTACTGCAATCTTATTGGTTTTAATTCTTGTACTTTATAAATACATTGAACTAATGCTGTAGTAGATGTACAAAGACGATTTAATAAAATATAATCTCCTTTCCCCTCATTTCCAATGATTAACTTTAATACAAAAGGGAGCGTTTCATTCGTATCAACGATTTTTGTTTCATAACGCCCTTCATTTTGCATATCCATACAACTCCAGTTCTCTACGTTTTTCTCGTATATATGCTAAAGAGTGTTCAAATGTAGATACTCTGTTTGCAAGTGTAGATTGCAAAAGAGGTACTAAGGTCGCCCCCCTTTTTGCTTCTTCAGAAAGTAAAGGCCCAACCATCATTTCGGTCCCTCTGATTTTCGTCAATACACGCTGCTTTATTTGTAAATCAAACCCCTCTTCTCTACTAATCATATAGGTATGGTTATTTTGAAACGGTATGTTTTGCAAATAAGTCGCAATTGCATTTGCACATCGGAAAGAAATTCCCTTAGACGCGTCATGTGATGACAATACGACATGCAACTTATCTAATAGCTCTAATTCTTCTTCAGAAAACACTTCAATCATCGCTTTATTTCTCATCCAATTTATCCGAAATTCTCCAGCCGTTACTTTCAAAGGTGGATGTAATACGACTTTCCCCTGTTCCATGCCCATCTCACAAAACGGAATTTTCTGTAACGTTATTAGGTTCGTTCGGTCTAATAATCGATCAGAGAGCTCTTTCGTTGTTTCATCAAAATTTACAGTACCTACAAATATAATATTTTCTCCAATTTCAATTGTTGATGGAATTGAATTCTCTATGTCCTGTACACCCTCATACAAGTTTAAAATACGATTTTTTGTTTCAAGTTCAAGAACAGATAGAAACGGAGTAAACCAATGCTCAATATGAGACATGTTCATTTCATCAAAAACGATTATATACAGTTGATTTGGATTTTCTTTCGCCTTCATTAACGTCCTAACTAACTTCGCTTCAGATTCAATAAAAGTACCATTTGGATGAAGGTAACCAAGTAAATCATGTGGTTCTTGATACGATGGCGAAATTGGAATCCAAACCAACTCTTCCCCATACTGTAACCCTAATGCTTCTGCATAAGTTTGCACAAAACGTGATTTCCCAACGCCCGGTATACCACCAAGAATCGTTAACATATTTGTTTTTACACTTATATGGAAATTATAAATATCCGTTTCATCCAAATATAACCCTTTATTATGCACCATACTTTGTACATACTGTAAAAAGGACGATTCACGCTCATCCCATTCCCATTCATCTTTTTGTATTTTTATATCCTCTACTTCAACTAGCTTACCTTCTTCATGCATTCGTTTTTTTAATTGCTCATATACATAATCACTTACAAAATATAATTGATCTTCTACCGCTATTTCTACATACTTCGTCCAGTCACTGCAGTTTATATATTTACATTCACGTTTCTGTTCAAAATAGGCGATTGAGCTAATTGATGACTTTAGGGATATGTTTCCGTACAGTCTTCCATCGTGCCACAATAATTCGGGAGGCTCAAAGTCTTTCGGAAATTTTGGCATAAGAAATGATAAATAACCGTTGCTAAGTTTTCGCTCTAAAGATTCTCTTTTTTTATGATTTGTAACTTTAGGTGCCGGAATCATTTTATAGCTGCTTGCTATTTCTTTCGGTTCTTCTGTACATATTAACTCCACGTATACATTTCCTCTTTCATAATAAAGACGAAACATTACTAATTGCTTTTCTAATTTCCTCTTCTTTAATTCCGAAAAGTTTTTTCATTCTTTTTATTGCTACATAACCCTTCAAATACATATGGTTCATTTGTAAATTGTTCCTGTAAAGTGAATGGTATTGGCGATAAGCAGTGTACAAAGAAATTCTCTCCACTCTTCTCTTTCTCAGCTTTTGTAAATTTCCCTAAAAATCTCATATAGTACATTCGTTTTATAAAACTTGGCTGAAGAGCTTTATGTAATTTCACCTTAGTCACCTTCTTTTTTCATACTATTCTTAGTGTATGAAAGAAACGAAAAACTAGAAATAAAAAACCTGACGTTATCCGCCAGGTTCAAAATAAAAACTTATATTAATGAGAAGGAAATGCTTTTTTCTCTTGTAAAATTGCATTATGAGCAATTTTCATTTTCGCAAGTACGTAACGTAATCGATCTTCAGCGTTTTCATCTTTACTTATTTGTAATTCCGCCAAATTTTCAACAGAACTTGCTAAATTTTCAATGACTCCTCTTAGTTCAGGATGATGATTAAAAAAAGATTCTTGCACTAATACTTTCCTTAACTCACTAGCTAAATCAATTATTCTAGACAACTGTTCTTTTTCTTCCATTCTCATCCCTCCTGAATATCTTATGTAGTAAATATTCTCTAAACAAAGAAAAAAGCCCTTTAAATGAAAAGGACTTTTTACATTTTTATATTTCCAGTTAATAACATATATATTGATGTGATAGCCGCAACAATAATTGCCCACATCACATACTTCTCTGCACCTACAAAGCAACGGTTCCCTTGTTCTTTTCTTGCAAACGTGTAAACAATAATTCCAATTCCATACACAATTGAAACGAGTAGTAAATTCTTTAAACCAGCTGCATAAAGAAGCCATACAGAGTAAATAGAAGCAATTAAAGCTAACGCTCCATTTTTTAATTTAGCGTCTTTTAGTTCGTTTGTAATGACTAATTTAAATTGGAATAACGCTGATAATAAATATGGTAATAAAATTGATGTTGATGCAATGAAATACATAATTTGATATGTTGATTCCGAAAACAAAACGATGATAAATATAATTTGGGCAACACCATTTGAAATCCATAATGCCATGTGCGGTGTTTGCTTCTTATTTGTTTTCGTAAAGACTTTCGGAAATACGCCATCTTTTCCTGCTACATGAGAAATTTCAGAAACAAGTAAAAACCAGCCAATTAATGTACCGACAAGTGAAGCAACTAATCCGATGTTAATCGCAACTGCACCCCATGGACCAACAACGTGCTCTAATACATGTCCCATGGACGGAGTTTCTAACACAGAAAGTTCGCCTCTTGTCATAGCTCCCATTGACAGGACAGAAATTAAAATATAAATGGACATTACTAAAATAAGTCCCAATACTGTTGCCTTACCAACATCTCGACTATTCTTCGCTCTTCCAGATAATACAACCGCTCCTTCAACTCCAATGAAAACCCAAAGTGTTACAAGCATTGTATTTTTCACTTGACCAAGTATAGCGGAAAGTGAGATCGTTCCTTCTCCCCAAAAATCATGTGTAAATGTGTCCCAGCGAAAGGCTGTTACCATTACAACAATAAATAAAACGATTGGAACTAACTTCCCTATTGTTGCGATCACATTCATAATAGAAGCTTCACGGATTCCAAATAAAATTAAAAAATGAAGTGTCCATAATAAAAGTGATGCCCCAACGATAGACGCAACATTATTTCCTCCTTTGAAAATTGGAAAGAAATAACCTAATGTACTAAACAGTAACATAATTGTTGCGACATTACCTAAGATTCCTGCTAGCCAATATCCCCAAGCACTATTAAATCCAATATATTCACCGAAACCAGCACGTGCATAACTATAAATTCCACCTTCAAGTTCCGGTTTTTGTCTTGCTAACGTTTGATATACGAGCGCAAGTGGAATCATTCCCATCGCTGTAATACACCAGCCAATTATTATTGCACCACTGTTTGCTCCTACTGCTAAATCATGCGGTAAACTAAAAACACCGCCACCAACCATTGTTCCAACTACTAATGCGATTAATGGAAAAAATCCTAACTTCTTTTCTATTTGTACCACCCCATCTGTCATTCTAGGTGTTATGTTCGTTCAACTATTAAAGTCACCTTTTTCTCTAATAGACGTTTCTCTTATATTTTTTCAGGAAAACATTACTTATTCTAAAAGAAAATGAGCAAAAATGGAATACTTTTTTGAAAAAATGTATAAGTATGCACAAAAAAACCGCTCATTTTGTAATGAACGGTCATTTCAAACATATAAATTTGTATATTTCTTGTAAATTTAACGAAGTAACTTCTCTTTTTGTAAAAATTGTTTTGCGACTTCTTCACTACTTTTACCATTTACGTTAACTTCATAATTCATTTTTCGCATTTCTTCATCTGTAATCTTTCCAGATAATTTATTTAATACCTTTTCAAGTTCGGGATATTTCTGTAACGTTTCTTTTCTTAATAATGGTGCTCCTTGATAAGGTGGGAATAACCCTTTATCATCTTTCAGCACTTTCAGTCCGTATTGCTCCAATTCACTATCTGTTGAATATGCATCAATTACGTTAACATCTCCAGATTCAATTGCGCTATAACGCAGCTTCGGCTCCATCGTTTTAACATTCGAGAACTTATAGTTATATAATTTTTGCATTCCTTTATAACCATCTTCACGATCAGCAAATTCCAATGTAAATCCTACTTTGGCTTCCTGTGCAACATTCCCTAAATCAGAAATTGTATTTATATTCTTTTGATCTGCTATTTTTTTCGGCATAGCTAGTGCATATGTATTGTTATACTCCATTGGCTTCAACATAATCATATTATATTTCTTTTCCATTCCAATGCGAGCCTGCTCATATACTTCATCACGATTTGTACTCTTTGGTTCTTCTTTCACGAAAGTAGATAAAGCTGTTCCTGAAAATTCTGGATATATATCTACTTCCCCTGATTTCAACGCTTCAAATACAAATGCTGTTTTTCCAAGACCTGGTTTTAATTGTACGTGTAAATCTGTATCTTGTTCAATAAGCTGCTTATACATTTGAATTAAAATTTCAGGTTCTGATCCAAGTTTGCCCGCAATAACAATATCTTTCTTTTCTGTACTCCAAAGAAATGGAGAAGCAATCATTATACAAACAATACATATCGTCAATATAACACGCTTAGAAGAGCGTTTCGGTCGTTCAAGTATGCGAAGTACTATATCAAAGAATAAAGCGAGTAACGCGGCTGGTACGGCCCCTAAAATGATAAGTGCATGATCATTTCGATCTATACCTAATAGTATAAGCTTACCGAGCCCACCAGCACCAATGAGAGCTGCTAATGTAGCCGTTCCAACAATTAATACCATCGCTGTACGAATACCGGCCATAATGATAGGCAATGCAAGAGGAAGTTCTACCTTCCACAATCTTCTCCAACTATTCATCCCCATAGCTTTCGCGGCTTCTATTAGAGATTCATCTAATTCCCTTATTCCTGTATATGTATTTCGTAAAATAGGTAATAGTGCATACACAACTAATGCGATAATCGCTGGAAGTTTTCCGATTCCTACTAATGGAATTAATAGTCCGAGTAATGCAAGTGATGGCACTGTCTGCATTACTGCAGAAGTTCCTATTATAAATTCAGCCATTCGTTCTTTTCTTGTTAATAAGATGCCAAGTGGCACCGCTATAATTACTGCAAAAAATAATGAAATAAGCGATATTTGTAAATGCTCACTTAATGCAGTTAGTAATTCTATTTTTCGTTCTTGGAACGTTTGTATAAAATTAGTCACTGTTTAGCCTCTTTCCTTCATTTGTTCAACAATGTAATTGACAATATGACGACTTGTTAACGCTCCAATATATTGACCGTTTTTTTCAACTGGAACGACCTCCTCATCACGCACACGAACTAACGCTTTTTGTAAAGAAGAATGTAATGATAGCGCCTGCCCTTCTAATTGCACACTTTGATCAAGCGGCAATACATCTGCTATACTTTTCCCCTGATACCAAGTTCGTCCGCGATTTCCAATAAACTCCTCTACAAATTCATTTTTCGGATTATGTATAATTCCTTCTGGTGTATCTAGTTGAACAACTTTTCCTTCTTTCATAATACAAATGCGATCTCCAAGTGATAATGCTTCTTGCATATCATGTGTTACAAATACGATTGTTTTTTGAATCTTTTTTTGCAACTGTACAATATCTTTCTGAAGCTGTTCCTTAATTAATGGATCTAACGCACTAAATGGTTCATCCATAAGAACGATTTTCGGGTTTGCAGCTAATGCTCGCACGACACCGACACGTTGTTTTTGTCTTCCTGACAATTCATGAGGCATACGATTTCGATAAATACCCGGATCTAATCCAACCATATGTAACAATTCATCGACGCGTGCTTTAATTTCTTTTTTGCTCCATTGCCTCATTTCAGGAACAATTGCAATATTTTCAGCAATTGTCATATGAGGAAACAAAGCAATCTGTTGCAACACGTATCCTATATCCCAACGTAATTCATTTATATTATATTGTTGAATATCTTTTCCATCGATTAAAAGCGATCCTTCAGTCGTTTCGATTAAACGATTAATCATCTTCATTGTCGTTGTTTTACCGCATCCACTCGGACCGATGAGAACAAAAAATTCTCCCTTTTTAATTTCTAAATGCAATGAATCCACTGCTTTCGTGCCATCTTCATACGATTTTGACACATGATTAAATTGAATCACAAATACAACTCCTTTAATGTTGTTTCCTTTATTTTGATGGAATATGGCATTCATTTCAAATGATACGCTTTTAAATTAAAAAAGAGCTCACATTTGAGCTCTAACGGTCGAACAATATTGTTTTCATAATAGCAGCATATTCGCGAACATACATTTTTCTCTTAGAACGAATTGGTGTTTCAGCAGCTAGTGCCTCCATCTTCATGCCTAAACGCTTTGCAATTATTTTCGTTCGATATAAATGATACGTATTACTTACAACTACTGCATGTTTCACATTATATAAATCCATACTAAACTTTAAGTTTTCATACGTATTTGTAGATTGATCTTCTATTAAAATACGACTCTCATCTATACCGTGTACCATTAAATAGTTTCTCATGCTGTGAGCTTCCGGTATATCTTCATCTTCTCCTTGACCACCTGAAACAATTACTTTCGCTTCAGGATGGGAAAATAAATACTCCACCGCTACATCCAAACGATTTTGAAGAGATAAAGACGGTCTATCTCCAAATAACTTTGCACCCAGTATAAGAACGTACGGAGAGTGATAGCTCAACTTTTCACGAGCAACTTTGTTCATTCTAAACGTCATATAAATGATGTATAGTGGCGGTAATAATAAAATGATAAGAAAGATCCATTTGTTCATAAATAAGTTTGCACTCCCTTTCTTTTTATTATACAGAAAAAGAAAGGGCGGCAGAAGTGTTTTTTAAACGATTGATTTATTAGAAACATTCGCCGCTACTTTACGTTGTGATAGTACATAATAAATAGCGATTCCTAATGAGAAGATCAATATGCAGCTTAATACGTAAAACGGAAGCATTACTCCGGCTTTAGATACACCCGCTGTAAACAGCATTAATAATACAATTCGTATTCCAGTACCAATTAGGCGAAATAAGCTGTCTACACGTCCCATTACTTCGTTTGGAATTTCCTCCATCATCAATACATTTCTCGCCACTCTTGTACCCGCATTTCCAACTGCATGAAAAACTGCAAGTCCATATAAGAAAATTACGGAAGGTTCAATAATCATTGCGGTAATTGAAATTACATAAATGAACATCGTCATAACGATTGAAACTTCTGTTTTTACATATTTCATTATGAGTGGAATACAGATTCCTGCAACAACCGCTCCGACACCGTACATCGTGCCCTCTATTGCGTATACAGAGGCATTGGCTTTAAGTATATCCGAAATATAAACTGGTATTAAATAATTTGCCATCATAACACCTATAAACGGCATATAAGTGGCCAGTAAGAACCAAAAGAGCTTAGGACGTTTTTTCATAAAGTGAATTCCTTCAAACAATTGCTTCTTAAATGTTATTTTTCTTTTCACTTCTTTTTTCTTTACGTACGGTATACATAAGAAAAGAAAAAATGCTCCAGCAAAAGTTAACATGTCTACTAACAAAATCCACTTCAAAGATACAATTTCAATTAAGAAGCTCGCAGCCGCTCCAGAAATAACTTGTGTTAACTGTCCTTGTATTTCCATCGTTCCACTTAAACTTTTATAATGTTCTGCTTGAAATATCTCTTGGTTGAACGCAAATATTGTAGGATAAAACAATAAATAGTAGAATGATCCGGCTATATAAATAAGAATATAGTGAATAGAATGATAAGGTTGCCCAGCAAATCCCCATATAACCATTATTCCGATTACGGCTATTCCGATTCCTTCGTTACATAGCAATAAAGATTTTCTTGAAAAACGATCAATACTTTGCCCAATGAATGGTGTTAATAAAAACATAATGAGGGTTGCAATGATAGAAACATAACCAAATGTTGTCTCTCCTCCACTCTCTTTAATTAACAGCCAAGGAATCGTTATCATAACAATTCCGGAACCAATAGCAGATAGACTATTGGCTCCTAGAATGTAATACAAGCGAGAATCATGATAAAGTGAGGACATATCATTCCACTCCTAGTTGTTTTTTCACCTCTTTATATACGCTCATATATGCTTTTAATTCTTTAACTACATCATGAATTAATGGTTTTGCATCTTCTCCAAGTTCACCATCTTGCACATGTAATCCATCAAGCACAACTTGTTTTGGAATTGCATTTGCATAAACACCTCTAGCGACCGTTCGCATGCTGTTTAATGCATTTATTCCACCTTTACCGCCACCAGCAACCGCTAACAATGCAACTGGTTTATGAATAAATTCACTACTACTTAAGTAATCTAAAGAGTTTTTCAGCGCACCGCTCATCGCATTATGATATTCTGGTGTACATAATACAACCCCATCCGCAGCTTTCACTAACGTTTTTAATTTTTTTACTGCCTCTAAATCACGTTGTGACTCTTCTCCATTGTATAAAGGTAACTCCTCAATTGCTAAATCATATAATTCCCCTTCAAATTGATCCGCAATATATTTTGCCACCACACGAGTTCGACCAAATTTTCTTGGTGTACCGTTAATAACGACTAGTTTCATGATTATTTCTCCCCTTTGTTTTCAAGTTCTACTTATATATTATCAGAAATTTCTATACAAAACACAATATAAAGAGTTAACTTGTTTCATAAAATAGTATGATAAACAAAAAAGAACTCATACTTTCGTATGAGTTTTGTACAATTACTTTGTTTCATCTCTCATGCTCAATGTACCTAAACTTTCATTTGCTTCAAAATGATTATATGCTTTTTCCGCTAATCTTTTCCGTTCTTCTGGTAATTCTATATATTTCATTACGTTTTCAATTATTTTTTCGTACGGAGTAAACACAATTCCTGGCCACTCTACCTCATCTTCTGGATTACTATTTTCGGAAATAATAAATTTCTTATTTGCGACTGCATAAGACACGCGAGGTGTTTCAAGAATTCCTGATAAATAAAAATGAATATTTAATATAATTTTAGCTCTAGCAATCAATTCATTTCTAACAATTCCCCACGCATTATTTTTAAAAACTATATTTAAATTCGGGGCAATCGCTTTTAGATGATCAAAAATAGCTTGTCGCCTCGGATTAAGAGCACCTATAAACAGAATATCAATATCTTCAATAATTTCATCTTCAAACGCATCTTTTTTTATTTCCAAAGTTGGAGCATAGTTCATTTCTACATGTTTTATTTCTTTTCCTACCCCTTTTTGTTTAAGCCATTCTATATTTTGTTTACTATAATCCCAAATCACTCTATCTTTTAATAATATTAAATAAAGGGGGTGCGCATATGGACTTCCTTCGTATAGCTGTTCTAAATTATAAACAATTGCATCTTTCGGAAGAAGGTTCGGGTTATATGCATATGTATGTGCTCCAAAAACAACTGTATTCTTTACATTTTCCAGTATTGTTTCTGATATAATTACTGTATTTCCCTCCTGCTCCAACCTCCACTTTAAAGCTCGCGCAATATCTATGAAACTACCGTATGTCTTTGGGCATATAAAAAGACAATAATCATATTCTTTATTCAAATAAACTTCCATTAATCTTAAATTATTTTTATATAGATCTACATCCGGATGTTTAAGTACCAACTCATTTGCATGTTTTCTTGCTACTTTATATAATCCAGCATAATAAGCAGCGATGCATCTTCTTAATTCGATTCTTTCCCGGTCCTCATCTAATACATCCATGTTTAAAAGAAGATTTGCGATACAATACGCTTTTAAATGATCACGATCATAATAATAGTCTAGTAGTGGCATCAATTCTTCATACGTATTTCCATGCACCGATTCTCCTAGTTCAATCGCCCATCGTATTAATTCCATGATTACTCCACTACTCCTTTAATCGAAAATGTATTTAATAAAATTTCGCATTATTCTCTACTATATTTGCTATATGAAATGGAATCTTTTCTTTTATCGATTCCAAATACTTTTGCGACACCGCCCCTAAATGTTTTTTATGAGGTATATAGAAAGCACTAATAGAAATTTCATAGTCAAATAAGTAATCATACACATGATAATCTACAAATAGTAGATCATCCTTTGGAAAAGGAATTTCCTTCCCTTGCAGAGCATACATCAAAGCAATATTGTTTTGAGATCGTAATCGATACAACCTTGCAAGTTGGTATAATGGTTCAGCCCGGGTTGGTCTATATTCCCAAGCTTTTTGAAAATAAAAAACAGCTAACGCTAAATATTGCTCTTCTTGCCCTTTAACAGTTTCTTTTTCATCAGCATCTGTCACTTCATTTTGTTTATTTGCTGAACGATTTGCTAACTGCTCATAACAAAATCCTATTCGCAATAACGAATAGAATACCTCTTCAACCCATCCTCCTGCTTCCACACGTTTTTTATACCATTTAATTGAATTCTCAAATTGACTTAAATGAAAATAAGTCTGAGCTAAATAAAATAAATATCTTATATGCAAATCTGGCGTTGTTTCTGGGTCGTTTATTCCCTGTAACAACAACCTCTCATCTCTTTCAAATTTATCAGCTTTGCTCCCGCCATCTCCGGGATCATTCACGACAAGAGTCTCTAACCGAGCTACCCTCGTATTGTAATTCGCTCCAACTTTTGAACGATCTATATCCCAATACTCATGAGTAACACCGACAGATTTCCATGGTAAAGAAGCTTTTAAAAGACGTGTAAGCCAATATTTAATATGAACATCATATTGTAATGTAAGATAATGATCTTCCGTTAAGCTCGTTTTATCGAAATTCGGATCAACCTCTAAAATCATATCCGCATCTAATATTAATAAATAATCTGCTTCTGGGTATGTTTTTTGCGCTAACGAAACAGCTAAGCTTCTGTTATAACCAAAGTTTTTAAACGGCTCATGATGAACCGTCCCAGGTATCTCATTTTCCTTACACCAATTTTCAATAATTTCAGGCGTATTATCCGTCGATCCAGTATCACAAATAGAAACAAAGTCTACAATTGATTTTGTTGCATTTAAACATCTTTCCATAATTCTAGACTCATTTTTAACGATCATACAAAGACATAACTTTTTTTCTTCCTTTACAGACTTCACTTGCTCATTTCCCATTTAACCACCTCATATTTTATTAACACGCTCTTCTCATATGTAACAACATTTCTTAGCTATACTGATGACATAAGCACCCTTTTACTATTTATGAAAACTTCATTTTATTTATTCTTACTTTTATGTTGGGACATATTTCATGCTTCGCTTTATATTTGATACAATCAATACAAAAAACATAATACGGGAATCCGTACATTTCAAAGTCTAAGAGGAGGTTATATTTTGTTGGATTACATTTGGCTAGATGACAAATCACCAATTTTAGAACAACTACCAAGAAACTTTAAATCTGCAGCTATATTGCTATATCCTTTTATCCAAATGCCTTTAGAATGGGAAAAGTCTGTGAGAAAAAGACCATATGAGCACATCTATCCTAGCGCTGAAGAAATCATTTATAATGGGAAATCCGTTTCTTGGAAGGAAATGATGTCTTGTAGTGGATTACATTCATACGCAGACCTAGCAATGGCCATGTTGACTTCCATTAGTGCCCTTTCAGAAGAATATAAAAGAGAGGATTTAGCTGAAAAGCTACATTCAAACTTAAAAAAAGATCTTTATTATCCAACAGAAGATTATACGTCTATATTTTTATTACACAAATTACTTAAACTCCTCGGTTCTAAAGGTGCAAAAAATCTATATTTCTCTGAACCAATTCTTGATACAAACGGATTATTACAGGTAAATAATACTACTCCATTAGATATTTGGGACATTAGCAATAATGAGTTAATTATTACTGGCGAAGATAATGAGTATGCGTTTATGAGTATATACGATTCCTTTACAACCTTATTATTAGCTAAAGAAGAAAATATAGAATATATTGTTCATTCAATGAACGTCGAAGCTATCATTTGTGACAAAAAAACGATGATTGATTGGTATTTTTAAATTAGTAATTTCTTAAACTATAAAAAAGAAACTTGCGCTTATACACAAGTTTCTTTTTAAAAACATCCTTATTTTTTCACAACTTCATGTCCACCGAACTGATTACGTAATGCTGAAACTACTTTTCCATGGAATGTATCATCTTCCTGAGAACGATAGCGCATAAATAATGACATAGCGATAACTGGTGCTGCAGCTTGAAGTTCAAGTGCAGTTTCAACAGTCCATTTTCCTTCTCCTGAAGAGTTCATTACACCTTTAATGCCATCTAGTTTCGGATCTTCTGCAAATGCTTTTTCAGTTAAGTCCATTAACCAACCACGGATAACTGATCCGTTAGCCCATACTTTTGCAACATCTTCATAATTGAAATCAAAGTCACTCTTATCTAGTACTTCAAATCCTTCAGCGATTGCTTGCATCATGCCGTACTCAATACCGTTATGAACCATTTTCAAGAAATGACCACTACCAACACGGCCAGCATAAGAATAGCCATTTTCTACTGCTAAATCTTTAAATAAAGGTTCTAATTGGTCGTAAATTTCTTTTTCTCCACCAACCATTAAGCAAGCACCGTATCTAGCTCCTTCTACACCGCCTGATGTACCGATATCTACATAATGTAATCCGAAGCTTTTTGCTTCTTCAGCACGGCGTAACGTATCTTTATAGAATGAATTTCCGCCTTCAATAACGATATCACCTTCATCTAATAATGGATATACATCTTTTAGTACTGACTCTACAACTTCTCCTGCAGGCACCATTACCCAAATTGTACGAGGAGCTTCTAGTTCAGCAATCATTTCTTTTAATGTATGACGTGCAGTAATTCCTAGTTTTCCTGCCTTTTCAACAAGCTCTTTATTTACATCGTATACAACTACTTCATGCTTGTCTTCATATAAGTGTTCAGCTAATGGAAATCCCATTTTTCCTAATCCAATTAAACCTAGTTTCATATTAATCAATCTCCTATTCTATACAAATATATTTAATATCGAAATTAGCCCAAGTGCTACTACAGATAATATAGTCTCCATTGCAGTCCATGTTAATAATGTTTCTTTCACAGTCATTCCGAAATACTCTTTAATCATCCAAAATCCTGAATCATTCACGTGTGATAAAATTAATGACCCTGCACCAGTTGCAAGTGCTAATAATTCAACATTTACACCTGGTGTGCTTGCTGCAATCGGCGCAACAATACCAGCTGCTGTCATCATAGAAACAGTTGCCGATCCAGTTGCAATTCGGATTAGTGCCGCAATTCCCCACCCTAATAATATCGGTGAAATATGTGATTCTTTCGCCATATCTGCAATTGTCGTTCCAATTCCAGAATCTAATAATACTTTATTAAATGCGCCGCCTGCACCAATCACTAACAATATGTTTGCAATAGGTCCAAGGCAATCATTTGTAAATTGTAACACTTTATCTTTTGAGAAACCTTTTGCATATCCAAGACTAAAGAAAGAGTAAATGGTTGCAATTAATAAAGCCACAATCGGATCTCCAATAAAGTGTAATACTTGTGCTAGTTGACTCGTTTTATTTAATGCAACTTCTGCTATTGATGCACCAAGCATAAGAAATACTGGAAGTAAAATTGTAAACAATGTATTCCAAAAGCTAGGAAGCTCTTTTTTATTATCTTTTTCAACAAATTGCTCCGCTATATCTAATGGTACTTCCTTATGTATACGAGCACCAATCCATTTCCCGTAAAGTGGACCTGAAATAATTGCAGTTGGAAGTCCGACAATTAACGCATATAAAATTGTCTTCCCCACATCTGCTTTAAAAATACCAACTGCCGCCATTGCCGCTGGATGCGGTGGAACAAGTCCGTGTACGACTGACAGTCCTGCTACTAGCGGAATACCAATTGTAATAAGTGATACCCCAGTTTCTAACGCAATTGTAAATACTAACGGAATTAATAGTACAAATCCAACTTGGAAAAATACCGGAATCCCTACTAAAAATGCAACGAACATCATCGCCCAGTGAACTCGTTTCTTCCCAAAACGATTAATTAATGTGTTAGCGATACGTTCAGCACCACCAGATTCGGCCATCATTTTTCCAAGCATCGTTCCTAGTGCTAAAACTATTGCTAAAAACCCTAATGTATTACCAAGCCCTAGTTTAATAGAATCAATAATCCCTGGATCTTTTGGTGAAGTTCCAATTAAAGGCATTCCCATTGCTAATCCTACACCAATTGCTGTTAAAATTAATGCGACAAATGGATGCCATTTTACTACCGTAATAAGTAAAAGTAGTATGACAACTGCCGCTAGTACGATCCCAACTACCATTTCTCCCAATCCCCCTATTGTTTACGTTGGAAAGCAGCTATACAATCAAATTCTTCTTTCAAGCGATTGTAAAGTCGTTCATACATATAAAACATTTCTAAATATATAGCCGTATTTTCTTTATTCGGTACATGGTGATGGACAATATCAATCCAATCCTTTACCTCTTCAAGAGAATCAATTTTTCCTACAGCATATAAAGCAACTGCCGCTGCCCCAAGCGCAGATGCTTCATGACTTTCAGGTACAAGCAATTCTTTTCCCATCATATCGGACAACATTTGTCTCCAAAATGCAGATTTTGCAAACCCTCCTGAAACTCGTATTTCAGTAAGTGGCCCTGTACAATCCCTGATTGCGAGTGCTACTGAATATACACTCATACAAACACCTTCCATCACTGCACGTATAAAATGTTCTCGCTTATGTTGAAGATTGATTCCAAAGAATGTACCACGAGCATTTGCATTCCAGTAAGGTGCGCGTTCTCCAGATAAGAAAGGTAAGAACAATAGCCCATCCGCTCCAGCTGGTACGCTTTCTGCATATTTAATTAATAAATCATAAGGATCAATGCCGAGCTTTCTTGCTACTTCTTGCTCTGGACTACCAAATTCATCACGTAACCATCTCAGTAATATTCCGCCGTTATTCGTTGGACCACCGATTACCCAGTGCTCATCTGTTAATGCGTAACAAAACGTTCTCCCTTTCTCATCTGTATTTATATTTGATGAGATTGTTCGAACCGCACCACTCGTTCCAATCGTAATTGCAGCCGCACCCGGTGATATCGCACCAACTCCTACATTTGCAAGAACCCCATCACTTGCTCCGATGACAATTGGTGTTTCTGCACTTATCCCCATCTTCTGTGCTAACTCTGGCTTCATACCTGATAAAATATATGTAGTTGGTACAGGGGTTGATAATTTTTCTGATGACATATGTAACATAGTTAAAACATCTTCATCCCAGTTTAATGTTTCTAAATTAAATAACCCTGTAGCAGAAGCAATCGAATAATCAACTACGTAGCGTGAAAATAATTGGTAAATCACATACTCTTTAATGGAAATGAATTTATAGGCACTTGTATATAACTCTGGTTCCTCTTCTTTCATCCATAACAATTTAGAAAGTGGTGACATCGGATGAATCGGTGTACCTGTACGTCTATAAATTTCATGCCCATTCATTTGTTGTAATAATTTTTCTGATTGCTTCGTACTTCGATTATCTGCCCAAATGATAGAACGCGTTAATGGCGCACCATTTTCATCTACTGCAATTAATGCGTGCATAGCTGTACTAATACCGATTGAAGAAATATCTTCTGGTAATACATTACCTTTTTCAATGGCAACGCTTACACTTTTGTATACAGCGGCACATATTACATCAGGATCTTGCTCAGCCCATCCTACATTCGGTTGAATAATTGGGTAATCGATTGCATGTGATGCAATGACTTTTCCTTTTTCTGTGAACACAACCGTTTTTGTACTTGTGGTACCGATATCAATCCCGATTACTCTCCCCCTTGTTTCCATGCGAATCTTCCCTTCATTACTAGCAAAATACGATTTAGTAAACCGTTTACATGAATTAGTATATAAAATATTTTTTCATTTATCAAGTTATAAAAAGAAAATTTTTTTCATACCAAAAATAAATCCCCTCATTCCATTTCACTTATATACTAAATTTAGCTTTTCCATGCGGTAAAATTACGTTATATTCGTTACGCAATACACTCTTTCCTCTCATTAACAACACATACATAATCCTCCATACGTTCTACTTATTTGCTTGAAGAAAAAGTTGAAAAGCAATATTCATTTTTAGCGGTCACGTAACATCACCATCAAGCCAAGAAAAGTAACTAACCGCAGAATGAGAATTCTGTGCATTTTACTCATATTTATTGTTTTAGGTTCACTAGTCTTTTATCTTGATAAACATAGAGCGTGGCCCCCTACTATCACTTTTTTATCTTGTAAATATATCTTGCATACTATAAAACCGAAAAGTATTTTTATTTTTCAGAAAAATAAAAACAATAACACGAAATTTATTGTATAATGTTGTAAAAAGATGTCGGAGGGATTTAATGTTAAATAAAATATCTCAATTCACAATTAAGCTTTCATCAATTCTTTTATCACTCTTACTATTATTAAATTTACCTTATTTATTTATCACTCAACAAGGATTTACCTTTCAACCAATTTATTTTTTTAATCAGACCGTTACTATGTTAAAACAAGTTTTTTCCCCTGAATCATTAGTGATTATAGGATCAGACCCGAAGTTTGGCCATTTCAAAAAAACACCATTATTTCCAACTGTTTTAGAACCTTACCTATATTCATTTACTATATTATTTTTAGCCTTTTTTCTTGCTCTCTTTTTATCATCTAGCATGGCATTTTTTTATTTTTTAGCAAAAGATTATATAAAAAAATGGATAAACCGAATTGTGTTCATATTAGAAGCTGTCCCTGATATGATGATGATGATCTGTTTGCAAATATTTTTCATATGGGTACTTCAGAAATTTGGGGAATCTCCTGTCACTATTATTTCCTTTAATGAAAATCGAGCTTATTTACTCCCTATTTTATCATTAGCTGTCTTACCTACATTACAAATGTTTCGGATGATGGTGTTATACATAAAAGAAGAGCAAGGAAAACATTACGTAGAGGTTGCATATGGAAAAGGCCTTTCATCAAGTTATATACTATGCATTCATTTATTCAAAAATATATCTATCCACTTCTTCCACCATTTAAAAACGATTTTTGTTTTCTTACTTTCTAATTTATTCATTTTAGAATTTGTTTTTAATATGGAAGGCATTATTCAATTTTTATTTAATAAGGCGTTTGTTTCACCTCCAGCTGCATTTATCATACTTGTTATGATTATTTTACCATTTTATGCTATTTTCCAAATAGTCTCATTCATGATGAATAGATGGAAAAAGCAATTGAAAGGAGTATCATTATGAAATCTATTTGGAAATCAAAACGCTTTTTAATCGGCTTTACTTATCTATTCATACTTATTTCAGCTAGTTTTATTTATAGTTGGTTCTTTAAAGATAACATCCCAAAACCTCCTCAGTTACTTTACAATGACAATAACGAATTACTTGGAAAGGCCCCCTTTCCGCCATCGTTAATTCCACCTTTTGGATCTGATCGTTTTGGAGAGTCTGTTTTCTTACAAATTGTAGAAGGAGCAAAATTCACTATTTTATTAGCCATGGCAATTAGCTTCTTTCGAATTTTATGCGGAACATGTATAGGAATCCTCTTAAGTTTATTTGCTCCAAAACTCAAGAGATTTTTCCAGTCATGCTCAGAAGTTTTTTATTACATTCCAACTCTATTTATCGCATTCATACTCATCACGCCCGTTAATATTATAATCACATCAAATGCTGATGGGGTAGATCCAAATATTTCATTTACGTTTTATCAAGTACTCGTACTTATTTTCGTCGCTCTGCCTACACTTTCTTTATACATATCCTCAGAGGTTGATGAATTTATGAAACAAGATTACATCTTAAGTTCACAATTACTGGGGGCTAGTCGTTTTCATATTATAAAAAAACACTTACGAGTCTTATTACTTGACCGCTTATTTGTATTATTTATGGAACATATCGTCCAAACACTCATACTCGTTATCCATTTAGCGTTGCTTAACATTGTAATTGGCGGCATACAAATGCGTGAACTCTATGACGGAGTGCTCAAACCTGTTTCTCTATCTAATGATTGGGCAGGTCTTATTGGATTAAATCGTAATGAAATGAATCTTTCATGGTGGATTATTTTTTATACTCTCGCTTCATTCTTTATTACGATTCTATTTATTAAGCTTATGACCATCGGGATTCAAGATGCACTGAAAGCAAGAGATTCGCAAATTGTAGCAATTCAAAACGTTCCAGATCATAAAAAATTTGTTAAACATAAAGATTCCTTTTCGTTTGCAAATAAAGTAAACCTTTAATCATTTCTCATTAATGAAGTATTAATTGGCATCGATATTAGTAGAAAATAAAGAAGATGATCCCTATTAAATACAGGGATCATCTTCTTATGCTGTCTAACTTTTTTACATGTCCTTTGCTAGACTCATGTTTTTTATATTTAAAGTGAATTATTTGCAATCACAATTATGTTTTTTAAAATCAATTACCATACGCCCTTGAATTCTACCTTGTTCCATTTCTTCGAATACATTTTGTACTTTATCTAGCGAACAAGTTTGAACAACCGGCACTACTTTTCCTTCTGCCCCAAACATAAACGCCTCTTCCAAATCTTTACGAGTACCAACTAGAGAACCAACTACTTCAATTCCATCCAGTACAAGTCGTGGGATGTTTAAGTCCATTGTTTCTACTGGTAGCCCTACTGCAACTACTTTACCGCAAGCACGTACTGCATCAACTGCTGAGTTAAAGGCTACTTTAGAGACTGCTGTTACTACCGCAGCATAAGCGCCACCAAACTTCTCTTGCACAATTTTATCAGCAGGACCTTGAGAAATTGGATTGATAGTCATATCAGCACCAACTTCTTTCGCTAAGGCTAATTTATCGTCATTAATGTCTACTGCGATTACCTTTGCACCAAATACATTTTTAGCATATTGGATAGCTAAGTTACCTAATCCACCGCAGCCATAGATTACAATAGGTTGACTAGGTTTAATATCTGATACTTTAATAGCTTTATATGTAGTTACACCAGCACAAGTAATTGATGATGCTTGAGCAGGATCTAATCCTTCTGGTACTTTTACCGCATAATCAGCTGTAACGATACATTGTTCAGCCATACCACCATCCACTGAATAACCAGCGTTTTTAACTTCACGGCAAAATGTTTCTCTACCAGTTACGCAATATTCACAACGTCCACAAGATTGGAACATCCATGCAATACTTACACGGTCACCTATCTTTAGTGAAGTAACATCATCAGCTATTTTCGTAACAATACCTACACCCTCATGACCAAGAATACGGCCATCAGTGTTACCAAAATCATGATTCGCAACGTGTAAATCAGTGTGGCAAACTCCACAATACTCTACATCTACTAACGCTTCACCTGAGTGTAACGGACGTAATTCTTTTTCAATCACTTCGATGTTTGCTTTGCTGTTTTTATTAACCACTACTGCTTTCATATGTGATCTCCCCTTTAGTGTTTTAGCATTTTAATGAGTTTATCTCACAACTACTTTCTTCACTACTTTGGCTAGTTATTGTACCAAATTTAAGTGTTCAATCATCATTACATCTTCATCATAACATGACACTTCATAAACAATTTGTGAAATTATGAACAATATTTGAATTATTACATAAATCGGTCTTTATTTTAAATTTTTAAAAATGAGAGTTTATCACTGACTATAAGTAAGTCATACATTTCTAAAAGAAAATAAAGTAACAAACTTCTCATCGATAAAAAAGCTCTTCACTCAATATTTTCTATATTTAAACACTTAGTTTCACAGTAATAGCCTTTGCCACCAACATAAACTTTTTCTATTTTATTCTTGCTATTGGTTGCTAATTTAACTAATATTTCGGAAGGCGAGTGTAAAGAATAACCTTGTTCAAATACATAGACTTCTTTTTGCAAATAGTGCTGTTCATAAAGATAGCAAGCTAATGCACCGTTTGAAGTTCCAGTCGCTGCTTCTTCATTAATGTCGTATAGTGGAGCAAAATTTCTGCATATAATTCGATTGTCATTAAAAGTATATAAATGCATCCCGACAACATTATAATACTTGCTGATTTCTTTAATTTTTTCAAAATTAGGTTGCAGTGCATGTAATTGTATTTCGCTTTTTATAGGAATTAAAATATCTTTTAAGCCAGTGGAGACAATTTGAATTGGGTATTTATTGTCTATATCTTTACTATCAAAACAGTCGATGAACTCGTTTGGAGATACAACATCATAGAATCTCGGTTTATTTTGTTCCATGAATATGATGTCATCTTTTATAGTGATAGTAAGAACACCGCTGTTCGTTTCAATCGTATAGCGATTCCTGAAAAGTTTATTTAAATACATCAGTATCGCGAAAGAGCCAATTGTGGCATGACCACATAAATCAACTTCTTCTTTTGGAGTAAAATACTCAAATTTATAATCAGCAATTTCAGATTCTGATATAAATGCGGTTTCCGCATAACCCAGTTGTTTGGCTATTTCGATTTTTTGAGTAGTGGTCAATGTATTTGTATTCTCAATAAATACCACTCCTGCTTTATTTCCGCCTTTATGCTCCTTGCTAAATGCACTTGCAACATAAACAGATATTTTCATAAGACATCTTCCTCACTTATAGTAAATTATAGTATAGAAAGCTCTACATATAAATTCCATTGGATAAATTATCCCTAAAATAAGAAACAAACTATTTTTAGCATTTGAACTCTCCAAAAATAGTTTGTCTACAGTCTGAAAGCTCTTCATTTGAAGAGCTTTTTTTATATTCGCTTCATCGAAATCGTTTCACGTATACTTTGTAAATTTTTTAGAGTTTCCTCTTGTCGCTGCAACGACAACCCTACATACAAAGTATCTAATAAGCTTAACTGTGCTAATCGTGATGAACTTGCTTCTGTGCGGAATTCAGTCTCACGTGTTGATGTATATAACGTTATATCAGCAAGTTGACTTAATGCTGATTTCTTATAGCTCGTAATCGCAATAATTTTGGCTCCTCTTGCTTTCGCTACTTCTAACGCTTCAAGTAATCCTTTATTGCTACCAGAATGAGAAATACCAATAACAACTGAATTTTCTGAGAGTAAACCTGCTCCCATAATTTGAAAATGCGAATCAGTATGAGCGATACAAGAAATACCCGTTCTCATAAACTTATGATACGCATCCATTGCAATAATACCAGAGCCACCATTTCCATAAAACTCAATTCGACTTGCTTCTTGTAAGGCTCGTACAGCCTGCTCAAGTGCCGTTTCATTAAGCAAATGTAAAGTATCTTGCAGTCCTGTAATATGCGAATGAAAAACTTTTTTAGCAACAGTTACCATACTATCTTCTGCTGATACCTCTTCATGAATATTTTGCATCGGTGTATGTACAATTTCACGAGCTAATGTAATCTTTAAATCTTGAAAACCTTGCAAACCAAGGTTTTTACATAAGCGGAATATCGTAGCTTCGGAACTATTCGTAACTTCAGCTAATTCTGTAATAGATTTATGTACAACATCTTGTGGATGTTTCAAAATATGTTCGGCAATACTTCGCAATTTCGGTGATAAACCATTTAACGAAGCCTGAATCTTTCCAATCCCACTTCTTGTACCAGGCATAGCATATCCTCCCCTTCCATCGTAGCTTTATCCTGTAAAAACCGATTAGTTAAACTAATCATCAGTGGGGATGGTCCCCCACTGATTAGAGTTTCACTTTATTGTACCTAATTATCGAAAGAAGAAAAACCTATATTAGGGATTACTATAAATTTTAATTGCTCCTATGTATTCTGTCATACGATATAACAGAATTATTCATGCTTATGAATAATTCTCTCCATGTTTCACTGCGTATAATGCGGCTTGCGTACGATCATCCACTTCCAATTTAGCTAAAACGTTTGAAACGTGTGTTTTCACAGTTTGTTCTGTAATATGAAGTTCTGCTGCAATCTCCTTGTTGCTTCTTCCTTTCGCAATTTCGCGAAGTACCTCTTGCTCTCTTTTCGTTAACATTGAAAAAGGATTTTCTACTTCCTTCTTTACTGCAGAACGCCCCATTAATGCAGGTGTTACTTTCGGGTGAAAATTCGCATTTCCTTGATGTACTGCAATAATAGAAGCGACAAGTTGCTCAGGTTGTACTTCTTTTAATTGATAACCATCTGCTCCAGCTTCAAGTGCTGGTATAACATAATCTTGCTCTGAAAAACTACTTAATATAAGTACCTTTATTGTCTCATCATATTGCTTTAGACGTTTTGTTGCCTCAATTCCATCCATTTTCGGCATCGATACATCCATTAGTACGACATCTGGTCTTTCTTTTTGCATGAAATGTAATGCCTCTTCGCCATTTTCCGCTTCCCCAATAATTTCAAATTCTTCTCTCGTTTTCAAAAAGAATACAAGTCCTCTTCGAACGATATGATGGTCCTCAACTAGTAGCAGTTTAATCTTCAACCTTATTCTCCCCTTCAAATCGGCAATTGAATTTCTATTTTTGTACCCTTTTTCAACTCTGTTATAATTTGAAACGACCCCTTCATTAACTGAATACGTTCCTTCATACTTTTCAGGCCAAGTGCTGATTCCCTTACTTGTTCTTGTATAAATCCTATTCCATTGTCTTCTATGTAAAAATGTAACTGGTTATTTTCTATTTTCAAAAGAATATGTACCTTTTCACACGAAGCATGCTTTTTACAATTATGTAGCGCCTCTTGGCTAATACGCCATAAAACTTCTTCTATTTCATCCCCAATTGAAACCATCCCATCAATTCGAACTTCCACTTGAACTCCTAATAACTTCCCGTAATTTTGAATTGCTTCTGCTAATCCTTTCTCCAATCCTTCAGGTCTTAATTGCCAAATTAATAGCCTCATCTCTTGTAATGCTTCTTGTGATAATTCCCCAATATAACTTAACATCTCTTGCAATTCTCTATCTTGCGTCATATTCAGAGTACCTTTCGCTGTTAGCATAATAGAAAATAACAATTGTTTTACTGAATCATGTAAATCACGTGCAAGTCGATTTCTTTCCGCTACCACTACATATTTACGTTCTTTCTCAACTAATTGAATACGTTGTATTGTCGTTCCAATTTGAAATGCAATTGATTCTAATAACGCTAACTCTTCCTCAGAAAAATGAGTCTTATGAGGTGCAGCCACATTTAGTAGACCAAATTTTTCTGATCCAGACCTAAGCGGAATTGTCGCATGATGTGTAACATCTTCTGTCTCTCCCCAATTACATTCAATTGCATCTTCTATTCGCTTACATTCAATAATATTAGTCGCTTTTTCCAATCTCCCATTCACAAAACGTTCTACACACCAACAGTTTCCTTCACACATCGGCTTCTTCTTTTGCCACGTAAGAGCCTCTGGTAAATTTTCGTCTACAAGCATGCTGTGCTTTCCACTTTCATCAATAAAGAATATCCACCCTGTTTGTAAATTCATTACTTGTAACAATGTATGCAACACTTTTTCTAACATATCCTGTAAGTTTGTTGCTTCATTTAATAATTCAGCAATTTCTTTTAATGCTTCTAAACGACGCATCTCTTTTTCTTCAAAGTTCATTCTCATCACCAACTACAATTATAACATTAAGAAATTTCTAAATTCTATAAATAAAAAAAGAACCGAATTCCTTCAGCCCTTTCTTTATATCAATCATTTTATTATTGTTATTCTATCCAATGTTGGAAGCAGAATTTTTGTTAACAAACGATTCTACTTTAGCTGTCCGATAAAGATTGTCCACCATGGATATGCTGTAAACCTTCAGTAGTAACAACCATATTCGCTGCTGGCATTTGCACTTGATTCTTATGGAACATAGACATTAATTCAAATCTTACTTGTCTAGAAGTTTCAAAATAATCTTCTGGCTTTATTAAACCTGTAATACAAAATTCATAGCCAACATATTTCAAGTTAGGATTTAAGTCTGTAACACCGACGTATTTAAATGGTTCAACAGCCTCATCCTCTACTCTATAAAGAGTTTGATTCAATTCTTCATTGCATATAACACATACTTCTTCTAACAATTCCTTCACTCTTGTTGGATCTTCCTGATAACTTACCGTGATGCGTTCAATTACACGCATCCATCCTTTATTAAAATTTTGTATCGTTCTAATCTCTCCGTGCGGGATGGTAAGTAGTTTTCCTGACCATTCACGAATTTGCATAAAACGAATACTAATCTCTTCAATAGTTCCTGAATTTGTTCCGTTAAAAGTTACAAAATCACCAACCCGAAACTCTTTGTCCGCTAATCTTGCAAAGCCTAATATAACATCTTTTAGCATCTGTTGTGCAGCAAAACCGATGACAACTCCAGCTATCCCTGCACCTGCAATAATACTTTTTATATCTACAAATTGGCTAATTAAATATATGATAAGACTGATGATAATGATATATCTAAAAATAGATCGAATTACACTTTGAATCGTCTGCTCTACCTCTTCATCAAAAAAGCTTGATTTCCTAAAAAACCAATCAATAATACGGTTTATTACAAAAGAAATAATGATTAAAACTAAAGCAAATAGTAAAAATCTTAAAAGTAAAAACTCTCTTACATAATTAAAAAATTCTTCAGTATACGTTAATAAGCTCATTTAACCACTTCCTTACTAATTAAAAAATTCATAATCGCCTAAGTTTGTTCCAGAAAAATCTATTATCCTAATCTAAAATGCCACTATCCTTACTATGTATTTTGACTCTATTACTAATTCACCTTAAACAGTATGTCTAGGTGTTCTTTTTCCTTTCCCTTTAAATATACCCTTTTTAATAACCTAAGGGGGAGCGAATCGTGAAAATTTTTTATACGTTAAAACTTTATTCATCTCATTACGATTTCAACTCATTTATTCATTAACTACGTAAAAAAAGAGCTGAATTTATCAGCTCTTTTATTCAATATTAATTGTTGTCTTACTACTTTTTTCTTCTTTCAATTTTGGCAATTCAATTGTCAGTACGCCATCTTTATAATTTGCTTTAACATTTTCTTCCTCAACTTGTTTAAAATTAAAGCGTCGAGTTACAGAACCTATAGAACGTTCTTTACGAATATATGTGCCATTCTCATTTTTTTCGTCTACTTCATTATGATTCGTTGCTTGGATCGTTAATATATCTTGTTCAAAATCAACTTGAATGTTTTCTTTTTGAAAACCTGGTAAATCTGCTTTCACAGTATATTTACCAGATTGCTCATGAACATCTACTTTAAAAGTATCCATGTTCAGTGGCTTAAAGAAAGCATCTGTCATCCCTTCTAATAAAGAAGGCCCAAAATCAAAAATGCCATTTTGACGTTTTGTTATCTCTGGAAATAAATTACGCATATTTTTTCCTCCTTATTATTTATGAATGAAAGATTATCTCTTTCTGCCTTTATTATAACATTTGGTCAAAAAAGGTCAAAGTTTTTGTTTGACCTTTTTTGATGTATATTTTACCAAATAAAACAAATAAGTTATATGTCATCTCTCCCCTTATAAAGAGGAATATATTTACATAATAACGAATAGTTTATTTGCTCTTATTTTTTCTTACGGAGGTTACATACAATGGGATATATTGAAGAACTTAGAAAAGTTGTCGGATCAAGACCACTCTGCTGTAGCTGTTTTCAATGAACATGGACAAATAAAAGAGACCTTTTTTAAAGGCCTCTTTTTTCACTTCACTTCTGCATGTAAGCATGACTTAAAATGTCCAAGTGCATATTCATGCCCTTGTGCATTAAAAGATGCAACCGCCTTTTCATAAACAACAATTTTAAACCCTTTATTATAAGCATCTACTGCTGTATGAAGAACACAAATATCAGTACAAACACCTACAAGATGAACTTCTTCTATTCCTCTTTCTCTTAGCTTCATCTCTAAATCCGTTCCAGCAAACGCACTGTATCGCGTTTTGTCCATATAATATACATTCTCTGCATTTTTATATGTTTCGTACACATCTTGTAATTCACCAAACAAATCTCTTCCACTTGTACCAGCTATATTATGAGGTGGGAATAACTTTGATTCTGGATGATATACATCATTTTCTTCATGTTTATCAATAGCAAAGACAACGTAATCTCCATTTTCAATATATTGCTTCGTTATATGTACAATTTCCTTCTCAATTTCCTGTCCTGGTTTCCCGCAAGTTAAAGCACCCTTTTCCGCTACAAAATCATATGTATAATCAATATTAATAAGAGCTCGTTTCATAACCACTATCTCTCCTTCTTCTGTTTCACAGTAAACAATAGAAAATTTGTTATTACGACATCGTATGTACTATTCGACATTTCAAATGAAATACCTACATTTTTCTTCTGAAACTTACCTTAGTCCGAGTTTATCATATAATAGATAAACAATGGTAAAACAAATAGCTCCTATTAACAAGTCATGAATTTGATAATTGAGCGTTATTTGCATAAACTCTTGTATCGTAAACCAAATTATTGCCATCATTAGGCTAATCAAAATGATACGAATACACCGATTCACGTATTCAACCTCTTTCTCTGTCATAGTAGTAACAAGTGATTACTTCCTATTTAATCGTATTAGAAAATGAAATAAGTTATTCACTCTTGCCCACTTTAGTCCAAACAAAAAAGCACACTACTTTTTGAGTAATGTACTTTTTATTCTTATTAAGACGCAGGTTTTGTCTCAAATGTTGCTTGATTAAAACTAATAACCTTTCCTTTCGGGTCATTGTTTTCATACTGAACTGCAGTAATTGTATGACTACCTGTTTCCAGCGTTTTTTCTTTTAACTGCACTGTTGTCTGCGTTGTACTAGTTACTTGATGTTTATCTGTATACATTTGATCTACAAATACGAATGTTTCTTTATCACTTTGAAAATTAGAAAGTTCTAATTCAACTTGCTGAATTAATGTATCCTTTTTGATGAATACAGGCGGTATATTGCCGTTTTCAGAAGTACCATCTGGAGTAATAACTTTTACTTTCCCTTCTCCAATTGACATTGCTCCTTCAGGAAATACAACCATATTCTCATCACTTGCGTTTACAACTTGTTCTTCCTGTTTTGATTGAGCGTCCTCTTTTTCCTGTGGAGCACCGCAACCAACTAATAACAATACAGACAATCCAGTGATTATGAATTTTTTCAAAATTCATCCCCCCTGTAACTTCATTATAATTTATTATACAAAAATAACTTTTAAATTTTGAGCCTACTTTCAACACTTTCATGAACAAATAGAATCTTGCTCACGATTAATGTATCATACTTTCCTTAATAGAACATTAATTTTTTTTATGAAATAAATAGTAATTTCCTCTTATCTATCATTTTAGCCCAACATATGAATTACATACCCTCAAAAATAAAAAGACATTTTTAATTCAATGTCTTTTCTATACAGCAATTAAAAAACAAACGTTGTAATCTCATCTACTTCTTTTCTTGGAAGTTTCTTCGGTTTATCTTTCGGAAATCCGAGTGAAATAACCATATTTATTTGTTTTTCAGGCTCAACTTGTAAATATTGGCGCAGTTCATCTTGAGCTAGCAATACTGGCCCTGTCATTGGACAAGTACCAAGTCCCTTTGCATGTGCAGCTAACATTAAGTTTTGTGCCGCTAAACAGCTACTCTTAATGCCTTCTTCCTCCCAAACTGAATTTGGAACAAAAGCAATTGGATCAAATATCTTTTCACGGAACTTTGATTCATATGGTGTTGCCAAACATACGATTAATACTGGTGCCTCCGAGAAAGCTGTTGCATATGGTCCGAAAGAACGTGTAAGTAATTTCCCTGCTTTCTCTTCTCCATTTTCTGCTGCTTTTGCCGCAAGTTTATGTAATGCATCCCACGTCATTTGTTCAATTTCTTTAATCTTCTCTCGATTCATGATAACTAAGAATTCCCACGTTTGTGAATTCGTATCACTTGGTGCGTAACGAGCACAATCAATTATTTCTTTTATATCATTAGTAGATACTTCTTGATCTGTAAACTTTCTAACACTTCGTCTTCCGTGAATTACTTCTTTAAAATCTTCATAATTCATATATTAAATCCCCTTTTTACAGCGTTTTCAAAACTTGTCCTATGCTTGAATTATATCATGAAAAAAAGCCGGAAGAATACCAGCTTTTTTCTTCATGATTAATTTGTCACTTTAAACAAACGAATACTCTCTTCGTATGCAGCTTGTAGTTTTTTCGTAATTGGTCCTCTTTCACCAGCCCCGAACTGTTCATCACCAATTTGAACGACTGGGAATATTTCAAGTGGCGTCGCTGTAAAGAAGCACTCCTCAGCGTCATATACTTCTTGTAATGAAAACTCTCGTTCCTCTACATCGATATGTAACTCTTTCGCTAATGTAATTACATAGTGACGTGTAATACCATGTAAAATGAAATGATCCGCTGGATGTGTAATCAACTTATTATTCTTCACGATAAAGAAATTGGAATGACACCCTTCAGTCACAATACCATCTCGTACTAATATTGCTTCTTGATACCCTTGTTCATTTATTTTGTTTTTGATCATGATATTAGGAAGCAAATTTAAAGATTTTATATGGCAAAACTTCCACCTGATGTCCTCTTCTACTGTCACCTTAATCCCTGCCTCCATTGAAGCAACTGGTCTTGGGAACGAAACAAGATTTGCAAAATATGTCGGTTGTAAATCTGATTCATATACATGATTGCGCTGTTGTGCACCTCTTGATATTTGTAAATATACATTGCCATCTTCTTGAAATTGATTTTTTTCAATCATTTGATATAACTCTTCTACTAATTCTTCCTTCGTAAATGGTGGAATTAGTTTTATTTCTGCCATAGAGTTAAAGAATCGTTCCAAATGTAAATCTAATAAATGAGGCTTGCCATCGTATAGTCTAAATACTTCATAAATCCCATCACCAAATTGGAAGCCTCTCTCTTCTAATGCTACCATCGGCTGTTCTTCTTTCGTATTAATCATTCTCCCATTAAACAAGATCCAATCTTTATGAGTAGCTTTCATTCTTCCCCACTCCTTTATCACATGATTGATTTTATTGTACAACTTATGACACCCTTAAAGAAGGAATTTTCTGTATTTTCACAAACTAAAAATACATCACTTCGTAAAAGTGATGTATTTTATCATTTATTTAAGGAAATATTTTTCAATATCATCTAACATAAGGTTCGCAGCTTTAATACCGCCTGCTGTATTCCAGATTACCTCATCCACTTGGAATACTTTATTATTTTTAGAAGCCTGTAGTTGCTTAAAGAGTGGATCTTCTGTCCATTCCTTCGCTAACGAATTTCCTTCATTATTCTTATCTGCATCTTTATCAGAAGTGAAATAGAATAAGTAGTCTCCGTCCATATTTGGAATCTGCTCTTTTGTAATTCCTTTTATCGCAAAATCATCTTTATCTTGTAATGGTGGTCGTTTAAATCCAATATCATTTAAAACAACGCCCGAGAATGAGTTTTTTTGATAAATACGAACATCACCTGGCACGAAACGAATAATAGAAACTTTAGAATTCAATTTATCGCCTAACTTCTCTTTCATTCCTTCAATGCGTTTTTTATAATCATCAAGAGCTTTTTGCCCTTCTTTTTCTTTATTTACAGCTTTTGTATAAAGTGTAAAGTTTTCTTTCCAATCACCGCGTAATGTTTCTGCATAAACAGTTGGTGCGATTTCTTTTAGCTGATCATATATTTTTTCATGACGCATTTTATTTCCGATAATTAAATCTGGCTTAAGCTTCATTACAGCCTCTAAATTAATATCACGTTCAGTTCCTACAACTTCCGTGTTTTTTAACTCTTTCGCTAAATGAGGATACCATTCATCACCAGCACGTGGTTTCGTAGTCCCCACTGGCGTTACGCCCACAGCTAGGAGAGCCTCTGCGCCTTCATTTGTTAAAACAACAACTTTTTTAGGTGTACCATTTACTGTCGTTTCACCCATTGCATGCTTTACCGTATATGAATCTTTTGCTTTCGCTGATATATTATTTTCTTTTTTCTCTTCTTTACTACATCCTGCAATTACAACCATGAGTATCATAATGCAGAACATAATTAGTTTTTTAGTATGTATCATATGTCCTCCCTAGATGAAATCGATTATCATTAACATTTAAAGATTAATGTATCTTACATACATTGTCAATGTATATCAGAAAACTTTTTTAATATATACTATTTAGATTCTATCCGCTTTGCTAATGTTTCTTTTTAAAACATAGTGCATAAGTATGAAAAAAATGTTGTTATTAAAATGCGTATCCTTGTTATACATAACAAGGATACGCATCCATATTGCACTATCATTTCAATTCCTAATATTGAGTATACTTAATATACGCTGGGTCATTATATACCCACTGATTTCCACCAAGGTTTAACCAACCATTTTCATTTATATATACTAAATAAGATTCTGGAGAATTTAATTGGCGGATAACTGCAGATGTAGTTGATGGACCACTTCTTAAATTTACATTCATCCCTTGTATATATGCAACCCCAATCGGGCTTCCATCACTATTGCTTGTCTTTACAAAATTAATGTAAGAAGAATCATTATACACCCATTGTCCATTCCCCAAATCTAGCCATCCGTTACTTTCTTGATATACAACGTAAGATTCTGGAGAATTTAATTGACGAATAACTGAGGAAGAAGTTGATGGACCATTTCTTAAATTTACATTTTTCCCAAGAACATAAGCGATTCCCTTCGTTTGAGGTACCGGTTGTGGGTTAGGAGGTTGTGGATTTGGAGCTACTCCAAAAATAGCTGCTATTCCATTTGCATACGCTTGACTTAGATCTTCAATAAATTGTGGATTTTTTAATAAATTTGCATCAAAAGCTGTATCAATAAAAGCAGTCTCAGTTAAAATTGCATCCATTGCGGTTTCTCTTAATACCGCATAATTTTCTTTTTTTGCTCCTCGATCACGAAGACCATATTTTGTTAATACAGGATTGACAGCTGTATGCATTTTTTGTTGCTTTGCATATGCAGTGCTGCTATTGGATAACGCATTATAAATATAACTTTCAAAACCTGTACCCCCGCCGCTATTAATATGAAATGAAATAAAATAATCCGCACTGAAAGCATTAGCAATATTAGCACGTTCAGATAAAGAAATAAACACATCACTATCACGTGTCATTTTAATTGTAATTGGGTAATTTACCGTTAAAATGTCTCGAACGCGTCTAGCAATTTGAAGTGTTAAGTTTTTTTCTACTAAACCATTACCAACAGCACCAGAATCATATCCACCGTGCCCTGCGTCTATAACAAGTTTCATTTTATTGCCCCGCCCCTTTCTTGTAATATGTTTGCATTTCTACTCGTCCTATTTTATGTGAAATGTACAAATTCTGTTACAATTGCAAATAAAAAAACCGCCTTATGTAAGGCGGTTTCTATCATCTTGCTTTAACCAATTTAAAATAAATATATACGATTGATAGTGAACATAACGTATGCAAAATAAAATAAATAAAAGTACTATTCCAACACCACTATAAAGTAAACCGAACTTTAAAAAAACATTTACAAGTGGTGGAAAGTTTATTAGATTTTGTAATGTACTAAGCATACAAAACATAATGAAAAAGACAGGGACGTATTGTAATTCATACGGCTTTTTTTTCTTAATCATTCTTTTCCGAATGATTATATGACATAATTCTGCTACTATAAAGCACCCTCCAATTAATACAAGACCAGAAGTCATCGTCATACATCCACCTGCCTTATATTTATTGTATCGCATAAATAATCATCGTTATATTTTCTTTACGTACTCTTCATCTTCTGAAGTAAAACCAAAACTCTCTATGAAAGACTTCGCCTTTTCTGTTAATTTCTCTTTT
Organism: Bacillus cereus ATCC 14579; assembly: GCF_000007825.1. Taxonomy (NCBI): domain Bacteria; kingdom Bacillati; phylum Bacillota; class Bacilli; order Caryophanales; family Bacillaceae; genus Bacillus; species Bacillus cereus. The sequence goes on along the minus strand of NC_004722.1, from coordinate 2,151,825 downwards.
AGCACTTTTATTTCTTTCACATTTCTTTGTTTCATCATTTCTTCAAATGTAAAATACGTATTTGTACCATAACCGTAACCTTGGTAATCAAAATGAATAATTAGCTGTGATAAAACAGCCCGTTCCTCTTGTACACTATAATCTATTACACCAATATATGTATCATCAACTTTCACACAGTACTGTACCTTTTTCTCACCTAAACTATGCGATTTAAACATTTCTTTAACAACGCTTTCATTTTCTACAGTAACTTTCTCAAACGTAATCATATGTTGTCCATCCTTTTACTATTATTGTATCAATAATACTTCCTATTTATGAAAAAAACCTTAAGACCGTATGCGATCTTAAGGTTTTTCTAATTAAACTAAGCTATACGCACGTTTTGTTTCTTCATGGAACTTATTCGTATCGTATTTATGCTCAACATAAATTTGGTGCCATACCATAAACGCAAGTACAGTCCAAATTTTACGGCTATAATCGCCTTTATCTGCACAATGTGCTTCCAGTAAGTTTAATACATACTGTTTGTCGATTAAATGCTCTGTCTTACTTTCGTTTATAATATTTATAGCCCAATCATGCATTTCGTCTTTTAACCAGTGACGAATTGGTACTGGGAATCCAAGTTTTTTACGATCTAATACGTGATCTGGAACGATTCCGCGTGCTGCTTCACGTAAAATGGCTTTCGTAGTTCCGTTAGCAATCTTAAATTCAGTTGGAATTTTAGATGCAACATCGAATACTTCTTTATCTAAGAACGGTACACGAAGTTCTAATGAGTTTGCCATTGTCATTTTATCAGCTTTTAATAAAATGTCACCGCGTAACCATGTGAACATGTCAATGTACTGCATTTTACTTACATCATCATAATCTTTAATCTCGTTATACAATGGTTTCGTGATATCCATATAGTTAACACTTTCATTGTAATACTTCATTAATTCAGCTTTTTCTTCTTCACGGAAGATTTTAGCATTTCCATAGTAACGCTCTTCAATTGGTGTACATCCACGCTCTAGGAAGCTCTTACCTTTAAATCCTTCTTTAAGAGCACCACTTAATGCTTTTAGAACGCTCTTACCTGGACTAGGGATGTAAGAGAACATTTTTAGTGAGTTTGGCTCACGGTAAATGTTATAACCACCAAATAGCTCGTCTGCGCCTTCACCAGAAAGAACAACTGTTACATGTTTACGTGCTTCTTTCGCAACGAAGTACAATGGTACAGCTGCTGGATCAGCTAAAGGATCATCCATATGCCAATGATTTTTTGGGAACTCATCCATAAATTCTTTCGCTGAAATGAATACGTTATGGTTTTTAACGCCTAATTTCTCAGCAGTTTCTTTCGCAACATCAACTTCACTGTAACCACGTTGCTCAAAACCAACAGAGAATGTTAAAAGATTTGGATTCATTTCTCTTGCGATAGAAGCGATGATAGATGAATCGATACCACCAGATAAGAATGAACCTACTGGTACATCACTACGCATATGCACTTTTACTGAATCATATAACACATCACGAATTGCTTGGATATGCTCCTCTTTCGTTGCACTTGAAGCGTTGAAATAAGGTTTCCAGTAGCGATGGATTTCCATCTCTTTACCGATTTCTTTTACGAAATAATGACCAGGCTCGATTTTATTAACATCAATTGTTAAAGTTTCTGGCTCTGGACCATATTGGTACGTAAAGTAATGTTGTAGTGACGTTGGATTAACGCCTTTATCTTCCATCACATGCATAATACTTTTCTTCTCAGATGCGAAGAATGTAGTATCACCTTGTTGTGCGATGTATAAAGGTTTAATACCGAAGTGATCACGTGCACCGAAAAGTTTCTTTTCTTCACGATCCCAAATCATAAATGCAAACATACCACGAAGGTAATCTACACATTTTTCTTTCATATGTGCATACAATGCAATGATAACTTCTGTATCAGATTGCGTTGCAAACGTTGCACCTTTTTCAAGTAACATTTCACGTAATTCTACATAGTTGTAAATTTCACCATTAAAAATAATTACATATCGATCATTTTCATAAGTTAGCGGCTGATGTCCTGCCTCTAAGTCAATGATGCTTAAACGGCGGAAGCCAAATTGTACATGTTCATCACGAAAATATCCTTCGTCATCTGGACCACGGTGGAAAATCATCGTGTTCATATTTTCAAATTGATGTTTTTCTGTTTCTGAAAACTCTCTAGGGTTTTCACATAAACATCCTACAAAACCACACATACTTCTTACCCTCTTTCAGTTTTCATTCTGTCTCTATACTACTATATCAACCCTATTTATACTAGCATAATCAACTGAATATGGCGACCAAAAACTATAAAAAAATCACTCCATTTCACATTTTTAACAATTTTTTATGAAAACATGAAAACTAGGCACTCACCTTTCTCCGCTTTTGTCATATGATATTGCAAATTGATTTCTAGGAGGGAATACCATGAGTGAAGAAAAAAAAGATTCTTCTCGCCCACCGGTTCGTAATTACTTAAAGCAAATTGATGATTTCTTCGAGCAAACACCTCTTCGCAATGTAATCGCTGATTTAAATCATTTTTTCCAAAAAGGAAACCGTTTATTAACATTCCCTGTAGATTTATATGAAGTTGGTGAAGAACTCGTTGTTACAGCTGAACTACCAGGTATACAAAAAGAACAAATCCAAATTGAAATACAAAGTGAATACTTAAAAGTCTCTGTAAAAGAAGAGATACTTGAAGAGGAAGAAGAACAAACATCCCATAACTATTATCGCCGAGAACGTTCCATTTCAGAAGCATCAAGATTGATTAAATTGCCGTATTCAATTAATAAAAAAGCGGCAAAAGCTTCTTATCAAAACGGCGTATTAGAAATTCGGGCGCCGAAACTTCCCCAGCAACATGACATTTTATCGATAGACTAATGCAAAAAAATAAGGGTGCTATGCACCCTTATTTTTAACCCACTAATCGCTTCATATCACGTATAATGTCTTCGTATGGCGTATTACTAATGCCACTATACTTTTTCATTACTTTTCCGTTTTGATCAATTAAATAAAATGATGTACCATGCATGACCTGACCGTTCTCCGGCTTATCTACAAGTGATTGGAAATTATCTTTTGAAAACTTTGTAATATCTTCTAACGAATACCCCGTTAATAAATTCCAGTTACTAGTATCCTCTGTAAACTTTTGAATAAAAGCTTTCAGATTTTCTGGCTTATCAAGGTCTGGATCTACACTAAATGAAACAAACTGAACGTCTAATTTCTCTTCTTTTGCCATCTTTTGAAGCTTGGCCATATTTGCAGTCATTGGTGGACAAACTGTCTGACAATTTGTGAACATAAAATCTGCAACCCAAACTTTCCCTTTTAAATCTTTTGTACCAAATTTCTTTCCATCTTGATTTGTAAATTGGAAGGTTTCTAAATCCCAATTTAATGGTTTACGAAGCTTTGAACCTGATTCACTACATCCAGCAAGTACAAAGAGACAAAATACAACCATAAGACCAATTATTTTTTGATAACGCTTCATTTATAAACCTCTTTTCTCTATCCTAAATTTAAATAGGTTATGTTTATAATAACAAAAGTTAACACTACGAGAAAATTGTTTACTACATTTGTTCACGAAATCGTACGAATTTACGTATGTTACTTTTTTATTTCAAGCGAATTACTAGACAAAATATATTTTTTTACTATTATTTCTCTAAATAAAAGTGATAAAACTAATTTTATTGTTACTTTTGTAAATACCTCTCCCTATTTTTTAACAATTCCTTAAACATTAATCCATGTTTTACACTGTATTCCTTAACAACATTTCGGTACAATACAAATACAACGATTTTAAATGAGGTGATGTTCATGGCAAAGCGCTATGAAAATATGGATAATGTTAGTACAAAAAAATCAATTCGCTCTTTTTTACGCTGGCGTAAAGAACGAAAGCAAAACAAAAAAGATTTTTCTTTCTTAGTAGAACAATCACCCGTTAAACAAAGTGCATTTTTGCAAAGTAATGTTGAAAAAACGACTATCACATGGATTGGGCATTCCACTTTTCTTATCCAAACGAATGGACTTAATATATTAACAGATCCAGTATGGGCTAATAAATTAAAGCTAGTTCCAAGACTTACAGAACCTGGACTCTCTATAGAAGCACTACCTAAAATTGATATTGTCCTTATTTCACATGGTCATTATGATCATTTAGATTTTTCAACTCTTCGTCAGTTGAATGATGATGTTCTATATCTTGTACCTATTGGATTAAAAAAATTATTTACTCGTAAGAAATTTAAACATGTAGAAGAGTATAAATGGTGGGAAAGTACGATAATTAACGAAGTTTCTTTTCACTTCGTACCCTCTCAGCACTGGACGAGAAGATTCTTATTTGATATGAATACGTCTCACTGGGGTGGATGGATTATTGATAATGAAACGACTATGGAAACCATATATTTTTGTGGTGACAGTGGCTATTTCCAAGGTTTCAAAGAAATTGGTGAACGCTTTTTAATTGATATTGCTCTTATGCCCATTGGCGCTTATGAACCAGAATGGTTTATGAAAGTATCTCATGTTTCACCTGAAGAGGCCGTGCAAGCTTATTTAGATTTAAACGCTACGCATTTTATACCAATGCATTATGGAGCTTTTGCACTCGCCGATGAAACACCTCGTGAAGCAATAACTAGACTTCGAAATAATTGGAATTTGCGCATGTTACCGTGGGAACAACTGCATGTACTCTTTTTAGGTCAAACTTTTATTTATAGTAACGCAACAAATAATAAGCAAATAAAAGAAAAAATTGAAACTTTACATGTGTAACGTAATGACTGATTTTCTATATCCAACATATAATATAGAAAATCCTATAGTGAAACTTTAATTAGTGGGTTTTCTTCATCCCCACTGATTATTTGCCTTCACCAATCAAGCTTTTACGGGCAGCCCGCTACCTAACCTCTTTGCTCCAGCTAAATTTGAGGTAGAGAGTTTTACTGTCCACAAATAGCGGGATAAAGGGTGTTTTCTATGAATGAATATTTACAGACTCGCTATATCATTAGCGGTAGTGCCTGTGTAGCTCTTCTTATTTCTTACTTTCTATTTACATAAAAAAGCTACTTGAAATATATTTTCAAGTAGCTTTTTTATTACTCTGCTAAATACATAAATCCGATTGCGCCCGGACCTGTATGAGTACTAATAATAGGCGTTGTATAGAAAATTTCTGATTGAGCAAATCCACTTACTTTTTCAACCGCCGCTTTCATACTTTCAGCTAAAGGAATTGCTTTCGCATGCGGAATTGCAACAGCTTTTACGACTTTTCCAGCCGTATCTTGCTCAAATAACTTAGCTAATGTTTTTACAATTTGGCCTTGGCTACGAACTTTCGTTACAGGATTATAAACACCGTCTTCAAGACTAGCAATTGGCTTTATATTAAGTAGAGAACCGATAAACGCTTTTCCTTTACCGATACGTCCACCCTTCACTAAGTTTTCTAATGTATCCACTACTACATATAAACGAGTATTCTTTCTTACTTCATCTACACGTTTTAAAATTTCTTCTAGTGAGCGTCCGTCATTTGCCATTTTTGCAGCTTCAATTACTTGATATGCTAAAGCATGTGTAATAAATTGAGAATCAACAACTGTTACTTTTGTATCAGTCATTGATGCAGCGCTATTTGCAGTTGCTACAGTACCGCTCATTCCACTTGTCATATGGATAGAAAGGACTTCGCTTCCATCTTCCCCTAGCTTGTCATACATTTCTACAAATGTACCCATAGCTGGTTGTGATGTTTTTGGTAATTCCTCTGATTTAATCATTTCTTCAATAAATTCGTCAGGTTGTAAATCAACGCGATCTAAATATGTTTGTCCATTTACAGAGATTGATAATGGTAAAACATGAATGTCATACTTTTCGATTACGTCTTGTGATAAATCTGCCGTTGAATCTGTTACAATTTTAATTTTTTGCATACTATACTTCTTCCCTTTCCAATACGCTCTCCTTGTTATTATACTAGTATTCCCATTGCTTTCAACAATTTGGAACGAAATTTCATCAAATTAATTATATTTTCATATCTAAAATGAAAAAGACAGAGTTTACTAACCCTGTCCGTACTTCGTATCATGCATTTTTTTCAAGGGTATTTGTTTTATATACATTTAAATAATCATTCCACTTCAAACAATTTTGTAAATATTCACGGAAAGAATACGAAAATCTTGGGTGTTTTTGTTTTTGAATTTTTGCAATAAATAATTGAAGACGAGACTGAATTAGAAACGATAATGGATGCTGTGCCTGTAGGACAGGGATTTCGAATATTTTAATGCAATCCCCTGTTGAATGAGTGAAATAAAAACTTTTCGTAATCACAATATCAATCCTCTTTTTCATTGGATTTTTGAACTTCCTCTACTTTGCGCTGTAACACGTTGTTTAAAGTGGAGTAAAATCAGACTTATATGATTTCTGTAGTCCTTATGGCTAGAAGATTTATACTCTATTCATCTCCACCTAATTCACCTTCCCGCCCTAAATATCTCTGAGACGGGAATCTCATTATCCATCAATTGTTTAATACATTTAGTATAAGCTTATAAAAGCGCAAAGTTTGTCTAAATTTTGGAGATTCTATAATTTTTTTCTTCTATATATTGTATACGTTTATAGCTATAGTATAACAAATAAATAAAAAAGTGCCTTTATAACGAGGCACTTTTCGACTGCATTTCTTCTCTTTTCTTTTTCCTCTTACTAACAACCTTTGATAACGCAATACTTACTTCATAAATACAAATAAGCGGCACTGCAACTAAACTATGAGATAAAAAGTCTGGCGGTGATATACAAGATGCAATGATAATTAATGCTACGTAAGCATACCTTCTTATTTTTATTAAAAATTCCGCCGTAAGTATTCCAATACTAGTTAAAAACATTACAACGACTGGCAATTCAAAAATCACAGCAAATGGAACTGTTAAATTAAGTACAAAATGAAAATACTTTTCTGTCGTAAACATCGTATTAAACATTTCATTACCTATCGTAGTTAAAAAGTGAAATAGAAACGGCATTACAATGAAATATCCAAAACATAAACCTGCAATAAATAATATAGACAATACCGGTATATACATTATTGTCATCTTTTGTTCATTTGGATGTAAACCCGGTTTTACAAATAACCAAATTTGTATAGCAGCAAAAGGAATTGTACAAACGATAGCAAATACTGTAGCAATCGAGAAAAAAATCCACAATACATCACTTGGACCGAGAACAGTTAATTTCATTGGTAAATCTTTTACAAGCCAAAAATAAATATCCTTTGTAAAAGTAAATCCAATAATTAAAAATAGTACAAAGGATAACACCGTATATATTACTCTTTTTCGAAGCTCAACAATATGTTCTACTACGCTCATTTCCCGATTTTCCATCTCGTTCACCACACTTTATTTATCCATTACAAGGAAAATACACTACATTTTTTCTTTCTTTTCCTTTTCTTGAAATGCGTCATCTGTCAATTCTTTCGTTGATTTTTTAAACTCTTTTAACGTTTCCCCTAAAGCCTTCCCGATTTCCGGCAATTTTTTAGGTCCAAATAAAATGAGTACTGCTACTAAAATTAAAATTAACCCTGGAAAGCCAATATTTGAAAACATTTCCCCATCCCCTTTATTAGTAGTTTCCTTGTCCTACTATTACATAATTTTATTTTGTCAAAAAAGTTTGAAAACGTCAACAAATCCATTGTCTTTTGTCAAAAAAATTCAAAAATATAATCAATTATACAAATTTCATTTTCTATTGCTCTTGTGTATGATATGGTAAGGGAAATGACATATTATTTTATGATAGTAGAAAGGATTTGCATTATGACTGAAAAAATGACACGAATGACCCAATTTGTAAAAGAAGAAATTGCAAATGCAATTACACATGGTATCGGTGCCATTTTAAGCATCCCTGCCTTAATCATATTGATTATTCATGCTTCTAAGCACGGTACCGCATCAGCCGTAGTTGCATTTACTGTTTATGGTGTAAGTATGTTCTTACTGTACTTGTTTTCAACATTGCTACATAGCATTCATCATCCTAAAGTAGAAAAAATATTTACTATTTTAGATCATTCAGCCATTTACTTATTGATTGCTGGCACGTATACTCCTTTTCTACTTATTACACTTCGTGGCCCATTAGGATGGACGTTGCTTGCTATAATATGGACACTAGCAATCGGAGGTATCGTCTTCAAAATTTTCTTTGTACGTCGCTTTATAAAGGCTTCAACTTTATGTTACATCATTATGGGATGGCTCATAATCGTTGCTATTAAACCACTTTATGAAAATCTAACTGGACATGGTTTTTCACTACTTTTAGCAGGTGGAATTTTATATTCTGTTGGAGCTATATTCTTCCTTTGGGAAAAGCTACCTTTCAACCATGCCATATGGCACCTGTTCGTTTTAGGTGGTAGTGCGATGATGTTCTTCTGTGTACTCTTTTATGTCTTACCTACAGCATAATAAAAAAGGATTCAGCTTACGATAAGCTGAATCCTTTTTTATTACTTATGTAATTGTGAGGCAATAACTTCCTGTGTATGCTTCGTTAATTCTTTAATATCCATATTCGCATAATCTTCAGGTGTAATCGGCTTAGAAATTGTTACTGTTGCATGAGCTGGCTTCATACGATTTCCATTCGCTTCAAACATCTTATATGTACCATCTAATGTTACAGGTAAAATTGCTACACCTGACTTTACTGCCAGATGAAAACTACCAGCCTTAAACTCTCCAACTTCGCCACCCTTACTTCTCGTTCCTTCAGGGAAAATTACGATAGAATGTCCATTCTTTAATAGTTCAATTCCATCTTTAATCGCTTGAAGAGATTGACGACGATCGCTACGATCCATAAATACACAATTCATCAGTTCCATCCAAGTTGGTACAACTGGGAACTTTTTAATCTCTGCTTTTGAAACGAATCCAATTGGTTTATTTAAGTAACCTAGTAAAACAGGGATATCCATATTACTTTGGTGATTACTTACAACTAGTACTGGCTTGTCTTTCGGAACATTTTCAAGTCCTTTCACTTCTACTGCCCCTCCAGCTACACGTACCATTTTCTTACCAAACCAATTTGTCGTTTTATACACAGCATTGTCTTTTTCTTTTGGCGCCATCGTATTTACTTGTCTTTTAAGACGCCACATTCTCGGTGTAATCGCAATTACGATTAAAATTAAATAAAAGATTTTAAAAAACGTTTGAATCATACAGAACCCCCACCTATTATCATTCCGACCTTCATTATACTAGACAAACGAAGGAAAAAGAAGAAAAAAAGTCCAAACAGCAAGTGTTCGGACTTTTTAAGCATTCTATATTAGAAACGTTTTGCTAATTCACGAGCATTAGCAATTGCTGCTTCTTTAATTTCTTGTGCTTTTTCAGGGTTTGCATTCATACCTTCAACTGCAATATATTCAGTATCATTTACACCGACAAATCCTAATACAGTCTTTAAGTGATTGCGACCGAAGTCTACAGCTGCGTATGCTCCTTCAGAATATACGCCACCTGTTGCTTGAATGTGAAGCGCTTTTTTACCTTCTAATAAGCCGACTGGACCATTTTCAGTATATTTGAATGTTTTACCTGCGATTGCTACGTTATCTAAGTATGCTTTTACTACTGGTGGATAGCTAAAGTTCCACATTGGAGTTACGAATACATAACGATCTGCATTCATAAATGTTTCTAAGTTTGTGTTCATTGCTGCTACTTTTTGTTGTTGAACTTCAGTTAAAGCTTCAAAGCCTTCACCTGCTGCAAATTTACCCCAAGCAGCAAATACATCTGCATCAATTGCTGGTACTGTAGTGTTGAATAAATCAATTGTTACAACTTCGTCTTGTGGATGTTCGTTTTTATAAGCTTCGATGAAAGCTTCCCCTACTGCCATTCCGAAAGAACCTTCTGCTGAATTTGGATTTGCTGTGATAAATAGTACTTTTGTCATTGTATTCTCTCCCTTTTTTCTCTTTATCTTTAATTCAAGATTTATTTTTCGAAAGTTAATAACTTACCTTATGTAAGTATAATACAAAAAGTTTTAATCAATGTCAATAAAAAATAGCTACTTTTTTTTCGTAAGTTAATGATTTACTTTGTTTCCTTAAAATTTAGTATACGGATATTACAAACTCTTTCATATAAATAGGCTACCTCTACAACTTATAGAGATAGCCTACTATTACATATTATTTTTGAAATACATGTTTTACTTTTTCAGCTGGAATATTACTTCCGCCTCTACCTTTTACATCTTCAATCATCATTGTAATGACCATATCTGGGGAATTTAAATCAAATGCAGCGAACCAACCTAGTTCTTTTCCTTCGGCCTCTTTTGATACTTTTAATTCCGCTGTACCTGTTTTTCCAGCAAGAGTCATGCCATCAATTTTAGCAATTTTCCCTGTACCATCTGGATCATTAATTACTTTCGTCATTGCAGTTTTTAATATATCCTGATTTCCTTTAGAAATTACATTTTCTTTCCAAGCTTTTGGTTGTTTATCTGTTTTAATAATATACGGTGACGGAATCGTTCCATCATTTACAATTGGCGCATACGTTAAAGCTAAATGAAGAGGAGTCATTAATACTTGTCCTTGTCCATATCCCGTATCTGCCATTTGAATATCATTTTTAATGCCGTCATTTGCAATTTTAGAAGCAGGGAATCCATATTCAATTGGTAGTTTCTCATCGAATCCGAATTTTTTTGCTTCACTCATAAACTTGTCTTTTCCGATTTTCAAAGCTTCTTGTGCGAAGTAAATATTATCCGAGTATTTCATCGCCTTATCAAGATCAATCGGATTTGCATCTTTCACACGCGTTACATAGTAATTACCCCAAGAAGAATCTTTTGTCCATTTTAATCCTTCAATTTTCAACTCTTCTTTTGGATCAATCGTTTTCGTTTCAAGACCAATTGCAGCTGTAATAGGTTTAAATACAGAACCTGGTACCGACAATTGTGTAAAGCGATTTGTCATTGGTTTTTTCGGATCATTATTCCAAGCTTCGCGTTGTGCCTTCGATGTCCCTCGTGCAATTATATTAGGATCATATGCTGGACTACTTACTAGTGCAATTGTTTCTCCACTTTTCGGATTAATTGCTGCACTTGAACCAGCTTCACCCTTCATTTCATTATACGTTTTTTCTTGAACAGCACTATCAATAGTTAAAGTTACATTTTCTCCATCAACAGCATCTGTTTTTGCCAAGTTTTTAATTTCTTTTCCTTGCGCATCTTCTACAAAGACACGGCCACCTTTTTTACCGCGTAACTTTTCCTCTAATACTTGCTCTAAACCAGCTTTACCAACTGGGTCATCAGCTTGATAGCCTTTCTTTTGTAGCGTTTTTAAATCTTCAGCATTTACCTTTCCAATATAACCAGGCAGATGAGCTGCCGCTTCCCCTAACGGATATGTACGAACATTTACAGGTTTTGAGGAAACACCTGGAAAATCAATGTACGTATTTTGTGTTGCCCCTTCAGGCAAAATTCCAATTGGTACGAGATACCCTGGTTTTACCCATTTAGCAGCTAATTTTTGATCAATTTCTTCTACAGACATATTTAATAACTTCGCTACTGTTTCTTTCGTTTGCGGAGCAGCATCGCCTAACTTTTCAGGAATCAATCCGATTTCAGAAGCTTTCCCATTCGTTGCAAGACCTTTTCCATTACGATCGTATATTTCACCACGTTTTGGCTGTGTTGTCTGCATACGCACTTTACTATCTTTCGTCATGCCTGGGAAAATAAAATCAGGAGTCCAATCTATTTTCCAAGATTCTTTATCTCCATCTTTTTCTTTCACCATTTTTGCTTCATGACCAAATGTAATTTTACCACCAACTGTATCCATGCTTACTTTAAAAGGAACAGGGCCTTCATCTTTTTTATCTTCTTTTACTTCCCCTGTTTCTACCTTTAAGTCTTTCACTTCGATACCAGAATAAATTTTTTCATATTTCTCAGTAAACTCTTTCTTTGAAATATCTTTTTTTGCATTTTTTGATAGTTGATCATACATATCTGCAAATTTTTGTTTATTCCACGCTTTTACATATGTATCAAACGCTTCTTGTGGTTTTTCTTCTTTACCACATCCAACTAACATGAATGTTAAGCAAAGAAAAAGAATCCCCCATATCTTTCTCAATCGATTCTCCTCCTCTTTCTATATTAGTACTTTTGAAAATTTTAGCATTTTTACATGCTACCTATCATTATAGCACTATCGAATCTCATCTATAAACTTATATTGGTGAATATAAATAAAAAGATTGATGCGAATTCTCACATCAATCTTTTTTATTATTGTTGTTTCTCATATACATGGTAATAATACGTATATGGGTTTTTTTCATCCGTTAAACCTTTTTCTACAAAAATCTCTTTCCAATTTGTCATATCTATTTCTGGGAAGAATGTATCTCCTTCAAATGCATGATGGATTTTTGTTATATATAACTTGTCTACATAAGGTAAAAAGAGGTCGTAAATTTGCGCTCCACCAAAAATAAAAATCTCTTCTTCATTTTTACATAGTTCAAACACTTCTTCTACAGAATGAACAACTTCACAACCTTCAACATGATACCCTTCATTACGAGTTACAATAATATTACGTCTTCCAGGCAGTGGTCTACCAATCGCTTCATAGTTCTTTCTTCCCATAATAAGCGGGTGACCCATCGTTGTTTTCTTCACGTATTGTAATTCACTCGGTAAACGCCAAGGTAAATTATTATCTTTACCAATTACTCTATTTTCGTCCATAGCGACCATAAATGAAACAATCATTTTTTCATCTCCTCTACAATTATACTGCAACCGGTGCTTTAATTGCTGGATGCGGATCGTATCCTTCAATCGTTAAATCTTCCATTTCAAAATCGAAAACAGATTTCACATCTGGATTTAATGTAAGTTTCGGGAATGGACGTGGTTCACGTGCCAATTGCTTTTCTACTTGTTCAAAATGATTTGTATAAATGTGTGCATCACCAATTGTATGAACAAATTCTCCCACTTCAAGTCCGCATTCATGTGCAATTAAATGTGTTAGTAGTGAGTAACTTGCAATGTTAAATGGAATCCCAAGGAATATGTCACCACTTCTTTGATATAACTGACAAGAAAGCTTTCCATCTGCTACATAAAACTGGAATAGCGTATGACAAGGCGGTAAGGCCATACTTGGTACATCTTCTGGATTCCAGGCAGAAACGATTAAACGACGTGAGTCTGGTGTTTTTTTAATCATTTCAATTACATCTTTTAATTGATCAAGTGTCTCACCAGCTGTCGTTTTCCAAGCACGCCACTGTTTACCGTAAACGTCTCCTAAATAACCATATTTATTTGAGAACTCATCATCTTCTAAAACGTTCTTTTTAAACAATTCCATTTGCTCGTCGTACTGTACTTTAAATTCTTCATCTTGTTGTGAGCGAAGACCAAAATCAGTCATGTCAGGGCCAGTATACTCATCACTTTCTACCCAGCTCTTAAAAGCCCATTCATTCCAAATGTTATTATTATGCTGCAATAAATAGCGAATATTTGTATCACCTTTCATAAACCAAAGCAGTTCACTTGCTACAAGGCGAAACGGTACTCTCTTTGTTGTTAATAAAGGAAAACCTTTACTTAGATCAAAACGCATTTGATATCCAAATACAGATACAGTGCCTGTCCCTGTACGGTCTTCTTTCTTCGTACCATGTTCCATTACATGGCGGCATAAATTTAAGTATTCATTTTCAGCATGTTTCATATGTAGGAAAACCTTCTTTCAATCGTATATGCAATTTATCATAACATGAAAAATGATAAATTTAATAATCCTAATTAATAAAATTTCTTGCGCTAATTCTTACAAAATTATTAACTTTCCAAATATAAAAAGGTTTTCATTTTCTATTACCGAAAGTATAGTGCGGTAGAACAAAATTTATATTTGGAGGTTAGAAGTATGTCTAAAATTGAAACGCCTGTTATGACTTCTTTACAAACAACGGCTGAAAAAATGATGAAGGATTTAAATGTTCCTGGTGCTGCTGTCGCTGTTATAAAAGACGGTGAAGTTATTATTTCAGAAGGTTTCGGCTATCGTAATATAGAAACAAAAGAGGCTGTTACACCGAATACTCGATTCGCAATCGGTTCCTCAACGAAAGCATTTGGCACACTTTCATTAAGCTTGTTAGCACAGCAAAAAAAGTTTAATTGGGATACCCCTATCCAGTCTTATATACCTAACTTTACTTTATCTGAACTACTTGCTAGCTCACAAGTTACAGGACGGGATTTAGCTTCTCATCGAACTGGAGTGAGTCGTCATGAGGCTCTTTGGTACAGTTCTTCCTTATCTCGAAAAGATCTCGTTGAAAAAATAAAACATTTACCACTTGATGCACCGTTCCGAACTGCATTTCTATATAACAATTTAATGTATGCAACAATTAGCTACATTGTTGAAAACATTACAAATCAAACGTGGGAGCAATACACTACAGAACATATTTTAGAACCTTTAAATATGAGACATACAAACTTCTCTGTTAACGATTCACAAACTACAGATGATTACGCTTTACCTTACATTGAAAATGACGGTGAAATAAAAGCAGTTCCATTCCGTAACATCGATACAGTTGGCGCTGCTGGGTGTATTAATTCCACAATTGAAGATATGGCAAATTGGGTACTTCTCCACTTAAATGAAGGAAAATTTGGAGATCATGAATTAATCTCCTCTGAATTATTACAACAAATGTATACACCACACAATTCAATTCCAGACCAACCGGTTTTATCACTCCCTGAATCTCCATTAAATAGTTACGGTCTTGGTTGGTTTATTAGCGCTTATCGTGGTAAAAAAGTGATTCATCATGGCGGTAATATCGATGGATTTTCAGCGCTTGTTTCATTCATACCAACAGAAAACATAGGCCTTGTCATTTTAACGAATGCTGGAGGAACATTACTTCCTACTTATCTCGCTAATCAAATTTATGACGAACTACTTGAATTAGAATCCATTGATTGGCATAAACGTGCTGTAGAAGATACTAAAAAAATGAAGGAAATGATGAAAGAAGCAACTGAATCCCTCCCTGAACAAATTAAAGGGACTACACCTTCGCACAAGTTAGAGGATTATACTGGTACTTTTGAACATCCTGCATACGGAACATTACAAGTATACAAACGAGATGATTCGTTATATGTACAATTTATGGAAATGGATATTCAATTAGGGCATCATCATTACGACATCTTCTCTGCAAAAGTTGACTTATTCCAAATGAAAATGAGCTTATTATTCGCTTATGAAATGAATGTAAGTGGTGAATTCCCATCCCTTCAGTTACATGTACCAGCTACATTAAGTACTCAGCCGCTTACATTTAAGAAAATTAAATAAGTATTTTGATGGTAAAAAATAAAGGTAGGTGCGAATCACACCTACCTTTTCTATTTCATATCAATCTTATCTGATTGAAACCAAATTGGCTTCGATAACTCAAAGTTATTATGATCCTCTAAAACTATAGTAAGGCGCTCTAACATATCATCTAACATATGCGGCGCTGCTCGTAATGTCCAGACAACTGAGGAGAAAACTGTCATACCAACGTACACCGTGTATAATGTCCAGAATTCCTCTGGTATTTTTCTATTAAAGTATCCTTCTATTTGTCCGATTGAATACGGAATACTAATGTCCCTTGCAAACAGTGCAATTTTCACAAAATCATGAAGTGGATCGCCCCAATCGTAGCCATTAAAATCAACAACACCTACATATTTTCCATCCCGTACAATTATATTTTCTAAGTGAAAATCATCGTGTTGAAATCGATTTGGGCGGTTCTTTAAATATATTTCATTTTCTTCAATAAACTTTATGATTTTATCATCATTTTTTATGTTTATTCCACATGTTTTATATGCCTCTAAATATTTACTATGTTTTTTCATTGCTCTTTCATACCATGGAAGTATATTATTAGGAGCTTCATATGTATGCATTTTTGCTAAATCTTTCCCTGCCTCTATACCAATATCATATTGTTCTTTTGGTGAATACGTAGGCAATAACTTCTTCGCATCTTCCCCTTCTAAATACGAAAAGATGCCATAGCATAAACCTTCTTCTGCCAACAAACCTATTTCAATTGGTTTTTGTGCTTGCACACTACGATTTTGCATTTCATTTAAAATTTGAAACTCTATTTTCTTTCTTTCATACTCTTTTATATCGCCTGTCCGCAATAAATATTTATCATTATTCGCACTCGTAATTATATATTTCTTATCAGGTGAAAAACCTTTAGAAATTTCTTTAATATCCACTGCATTTTTTACTATTTGTATATTGTTTTGCCATGCTGTAATTATCTTCATATCTATTCCCCTTACATTTCTGCATTTGGTGTATAGGCAACTTCTACAATAAATCCATTCGGATCGTAAAAATCAATCGTATAGTAACCTTCCGAATAATGATTCATTTCAATTGGACCACGTATTACCTTCACTTTCGTACTAGAAAGAAAATCTGCTACTTCCTCAACTACTTCTCTATGAATAGCTTGATAACAAATATGTCTAGGCCCTAACGTCCTTACAATTTCCTCATCTACTTCTTTAAAGTATATTTCACTTTCTCCTGTGCTATATGCTATTTCATTTAACTTTCTCCACCCAATTATGGAAAACAACTTATTATAAAAAGAAATGGATTCCTCTAAATTTGCTACCCAAAATTCAATATGATGAATGCCTGCTCGCAGTGTATTCATATTAAGAATACGCTCCTTGTACTACTTGCACAATTTCCATCGGCTTATGAACCATGTAATCTGGTGCATCTTTTTTCACTGTTTCAATAACATCATATCCCCAAGATACCCAAATTACGTTCACTCCAGCCTTTTTACACGCTGCTACGTCTCGCTGTTCATCACCGACATATAACATATCTTTCTCTGTTATTTTTTTTGATTTCAAAAATCTTTTTATCATTTTATCTTTACCAAACAAATTTTTAGAACAATACACTTCTTGAATATTTTCGATACCATTCTTGTGTAAAAACGCCCGAATATGCTCTTCTGAGTTCGATGATATGACTGCAATTCCGTAGCCTTTTTTATGTAGTTCATCTAATACTTCTTTCATCCCATGGAACAAAACGAGATTTTTTATAGCAGGCTGATATAATTTATAAAATTCCAACGCTAATATCGGTAGTTTATACAGTGGTACATTAAGTTGTTTACATCTCTCTGGCATCGTTAATTTACGTAAATGTTCAATTTCGTCTTCCTTTACTGCTTTATACCCATGTTTTTCAGCAAGTTGATTATAAATCGGTACAAATATATTTTGTGAATCTACTAATGTGCCATCAAAGTCAAAAACAATATATTTTTGCATTCCCATACTCCCTTTGCTTCTTTTTTCTAAACCTATGTTATTCAACAACATAGTTGTCTGTCCCTTCTATAAAAATAAAAAAGAACAAGATTTTCTCTTGTTCTTTTTAAGACAACCATTTCGGTGGTACATTCGTATTCCAATAAATATTTCCTAACTCATGATGTCCAGAGTATCCATCATCAAAACGGTGGTAATGGAAATTAAAATAATAACCATCTTGCGGTGGATGATCTCTTCTTACATGGAAACGCAATAAATCATTTCCAGATTTCGTATCGTAGACGTGAAAAATCTTCTCATTATTTCCACCAGCTGGTTTTTGAGAAATCGCTAATGATTGTAGTGAATCTTCTGGTACATCACTAGCAAGCTCAGCAATTGCCTCTTCAATTTTCGGTAATATTACATCTTTAAACTCATCTTCAATTACTGGACCAATTTTAGTACCAAACTTTTGCATCGACTGCTTCTCTGCTTCTTGCATTGCATAAGTAATAAAAGTATCGGTGGTTAACCTGTCATTCGTTTCTTCATATGTATAGGACGTGCTCTCCAAACTTTGTTGCCCAGCTGTGCTCGTAGGCTTGTCCGCAGCTTTGGCATTATCAAGTAATATGGAAGGAGGCGTCACTAAACCAAATGTAAACACGGTAATTAATGCGACTAAGGTTTTTCTAAACCAATTTGGCATTTATGTTCCCTCCCCTTTTACTCATTATTTTTTATATAACGGTGGTTTCTTCTATTATACAAAATGATTGTAATTTTTGCACTTTACAATTTTGTTAACGTTCACATATTTTTCACTTGAATATGAAATTGTAAGATTTCATACAATAAAAATACAACAACAACAATAAGGAGGCGATCAGATGACTTTAGATGTCATTTATTCCGCCGCAAGTATACTCGTTTTAGTATATTTTATTTATCAATGTGTTACAGACTAGAAAAAGAGCCGTCAATGGCTCTTTTTTAATGGTACAAATACAATCCATACAATTAATAAAATAAAAACAACGCTGCCTACCACAGCTGGCAATAAATAAAACTGTGAGAGTATAACTATTCCATATAAAAGTATTGCTGGTAGTAGTAAATAACGATCTGCCTTCCATCTTAACAATAGTAATTTCCCTTCATCACAATATAAACGAAGAAACATCTTATTCGTAAATTCATTCCAATAATCACGTGCATAGCGAGAAATTGCAACTACAGCAAATACGAGAACAATAGCTGCAATCCACCTTGGAGTCATAATTATACTTGCAGTACTGATACATATAATTTGAATATAAAATATTCGTGCAGTACTTGTACGGAAAAATTCTTTCAAAAAAGATTCGACAATACGAGAATCAGCTTTTTTCCCTAAAAGTCTTTTAGAGCGCGGAAACATCCACGGTTTTTTATTTGAACTACTCGGTTTAGCCGCATGACCACCAACTTGCATAATTCCGCTCGTCCAGCGCATGCTTTCCTCCTTTTCTTTCTCGATTTCTTTAAAAAAGAACTTTTTATAATTCATTTTCTCTTTTACTAATACACTACTTAAGAAAATTACTAGACCGATAAATAGAATTGAATACAACGGATTTTTATAAATAAAAAATAAACTAATTCCAAAAAAGGACACGCTCATAGAAAATACTACATTTTTTACAATCCATAAAACCCATCGTTTCCCCACATGTACATGAACAAATCTCGTTAACAACGACAACATAAATCGAAATATAGTAAAGAATACCCAAAATAATAGGACTTGTATCTCTGTTACTTCGATACTTTTCATCAACACTGGTAACATAATAACGACTACTATTATATTCGTTATCGCTATTCGAACAAATGTGTACATCATGCCATACTGGACTAATTTTCGCATATGTGTTGCATACGAAATTAAAAATAAACTATCCGCTTGCTCAAAAAATGAACGAACTCCTCTTGGATATGTTACTAGATAAAATGCGAGTAATCCTAATCCGAAATAAATCGTCTCTTCCGTTGATAATTCATTTATCCATAGCGATCGATAATAGATTCCCATAAATATAAGTGCTGGAATAATAATATATAATGCGACTGTCCAATCTGTTACCGAACGTATAGACTTCCATTTCCGCTCAAGTTCATGGCGTAATCTCTTATAAAATTGTTGTTTAATCATGTTGTTCACGCCTTACAATTACATCAAAGCAGTCTAATAATGAACTACCCGGCATTTCCGCTAATATTTGAATAGATTCTAAATGTCCATCTGCGACTAATGTACCTTGTGAAATGAGTAAAAATCTTTCACAAATTTTTTCAGCAGTATCTAATACGTGCGTACAAAGTAAAATTCCTGCCCCGCGCTCTTTTTCTTTATATAAATAATTTAAAAACTCTTTCGTAGCTACTGGATCTAAACCGATAAAAGGTTCGTCAATGATATAAAAATCTGGCTCAGTTAAAAACGCCAATATTAGCATAGACTTTTGTTTCATGCCTTTTGAAAACTTTGATAAATACTCATGTTTATGCTTATTCATTCGAAAAGTATGTAATAATTGTTCCGCTCGTTCTTCCCAACTTCCCATTTCACTTCCACGAGCTGCCATTAATAATTCAATATGTTCCCAGAGCGTCAAGTAATCATAGTATGTTGGATGTTCTGGTACGTATGCATACGGATTTTTCTTTTCACCGAATGATATTTCACCGTCCATATTTACAAGTAATCCGAGTATCGTTTTAATCGTTGTACTTTTCCCAGCACCATTTGCTCCAATAAGAGCAACTAGTTCACCTTTTTCGATAGAAAAAACTATATCATGAATTGTTTTTTCGCCTATTTCATATCCAGCTGAGCGGATATTTACTTTTAACATGCATTCCCCTTCTTTCCATTTCCAATACAATCAAGGAAAAGAATAACATATAACTATCTATATATCATTATAAAATATTTATTTTCATAGCAGGAAAAAACATTTTTTAACAGAATATTAAATGTTTGATTACATTTTATTGGAGTTGATAATATGTCTTTTCAAATTCGTGAAGCAACGATAGATGATATAGACGCACTTTGTTCTTTAACGAAAGAATTAAAAGGTTCCTCTATTTCCTATGAAGATATGAACAACCGCCTACAATTCGTACAAATGAGTCCGTTTGATTTTTTATATGTTTACGAGGAAGAAGAAGCTATATTTGGATTACTTGGATTTCGTATACGTGAAAATTTAGAAGATGTAACACGTTATGGAGAGATTTCAATTATTAGCGTTGATTCTAACATACGACGGAAAGGCATTGGACAAGTTTTGATGGATTATGCCGAGCAATTAGCAAAGAAACATAATTGCATTGGCACATGGCTAGTTAGTGGAACAAAAAGAGTAGAAGCTCATCCTTTTTACAAAAAATTAGGTTATGAAGTAAATGGCTACCGATTTGTAAAATATTTTTAAACTACTTTATAAAGTGAAGGGACTATAACTATGACAAACATTAAAGCAATTTTCATTGATCGTGACGGTACAATTGGTGGTGACACTACAATACATTATCCAGGATCTTTTACATTATTTCCATTCACAAAAACATCCTTGCGAAAACTAAAAGCTAAAAATATAAAAATTTTCTCTTTCACAAATCAACCCGGTATCGCAGATGGAATAGCAACTGTAGCCGATTTTGTACAAGAATTAGAAGGCTTCGGGTTTGATGATATTTATGTATGTCCTCATAAACACGGTGATGGTTGTGAATGCCGGAAACCAAGTACAGGCATGCTGCTTAAAGCAGCAAAAAAACATGGACTTAATTTAACACAATGTGCTGTAGTTGGTGATCGTGGGACTGATATTGTTGCAGGAGCAAAAGTAAATGCGACTACGATTCTAGTCCGAACAGGCGCTGGGTATGATGCTTTGCATACGTACCGAGACAAATGGGCACATATTGAACCAAACTACATTGCAGATAACTTTGAAGATGCAACAAACTGGGTTTTAAATCAACTATAATACAAATGAAAATTTTGATTCACCCGAAATAATTTAAAACATAGTTAAAATAGCCTTTTGGCAAATAATTGTATTCCACAAAACGGATCACCTCAAAAGGTAGCAAGTTCCCTTTTGATACGCAAACATTGCAATTCAAATTATATTTTTTATTAGTAACAGCAATTAACGTAAAGAAGGAATAGCTTAGTGGCTATCCCTTCTTTATTGACTTCTATTATTTACATTTGTTATCTGTTTTTATTGAGTATTCTCATCGTTTTTATACTCCAAAATATCCCCTGGCTGACACTCCAAAGCTTTACATATCGCTTCTAATGTTGAAAAACGAACCGCTTTTGCTTTCGCATTTTTCAAAATAGAAAGATTCGCCATCGTAATTCCAACCTTCTCTGAAAGCTCCGTTACACTCATTTTTCGTTTTGCTAACATGACGTCAATATTAATAATGATTGTCATATCCGCCACCTCAAACCGTCAAATCATTTTCTGATTTTATGTGAATTGCCTCTTGTAGAAGTCGTTGGAGGATAGCAGCAAAAACCGCGATAACGAGCGAAGCAACAGCGATAATGAGTCCCACTAACCCAATAGGAGGATCCATTTTTTTCGCTATAAAATGAAAAAGTGGCAAACTTAATACATACACACCACTGATTGTAATTGCACAGCGCTTTATATTCTTTAACGCCTTTACTGATAATTCCGAGAACGCTGTGTTCTCATCAATGTACTGTAAAAGATTGAAAGCCTGATAAAGAGCAACGTAAAAAGGCACAGCTGCTCCATACATTACAATGAAAACAAGATATTTTATCGGAGCAATGTTAGGATACAAATTCGCTGTGAAATCCGCCATTTCCGGCACTAAAAATATGCATAAAGCAAGCACTGAAATTCCAGCAAGAAAAATAATTACTTTTAAGAACATTGTTGAACTTCGTTTAAGATTCATTTACAATACCTCACTTATTTAATGGCAACATAATTTTATCACAACATTTATTGTTTAACAATAAATAAATATCGTTTTATTTTTGTCATATTTTTTAATTTAGGCAAAAATAAAAAAGAATTTCTCATTACAAAGAAATTCTTTTTCTTGAAAATGCCTCTTTCAACTTAATTTTTTAAAACGTTAATTCGTAATGGAAATAACGATTATCTCTCAAATAGCCATTTTCAGCGTATAATCGTTGTGCTGATAAATTATCAATCTCTGTTTGCAATTTTACACCTTTTGCTCCATTTTCTAATGCGTATTCTTTAGCAGCTTCTAATAATTTTTTACCTGTTCCGGCTCCACGCTTCGCCGCTTGTACAAATAAATCATTTAAAATCCATAATTCTTTCATTGAATTGGAAGAAAATGATGGATATAGTTGCGTGAATCCAATATATTCGTCGTCTTCAACTGCTACGAAAATAACAGACTCTTTTCTCTCAATTCGATTTCGTAAAAATACTTTTGCCCCTTCTAAATCAGAATCTTGTCTATAAAACATGCGATAGTTATTAAAAACTGATGCCAGTCCATCTAAATCTGCAATTGTTGCTTCATATATTCTCATTTTACTACATTCCCCTTCCAATACTGTCTCATTATATCCGTTGCCCATTTAGGCTGGTGTATTTCTTCTGTCGGCATAAACTCTTTCATTATTGGTTTTATATCCAATATAGGAGTGCCATCAATAGCATCTAATCCCTCAACAATAATTGATTTACCTTCTCTTTTGATCACCTTTACAATTGTTACACCTATGCGATTCGGACGATTTTTCCCGCGCTGTGCAAAAATACCTACTTCAGGATAATCCTTATTATTTCTAGGATGTCTAGCAAAATACTGAATTTGCTCGTCAGTTACTTTATGAAAATAAAAAACAACTTCAATATGAGAAAAATCTTCAATCCCTTGTATACTTTTTTCTGCATACATTTCAGTTAAAGTTATACGGGATCTTACTTCTCCCCACTCATCATCTTTTATTTCCTTTCTTTCATTATGTACAAATGCGATTGGTTGAACTGAAAACATACGCATTCCCCCTCAAATGTAACCACTTACATTATAAAGTATTTTCTGAATGTTTTCCAGATATACGAATTAAGTTTACATAATATAATTATAATCTATTTATCTAAAGCTACCTTGACTGCTTCAATTGCATGTATATGGGTCGTATCAAATATCGGGACTGATACGTTTTCTTGCTTTATTAATAAACCTATTTCCGTACAACCTAATATAATTCCTTGTGCTCCTTCTTGTACTAATTCTTCTATAACCCTTTTATAATACTCTCTAGATTGAACTACTATTTTTCCTAAACATAATTCTGTATATATTACTTCGTTTACTTTTTCTCTATTTGTTCCTGATGGTACTATTACTTTTATATCATGCTCTTCAATACGTGACTTATAGAAATCTTGCTCCATTGTATATTTAGTTCCAAGCAGACCAACCTTTTGAATGTCTTTTCTTTTAATTTCTTTTGCAGTTGCATCAGCAATATGTAAGAATGGAATATCAATTTTTTCCTTTATTTTTTCAACTACCTTATGCATTGTATTTGTACAAATGATTATAAAGTCTGCTCCTCCCTTTTGTAATGAATATGCCACATTCCCTAGAATTTCTCCAGCACCATCCCAATCTCCGCTAGACTGACATCGTTCAATCTCTTCAAAATCCACACTATTAATCAAACATTTTGCTGAATGTAGCCCTCCTAATCTCTCTTTTATTTCTTCATTAATAATTCGATAATATTCAGAAGTTGATTCCCAACTCATGCCACCTATAAGACCTATCGTTTTCATATAAACACCTACCTAAACTATTTTTATAAAACTAATAACAACGTTTTATTGTGTATATTATACATAATAAAACAAGACTTTAAGTTTGGAATATAAAGTCTTGTTTTAACGGAAATATGGAAATAATAAAGAATAATTCTACTTTCATTTCCAAGGAAATTTTTATAGAATATTCTGAAATTAACAATCTGATGTTTTTATAAATTCTTTATACTTATAATTAAAACACTCTCGATACAGCTCTTTGATTTCATCATATGATGGAACACGTGGGTTATTAGCTGGGCTACCACTTTCAATTGCATCTGATGCCATTTTAGAAATAGCATTTTCAAATTCAATTTCATCGATTCCGTATTCTTTTAAATTTGGAATACGAAGATCAAAGCAAAGTTTTTTTATTTCACCAAGTGTGTAGTCTGCTACTTCCTCATCAGAATTCGAATACAAATCCTTATTTAAACTACGTCCAATTTTTGCTAACCTTTTCATTGCACTTGTTTTTGTAAACTCTAACACTGTAGGTAATAGTATGGCATTTGATATTCCATGCGGTACATGAAATAATGCTCCCACTGGCCTTGACATTCCATGAACTAATGTAACTGATGCATTAGAAAATGCAATTCCAGCTTGTAAAGAAGCAATCATCATCGCTTCTCTTGCCTCCATATTACGTCCATCTTCATATGCTATACGTAAATATTTCATAATACTTTCAATAGCTGAAAGAGCAAGTACATCTGTAAGTGGTTGTGAAAATTTAGAAATATAAGCTTCAATCGCATGACATAACGCATCTATTCCTGTTGCTGCCGTAATTTGTGGGGGTAACGAACTTGTCAAAACTGGATCTATAATTGCTACTTTCGGTATAAAACTAGGATGCTTCATCATCATTTTTACATCTGTTTTTTTATTCGTAATTACTGCTACACTTGTAACTTCCGATCCAGTACCAGAAGTTGTTGGAATTGCAATAAGTGGTAGTGGCTTGTTTTCTATTTTAATATCCTTTTGGACATAATCCTCAACTTCTCCACCATTTGTATATAAAACCGCTACCGCTTTCGCAGCATCAATACAACTTCCACCACCAATACCGATAATAAAATCGCACTTTTCCTCTTTACAAAGAGATAACGCTTCTAATACGTGTATATTTGTAGGCTCAGCATCCACTTTATTATATGTACTAACAGTAATACCTTTCTTATTTAGTTGTTGCATACACTTTTCAACATATCCTAATTTCTCCATAATTGTATCAGTAACTATAAAAGCTCTTTTCCCTAACTTTTTTGATTGTTCTCCCAGTTTTTCAAGCGAATTCCTTCCATATAATACCGACTTTGGCATACGAAACTCAGAAACCTCTTGCAAGTCCCCCACCCCTTCTTATCCTAATTAATATTTTATAACATAAATTATCGATTTGATGAATCTTTACGATTCAAATTTTTTAATAGAGTCCTGTTAAAGTATAGAATGCGATAACTAAAAATACAGCAACCGTTTTCAAAATTGTAATAGCAAATATATCTTTATATGACTGTTTATGTGTTAATCCTGTTACTGTAAGAATAGTAATAATAGCCCCGTTATGTGGTAGTGTATCCATTCCTCCTGATGCCATTGATACGATACGGTGCATAACTTCTAATGGAATATCAAATTGATTGGCCGCTGCAATAAATTTATCTCCCATTGCACTTAATACTATTCCCATTCCTCCTGATGCCGAGCCTGTAATTCCAGCTAAAATATTCGTCGTTACTGCACCATTCACTAACGGATTTGTGAAAGTAGCAGAGATGCCATCTCTCATAATTGCGAAACCTGGAAGTGCTGCAATGACACCACCGAATCCAAACTCAGCTCCTGTATTCATCGTTGCAAGTAGCGCTCCACCAATACTTGTATTCAATCCAGCTTGGAAACCTGTTACTACTCGCTTCCAATATAATAATAACGTTGTTAAGATCCCTATAATAAGTGCCAATTCTACAGACCAAATTCCTACTACTGCACTTAATTCTACTTTTCCAAATGCTTTCATACCAATTGCAGAAAAATCAAAACCGCTTGGATACCACTTCGGTATCATAATAGTAAACACTTTATTCATTACACCTACTAAAATAAGTGGTATAAATGTAATAAGTTGTTGTGCTCTTGTGATTTCAATGTTATTAGTTAATGGCATATTTTTTTGTTCTACTTGCAAAGATGCTGCCATTTCAGTATTTCCATCATTAAAACCAAAGTATCCTTCACCTTCCGCTTTTGCCTTCTTACGTCTACTCTCTAAATATAGTAAACCTACTGTAAGAACAAAAATTGCTCCTACAATCCCAAGTATCGGTGCAGCATAAATATCCGTTTTAAAAAATGTTGTAGGTATTACATTTTGAATTTGTGGTGATCCAGGTAACGCATCCATTGTAAACGTTACTGCTCCAAGAACAATCGTTCCAGGGATTAAACGCTTTGGAATATTAGCTTGTCGAAACAACTTAGCTGCGAACGGATAAACAGCAAACACTACTACATACACACTAACACCACTATACGTTAAAATAGCCCCCATTAATACAATCGCTAATATAGTACGTTTTTCACCAACTAACTCAATAATTGTTTTTGCGATAGAATCTGCAATTCCTGACATTTCCACTACTTTTCCAAATATTGCTCCTAATAAAAACACAGGAAAATATAATTTTATAAATCCAACCATTTTCTCCATAAAGATATTAGAAAAGAAAGGTAATACATAACTAGGTTCTGTCAAAAATACTGCAAATAATGCAAATATCGGTGCGAATAAAATAACAGAAAAACCTCTGTATGCTACGAACATAAGTAAACTTAGTGCTAATAATATAATAACTAACTCCAATGTTTACCCCTCCATTAAACAGAATATTCTAAATTTTATTGATAAATTTCTACTAACCTTTTAATTCTGACATCCCTCCTCTTATTCATACAAATTTTTATGCTAAAAATGTCTAATTATAATTATTGCGATTACATATGAAAAATCCCTTTAAACAGAAACGAATTCATCGTCATACGTTATAAAGGGATTGCTAGAATCTATATTTACTGCTGTATTAAATTTTTCTCTACACAAAAATGATACAGCTTCTTCAACATCTTTCACTATGTAGGTCGCACTAACTTCAGTCAGTTCTTTTTCACAGCCATAGCCATATAAAACACCAATTGAAGCAATTCCATTCTGATTTGCACCTATTATATCGTGCTTTCTATCACCAATCATTATCATTTCTTCTTTATTTAGTTCTTCATTTTTTTGTAAAATATGAGCAATTATTTCTTCTTTTTTTATTCTCGTACCATCTAAATTACTTCCAATGATGTCTTCGAAATAATTCGTTAATTGAAAATGCTCTATAACTTGTTTCGCAAATACAGTGGGCTTTGAAGTTGCTACAAATATGCGATTCCCTGAACTTTTTAATTGTTGCAAGAGCTTCAGAATCCCCTCGTATACATTCTTTTCAAACAATCCACGCTGCTTTAAATACTCACGGAAGTAAAAAACTGCACGTTCAACCTCTCCTTCACTCATATTATATCTCTCTACGAATGATTGCTGAATAGGAGGACCTATAAATGAATCTAACTCACTTATATGTACTTCTTCAATTCCTACTTTTTTTAACGCATACAAAACCGAATTTACAATTCCTTCTTTCGGATCCGTTAAAGTTCCATCTAAATCAAATAGAAATGTTTTATACATGTTTCATTCCTCCACTTAATTTGCTGTATAAATAACTGCTAACATCTCTTCCACTTCTCCCTATTATACTATCATTATCTATTTTTTCGAAAAATCAATTTCCATATGTCACATACTTTCAGTTACAAAATACGATAGATATGATAAAGTAAAAAAGTTACAATTATTTTAATAGAAACTGGTGAAACAAATGTCAATTACGTTAATTTTTATAATGGCTTTCACAATTGTAATCCACGCAGTTGAAACAAGCTCTTATAGTATTCGATTAGCTGGAGTACGTTTAAAGAAGATTGCGGTTGCCCTGTCTGTTGTAGGAATGGTGTTACTTATTTCAAGAACATCAAACTTACTACAAGCCTTTTTAATCGGTGGTATTGTCGATGAAGCAAAACTAGATTCTTCTATTAATTTAGAGCATATTATACGACTCGTACTATTATCGGCTTCTATCGGTACATTAATCGCGATCATTCTTTATCCAACTTTGACAAAATTATTTGGATATGTCATTCAAAACTTTGAAACAGACGGTTCTTTCATTCGAATGATGAAAACGAATAACATTCAAAAATTAAAGTACACAAAAAAATATGTCCGCTTTCCAAAGTTAGAAATGATTCATAGACTGCGTATCGGCGGTATTCCAAAGCGTATAATGCTTATTAACATGTTTGCTACTGCTATTTATACAGCAGGGGTACTTTCAGCCCTTTACGCTTCTTTTTTAAATCCAGATTATGCAACAAATGCAAGTACAGCTTCTGGCCTTGTAAATGGTTTCGCCACTATTTTATTAACTGTATTACTCGATCCACGCATTGCTCTTTTAACAGAACGTGCTCTACAATCAGAAAGCGGTGCTGAATCTATGAGTAAAATGTATGGTTGGCTAATGATTTCTAGACTTCTCGGCACATTATTAGCACAACTGCTATTTGTACCAGGTGCTTACTGGATTTTATGGATTATTGAACTGATGCATTAATTTACTAGAAAGGTGAATTTATCAATGAAGATCAAAACAGAGAAAGATATAATTCGCTTAATAGAAAACGACGAATGGATGATGAATGTATTACAAATGGCAAAATCACTAGAGCTACCTGATTGGTGGATTTGTGCCGGATTTGTTCGTTCTAAAATTTGGGATACTTTACATGACTATGAAGCTAAAACGGCTATGCCTGATGTTGATGTGATTTATTATGATAGTCTACATCAAGATGAGATATACGAACAATCATTAGAAACGAAATTAATGAATATGGATGCTACTATCCCTTGGTCTGTAAAAAATCAAGCTCGTATGCATGTAGTGAATAATATGCCACCATATTCTTCTTCTGTTAATGCTATTTCTAAATTCCCTGAAACAGCAACGGCTTTAGGAGTTACACTTGATGAACTAAACAACGCTATCTTAACAGCCCCATGTGGTATTGGAGATGTCCTTTCTTTACAAGTGAGACCAACAGCTCATTTTCTTGAATCAAAAGAACGATTACATATGTACAAAAACAGAGTTATAAAAAAGAATTGGCAAAGTAAGTGGCCTAACATCACAATCACATATCCAGAAATTTAGAAAGGGTGCCTCTCATTTATAGAAGCACCCTTTTCTTCATTTCAAAAAATGTATGACTGTTTCTGCAAATCTATCTGCTTCCTCATAATGAGGTGAATGACCACTCTCTTCAAATACGATATACTTGCCGTTTCGGGCATCTTTATTAAATGTTTTAATTTGTTCTTCACACGTTACTACATCATGTTTTCCTACTATTAATAACATTAGATTTTGTACATCTTTTATTTTTGATAATAATGATGTATGACATGCTCCCTCTAATTTTAATCTATCAAAGTGAATTTTGGAGCGATTTGAAAATATTTCCCACTCTTCATCACTGTATAAACTCTCATCTGTCCTATCTTCCTTATTATTGTAAATCTCCATTCTTTTTTCTTCTAATTCAGCGCTTAATCTTATATAAGCTTCTAACAACTCTTCTGAACTAGCATCGCTAGATGAATAAGCAAAGCACTCTTTTGCTACTTCTTCTTTTCCATACTTTTTTAATAAATGCCCTGTCTTTTGCAACAAAGCTCTACTTGTTAATGCAAAATCAAAAGTTGGTCCTTCAAATATTATTTTCTCTATTGAACTTGGATATATCGACGCATAAAGCAATGCTACATATCCACCGAAAGAATGTCCAATTATAGACCACTTCTCAATTTGTAATACTTTTTTTAATTCCTCACAGTCTTCAATCAAATCATTTAATCCAAAAGCTTCGTCTTCAGTAATTTCTTCTGAGCGACAAACACCTCTTTGATCTATCATAATTACATATAGAGAACCTTTTAAACGTTCCGCTTGATGAAATGAAAAATCATAACAACTCTCTCCTGGTCCACCATGCAAGTATAAGACTGGCTTATTTTTAGGATTTCCATGTGTTTCAACGTATAGCTTTTTCCCTCTAATATTCATATACTCTCCTGTTTCTATCAAATTCGCCATAAACATCCCCATCTTCTTTTTTTACTGAATATTATAACATTTAATATTAAATAATCCCTATTACATTTAAGAAGACGATAATTATTGCAAGTGGTGCTACAAATCGAAGTAAAAATGCCCAACAAGTAAATACTTTCTTTCCATAATTTCCACCTACAAAAAACTCCGCTTCTAGTACCTTCTTCTCCATTTTGAATGAAACGAAAATACTAATAAATAGTGCACCAAGCGGCATTAATATATTACTAGATAAAAAGTCTACTGCATCAAAAATATTCTTTCCGAAAATCGTAATATCACTCCATACTCCAAATGATAACGCTGATGGTATACCTACTAAGAAAATGCCGAAACCGATCAGCCATGATAATTTCGTCCTCTTTTCTTGTTCACCATTTGCTAATGCTGAAACAACAGTCTCTAGTAAAGAAAATGCCGATGTTAATGTCGCAAATGTAAATAGTGCAAGAAATACTGTTAAGAAAAACCCACCAAATGGAATTTGACTAAATACAGATGGTAATACGATAAATAGTAATCCAGGTCCTTCTGTCGGCTCCATTCCTAATGAAAATACGGCTGGAAAAATGGCAAGACCCGCAAATAAAGAAACAAATAAATTCAATCCAACAATTGTTATTGCTGATTTTGGTAAACTTTCTTTTTTATTTAAATAGGAACTATACGTAACCATAATTGAAATCCCGATACTAATTGCAAAGAATGATTGCCCCATTGCGAACAAAATACTTTCCGAAGTAATCTTTGAGAAATCTGGTTGTAAGAAAAACTTCACACCTTTCATTGCATCATCAAGTGTTAACGAACGAATAATAAGAGCGACAAATAAAACGAACAATGCTGGCAACATATATTTACTTGCTTTTTCAATTCCGTTTTGTACACCCTTTGATACAACCCATATCGTAATGAACATAAAAGCGAAATGTCCCATAATAGCCCAAGCAGGATTCCCAATTGTTTCAGTAAATAATGTACCGTAATTTTGTCCTGGAGTAATCAGTTGTCCAGTTATTCCTCTGAATAAATAAATTAATACCCATCCACCTACAACACTATAAAACGAAAGTAGTATAAAACAAGTTCCAACACCAAGGCGTCCAATCCAATGCCATCCTGTATTTGGTGCGATGCTTTTAAATGCTCCAACTGCTTGTTTCTGCGTACTGCGTCCAATCATAAATTCAGCTATAAGTAGCGGTAGTCCAATTAAAACAGTAAATAATATAAAGATTAAAAAGAACGCTCCTCCCCCACTCTTCCCAGCGATATAAGGGAACTTCCATATCGCACCAAGTCCAATTGCTGATCCGGCTGCCGCCATTATAAAACCTAATTTCGAAGTCCATTGCTCCGTCTGTTTCATCTCATTTTCCTCCTAATTAAATCTTTTTATATAAATAAATAAATTTTATAAACCTATTCAAATAAACCCTCCATTTCTTCTTCCATATAATAAAAAAATGGCCTAGCATCTCTATATAAAGAGACGCTAAGCCATTTACTTAACGCGGTACCACCCTTATTGATTCCATTATGAATCCACCTTAGTAGTAATCGTTTGATTACAAACCTAATATCGAAGGTTAACCGTTAAGATTTACTAAGAATGTGATTCCGTTCCACCTTACTGCTCCTAGGCGAGTTCAGGATGTCATTTGACTATGTCACACCAACCCCATAGCTCTCTGTACAAATACATGACCTTACTACTCCTATTCAACACATTGTAATATTTAGAATATATTTTCTTTTGAAATTAATATGAAGTATATCGGTTATATTTGTAACTGTCAAGGGGTATATTGATTTTTTGTCGAAATGGTTCATATTGATAACTCACTTTTACTAAGCTTATTAGCAAAAGAAAGAGTCTATATTTTCATCTTTTCAAACGAACTAAAAAAATCTTCGCGATAATCGCAAAGATTCTTTTTATGGTATAAGACGAGTACAATCTCTCGGAAAAGCACTAGCCTCTCGTACATTTGTTAATTCTAATAGTTTATATACAATCCTTTCTAACCCAATTCCGAAACCTCCATGTGGTGGACAACCATATCGGAATGTATTTAAATAAGATTGAAATTTCTCTGGATGTAATCCTTTTTCTTTAAACGAAGCGAGTAACAATTCATAATTATGAATTCGCTGTGCCCCTGACGTTATTTCTAGCCCTTTATATAATAAGTCGAATGAATCAGTAATAGCTGGATTCTCTTTATTTTGCATCGTATACATCGGTCTCGCTTCTTTCGGATAATGTGTAATGAAAACAAATTCACTATTATATGTTTCCTTTACATATTTCCCTAGTAACTTTTCACCTTCTGTATCTAAATCCCCTACAGGAGATTCTTTACGATACTTACTTTTCAAAATTTCTTGTGCTTCTAACAATGTAATTTTAGGTATTTCAGTAATAACAGGTACTTCTATTTGTAATAGTTGTAGTTCTATTTCACATTTTTTCGCTACTTGTTGAAACATATATCGTAAAACATCCGTTTCTAGTTGCATCACTTCATAAAAATCATGAATAAAACCAAGTTCTACGTCTAACGATATATATTCATTCAAATGACGGGAAGAATTATGATGTTCCGCTCTATATACAGGTGCAATTTCAAAAACTCGTTCTAACCCACCTGCCACCATCATTTGCTTATAAAACTGTGGTGATTGTGCTAAATAAGCTTCTTTTTGGAAGTATGGAAGCTTAAAAACATTTGCTCCTCCTTCTGCCCCTTGCGAAACAATTTTCGGCGTAAAGATCCGTGTGAAATCGTTCTCTATAAGAAATTCACTAAAGCTCTGAACGAGTGTAGATTTCACTTTAAAAATCGCTGCGGTTCGCTCATGCCTTAATGATATTACTCGCTCATTAAGTAGTTGATCTAAGCCAACTTGTAACTTCTTTTTATTTATTTCAAATGGAAGTGGCTCTGCACCGTTTATTACTTTAACTTCATGGGCAAGTACTTCAACACCCAATTCTGTTTTCGACGTCTCGACTGTTTCACCGATTACATGGACAACACTTTCTACATCAACTTTATATCCGGCCAATTCATTTTCTAATACACATTGAATTACTCCTGTTCTGTCCCGTAATAATAAAAAACTAACATTTCCAAGATGTCGAATCTTTTTTACCCATCCTTGAAGTAATACAACCTTTCCGCTTTTCTTTGTACATTCTTTTGTGAGTGAACGCTTCATTATTGAATCCATTATTTTTCCCTCCAGTAATTTTATATTTATTTACGTTATTGTTGTCATCGTCATCATCCACGGTCACTCACCCCCTTTCAAAGAATACAAAAATCCGCCCCTATAAATAGGGACGGATTTTTTCCGCGGTACCACCCAAATTGTCATATTGACCATCTTAGCCCTGATAACGGTAGGTACCGTTTGCTTTTACTAATAATCACGTTCAAAGCAACACTCACAGGTGTCTTTCCATCATGCGGTATCGCAACCTTCCCAGCAACCGGCTGCTCTCTGTAGACCTTTGCACCATGTACTTTTCCTGATCATCACTTTTTATATTTACAGAGTATTCTAACTCCTCACCTTATAAAACGCAAGCTTTTTTTGAAACATTCTGGTTTTATAACTCCTAACTTCTTCTAAAGTGTGAAAAGTTAATTTTGTAATACATATTCTTATGTATTAAATCCTAAATTACACCTTTAATATTTTCCAATTTTTACATAAAAACTAATTCATTTACGCATATTAATAAAAATTTTAAAGCGAGGTGTGTTTATGCAAAAAGCAATTAGTTTCTTTCTCCTTTTGTTTTGCTTAATTGTAGTAAACGAAACGTATGCCTATTCACCAAAATCTTTACCAATCTCTCAAAACTCTGATCGATGGCAAGTGAATATTGATAAACCGAAAAAAACAAACAAGAATATGCTTCAAGCTAAAAAAGATGAATTTCAAACATATCATTTTTCAGTAAAGAATGTCGGGAATAGTGAAGTATATAATGTAAACGTCGAAGTATTCCGCAACGAACCAAATAAGAAAACGAAATATGAACTCTTTTCCCTAAAGGAAAGTCGTTTGGCAAGTGGAAAAACTGGATTTGAACACGCTAATTTACCCGTTGCTACAAAAGCAGATGAAGTTGATGTTATTATTACATGGCAAGAACACCCATTCCGATCGATGCGAAATGGTCAAAAAGTTGAATCTAGAAAATTTAAAGAGCATTTTGTTTTTAAAGAAGCCAAAAAGTAAATGGGATACGGATATATTCACACTATCATTGATATAGCTTTATTTACTAGTACCAGTTCTTAAGCAAATTAAAAAGTCGTGGCTTATAATGCCACGACTTTTTATATTAATTCGTACTAATGCCTCTCGCTGCCCAAATGCGATCGATATCAGCAGCATGTTGTCCGCCATATAAAAGAGCATCCGCTTGCTTAATCGCTTTCGCTCCATCACTGAATTTAGAGTTTGGTGTTAATGACCAGTGTGATTGTAAAATGATTTTTGTTGCTACATCACGGCCAAAAGCTTGTGCCATTTCGTATTGGCCTTGAGCCCAAATTTCACCATCATCATGCACTTCATTCGTTATATCTTTCGGATATACTTTATTCGTATCTAATCGGCGTAAGCATGTTGGATCTGAACTAGAATAAGCTGTCGCATCCCATTCTCCAACACATGCTTTACCATATCCAGTAGTCGATACTGCATCTTCATATGTAGCACCTAGGAAGTCGCCAAATCCTTCTCCCATCGCTCCACCTTCTGCTGAACTACCAAAGCCAGGAACTTGGTTATCTTGAATCGAATGCCCATATTCATGTGCGATAATACCAGCATCTTCTGCATCATCAACACCGCCAGTACCGAAAGTCAAAGCTTTTGTTGATGGAGAATAGAATGAGTTATCATCAGTTGTACCATTAACATTCACTTTTATCGAACGATTATTAATATTTTTAAATCCTAGACTTTGAATGTAACGTTGCAATGTATCAATATGATAATATGACATCACATCTTCAAAGCTATCATTTGCACGTGTATAGTTGAATTGTAAGTTTGTAGATTTTGTTCTCGCTTTTGAAGAAATCGTTACATACTCTCCAATTAAAAATCCTGTTCCATCTAAACCTTTTAACGTAACAGTTTTCAGTTGGTTCGTTAGAGCTGTTGAATCTGCATCGTTATTATCTTTTAAGCCTACTTTACTACCGCTAGATACGACTGGGTTAGGTAAAAATACTTTTCCTGACCCTTCAGCTTTTCGGTTTATATCAACCTTTTTAATTAACTTTCCATTTTCTGCATCAATAAATGTTTCCCATGCACCAAATGGATTATTAGAATGGACTACAACTTTATATACTGGACGAGCAATT
Organism: Bacillus cereus ATCC 14579; assembly: GCF_000007825.1. Taxonomy (NCBI): domain Bacteria; kingdom Bacillati; phylum Bacillota; class Bacilli; order Caryophanales; family Bacillaceae; genus Bacillus; species Bacillus cereus. The sequence continues at coordinate 2,115,594 of NC_004722.1, read as the reverse complement.
CCTTCTTCAACAATATATCCGAACTCTTTATCTGTAGGAGCCCATAAATTTTGCTCACTTGCTTCTCCAACATACGCCATTGATTTTTGTATTGCATCTTTTTCACTAATTTTTGTCGTTACTTCCTTCACACCTGTAACAGGCTGATAATCAGAAACAGCGAGTACTCCCTTTCCCTCTCCGTTAAGCGTAACTGTTATTTGTTTTGAAAATACAGGTGCACCATTAACAACTTGTTGGAACCTAACATATGAAGCTACTGACGGGGGTGTGGTAGAAATATATTGCAAGTCTGAAAGGTCTGTTTTCAATCCATACTGCGCAGCATTTTCTTTTAAATATTCAGTTGCTTTTTTCTGTGGCGAATAAGCTTCTAACTTTACTTGCTGTTGTTTTTCCAATGCCGAAACCGTAGAAATCGTCCCCATTACTAACGGCACGGTCATTGCCATTGCCACCATTTTTTTATTAAACATAGAACCACTCCCCCTAATAAAGTAGCTCAACCTTATCCCATTACCACTAGGCAATCATTCCCCGCAAAATGGATGGATAAAAATTGAATCTACGAGTAATTCTCTATGAACACTTCTATTACCTTTCCATTTAGGGTAAGTGAAATTTTCTCAATATTTATGTGTAAAGTGAACACAATACTTTAGAAATATATTTCTAAAGTATTTCCATAACTCTTAACCTTTTTAAATTACTTTGTAAAAAACAGGATATTTTTTTTACCTAACGGTAGGTTGAAAAAAATATTTATGAATGATACGATTTATATAACCTTTTTGTAGGAGGCTTTATTATGAGCAAAAGTGAAGAAACACTCTCTTCAATTATGGAAGCAAGCTATCGACTGTTTGCCAGACATGGCATTACTAAAACGACCTATTCTATGATTGCTGAAGAAGTCGGAATTGCTAAACCGTCCATTTATTATTACTTTAAATCTAAAGATGCATTAATCGAATGTATTTTCACAGAATTATGTGCTGCGATGCAGTTTTCTTCCTTCTTCCATACAGAAGAGTTTACGAAAGAAAATTTTATTGAGAAATGCATTGAAATTGGATTCAAAATAATTGATGAACAGCAGAACGATCCTTATTTTAATCGTGTGTTGCAAGAATATTTATTACTATCTTCAAGAAATGATATGTACAAAGATCGATTACTAACTGTGCAAACAGAATATTTACAAGGGTTTGAATCACTCCTTACAAAAGCAAATGAGCTGCAATTAATTGAAAATAAAAATCTAGTTTCAAAAGCTCATATGTTAGCATTAGTGCTTGATAATGTCGGGAATTTTATGATGTTACATGTGGATATAGATTATAGACAAATATGGATGGAAGCTGTAAACATTATTTTTGAAAGAAGGGATTGAATTGAATACTAAAAAACGAATTATCGGCTTAGACTTTGCTAGGGCCTTGGCGATGTTTGGTATGCTGCTTGTTAATTTTATGGTGATAACAGGTGCAGAAGGAAATGGTCCCCCATTTTTAATAACTTTAATGTCACTTTTTGAAGGTAGAGCTTCTGCCTTGTTTGTTATACTTGCTGGAATTGGAATATCTTTAATGACTAGATCCTCTGTTGCTAGAAATGAAAAAATAAAAATTTCTAATAGCCGAAAGATCATATGGAAACGGGCACTATTCTTATTTATTTTAGGATTACTTTTATACGTAATGGAGTGGACTGGGGATATATTACACTACTATGGTGTTTACCTTTTCGTTGCTGCCTTACTCATTACAGTCCGAAAAAAAGCATTACTCTTCTTATCTATTATTATCCTACTCTTGGCACAATCTCTTCAGCTTACTTTCAATGCTTTCGAAGGTTGGGGAGGCCCTACTCCATTTATAAACTATGTAGACTTCTGGACAGTTAACGGTTTTCTTCGCAATTTATTCTTTAATGGTTATCACCCTTTTTCCCATAGGTTTTCATTCTTCTTAATCGGTATGATAATTGGCAGATTAGATCTTCATAATAAAAAGATTAGAGATAGGTTGCTCTTGCTCGGTATTACATTCACCATACTGATAGAACTTTTATCAAAAGGGCTCACGTACTACTTCATTCCACACATTGGCAAAGCAGCTGCTACATTTTTGTTTAATACAGGACCCGTTTTACCAAATGTATTGTACATTTTATCTGCGACAGGATCTGCTATTGCTATATTAATACTTTGCCTCTATATTACTGAAAAATATGAAAATAATTGGTTTGTTACTTCCATTATACAAACAGGTCAATTAACATTAACTCATTATGTAAGTCATGTATTTATCGGGATTGGGACATTAATTCTATTCAATAGAATGGAACATCAAACACTACTTTTCGTTTTATTATTTGCTACTGTATTTTTCATTTTCAGTATTTTGTTTAGCGTATTATGGAGAAAGAAATTTTCTAGAGGACCTATCGAATGGATTATGAGGAAATTAGCTAGTTAATTTACCTCCATACAAAAAAGGAAGTTGGAATCATTCCAACTTCCTTTTTTCTTTAATTAGCTGCACTTAATTTAATTCTAAGTTTTGTTTCACCTAAAGAAAGTTCATCATCTTCGTTCGTTAAGTGACCAAATGTAAATTGTTTAACGAGTAAGTTTTCTTCCAATAAATCTTTATGGTTCGTTAACGTTCGCTGTAGTTCTTCTTCTGTATCAAGAATAATATCGACTCGTAAATTAACTGGTAAATTCAACTGTTTACGGTATTCTTGAACCGCACGAATGAATTCACGCGCTACTCCTTCTTGTAACAATTCTTCCGTTACATTCGTATCTAACATAACTGTATATTGTCCGTTAGTCGTATTAGAGAATCCTGATTTTGCAACTTTCTCAACTAACACATCTTCACCAGTTACAACTACTTCTCCTTCTGGTGTTGCTTCGTAAACTGCTCTTCCTGTTGATACAAAGTTTTGTACTTCTTCTTGTGATAATTGTTTTAGCCAACCATTCACTGCATTCACATTTTTACCGAATTTTGGCCCCGCTGTTTTAAAATTAAGCTTCAATTGATATGATGTGTATTTTGTTTCATCGAGTTCAACATGGAACGCTTTTACATTTAACTCATCCATAACGATATCACGATAAGATTCCCAATCCATATCATTCTCGTTATGCTCAAGTAATACAAGTTCTGCTAGCGGCTGTTTTACTTTTAAAGAATGCTGATTACGGTTACTTCTTCCAAGTTCAACAACTTGTAAAACAGCATCCATTTCCGCTTCTAATTTTGGTTGAAGTAGTGATTCATTTACAACTGGATAATCGGCTAAATGAACGCTGCTTCCTTCTAAATTTAGATGAATGTCTTCCGCGACAAACGGTGTAAATGGTGCAATTAATTTACTAATTGTTACAAGCACTTCATGAAGTGTCTCATACGCAGCTGCTTTCTCAGCGTTCATACCAGATTCCCAGAAACGATTACGTGAGCGTCTTACATACCAGTTACTCACTTCATCTACAAGTGCTGCAATTTCACGAGCTGCATTCGTAAATTGATAATCATCAAGTGCAGTTCTCACTTTTTTCGTTGTACTATGCAATCTTGATAATACCCATTCGTCTAATTTCGTAAGCTTTACATCATACGTTTCTTTAGGATTATACTCATCTAAATTTGCATATAAAACGTAGAAGCTATACACATTGACTAATGTATCTACAAATTTAGATTTCGCTTCCAGTACTGTTCTTTCAGAAAAACGCTTCGCATTCCACGGGGCACTATCAACAAGTAAAGCCCATCTTAGCGCATCTGCACCAAATTTATCTACTAAATCAACTGGATCTAGTGCATTTCCTTTGCTTTTAGACATTTTCTGCCCTTCTTCATCTAAAACATGCCCTAGTGATAACACTCGTTTATACGGTACTTTTCCTGTATATAGTGCTGATACTGCTAATAAACTATAAAACCAGCCGCGTGTTTGATCAATTCCTTCTGCAATAACATCCGCTGGAAACTGCTCTTCAAATAACTCTTTATTTTCAAATGGGTAATGATATTGTGCAAATGGCATAGAACCACTATCAAACCAAACATCAATCACTTCTGGTGTACGATTCATTGTGCCTCCGCATTTCCCGCAGCAGACTTGCACTTCATCTACATAAGGCTTATGCAATTCCAAATCTTCTGGTGTTTCTTTCGTACTATGCTTTCTTAATTCGGCAATGCTTTTCGGTGCGAACTGATGATCACAACTTTCACATTCCCATACATTCAATGGCGTTCCCCAATATCTATTTCGGCTAATATTCCAGTCCACCATATTTTCTAAAAACTTACCAAAGCGCCCATGTTTCATATGATCCGGATACCAAGTAACAGAATCATTATTTTGTAAAAATGTATCTTTAATTGCAGTTGTTCGGATTAACCAACTTTCTCCTGCATAATAAAGTAGTGGGGAATCACAACGCCAGCAATGCGGATAGCTATGTTCATATTTTTCTTTATGATACAGTAAACCTTCCTTCGCTAAATAACGAACGATATCCACGTCACAATCTTTTACAAATTTCCCTTTCAAAAATGGTACTGCCTCTGTATACTCACCTTTTTCATCTACAACGTGCAAGAATGACAATCCTTCACTTTGAACAACTCTATAATCGTCCTCTCCATATGCTGGAGCAATATGAACAAGTCCTGTACCACTATCTCCCGTTACAAAATCTGCTGCAATAACGCGGTAACCATTTGTAACTTCTTTCATCGGAAATGGCGCTGTATAAGATGTGTTTAATAATTCTTCGCCTTTATGAACAGATAATACTTCATAGTTCTCTTTTAATACTTCTTGTACACGTTCTTTCGCAACAATGTATACATGACTTTCTTGTTTTGCTTTAACGTATTCCATATTTGGATGGACAGCAAGCGCAACGTTTGCTGGAAGTGTCCAAGGTGTCGTTGTCCAACCTAAGAAATACTCATTTTCACTATCTTTCACTTTAAACTTCACAGTTGCACTTAAATCTTTTACTGTTTTATACCCTTGCGCAACCTCATGTGAGCTCAATGAGGTTTGGCAGCTTGGGCAGTATGGTGAAACTCTATGTCCTTTATATAACAATCCTTTTTCATGAATTGTCCCCAAAATATGCCATACACTTTCGATATATGGATTCTTTAAAGTTACATATGGATCATCCATATCTACCCAATAACCAATACTTTCAGTGAATTCGCGCCACTGCTTCTCATATGTGAAAACACTCTCTTTACACTTTTGAATAAATGGTTCAATGCCATATTCTTCGATCTCATGTTTACCAGAAATACCAAGTTGCTTCTCAACGCCTAATTCTACAGGTAAACCATGTGTATCCCATCCTGCTTTTCTTAACACTTTATAACCAGCCATCGTTTTATATCTTGCTACTAAGTCTTTAATTGTTCGTCCAAGTGCATGACCTACATGCGGTAGTCCGTTCGCCGTTGGTGGTCCTTCATAAAATACGAAAGACTGTGCGCCTTCTCGATTCTGAATTGATTGTTCGAAAATATTTTGTTCGTTCCACTGTTTGCGAATTCGCATTTCTCTTCCTACAGCTGATTCTTTTACATCTACTTTTTCCATATACAATCACTCCTTTGAATATTTTAAAGCACACAAAAAACCCGTCCCTATAAAGTAGGGACGGGTTTACCCGCGATACCACCCTAATTCTATTAGCTTTTTCACTAATAGCACTTAGCAACGTACTATCATACGTGTTCTTTGTAACGGTAGACATCCGTCCGGGCTTACTTACTTTCAGCCTCGGCTCCTCGGAGATGATTTTCAAATAACGTCTGCACACCGGCTTTCAGCAATATACCGGCTCTCTGGAGAACAGCTCACTATTTTACTCTTTCTCGTCTTCAGATTTGTATACTTTGTTAAAAGTTATTTTATGCCATTTAGCAACTAATTGTCAACTAATTCAAAATATATCCTTATCTTTTTCCCTATTCTTATACAATTACTTTTCAAATTCTCGCAATGCTGCTAAATTTTCATCATCCTCAATAAGTTCAGCAAAGAATCCCGATTCATCCTCACGAAGGACAAATTCAAGCTCTTCCTTCGCCTCTTCATTTCTATTTAACTGTGCTAAATAACAAGCTCGATCATATCTTGCTAACAAATCACTCGCGTCAATTATTAATACTTCATTTGTTATTTTTTCTGCCTTTATCGTTTGGCCGGCACCATGATATGAAGATGCTAAAGAAAGAAGAATTGCTGTTTCATTTGGATGATGTATAGAAGCATTTTCTAATACATGAATTGCCTCTTCAAACCTTTCTTGACTTTGATATATTTCTCCTAAAGCAAGAAATGCTCTACTTACAAACGGTGTTTGCTCTGTTAATTGTAAGATAATCTTTTCTGCTTTTCTTTCTTCCCCTGCTTTAAAGAATACTTGTGCTTGCAGAAGAAGAGTATCATAATCATCTGGTAGTTCTCGAACCATTTGTTTCGTTAATTCCAAAGCATCTCTTAACATATCTTCTTCCTCGCACTCAACGAAAAGATTTACAAGTTGCTTCGCTACGTCATAATCCCATTTATTTTCTAGTGACGTGTGCAGAATCTCTATTGCTTCTTTATTCATCTCTACATTCTCATAAAATAGCGCAAATCGCTGTGCTGCCATACTATTTTTCGGATTTAACTTTAAAGAGATTTCATATAAATCAATTATCATAGTAACCATTGAAATTTCTTTCGCACGATTTTTCATACGATAAAAAGCTCTCGTAATGATAGATCGTTTTGGCTGTTCATGCAGCTGGCGTTCAATCCATATTTCCGTAACCGCAGCTGCAGCATACATGAATGCTGTACTCCTTTCTGCTTTTTTCACCTTTAACGTATGAAGAAAATCTCGTATGTTAGACAATTTTTTATGTTGCTCTACTGCTTTTACATAAACATCAAATATACGTTCATTATCAAAATCTTTTTGTATTACTTTCATTGCAACTTCAATTGCTTTTACATTTCTTTTTTTCACTAATACTTTTGCATAATGATATAGAACTTCTATATGCTCACCATCTAATTGTAGTGCGTATTCAACCTGTGCTTGTTCTTTATCTATTTCATTCATCGCTCCGTACACATATGCAATCGCATCTAAACGCCATATTTCAGGTACTTCGTCCACTAATTGTTCTAGTTCAGTCAGCAATTCTTCCTGAAGATTCATATCTACTGAAAGCTGTGCTAAATATTCCATATTAATATGCAACGGCTCTTCTTTCATCGCCTGAACCATATGACTTTGTTCTTTAGAACGGTTTTCTTCTTTTTCGTATATTTCCGCAAGCTGTAAATGTACACCTACGAAATTCCCATCAAGCTCTAAACATGTTTCATACGCTTGTTTTGCTTCCGTCAATTGCCCTAATGCCATAAGTGTTTCACCAATTCGGTAATACGGTAATGCCGTTTCCATTTGTTCTATCGCCTTATTATATCTTTTCATCGCTTGGCCGTACTGTCCAATAGATTCATATAAAATACCTGCATAACAACCGTACTCACTTACTTCATTTCTTTCTTTGTGTAACGTTCTTAAAAATGCTATACCTCGTTGTACAAATTCCGTTCCTTTAATTCGATTCACATATTCATCTAACGCACTTGCTACATTATAATCACTTTTCTTTATACCATTTTCTAACTTAGATAGTGCTACTTTAAACCCTTCTTCATTTCCACCAAGTTCAATTTCAGCATCCCATAAAACCATTCCTGCATTCATGAGGAAATCTTGGCTCTTTTCAATTTGCTTCTCAAGACCAAGTATATATTCTTTTGCTTCCTTATATTGTTCTCTTGCCATATAAACTTGTGTAAGTCCGAAGTGAGAATAAACATCCTCATCATTTTCTTCTAAAGCACGCTTATACAATACTTCTGCTTCTTCCAAGCTATCATTTTGAAAATGATAATCACCTAATTTTACGTAAAGAGGTGCTTTATCATCACAATTCTCAATACCGTTTAATAAAATTTCTTTCGCACTTTCCTCATCCTTCAAATCAGATTCGTATATTTCCGAAAGTTTCGTATAAATGTAAGGTGCATTACTATCCAAACGAATCGCTACTTTAAGCCCTTTTATTGCTAAATATAATTTCCCTAGTTGATGTGCACATCTCGCTCGTTCATACCATACATGCGCTTCATATTTATACTCTTTTAACAAGTCATTAAAGATTTCATATGCTTCTTCATATCTTTCTAAATCTATTAATATTAAACCGTGATTTGTTAAAGTGAACCTTTCAGGACTACGCTCTAACGCAACTTGAGAGTATTGCAATGCTTTTTCAGATTGATCAATATACATATAGGATAAAGCGAGAAAACTCCAAGCAATAGGCTGATCTGCGTCTAATTGTAACGATGAACGAAAGCTTGAAATCGCTTCTATATAACTTTCCTGCTCAAAAGCATATCTTCCGTTTATTAAATGATATAAAGCACGATTATTTTTCTTCTCAACGCTTGTCAGCATTTGCTCCGCTTTCTCTACTTCTTGAAGACGAATAAAACACTGTGCACCATGCAATTTAACAAAGTCCGAGTTCGGAAACTTTTCCATTAACTTATCAATACAATATAAAATAAATTCTTTATCTACTTCAACATCTAAGTGCTTTATCGTATATAACCACGTATTTGGATTATCACTCGTTTCTTTTAAAAATTGTACTAAGTTACTAATCCCCTCTTTGTCATGTTCATCTAAATGATCCGTAAGAGAAAAAATAGATTTAAAGTAACGATTTTCTTCCTCACTTAGAAACGCTAGTTGCTCCTTCTTTTCTTTCGGAACAAACGTGATTGCTAAACAGCCTGTATAACGATATTTTTCTTGTAATTTACTATATTCCACAAGAACTGGTTCTATAAAGTTTGGATCTTGAACATAGAAAGCTTGCAATGTATCATCATATCCAGATAGAACTTGTACGTGTGAAGCATGCTCAATATCTATACTTAATAAAACAGGAATTCCTTCGTCAATCAGTCTCTTATAATTCTCTTCATTCCCTTTAAAATAACGATATTCATAACCTAATTCTTCTAAATAAGAAACAGTATCTGAAAACTTCGAACCTGTCATATCAAAAATAAACTCTGCTATTTCATCTTGTGTACGTTTCTCTCCCCATATACGCAACATCATCTCTAAACTTGTCGGAACACAATAATTATCCTTTTGTACAATAGGAACTATCGGCAAGTGAACCTTTTTTCCATCCGGATTTTTTTCTAAATTATGATATAAAGATTCTTTTAAACTATTTTCTTCTTTTAATAGTTTTTGTAAATCTGCAAATTTATTCATTTTGTACAGTGCTTCTGCACGTAAATGTACAAAGTAAGTATTATAGGCATGATACGGCAGCTGAGTATTTATGTTATCTATTACCGCTAACATCTCTTCATATCGCTCTAAATCTAATAAATACTTTATCTTCTCAAAATGAAAATATGATACTTGTGGGAATTTTACAATTGCATCATCGATTAACTGTATCGCGCGTTTTTGTTCTCCTTTATTCGCATACAATTGTGATAATAAATAGGTAGATAACTCTTCACAATCTTCATGCTGCATGCCAGCAATAAATTGTTCTTCCGCTTTCTCCCATTCACCTGTATGCATATAAACGTAGCCCCATTTATCAAACACTGCGCGTGCACTGTACTCCTCTGCTTTTTGCATATACATTAACGCTTCTTCGTTTCGTTTCATTTCTAAAAGACATCGTACTAACGTAAAATATGTTTTCGCTAAAAAATCTGCATCTATTTCTTCTTTATTACTCTCTTCTAAAGTTTCTTTTAACAGCTGCTCTGCTTCAAGAATTTTCCGCTCATCAATTAACTCATCACAATATAAAGAGAGCGTTCTCATATTTGGGAATTTTTTATAAGCGTAACGAATGAGGAATGAACTGTATTGGTGCATAAGCCCTTCATCAGTAAGACGAATTAATATATCGAACTCCTTATGCGAAGGAATATTGGCAAGCCAATTCTTCACATAGGATAAAGTATTCGTTTCTTTTATATATGCAATTTCATTATTTATTTCCTGTAATCCATCTACAAATCTCTTGTCTTTTAAACAAGTTTCTAACTGCTTAAAATCTAGCATGCATTCACCTCGAATTTATATTTATACTGCTACTTGCTTAGATTTTACACACCATATAGTATGTATTCAACTAAAATCTCTTATAATGGATGGTATTAATTAATATTATTCAAATTTATAACAAAATATAGTAAAAATGATTGTCTTTCTCTGTATTTTGTTTGATTATATAGAATAACGTAACATGTGTATCCTATCTTTTGTTAGTTAAAAACAGTACATGAAATTATATCGGCGATTATACGGTGAATATCGACTTACCAACAAAAAATGACATTTTTCTCATTCATTAAATCAGGGTACTCCTTAAATATACAAAACGGATACTCTATTTGACCCGCTATATACTGTGCAACATTTTTCTTTGAATTCAAATTAACACAACTTCTAACCTCCTGTAGAGCAAGAATATGTGGAGAAATAATTCAAATTTCCTCACAAATAGCTTCTAATCTCTCCAACCAAAGACTATTATGGTTCCATATATTGAAGGTAGCAATCCTTAATAAATCACTATCTTTCAACATTCTATTTCACCAAATGTAATTTTCATATTCGGAGCATATACTAAAGAAGAATGAAGATGAAGTGCCTTGAAAAATCGTAGTTCAGCTTCATATTGAGCTAGCGCATTATCATATGTTAATCCTCTGGCTATTAAACGTTCTACAAATTGTTGCTTATCACCCGGATCACCTGCAATCCCCTCTTCTTTTAATGATTGATACAAATCGTTTTTATCATTGTGATGCATATTTGAATCTAAAAAGTTCACTTTATCGCTTACTCTACATTCAATATTTTTCACACCTAATTCACTTAAATATATCGGTATTTTCATGCCTATATTGCCATCTTTACCATTTCTTTGCGTATCACTTTCAAATAATTTCTGCAAAACACCTAGCTGAATAAATTCCGATTGTTTCTCCCCATCTAGTAAATAAGAAGCCATATTAGAAATCCAATGTGGTTCAAAACAGATTATTTTTCCACCCTTTTTAACTGAATGTATCATTTTTTGTAGCATTGTTTCTGGAGTAGTCATATGTAATAAGAAAGCATGACAGATTGCTATATCGTATTTATCGTTCAGTTCAATTTCTGTAGCATCTCCTTCAAGAAATTCTGAATCATACGGAAGTAAACGAAACAACTCTCTGGCTTCAGCTAATAATGTTTCTCCACTATCAATACCTGTATACTTTGAACCTTCTGGGAGTAATGGCATTAATACTAACCCTAAATAACCATATCCACAACCGTAATCAACGATATGTACAGGCTTAGTAATCTTCCAAACTGTATTTACTAAAAAGCTTACATAATCGTCGTTGTAATATAAATCTCTCGTGTTTTTTAAATATGTTAGTTTATTGTTCCAATCATATGTTTCCAACATCTAACGCCTCCTTTTATATACAAAACTAAAGTTCTCTATAGAATAGTCGTATTCCTACACTTTTCTTAAAATTTCAAAGCAAAAAGCTAGTGTATTTTTAATAATACACTAGCTTTTTATTTGGAAGAAAAATTTAACAAGTACAATCACAATCAAAACAATCCGTACAGTCTAAATCGTCACAATCTGCTTTTCTCTTTCTTTTGTTTCTTTTAAGATAATAATACAGTAGCCCAAACAATAGTATACAAATAACAAAAGCTATTATTGCTTCTGTATAGTTATTTTGAGTCATAAAACCAATTCCACTTCCGCCTGAAATAAAAATTAGAATTAAGTAAATCCAGAACATCTATGTAAATACCTCCATTACTATATATCTTAAGATAATATCCATATAACACTAGAGGAAATGAATAATCCCATACCATTACCGCTTAATACACCAGTAGTTATTCTTAGCAAATTTGAGCTATTTCTCCATTTCCACTTTTGGGTGAACCCATCGATAAGTAACGGAATTTGAGCGAAAAATGATAGTATGATTGCCAAAAGAAATGAAGGTGTCATATAAAAATAAATTGGAAACATTAAAATACCAATAAGCATGCCTGTACAACGTGCACATAAAGGTATGTACTTTTGTAGTTTAAAAAAACTCCTATCTAATCTTCTATGACAAGGAATTTGTAAAATAAAAGTTCGAATCAATATGAATCACCCTCTCTAAAAAGATTTTAATTGATTTTGCAAAAAAAATATATATCCAATAAAAAAACAAACCAGGTTTATACTAGACCCAGTTTGTCAGGTTACTACTATGTTACATCTCCTCAGGTGCCTCCACCCCCAAGTAAACGTAATCCTTCTTTTAATACAACCGTCACAGCATAAACCAATGCGATTCTGCTGGCTTTTTCTTTGCTCTCTTCTAATATACGAACATTACCGGAATATTTATTGAATGATTGTGCTACATCTAATATATATTTTGAAAAAAACGATGGCTCATTTTTATTGAAAGCTGCTTCAATTATTTGCGGGAATTTATTTAGTAATTTTACGACACTCCAGCTATGATCGTCTTTTAAAGCAAATGTACATGTTTCAAATTCTACACTTTCTTTTCTTAAAATAGAACAAGCACGTGCATGTGTGTACTGTACGTACGGGCCTGTTTCTCCTTCAAATTTCAGCATGTTTTCTAATGAGAATTCAATATTGTGCATACGCTCATTTTTTAAATCGTGGAAGATGACTGCACCAACACCGACTTGCTTTGCCACTACTTCTTTTTGTTTTAAGTTTGGATTTTTCTCTTCAATATTTTGTTTTGCAAGTTCGATTGCTTCTTCGAGTACTTCTTCAAGTAAAATAACTCTTCCTTTACGTGTCGACATTTTCTTACCATCTTTTAAAATGAAGCCAAACGGTACGTGTTCCATACCATCAACCCAAGTATAGCCAAGTTTTTTTAATACGGTGAAAAATTGATTGAAATGTAAGCTTTGTTCTGGACCAACAACATATAGCGCTTTATCAAACCCATAAGTGTTTTGACGATATAAAGCTGCCGTTAAGTCACGCGTTGCATAAATCGTCGCACCATCTGATTTTCTAATTAAGCAAGGCGGCATTCCTTCTTCTTCTAAATTAACGACTAATGCACCTTCTGATTCTTCAAGCAACTCATGTTCTTCTAAAATCCCAATAAAATCTTCCATTAAATTATTATAAAATGCTTCTCCCTGAAAATTAGTAAATTCTACGCCGAGAAGTTCATAAATGCGAGAAAATTCTTTAAGGGACTCATGACGGAACCAATTCCAAAGTTGTGCCGCTTCTTCATCACCTTCTTGTAGTTTCTTAAACCAAGCACGTCCTTCTTCTTATAGTTCTTCGTCGTCTTTTACCTCTTCATGGAATTGGACATATAACTTAAATAGCTCACGTATTGGATCTTCTTTAACAACTGCTTCATTTCCCCATTTTTTATAAGCCGTAATTAACTTTCCAAACTGTGTTCCCCAATCTCCTATATAATTAATCCCTACAACTTCATAGCCACATTTTTCAGCGATATGTTTCAGCGAATTTCCTATCATTGTAGAACGTAAATGCCCCATCGAAAAAGGTTTCGCGATATTAGGAGAGGAATAATCAATTACTACTGTTTTTTCACAGCCAAAGTGGTTTTGACCGAACTCTTCTTTCTCCGCTAAAACTGTTTTTAATACTGCATCACTTACAGTTTCACGATTGAAAAATACATTTACATAAGGACCAACGGCTTCTACTTTCGTAAAAAACGGATCATTGAATTTCTCAGCAACTTCCTTTGCGATAAGAGCTGGTGCTTTTTTATATTGCTTCGCTAATGAAAAGCATGGGAACGCTGCATCTCCAAATTCATCTTGTTTCGGTGTTTCAATTAAATCTAAAATTTGTTTTTGCGTTAATTCATTCGTGAAAATATTAGATAAACTTTCCGCAAACTGCATTTTATAATCCATGATACAACCTCCTTATTTTTTAAAACACAAAAAACTCGTCTCTAAAAAAGAGACGAGTTTTAACCCGTGGTACCACCCTTGTTGTTCGTTACGAACCACTTTCCCGTTTATAACGAGGACAGGGGGCCTCGGCTTTCTCTACTATTCGTTCAAGAAGCATCTCCGAAGTGCGCTTCATCTTTTTCTTCCGTACTAGGCTCACACCATCCCTAGCTCGCTTTCCTTCTAAAAAAGACTACTCTCTTCATCACAGACAGTATATTTAATTAATTATTGCTTATTATACATCTTTTCAAACAATTAGCAAGGGTCAATTACACCAAAGTGAAACTTAGCACTTTTTCTTTTGTATACATAAAAATTGTGTTTTTCAAATCTAGAACTACGAAAATGATCTTTTAAAACGACACGTTTTCTCGCCACTCGTTTTGCCTCCGCAATTGTTTCGTCAGTAATATCATGATACAAAGCGAAGTGTTTTAATCCTTTAATTCCATCGGATTCTATGACAGTTTCTTCAAACATCGGATCAAGGTAAACGACATCGTAACTATTGTCTTCACATTGCGCTAAAAATGAAAAATGCTCCGTTTGCTTTACTTGGATTCTTTGCATTGCTTCATCAATTTCAGAAACGGATGAAGACCATGTTTTCAAACCATTTTCCATAATATAAGCCATATACTCATTGCCTTCAAGTCCTGTTACTTTTCCGCTTTCCCCAACAACATAACTAGCTACAATACTATCTGATGCCATCCCGAGCGTACAATCTAACACTGTCATTCCTCTCTCTAATTGCGTGGCTTGTACAAACGGATCGTGTTCTCCACGCATTAACCTTTTCACACGAAACATCGCTGAGTTCGGATGAAAGAAAAACGATTCTTCCGTACCTTTTGGATAAATAGCTAATCGGTTCTTCCCTACGACAAGCACATCTTGTTCATACTGCTCATGTAGCTTATGTACTGGTATGTCATTACGTTTAACGAAAGAAGCATTTAATTCTGCTGCTACCTCGTTTGCATAATCTGTCATTTCTTTGTTCGTTCTTCCTGCTGTTGTTACGATCATTGTTTCACCTCTATATAAAGAAAAGAGGGAGATTTACTCTCCCCCTTCTTTAGCAATTCTTTTCGAAAGCTTGTTCTAAGTTCGTAATAATTTCGTCCATAGTTGCACCTTCAATTTCATGACGGTGAATGAAGTGAACAACTTCTTTTCCTTTTAATAATGCCATAGATGGTGAAGATGGAGGAATTTCTCCGAAGTATTCACGCATTTTTGCAGTAGCATCTTTATCTTGACCTGCGAATACAGTTACAAGATGATCAGGTTGTTTTTCAGCACGAACAACCGCTTGACCTGCTGATGGACGTGCTAAACCAGCTGCACAACCACAAACAGAGTTTACAACTACTAAAGTTGTACCTGATGTATTTTCCATAAATTCTGTTACAGCTTCTTCTGTAGTTAACTCTTCAAACCCAGAACGCACTAACTCTTGGCGCATTGGGATTACCATTTGGCGCATGTATTCTTCATAAGCATTTGACATCTTGTAATCTCTCCTTCAACTTTCATTCCAAATTCATCATATCACGCTCTATTAATAGGTGCAAAAGAAAGATAACGATGATTTCATTTTTTTGTAGGGATTTCACAAACCCCACCACGGCAATGTCCCACTGGAACAAGTTTTCTATTATTAGCGATATAATCGTATACTTTACTTCCAAAACCAAGTACGATAGATAGCTTTATAAAAGGAACTGCAAACCAATAAGATGGAACGGCCTTTGCTAATACATCTATGCTCTGAATACCGTCATACCACTTATTATTTTTAAAAATATACAGTCTTTGTTCCATCTTACTTTGTAGTTCTTGAGAAAGCTCATACTTCTCAACTACATCTTCATTTCGAAATGAAACAAATTTCATCTTACCCTTTTTATCTAATTTTTTCGTATGTTCTGCAACGGCCGTACACATCGGACACCAACTATCATAGAAAACAATCATACATTATTCCCCTTTACGTGACTCCGTCATTTGTTTCCATACAGAACCTTTTGCTTCTTCTCCGCCTTCAATACGCTCTAATGCTAGACGTGCTTGCATCGCTACTTCAAACTCTGGATCATCTTGCGCTGCTTTTAATGCTGGAATCGCACTTTCATCTCCAAGTTCAAATAAGAACATCGCTGCACGCCAGCGTACTAATTTACTTGGATCTTTCAGAGATTTAATCATAACGAACATCGCTGCCGGATCACCTACATCTGATAAACAATCTCCTGCAGTACGGCGAACACTTACAGAGCGATCTAACAACGCTTTATATAATAACGGTAATACTTCATCACCTTTTACCATACCTAAATACGCTGTTGCTAAGCGGCGTATTGAAACTTTTTCATCATCTAACGCCATCTTCAACACTGGAATATCTTCTTCAGTAGGATCCATTTGTTCTAATGCTGCAAAACGGTTTTTCCAGTCAGAATCTTTCATCATCTCTTCTGTTACTTTATATGGCTCACGCTTTTGAATCGTTACTTCAACAGCACCCGCTTGATTTAATAATTCTTTAACCGTTTCATTTACACGTTCTTCTGAATAAGCAGCAACAATCTCTTCCACTACTTCTTTCCCAATTTCTTCAAAATTACCGTAACGTGTACTTTGTTCTACCCATTTACGCTCTTTTACAACGTTTGGTGCAGACATTTGCACTTTCATAATTGATTCTTTAAAACGATCTGGTAAACCAACACGTTCTTCCGTCGTTCCATCTGTTAACTTTACTTGCATTGGAATTGTAAAGAACATTTGAACAAACACTTTCACTTCTCCAAAATGAGCAAGTTGTTGTTCTTCACTTTCTTCCAATACTTCTTCGCCGAAAACAGCACGAACTTGTTGTAATAAAACTTTCCAGTCATACTTCGCATTTCGCTCCACTGCTAAAAAGTCGGCTACATGATATACACCTTTAATACCTTCAATTTTCAAAATTTCTTGCACTTGCATTGGTGCTTGTTCTTTATTTTCATTTGTATAATTATTACGTGCTCCTGATGGTAATACTTCATTCAAAATAACTTTCATTGTATTTGGACTTGGCGTCGGTTCAATTGCTTTAATCTTCACGTAAAAAACTCTCCTTTATTGCATGTTCTTAGCTGTATTGTAACATGTTATCACTCTATACTCCTACTCGGATGCTTAATTTTACTACTTTCTTCCCGCTACCATACTATTTCATTCTTTTTATATTTTAAATTAGGAACGGGATTTTAAAAGCTTTCGTTTCCGATGATTTTTATTTTTTATCCATTAAGTTTATTAAAATACTTTCCACAATTTTTTCCGAAGCTATTACTTAAAATCACCTTTTATTACAATGCCCCCTCCCGCCTTCTCTCCAAAAAGGTAATACTCTCAATCACAACTTCAGTTCTATATATTCTCTTGCCTTGTTCATCATCGTAATTACTAGTCTGAATACGCCCTGTAATCCCAACGAGCGACCCCTTCTTACAATATTCAGTTACATTCTCAGCCGATTTGCGCCAAACGACACAATTAATAAAATCGACTTGTTGTTCACCTAAACTATTTCGAAATCCTCTATTCACCGCAACACATATTCGTGCATAAGCGACGCCTTGTTTTGTGTAGTATAATTCTGGCTCCTTTGTCAATCTACCGATTAATACAACTCGATTCATCATAAGTTATACCACCTCACATGTTTTTCTTCATTGTAAGGAGAAATGTTTGAATGGTAAAAAGCACAAAATGATATATCCGTAAGTAAAAAGTATTATTTTAGACCTTACAAAACAAAAAAAGAAACCATACATAGTTCAAACATGTATGGTTTCAAAATTTATTACACTTCAGTACAAGATATGTAATATCCTCCGCGAGCCATCTTTATTTCAGCACGGTACATTGCATTTTCTAAGTAGAAAGTAATCGGTTTAACTTTACTCTCAAATTTTAGTCTTTCATTGCATTCAGTTGCATATCCTTCAATCGCTGAAGTAATAACTTTTGATGATGGATACGTTAAAGCTTCATCTAGTTCTATGAAAAAACTTTTAGAAAATAGTTTTTTCATAATCCCCTTCTTCTCTTTCATCATATTCCATCTCCTTCACTTCAAGTTGCTATCATCCATATTATACCATACATTCAATATATCTTTGAAAATAAAAAAATCCTGCATTTTTCATGCAGGATTTTTTTATTAGTCATTTTTCGTAAAGTACGAAACGAAACGAAGAATTTCTAAGTATAACCATACTAATGTAAGCATTAATCCCATCGCAGTATACCACTCCATATATTTCGGAGCTTGACTACGTACACCATTTTCGATTAAATCGAAATCTAGTAATAAGTTTAATGCAGCAACTACAATAACAACTGCACTAATAATAATACCGATTGTACCACCTTGGTGAATGTATGGAACAGTTACACCAAACATATTTAGTAGAAATACGACTAAATACATAACCATAATTCCAAGTGTTGCTGCCATCACGCCTGTACGGAATTTATCCGTTACTTTTACTACGCGTGTTGCATATAACACTAACATTGCAAATAGAATTGAGATTGTTAGTAATACAGCATTTAAAACGATAGAATCGCCAAATTTCATTGTATAAACTGCTGAAATACTTCCTAACACAACCCCTTCTACCGCTGCATAGATTGGTGCACCAAAAGGTGAAATACGCGGGAAGAACATAGACGCAAATGCGATGATTGCCGCAACGATTAAAGCACCAATTAATACTGGCATCTTCATCGTCCCCTGCATCATCTGTATGTATGAATAGACAGACGTTGCAAGTAGCAAGATAAGCATAATGAACGTTTTGCCTACTGTTCCGCCAATCGTCATCGCAGAAGCACTTGCTCCCTCTTTACGGAATGCCTCTTTTTTCAACATTGGATTAGATGTTCTCATTTTTTCCCTCCTAAAATAGGTTCTACCAATAGTGTAAAGTTTTTCTCTTTACTTTTCAATATATGCAGCTTGTTTTTATTTTAATCCTTCAACGATGTCTGATAGTTCACTCCATCTTTCCATCTTTTTTTCTAGCTCTTCTTCTGTTTTCTGCTGTGCTTCAGATAATTCTTGTGCCTTTGTGAAGTCAGATCCAACTTTCGCAAGTTCTTCTCCAATTGACTCAATTTTCTCTTCAAGTTCGGCAATTGTATCTTCAATCGTTTCCCATTCACGCTGTTCATTGTATGAAAGTTTACGTTTACGTTGTTGTTTTGGAGCTTCTTCTACAACTTTTTTCTCTTTTTGAACTTCCGCTTTCTCCATAAGTTCTCTCGTTTTTTCCATTTCTAAATAATCTGTATAACTACCTAGAAACTCACGCACTTCGCCTCCGCCAGTAAAGATGAACAGTTCATCTACTACTTTATCTAAGAAGTAACGGTCATGCGATACAGTTAAAACGACACCTGGGAAATCTTCTAAATAATCTTCTAGTACTGTTAATGTTTGTGTATCTAGATCGTTCGTAGGTTCATCAAGTAAAAGTACGTTTGGTTCTCCCATTAAAATACGTAATAAATATAAACGTCTTCTTTCACCACCAGATAGTTTACCAAGTGGTGTACCATGTGAATGCGTCGGGAATAAGAAACGTTCTAACATTTGAGATGCACCAATTACTTTTCCATCTGTCGTATGAATAACTTCTGCAATCTCTTTAATGTATTCAATCATACGCTGATTTAAATTCATCTCTTCATTTTCTTGCGTATAATAAGCAACTTTTACGGTTTGTCCTACTTCCACTTCACCACTATCAGGAGATAACTTACCTGCAAGCATATTTAATAGGGAAGATTTCCCACTTCCATTCGCCCCAATAATTCCGATACGATCACCCGGTTTCACAATATGATTAAAATTATGTAATACCGTCTTATCGCCAAATTTTTTCGTTACATCTTTTAACTCAAGTACTTTCTTTCCTAGACGACTTCCGCTTAGTGCAATATCAACTGACTGTTTTGCAGCTGGTCCTTCTTGTGCCTTTAGCTCATCAAAACGCTGAATACGCGCCTTTTGTTTCGTAGAACGGGCTTTTGCACCACGACGAATCCAAGCAAGTTCACGACGATATAAATTTTGGCGTTTCGATTCTTGTGCCAATTCTTGCTCTTCACGAAGTGCTTTCGCTTCTAAAAATGTACTATAGTTTCCTTCGTAGCTATATAGTTTACCATTATCTAATTCAAAAATACGATTCGTCACACGATCTAAGAAATAACGATCATGGGTTACAAGTAATACCGAACCTGTATATCTCGCTAAATATTCTTCTAACCATTCAACTGTCTCGTGGTCAAGATGGTTCGTAGGCTCGTCTAAAATTAATAAATCCGGTGTTTCAATAAAACATTGTGCCATTGCGATACGTTTTTTCTGTCCACCAGATAAATTCCCAACAATTGCAGTGAAGTCCGTAATTCCTAATTTCGTTAAAAGAGATTTCGCATTTGCATTTGCTTCCCATGCACTCATTGCATCCATACGTTGCTGCACTGCAAATAATTGTTCCTGCACTTTTTCATTACTTGGATCTTTTTCAATATTTAATAGTGCTTTTTCATAATCACGAAGAAGACGAATTAAAGGTGTATCACCATGGAACACTTGCTCTAATACTGTCAGTTTTTCATCAAACTCTGGTTGCTGTGATAAATAACTAATTGTATACCCTCGTGAATGCGTCATATCACCTGTATCAGGAGTTTCTAATCCCGCAATAATTTTTAATAATGTCGATTTACCTGTTCCGTTTACACCAATAATTCCGACACGTTGTCCTTCTGTAATACTACATGATAATCCATCAAATAACGGCTTTTCTCCATATGATTTTGATAAGTTCTCCACAGTTAACATTTTCATATTTGTGCATTCCACTCTTTCATAAATTGTTCAATAAACTGTTCCATATAAAGATGACGAATTTCAGCCTCTTGTTTTGCTGCATTCGTATTCATTAAATCTTTTAATTTCAAAAGTTTTTCATAAAAATGATTTAAAGATGGATCATTATTTTTTCTATACTCTTCTTTCGTCATTTCTTCACGCGGTGGAATAGTTGGGTCATACATTAATCTCCCTTTCGCCCCGCCATATGCAAATGTACGAGCAATTCCTATTGCACCAAGAGCATCTAAACGATCCGCATCTTGAACAATTTTCCCTTCAAGTGACTCTACTGTGCCGCCATGGCCACCTTTATAAGACATATTGGCGATGATATGAAGAATATGTTTACTTTCCTCTTCTTCAACACGTAGCTCTTCTAACCAATCAGAAACTTTTTTCATTCCTGCTTCTTCACTTTCATTTAGCTTTTCATCTGCCACATCGTGAAGTAATGCTGCCATTTCAATTATAAAACGATTTCCACCTTCTTGCTCAGATAAAGAAATCGCCATTTTATGTACACGTTCAATATGATACCAATCATGCCCACTCGCATCTTTTTCTAAAATATGTTTTACAAAAGTAATTGTTTTTTGAATTTTTTCTTGTTTTGTCATTTTATCTTCACCCAGTTACTTATTGTAACACGCCCGCATTTTTTCATCACATATTTTCTTGTCCGCCCATACACTAGGTGGTAGGCATCATCATGAAGGAGGAATAAACATGTTCTATAATAATCAACCGCCTTATCCAAGGCAACCATTGTATCCTCAACAACAAGAACAGAGATACACAGAACAATACGAAGAACAAGAGTTACAACAGCAAGAGCAACAATATGACGAAAACCCATATGCAACAACGCAAAACCAAGAAACTGAATTTCAACAAAATCCATATGACACACGTCCAAATTATGAATATCCTCAAAATCCATATGCAGCACCACAAAATCAAGAACAGCGATATCCTCAAAATCCATATGTAATACCACAAAACCAAGAACAACAATATCAACAAAATCCATATGCAGCACCACAAAACCAAGAACAACAATATCAACAAAATCCATATGTAGCACCACAAAACCAAGAACAACAATATCAACAAAATCCATATGCAGCACCACAAAACCCATACACAACTCAACCACAACAACCGCAATATCAACAACAAATGTATCAACCAAACTACGACGCACGTGTCTCACCACCTAAACCACCAACAATAGATCCAACTCAGCCACAAATTTTACCGCCCGGACCAACACTAGACATTACACAACCACAAATCTTACCACCTGGACCAATTACTGAACCAACACAACAACAAATTCAACAAGTTGTCGGTACACAATTTTTACCTTTCAAGAAACCTGTACTAGATTTCGTAAAACCATGGGTAGATTACGGTTTAAATGAAGCAAAACATACATCACACGAACACGCATTAACAGAAGTTGCTGCAATTATGTTTTTAGTTGGTAAAGGCTTCAATCCGACGATTGCTCATTATATCGTTGAATCTTGGGAGAAGAATGAGCAGTTTTAGGGTTGTTTATTTGATAAAATATAAAAAACACAAAAGTGCCAAACCCCTTATACCACAAGGGTTTTGGCACTTTTTAATATCTAAAACAAATTTTATTGAAATAATTATTTTTATAGATTTTCATACTTTTTTATATAGTACGTGAACATATACAGTACAAAAATACACCTTTGTATACACATTTTTAGAAACATCTTACGTTTATCAAACAATAACCAAAAGACG
Source organism: Bacillus cereus ATCC 14579 (assembly GCF_000007825.1). Classification (NCBI taxonomy): domain Bacteria; kingdom Bacillati; phylum Bacillota; class Bacilli; order Caryophanales; family Bacillaceae; genus Bacillus; species Bacillus cereus. Next base: position 2,092,684 of record NC_004722.1, on the reverse strand, counting down.
TACCTGCAACCTCATTATATAAATAATAGATATTAAAAAGAGGACACTATAAGCGCCCTCTTCCTTAAGGTTTTAAATATGTTCTCCATGATCCATAAACACTTCAATTGCTTCGTTTTGTGGTATGTCTTTTGCATTAGTAAGACCAAAAGTAAAAACAGCGGATAACATCATCATTAATAAGATTGCTTTTTTCATTTTAGCGCCCTTCTTTCTATGCTCTTTTTGTCTGCATCTAAAGCGATGTGCAAATACTTGCTTGCTTTTCTGTGATTTTCTGAACCATAGAATATTTCACCTAAAAGAGAAGCATATTCTTTTACCCAATCATATAATTCTTCTTTTTCAAAATACGAAATACCTTCTATAACCACATTTTCTAATTCTTCTTGCGGTACATAGTTATGTACTGCTTTTAAAATTCGGAAATGATGACGATAACATAAGTCGCTAATCTTATAGCCATTCTCAATATATTCATTAGCGATATGACTATAACCTAACTTAAAATGTTCTCTTGCTAAAAGAAACATAGTTTTAGCGTTATTTTCTAATGAATCCTCTAAGTGTTTAATTGCTAACTCTGGCATGTTTTGACTTGCGTATAAAAGTCCTAAATTATGCTTAACTCGTTTAATAAGAAGTTCATCATTAGATTTTTGGAAGGTACCTAGTGCTGAAAGTAAATATTCCTCTGCACTTTCGAATTCATTTAGTCGAATGTGTGCCATTCCTAAAGTATTTAAGCATGCTGCAGTTTTTAATTCATACCCTGGACTAATTGAAAATACTTCATTCGCCTTTGTAGCAAATTGAACTGCTAGGATCGGTTTTAATACGTGATAGTAATGGACTGCAAGCCAATAATTAAATTCAGCTTTTTCAATTTCATCATGCATGTACTCTAAAAACGTTTCAGCTTTTTCAAATTGCATTCTTGCTTCACTATGGTTTGCTTTATTAATAGCGTAAATTGCTTTAAATAAATGATGATAGTACTCTAAAAATGTTTCTGTAGACTCTGGTAAAGGCTCGATTTTGTCCAGAATATCTTTTGTACTATCCATATCCCGAATTAGCAGTTTATACCGTGCATTCAATAAAGCGTAGTAGACTAATATTGTTTGGTCTTCCTTAATATTATTGATTTTATTTGCAATATCTTCTTTTATTTTCTGAGACTGTAATACACGTTGTGAAATCATAGCTTGATACCAGTCGTTTAATAATTTTGTGATTTCTTCTTTAGAAATAATGTCAACACTCATCTACTTCTACCCCCTTTTGTTAAATGTTATCATGACATGCTTGTTTGCATAAATAAGTTTTTGAATATTCTAACTTGAAAAAATTATTTTTGAATATTCATGTTAACAAAATGGTCCCTTTTCAAACCCCAAAAAAGAACACACGCTTGTTTGTAGTGGAGTTAAAAAAACAAAAGTGAGGTATTACATCATGGAATATAACGGCTTTCCTGTAGTATGTGGAAGAGGTATGGTGAAATGGAATCCGTTTGCTTCAATACCGGAGCAATACGAGGAAATACATAGAATGTTTGAGGAACAATATAAAGTACCTAAACCTTTTTTAACACAAGATACTATGGAACGAATAGAAAGAGCGTTAATGCAATCTTTTCACGAGGAAGAAGAAATACATATCTCATACTATCGTGATGGAATGGTGCAAGACATGTACATAAATGTATTACATATTGAACCGATGACGAAAACTATATATTGTACAGATGCTTTTGGTTTGAATACTAAGTTTAAGTTTGATGAATTGGTGAATATAAATTAAAAGAAGCCGCCCGACAGGACTGAAGTGCACCCCAATTGTTAGACACAGCCTAACAATTGGGGTGCACTTCACATATATAGGTGGCTTTTGTACGACAAAAAAAGAGCTCTGCTATACAGCAGAGCAAAAGAAAAATATATAACCCTATAAAAATAATACAAATTATTGATACTTTCAAAAGACGAAATTTAAATTTCCATCACAATAATACCTATGTTTAAGTATGAAACATTCTACCTTCCGTATAGCTATGAATATTCTTATTTTAGAATTCCATAGTATCCAAATAGCTCTTTGAGAAATACCTCAATACCGAACTTCTTCAAAGAATCTTTTCTTTATTCAAAGAGAAGTTCTAAAACTTTTTTCTTATCTTTGTCTCTTCCATAATGAATCAACCTATGACAGTTCGGACATATACTAACTATATTTCCAACAACATCTAAACTATTTTCAAAATCATGTTGCATTCTTAACGGTATTAGATGATGGGCCTCCATATAATTTTTTCGGCTGGCTTCCGATACAAATGTTTCATGTGTGTCATCTATTTCACATTTAAATTCTGCCTGTTTAATAGCTTGTTTAGCTTTTTTCGGATCACGAGGCCATACTTCCCTACCAGATTCCATTTTAGTTTTTTTTCGATTTTCCGATTTCTCTTCTTCTGCAATCTTTACTTTACTAAAATCCGAATCAATATTAGTAAATCCTTGTGGTGTATGGTTCAATTTGTAGCCAAAGAAAGCTGCGAATTCGATTGCTTTAATGTTTACAGGTTTTAGGTCCTTAATAAAATAGATGTATTCCCAAGTTTCATCCTTATCGTTTGTTTTCTAAATTTTTCTAGCCACATCTGGGTTATGAGTCTTAGCAAAAATTGTCCCGAAAAACTTAAATTCCCCTTTAGAATATGCTAAAATCCTGTCACCCTCTTTTAACTTTTCCCATCTATCAACATTTGAAGAACCAGGAGTTGCTCCCCACATACATACATTCTCATGTAATTCATTATCTTTAAGTTTAGTTACTGTATCGGCATCTAAATCTGCTAAACATGTAGAAATAGGATATATTTTTTCAATAGTAGCTTCCAAATTTTTTATAGCACTATCATTACTTGCAGTAAAAAGATATAACATATTTAATTCCACCTTTTTTAAATTTCATTATATTTCTTTTTAGAGTCTCGAGATTTCTCTACTGGATATTTTTTATTATTTTTTCTATTTTGTTTATAATAATCTCTTCTAAGTCAATATCCAATTGATCTGCCAACTCATCTTTCATGTCTTCTTTTTTTGTTTCTACAGCTTCCTCACTGCTTTTCCACTGAAAATTCTCCAACAACTCACTCGCCTCTAAAGAAAGAGAAATAGCTAAATCTTTAGGATTGTGGAACTGCTTCCAGTTCCTATCATCCCGAAATTTTAGGACTTTCTCTAAAATAGTTTGATTCATTTTTTGAATCCCCCAGTTACTTTTCATTGGTAAACTCTTCTATTTATCAGGTAAACTATCATAAAAACGTTCAATGGCCGCTACTAAAACTAAATCTTCTAAATGAGCAGTTTTAGGGTTGTTTATTTTTAAAAACATCAAAAATGCCAAATCCCTTATGTCACAAAGGATTTGGCATTTTTAAGTATCTAGAACACTCGCTAAGTTTAAGGAAAACTTAACAGACATGCGTCCGGCATAATGCCATGTCCACACCCAAGGATCGGTTACATAAAATAACGTATCTAACATGGGAAGTCTATTGGTCTTTTCCCCTTATAGTAACACTCTCTTCTACTAAGACCTTTTCTTTCTAGGACCTACAATTAATTTAATCGCTGTTCTATCTTCATTATTGATAGAAATCTCTTGAAATGCTGGTACGAAGGCTAAGTCAATACCACTTGGAGCGACGAACCCTCTTGCAATCGCAATTGCTTTAATCGCTTGATTTATAGCTCCAGCCCCAATCGCTTGAATTTCCACATTACCACTTGTTCTTAGTACACCCGCTATTGCACCCGCGACTGAATTTGGGCTTGATTTTGAAGATACCTTTAATATATTTTCCATGTAAGTTGCTCCCTCTATTATTTAATCTCTCTTTCGTTACAATTTTAAATATTTTAGCGTATCTTTAATTACTATTCACACCAAAAACAAACGATGCTTCATATGTACATTATTCTATATTTTCTGACTCCTTCCTGCTCAGCTACGCAAATAAAAAAATAAACTGAATAACCTAATATACATACAGTTAAATGCCATAACTTCACCAAATGATAACATCCATACAGCGAAAGATAATATTGCTGTTTGTCAGATGAAATTAATATAGTAAAGTGAAACTTTAATGAGTGGGGGTTTTGTTCATCCCCACCTAACTTCTTTGCTTTCGCTGAATTTTGAGATGGGAGTCTTACTGCTCGGAAAATAGTGAGATAAACGTTTCCTCGTTACTTCAATCTATTTAGAAATTCCATTTATTTTTCTATCAAATTATGAACCTTATCATCTTCAAAAGGTGTTACAGGTAATACCCAAATACTACATTTCATCATTTGACCACTTTATATTCCACATCTATCTCCTTTTATAGTACAAGCATACACGCCAATTGTGATTCACCTTCATAAACTACTATGTGGTTTTAATTTATTAAGAATAGGAGGTAATATATTGGGTTCATACTATCATTCTTCAAACTCGTATAAAAAATGTTCATGTGACCATTCACATAAACGCAGCTGTCCTGCATACGGAACTTTTTGGCAAACTGAATTTATAACTGTTCCTTTTGGCGATCCTTTTCCATTTAATCACGTTGGACCTTTAGCAGGAGGCGTTTCCTTACTAAATCCTACTACTATACACTTTAGACAATTTGGTGATTATAGAGTTTCGTTCATTTCCAGTATTAATACTACTTTAAATCCTGTATTTCCACATATCCCAGTCATAACTATATTTTTAAATAACAATCCACTTGCTAATAGTCAAGGTGACTTCGCTATTCAAATGAATACTTCATCAAATAACGAATGTCTTCAACTCGTTGGCGAAACGATTGTTACAGTGCCTGCTAATTCAACTCTTCAACTTAGAAATAATAGTGGTTTTAATCGTCAAAGTATTGTAACTTGTGACAATGGTATAAATTCAGTTGAATTAACAGTTACAAAACTAAGTTAATATTATTTCTTTACATTCAGATGCTATTTCAGCATCTTTTTTTATTGAATAACAGTTTTCTTCGACTTTTATTATCTTTCATCACGCAAAAAAAGTGCAGAATTCTTTCTAACACAAGATTTCTGCACTTTTTTATTATACTTATTTATTCTTCCTTATTTCTCTACATAAACCGACTTAACAATCGTACGATTATATGATTTTCCTTCTTTATTCATCCCTTTTATATCCATCGTAACGTTATATACTCCCGGTTGTTTTATATCTTTCAAAGCACCTGTAAATGTATTCGTATTAACATTTTGTAATTCATTAAATTCAGAGACTAACTTACCTTCTTTATTAACGACTCTTACTGTTATGGAAAGATCCCCTTTCATTTCAGGTGCTACAGGTGATTTTTTCAGTTTATACTCAGGTTTATTTACTTTAACTTTTGTAGGCATTTGAAGAACAAATGGCGCGCCACCCTTGTAATCGCTTACAACTAAATATGCATCTTTCGACTGCTTCGCCATCATTTTGATTTTCCATTCGCCTACTTCCAATTTATCAAACTTAAATGTTCTAATTGTCGCCCCATTAAAGAAAGATTCGCCTTCACTAGTAGTTATAGCGCTATCTTTATTTGCATAGATTTTTCCTTTTGGAGATACCATTTGTACTTCAACATCAGAAGAAGCAGTTAGTACAGAAACTATTCCTTCAGCCTTTTTATCAACAGAAATACTTTGCTCTATCCACTGATTTTGTGGTAATTCGCCTCCTAAAATATTTTGATTTGAAGTTGTATTTAATTGTTCTAGATTTTCATTTGAACTAGTGCTGGATGCTACTAAAGCTGGTAATCCCACATTTGTCGTACGTAAATATGGTTCAATTCGTGCAAAAACAGCTGATCCTTTTCTTATATTGTCATGATCAAATCTGGAATCTGTAAATAAATGTGTACCGTACGATAGCTTGGCACTCCATTCATTTACTAGTCCATCATTTGAACCGTACGATGATAAATATAACCCACCCATAGATAATGCAGAAAATGTTGGCCCCCAGCTAGTTCCAGTAGCCGTATAGTAACGGTTTAATTTAGCTGCTGGGTTGTTATCTATTATTGAACGAAACTTTGCCATTTCACCTATTTGTAACGAGTACGTACCATCATCTTTTTGACCTAATATAGAAGCAAGCCACCCTGCCCACCAACTATATGACAAATCTGCTAAATTTGAGCCGTGATGCGGTGTAGCAAGTGTAATAACATTTCCAACAAATCGATTCGCACCATATTCAACTAATGCGGCTTGTGTATCAATACCACCTTTACTATGCGCTACAATATTAACTTTTTTACCGAAATGATTATATATTTCTTCCAGTTTTTGTGCTAACAATTTTCCGTTATCCCACTGACTAGCCGAACCTTTCCCCGCAGCATCATACAATTGTATAAACACTGTTTGATAGCCTGCTTTTAAAGCATAATCATACATATCATTTATATCATGATATACTGTCTTTCCATACCAACTATCAGCATTACCATTTCTTCCTTGTACAAAGAGAATTGGCGGTTTATTCTCATCATAATTAGCAGGTTTTTGGCCTAAAAACCATTCTCCAGGTGTGAATACTTCTGTATCAGGAAACCCCTTTCCAAGCTCTTTTACAACTTCTGCCTGTACATTTGTGCTAATCGTTGGAGCCATGATAAAAAATACAATTAGTAAGGCCACACATCTTCTCATCAGTCGCATATTACTCCCCCTATTTTTTTGAAAGAAGGTGTTCTTTATAATATTTTATATTTTCCCTTCCTTAATAATAGCTAATCTTTTATTTTAAAAAGATGTTAGCCCTATTTTTAGAAGGTTACTAGTTGTATACCCTCTTTCTTAACTCTCGTTATTCTCTTTGTTTCTACCTCTTCCTTTTGATAGAATACGACAAAAAAGTTTCTCAATAATTGTTTACTTAGCTACATCCAGATATTTTTTAAATCAATATTGTTTATATAAAGCATACAAATCTTGAAAAAATTTTAGTGAAAAAACATTTTATTACTAGTTAGTTATTTAAAAATATAATAAAGATCTGTACTTTCTTTTCATTAAATACAAACTAATTTTAAAGGAGCTTATATTATAAGACTTTCCTACAATTAAAAATTAAACTGAAATTTCAGAAAAAACAATCACATTTCCAGAAACATATATTATGATAATTTCCGCGCACTTGAATTAACTTTTTAGAAGTACTAACCTATCGGTGAGCAGAAGAAAATTCTGTAAAAAGAAAGGAGAATACTTTATGATGACCAATTTACAAAAGGAGTTTTTTAAACGCTTAAAAATTCCTGCAAAAGAAATAACATTTGATGATTTAGATGAAATTCTCTTAAAAATGGGAATGATTCTCCCCTATGAAAATCTTGATATTATGGCTGGTACTATTAAAAATATCTCAAAAGATAACTTAATAGAAAAGTTACTTATTCAAAAACGAGGTGGACTTTGTTATGAATTAAACTCCTTATTGTATTATTTTTTAATTGATTGTGGGTTTCAAGTATACAAAGTAGCCGGTACTGTTTATGATCTGTACGATAATAAATGGAAACCCGATGATGGTCATGTCATTATCATATTAAGTCATGAGGATAAAGATTATGTTGTGGATGCAGGTTTTGCATCTCATCTCCCTTTACATCCAGTCCCTTTTAACGGAGAAGTCATCTCCTCTCAAACAGGAGAATATCGAATTCGTAAGCGAAATACTCGAAAAGGTACGCATATTTTAGAAATGAGAAAAGGGGCTAACGGGGAATCTACAAGTTTCTTACAATCTGAACCTTCAAACGAATGGAAAATAGGCTATGCTTTCACTGTAGATCCAATAGATGAGAAAAAAGTGAATAACATTCAAAAAGTGATTGTAGAGCATAAAGAATCTCCTTTTAATAAAGGGGCTATCACTTGTAAATTAACTACTTATGGTCACATATCATTAACAAATAAAAATTATACAGAAACCTTTAAAGGCACTAAAAATAAACGACCAATAGAATCTAAAGATTATGCTCGCATTCTTCGTGAATCTTTTGGAATAACGCAAGAGAAATATGTAGGAAAAACACTAGAAAGAGGTTAGTTGACTACAAGTACTTCATAATAAAGCAGATTCTATATTTAGAATCTGCTTTATTATATACTTTGTTATAAATTAATTTAATTTTGTTGTTACCCTTTAATTTTCAATTATATATTCATCATCATATTTATCGTATTGTAACCCTTTCCCTATCTTTGATTCTGTAACTTGATCTCTTAAAAACGGTGCAGCATCCATTTTGCTAGTTGCAATTTCAATTCCATATTTTTTCGTTAAATAAGCTAACTCTAGTAAAAACCACTCTCTTCGCAATGTAACTGGAATATCAAATGTTTTTCTTTTCATATATAATAGCACCTCTTTTATTTTCATAACTTAAAAACATCACTGGATGCACTTATTAAAACTACCTTTCACCGCTAACATCCAATGAAACATTATAGTATATGCATGTCCATTTCAAACGTGCTATCACAAATATGATATTTAAGTTTACATAATTATATTATGTAATAGTAGAAAAGGAAGGCATGTCCCTTCCCCTTCTACTATAGAGATTTAAATTAAGAACATCTTGGTACACCTAAAGCTAAAAATAAACCTGCTACTCCCGCAGTAATCGGTACTTTTAACGTAATAACATCGTCTACCTTCGTTACTAAAAAGTAAGCATTACCTTCTTGTAATATACAAGTTACCAACAATTGAAATTCCATTCAAATCTCCTCCTTTCAATCGATATACTATAATTTATGAAATCTCTTTCAAAACGTAATAGGAAATATATCTATTTTTCCTTATATACAAAATAAATGTTTATAAGTCTAGTAAAAATATTAACTTTCTAAATTTATATAAAACGTGTAATATCCAATAAGTTCCTATATAATCAATAAGAAGAATCTTACAAATGGAGGTATGAAAATGACGATTTTAAGTAATATTGGTGCAGCTTTATTTTTTATTGCTTTTATTCTTTTAATCTTATGTATTATTTCATTCTTTAAGAAAAATGGAAAAGCAAAACAATATGGACGTCCTACCGTTATTCTTTTTATGATTTCTATTATATTAATAACGGCCGGTACAACAAAATCGGAACACCCCGTCGTCGCAGTTTTTTTCTACTTTAAGTTTCATTCTATTTATATTCTTCCTTGTTCTAGCAATCTTATCTGTTATTAAGAAAACAGGTGTAGCGAAAAAACAATTTATTATTACAGCCGTATTATTTGTCAT